>CAYYWZ010000020.1:0-48232 GCA_964475415.1 uncultured Saprospiraceae bacterium | reverse complement strand
ATCATTGCCTAACAAAGGTATATCTTCTAGGATTTCAAAAACTTAGCATATGACAAGAAAGGAATTTATTTTTCTTTTCTAATCCGAATTAGTGAGGTATCGGTAATTCCAAGATAGATAGCGATATGATTAAGAGATGAATTGCGTATAATTTAAGGATGGTCTTATAAGATTTCGGATAGTGTGTAATTGGCTTTGACAATATTATGGAAATAGTAGGATGGTCTAATGAACTCTTACTTCTTAACTATGTTAGCGGTTCGGATTTTTTCTATTTATATAGATAGGGTTCTTTGTTATAAGCCATTACTTCAATATTGTTTAGGACATTTTTCATATAGCTTTTCCAAAATAGTTTGGCAAATAGCCAATTTATTAAATAGAATTGAGGTTTGTTTGCATATAGTGAATAGGTATAATTGACCAAAATTTTTCCTTCTTCTAATTGAGTTGTTTCCCATTCACCTATGAATTTATAAAATCCAGCCATCCATGACTGAAATTCGTCAAGTTGGAGTTTCCAATATTCATTCTCTACTCTTTCCTGTACATTATCTACGAAAGCAAAACCACCTTTTTGTGTTATTGATCTTGCTACAAATATTTTTTTACTTGATCCTATTTTTCCCCAATTTTTATCCTCTGTAGTATGTGTTACCTTAGGTATAATTCTATATCCTGAATGGACTTTTGTTACATCACACAACATTCCTGTCTTAAATGCTCTTTCTAATGAACATTTGTAAATAGTAGATACTTTAATTTTAAAAACCATAGGAATTTTATTTATTTCTTGACTGCCGACTTAGAAATGTCTACAACAACTTTCCCAAAAGGAATCATACTGTTGAAAAGACTTACCTTTTCATATTTGTGAATGTGAGTAGCTTTTATGCTGGCGGTCTTTATTTTTTTGCGTTCCAGAAGTTGTGCTCTTCTAGTTCCATGTAGAAGAGGATTAGCAGGTGTGAACCATTGTTTGTTTCTTAAGAAAGCTAGATTGCAATAATAGGAATCCGTTACTATACCTTTTTTTACAATAATAATATCATCGGATTTTCCCCTAGCTGAATAAAGTTCTTTTAATGCTTCACGATCTTCTTCCTTATGTTGATAATCTATCTCATCACTATAAACTAATTGTAAGGTTTTTACTTTTTTGATTTTGTAGTGTTCGTACGTGATATGCTGTATAGTTTCATTGTAGCTAATTCTACATTTCACAATACCTTTACGATAGAATTTAGGAATGATAATATATTTTCTTAGATCTAGTAGGTCCGTATCTTGAAAATATATTTTTCTACTATGCTTACATCGTCGGTTGTGATAATGTATATTCTGTACTCTTCCGTTGACTATTCTTATGGTTTCCAGTAAGCGGGACATATATTTTATCTAATAGTTCTTGGTATTCTGAGGTGGCATTACTCATTGCCGTTATGCCGCCTCCACTCCTATAGTATAAGGTATCATTTTTCTGCTCTATATAACGAATCATAACACCTGAATCTAAGTTTGTTCCGTCAAAAAAACCGCAAATACCAGTATAATAAGAACGATCATCCTGTTCTATGTTATCTATTATTTCTAGTGTTTTCGCCTTAGGAGCTCCAGATATACTTCCCGCGGGTAGGAGAGAGAAAAATAGTTCTCCTAGGCTATTGTAAAAATTATCTGGAAGATCACCTTGGATTTCGGAGCTCATCTGATAGAGATCTTTATTATCACTTTTGATAAGATCGAGATATCTGAACTTTGTCACTTTTACATTAGAAGAAATAATACTTAGGTCATTCCTTATAAGGTCTACTATGGTGCTATGCTCAGCGAGTTCTTTCTGGTCGTGCAGTAATATCTCTTTGGCCTGAGGTATAGCGGCATCTATGGTCCCCTTCATGGGGTAAGATGATATTTTGTCATTTTTTATTTTGACAAAAGTCTCAGGAGAAAATACGGTACAGATGCCAGGGAGATGTACCTTATATTTAGCCTGTGCCTTGTGGAATATTTCTAGCAAAGAGTTAGAAGAAGTTATCTCAGAGGGGAAGGTGAGATTTAGTAGAAAGCTATTGCCGTAGTTAAGTTCTTTTTGTGCTATGTCAAAAGCTTCCCTATATTCTTCAAATTGTATAGCTAAGAAAGACAGTTTTGTAGTTTCAACAATAGGGGAGTTAATGTAGTTTTTCTGATCATTAATCTGGTAAAGAAGACCGGGATATGTTGCGTTTGCCCTTGAGATGATAATCTTATTCATCTTATAGTCTATTGCAAAAAAGAATGGCGTTCTTTGTTTCCCGAGTTGATTGAACTTCTGTATAGCTTCTTTCTTTGTAAATATCTGCTGCATGTATATTATTGTAATACTAGAAATCCAATTAAAGTTTCCTTGAGTATAAATAAATTGCAATATTTAAGCTTGTCTAAAAATATGTTACAGCTAACCTAAATAATTATCACTTTGACAATCAAAAGTATGCTATTATTAAGAATTCTTATTTACTTTAGATTAACTATAAAAAGTACAATATGAGTGTCATAGAAATGAAAGTGCCTACTATAGGGGAATCTATTACAGAAGTAACCCTATCTCAGTGGCTAAAGTCAGATGGTGATTATGTCAATATAGACGAACCGATCTGCGAATTCGAATCAGATAAAGCAACACTAGAATTTCCAGCAGAGGCAGCAGGAAAACTAATCTATGTTGCTGCCGAAGGGGATGATCTAGAAATCGGAGCCCTAGTAGCAAAGATAGATACATCAGTAGCTGCGCCAACGGGAAATAGTTCTGACACTCCAGTAAGTAAAGAAAATACACCAGCTCCAGAGCCAACGAAAGAAGCTCCAGCTACAGCAGCACCAGAAGTAAAAAAATCAGATTCTTATGCATCTGGTCATCCGTCACCATCAGCTGGAAAAATACTAAGAGAAAAAGATATAGATCCCTCTCAAGTGAGTGGATCAGGGAAAGATGGCAGAATTACTAAAGCCGATGCGCAATCTGCGCAGAAAAAAGAATCTTTAAGTCCAGCCTCAGTTAAGCCTAGTACATCAGCCGCATTTTCTAGAACAACAGAAAGAAAGAAAATGTCGAGAATGAGGAGAACAATTGCTTCTCGATTAGTCGCTGCCAAAAACGATACGGCGATGCTGACTACTTTTAACGAGGTAGACATGACAGAGATCATGGCATTAAGAAAGAAACATCAGGAGAAATTTGTAGAAAAGTACGGTATCAAATTAGGATTCATGTCCCTGTTTGCTAAAGCCTGTGCATCTGCGCTAATGGATATGCCGGATGTAAATGCTATCCTAGATGGGAACGAAATTATATACAATAACTTTGTAGATATTTCTATAGCTATTTCTACGCCTACAGGACTCGTTGTTCCTCCGGTGCATAATGTCGAAAGCCTTAGATTTGATGAGATAGAATCTGCCATAAAAGCACTTGCTATAAAAGCTAGAGAAGGATCGCTTACCTTAGATGAGATGAAAGGTGGAACATTTACTATAACGAATGGAGGTATCTTCGGATCTATGATGAGTACGCCTATTCTAAATCAACCGCAGTCAGCTATCTTAGGGATGCATAATATTGTACAGCGTCCGATGGCTATAAATGGAGAGGTTAAAATAAGACCGATGATGTATCTTGCGCTATCGTATGACCACAGAGTAATAGATGGAAGTACTTCTGTAAGTTTCCTTGTAAAAGTGAAGAACTTGTTAGAAAATCCTGTGGAATTATTGATGGGATTGTAGGCTACTTTTTACAGTGTAAATATCCATATTAATAGATAGAATAAATATAGAACCATAAAAGAACAATATGACTTTAGGAGATTTTTTCAATATGCTTTCAGAGAATCCTTCAGTCATATTGTTTTATTTTATTTCGGTTCCACTTACTGCTTTTTTAGCCTATATATTTGGTAGAGGGGATGGTGATATTTCCCCTTGGAAATATCTTTATTCCGTATTAGTATTCCTAGTTTGTATACCAGGTATATTTGCAATAACCTTGAGTATATACCTTTTCTTTTTTGAGCGTATTAGTATTATGGAGACTAATATGTTTACGCAGATATTACCAGTAATTTCTATGATAGCTACGCTTGCACTTATCAGAAAGAATGTGTGTTTTGAAGATATACCTGGCTTTGGAAAAATAACAGGTCTTATAATGGTTATTGCTGCGATACTTATTCTTATGTGGGTATTCGATAAGACCCATATCATAGCCATTACCTTTATGCCCTTCTACTATGTAGTTATTATTTTCGTAGTGCTCTTAGTCGCCATACGCTATGGTACAAAGATGATGATGAAGTAGTTACTTTATCTCTAATTCTGTCCAAATGAGATCATGGTCACTTATGTCGACCGCCGACAGTTTGCCACTATCGATTAATTTGAATCCTTTGCTTACAATATGATCTAGCACAAAGGCTTCAGCGGGGATAAATGCAAGTAAGGCTCTTTTGTGATTTCCAGAATGACCTATATCTCTACTACTCCAGATATAGTTTTCCTGAAGAAAAGGATCTATACTAGCTTGTATATCTGTTTGTCCCATGCTATTAAAATCTCCGCCTACTATAATGTAACTGTATTTATGCTTCTTGGCATGATGTGCTATCTTAGTCGAGCAATCCCATTTTTTTTGAGTGGTATTGAATGCAGCCGTATGAAGACTATACAGAGCTATAACCTTGCCGCGTATTTCTATCGTAGCGTGCGTAGCTATTTTATTGAACTTATAGTTTTTCCATTTGGCTACTTTAGGATAGCTACTAGGATGTGGTAATATAATTTTACTTTTTTGAGTAATAGGAAATCTTGATAGAATAGCGGTGCCTACATTTTTTTTATACTTAGGATGATATATCGCTGGGTAATAGATGTAGGACATATGCAGTGCTTTCGCAATATGAGCTGTTGCGATTTCATCCATTTCTTGCAGCATTAATATATCTATATCATCAGTATCAGCATCAGAAGAAAGTAATTCTATAGCCTCGTCAATCCTTAGAGAAAATTCAATATTGAAGCTAGCTACCTTAAGTGTATTTTTATCTGCTGCCTTGGATTCGATGTCATAATTATAGAAGTATTCTGGAAGATTTTCTTCTGTATAACTATATTTGTAAGAGGTACATCCAGGCAGTAAGGCTAGAAAAATGCAGGCGATTAAAAGTTTAGTGTAGGAGCGAATACTCAGTTCCATTACCCACTAACGCATAAAGCCGTTTTTATCTTGTATAACTACACTGAATTCTTATCCTTTCCATGCTAAGATAGAGACTTATAAGCCGACTATAACGATAAGAGATAATGTTTGAGATTACGATTACTAAATACTAAGTTTCAAATAAATTCATTTTAATGGATGGGATGGCAGCTATAATGGCTCGAGGATTGGTCCAGGTGTATATGTCTATAAATTGGATTATATCTCTGGTAACAACCTACTTCAAATGACAGGAAACATTACGATTATTCATTAAATGAATTATGAAGGAATTACCTTCAAATAGTAACTGACATGATTCTCATACAGATTATATTCTTCACATTTATATTTTAGAATCGGCTTTTACTCCCATTGTGCATATCCAATAACAGGATAGAAATACATTATATAGGTGATTATTTTTTCTTTTATACTGATAATAATAGATCTATCCACTATCCGACTTATAAGTATACAAACTAGTGACAACCTATAGGGGACCCCGGAGGTAAATCAGGGATACTAGGTAAGACGAAACTAGCAGGATCATTTAAGAAGTTGGTAGACATCTTTATCAAATATTGATTGTGGGCCGCAAGCTCTTTTTTATAATCTTTTTTAGATTGATACCTGGTCATAGCATTATAGTGAAACAGGGCTAGTGCATTGACTTGTTTATTCGTATTTTTATTTTCTGACAACTTCATCAGATGGATAAACAATAATTTATCTAACATCATACCTGTATTTATATCATCTTCTTTTATCCCATTTATGTGTTCCTGTATTTCGCCTAGATAATTATCTAAAGTCCACTTACCTTCTTCTTGCAGATATATTCTAGTAAGTCGTTGAGGGTGTAATAGGTAGGTTAATGTATGATTAGCAGATGACTCAGCTGCAGCCAAAGGATCAAAAGCAACTCCAGTATGTCCTTTAAATGTTTCTCTATCTCTCGGGTAGCCAAAAGCAGATGGTGTAATTACCTTAACTAGATTGTCAGGGAATTGCAGAAAGTCATGATCCAATGTCGATAGTAATTCTGTTAGAGCTTTTTCTTGTTGTTGGATATCTACTTTTTTATTATTGACATTGTTATTTTTATTTTTTATCGTGTAAGCATAATCTATTCCTCCTATCATCTTAGCCACTGCTTCTACTTGGTACCTGTGCATCAGGTAAGCTGGTACGATAAGTTTCTCTATCTCAGAATATGGAGTGCCATCAGGTATGCTATTAGTTCCCATTCTAGATAAGACATCTTTTCTAAGCATACTTATTCTAGATAGTTCTTCTATAGGATCTGTGCCGTTATCCCACAGGTGAGCATAGGGGTGTGCGCCACCTACTGGTCTTGCATCTTGATCTGTTATGTAGAGAAATTCTTTTTCTTCATTTTCTGCTAGAATAGATTCTAGATATGCTTTCTCTGAGCTACCTCTTGGAATAGAACTGTAGCCAAAAATTATAGAACGTTTGTCCCATGCACCTATACTTATTCCGTAGGCATTTTCCATATTTATAGATTTGTCTTTCTCAGCAATTATGTAAGGATGCGGATAGTCCATTACAGAAGCTCTATCATTTACAGACGAAGCAAAATTATGAGCTAGTCCTATAGTGTGGCCTACTTCATGAGCAGATAACTGACGTAACCGTGCTAGGGACAATTCCAGCATGCGAGGATCATCACTTTCTTCATTATAAGAGGAGAGTATTCCCTGAGCTATCATATAATCTTGTCGCACTCGAAGAGAACCGAGTGATACATGTCCCTTTATAATTTCTCCCGTTCGTGGATCAGCAACCGACGCACCATAAGACCATCCTCTAGTACTTCTATGAACCCACTGAATCATATTGTATCGAATATCCAATGGACTAGCACCTTCTGGTAATTCCTTGACTTGGAATGCATCTTTATATCCGGCAGCTTCGAAAGCTTGATCCCACCAGGAGGCCCCTTCGATAAGAGCAGACTTGATAGGTTCGGGACAACCTGGATCTATATAATAGATAATAGGTTCTACCGCTTCTGATAGAATAGCTTCTGGATTTTTCTTTTCTAGTCTATGTCTCTTAATAAACTTTTTTTGAAGAGGCGCATCTATAGATGTTGCATAATCGTAATAGGTATGCGGAGAATATCCTGATGCAGGATAGAAAGTTCTAGGTTGGTAATTGTCATCAGGCAATTCTATAAAAGAATGGTGTTGTCTTACGGACACAAGATCAGAACTTGGACTTACAGATCTTATATAAGCTCCTTTTGGTTCTCCTGTAAAAGTAAGCAGTGCCTCGAATTCTGTATTCTTAGGAAAGTTAGCTAATTGTTCTATGTATATAGCGGATTTCTCCTTGTCTAATTTGTAAGCGCCCTGTTGCTTATTCGCTAAAGTTCTAGCAATACCATGTGCATCCCTCAGTAAGAAAGCACTTAGATCTATATAGTAGTTGCCACCAGAATTTTCCATAATTTTAAAACCCCATATTACGGATTGAGCAAAAGCCTCTTCTACTGCTTTTTGCTCTAGTGCATTATCACTGACTGCTCTATATTTCAGATTTTTTTCTAGTAAGAGTAACTTGTTTCCTGATCTGTAAAAAGAAACTACTCGGGTATCGCCTAGTTGTCCTCGATCCAGACCTATGTCATTTGATCCTATTCCTGCAGCAAGGCTATTGACATACAAAAAAGAATAGCCGATCTTTTCTTCAGGTACTTCTAGAATAAGCTGAGCTGTGCTATCTACAAATTTGAAATTAAAAAATCCATTATAATTCTGTGTGAAGGCAGATAGAGGTAGAAATAGAATGATGTAAAAAATTATATTTTTCAGCATAGCGATTGGATCTAGTGTGGATAATTTATTGTCATTTATAATAACTATGGAAATTAATAAAACTAGAAGACATTTTATATTTTTCTTTTTCATAAAAAGAAATCTTAGTTTTAGACTATGATATATAGAGGACTGTTTTTACTTATGATAAGTCTGTTTTTATTTGCTTGCGAAGATTCAGAAACAAATAATATACAAAACGAAGTTGATGCTTTAGATACAGATGGTGCCAAACAAAAATATCTAGAAGCTATAATGTATAGAGACCAGGTCTATAGAAAAAAGACTAAGGAACTAATACAAAAATATGGCCATTCTAGTCCAGAAGTTCAAGAAAATGAGCGAGCTATGGTTATGCAGGATAAGGTCAATATAAAAAAAATAAAAGCTTATCTTGATACTTACGGTTATCCTTCCATTACAAGATATGGATCTGAAGCCAATACTGCTCCATGGATGGTGTTTCATCATTCGGGAGATTTTAAACTTGGACAAGAATATTTTTCTTTATTTTATAAGTCATGGAAAGATAAGGTGCTGGGTGCTGATGATTTTAGTTTTTATTTAAACAGATTGCATAGAATAAAAAATGGAAGCTTAATAAAAATGCCTGGTGCATTCAGAGACGAACAACTTATCGACACCTTAATACGTACTCTTAAATTAGAACCAGTAAGAGGGACCAACTAGAAACTTGTGGGACAGTTTAGTGAACATTCCATTATAGGAATAGTTATCTAGTAGTTGGTATGACTTTTACTTTTAATGATGTATACTGCACCTCTACGATATAATAATTCTGAAGAATAGTTTTTTAAGTACTTAATAAAATTTTGACATGTATAAATTTATCTTTCTTGCACTACTGATAGCCTGTAATGGATCTGTAAATCCACCAAAGAAAAAAGTTACTAAGAACAGAGCAGAGAAAAACGAGGGTAGTGGATTGCCGCTGGAGACCCTCAAGTTACCTGATGGTTTTTCTATAGAAATTTATGCTAAAGATGTAGTCAATGCTAGATCCATGAGCTTAGCACCCGATGGAACACTTTATGTAGGCACTAGAGATGAAGGTTCTGTGTATGCACTAAAAGATACAGATGGTGATAATAAGATAGATAAGCAATATATACTGCTTACGGATGGTAATATGCCTAACGGAGTAGCTTACAGAGACGGTGACTTATATATAGCTGAGGTAGACAAAATTCTAAAAATAGAAGATGTAGCGAGCAAGTTAGAAAATCCAGGTGAGCCTATAGTTGTCAAAGGGGATTACCCGACGGATAAGCACCATGGTTGGAAATATATTGCTTTTGGTCCTGATGGGAAATTATATGTTCCCGTAGGAGCCCCATGTAATATTTGCGATCGAGAAGAACAAGTATATGCCAGTATTACTAGGATAGATCCTGATGGCAGTAATTTCGAAATAGTTCATAGAGGAATTAGAAATACGGTAGGTTTTAATTGGCATCCACAAACTGGGAATCTGTGGTTTACAGATAATGGTAGAGATATGATGGGTGATGATATGCCAGCTTGTGAATTGAATCATGCAACTGAGGATAAAGGAATGCATTTTGGTTATCCTTATTGTCACCAAGGGGATACTCCTGATCCTGATTTCGGAGAAGGGAAGTCTTGCTCAGATTATACAGCTCCTGCTCAGAATATGGGCCCCCATTCTGCACCATTAGGAATGGAGTTTTGCACAGCATCTAATTTTCCAGATGCCTACAAAAATATTGCATTAGTAGCAGAACATGGTTCCTGGAATAGAAGTAAAAAAATAGGATACCAAGTTTCTATGGTGAATACTGAAGGAGGTAAAGGAAGTAACTATAAACCTTTTATCGAAGGATGGTTAGATAAGACTACAGATGATGTATGGGGAAGACCAGTAGATATGGAGTGGATGCCTGATGGCTCACTCTTAATTTCAGATGACTTTGCTGATGTAATTTATAGAGTTGTTTATAATGAGAGCTAGTAATCTATACCCCCTATTAAGATCTTATAATATTATAGTAATTGTATAGCGCTTTGCAAATAGACCTAAGTGTAGTATTAAACATGTGACAAGTAGTTGTGCTCGCGTCTTAAAAGTACAATTGCAAAGGCAATGAAAGCTAGCACCCAAGCTTAATAGCAGCAAACACCTTTAACACCTTATATTTATATTGAGAATTTTATAACACCCTTATTAGATGACTCTTTTGTCGAGGAAAGAAATTTCTTTAATAGAGAATCATTGAGAAACACACCCTTTAACATTTTTAGCATTACCAGCGGATAGACCTAGTCTTCCGCTTTTTTTTTGATACTATTAGAGAATAGATGCAGTATATAAAATCTTCTATGTTACTTATTTCATGAGATTATAGATAAAATTGAATAATGCCTAAATACACTTTTGTATGGTGTATTACCTTTAATTTAAATAAATAAAAGAGCTTCAAGGTTAATATAGTATTACCTTGTGCAAATATACAGTAGATAAGTAAACCTAAGCGTGCTTAAATTTATATCAACAAATTTATAATATGTTAGGGCTAAGAAAACCGTCATTAGAAAAAGTACTCACAGAATTTGGTAGCTCATTTTCTGTAAAGCATTATAATGAACCTTCTCCACATGCGAAGCCTCCTTTTTGGCATTTTCATCCTGAGATAGAGATGGTTTATGTCAATGGAGGAAGTGGCAAACGTCATATAGGCAATCACCTATCCTATTATCAGTCAGGAGATTTAGTACTTATAGGATCGATGTTGCCACATACCGGATTTACGGATCGACTTACAGGAAATGATTCAGAAACAATAATTCAGTTTGATAGTGATTGTTTTGGTGCTGGATTTTTTGGTTTAGAAGAAATGCAAGATATCAGTCAACTACTTTACAGAGCTAAAGCTGGAATTGCTTTTCGGGGTAAGGCAAAGGAAGAGATAGGTGCTAGAATGGAAAAGTTGGTTTGGTTAGATAAGTTTGCAAAGGTGATAGAGCTGCTGTGTATACTTCAGGATATGGCTTGGACGGAGGAATATGATGTTCTAAATGCTGACGGCTATACATTCGAAGTAGAGAACACAGATAACAACAGAATTAATGTCATCTATGATTACGTTCAGAATAATTTTAAGGAAGTTATATCGCTCGATGAGATAGCGGAACTTGCTAACATGACTGTTCCATCTTTTTGTAGATATTTTAAAAGAATTTCTGGAAAGAAGTTTACACGATTTGTCAATGAGATTAGAATTGTCCATGCTTGTAAGTTATTGACAGAACAACAACTTAGCATTACCAATATTTCCTTCGAAAGTGGATTTAATAATATATCACATTTCAATAGGATTTTTAAAGATATTACTAAAAAGAGTCCTTCTGATTATAGAAAGCAATTTACAACCATCTTACATAAGGTATAACTAGATAAAAAGAAAGACCAATCTCTAAGAGACTGATCTTTCTATCATGAAAACTATGTAATTACTAATATCTTATTTCTATAGTGAAGCTATTGCTGGAGACCAATCTATAGATTGAGTAAATTCTTTTCTTATAGAACCTTCTTGTACACTAATAGTTAGTGTATAATTTCCTCCTTTTAGTAGAGATAAATTGAATCTTCTAGCTAATTTTCCTTCTTTCTGGTTAGACTCATTATAGATAATATTACCTTCTGCATCTCTTATATTCATGTAGACATTAAGATCTGATAAGCATAACATATCAAAATCTATGTATTCAGCATGTTGTCTAAAAGTAGGCTGGAAAATAGTATGTAAATCTTCTTCAGCAATAAGAAGTCTTTCATATGTTTTTTCTATCTCTTGTACTTTGATAACCTTATCATAAAAAACTACAAAAGAATAAGTACCTACTGGTAGTTGTTTAAGGCTATACTTTCTTTGGTCTGTTTTCGAAGTAGATAGTACTTCATTATATACAGATACGCCATCAGCATCATGAAGCTTGATTTGTACTTTGTCTGATTTTATATCAGTAAGCTGAAGGATGAATGTATAGTCTTCTGCTTCTGTAATGGAGAAATTTTCCGCCTTTGTTACTACAGTAGCTAGGCAAAGAAAAGCAGTTGCTACGAGAAATTTAATTTGGATTTTCATAGGACAAATATTTTAATTAATAATAAATCGAAATAACATATCGAATGCGATGTGTTATATTTTCAATACAAAGATGTGGCGACTAGAGGCAGAATTCTACCTCTATTTTACCTCCTTGTACTTCTATTTTAACCAATAGGGTTTTCTGGTAATTTGCGGTTAATTCTGTATGATATTGGGGTAAAATATCACTAACTAATCCCCTTTTTCTTAGATAATTAGGATTAAGAAAGTGTTAAAATTTTGATGTGATTTAGATATGTCAGCAATTGTACAAATGTTGTAGCTGCTGAACGCATAATATTATGTAAATAAGGAGGCTTGTCTTTAGAAATTTCCTGATACACCGATCGTCAGTCCATGATCTTTGTATAAATCAGAAAAACTCCACGAGTAATCTACCCGAAGTAAGGGTATACCTAATACAGATATTCTCTCTAGGCCAACAGATAATTCGCTATACTGCTCAGATTCTGTTACTATTCCAGCATAAGAGAAGACAAAGGTTGCGTTTGTGTTTTTTAGTAAAGGAAGTCGATCCATGAATCGTCCTTCGGGATGATATTCTACATGATATCTACCAAAATTCTCATTAGTACTGAGCGCATAATAGGGGAGAAGTTTAAAAGATTCGAGATAATCATTTTTAGTAAGTAGGACAACCTGGTTTCCGTTGAAATGAAAACGATCTATAAAATCGGAAGACTCATCTCTTAAGAAGGTTCCACCTTCTAGGTTATAAGAAAAGTATCCCCATAGTCTTAGCGGTACTCTTCTATCTTTTATTTTTAAGCTAAGTTTGTCAAAATCTGAATCACTGCTAAATATAGAAAGTCCCTTTTGATAGTTAAGACTTATAGTAGGGTAGGAACTTCTGGACCTAACTCTGATTTCGTCAAAAGTAAGATACTTCTGTCCCGGGTTCCATACAAACCCAAGATCTAGAAGAGTGGCTGAATGTTCAGTGAAACTCGCCTCATAATTTGATGGGTCTAACGGGTCATTAGAAGGATATCTAAACTCTCTAGTCGACCAGCTTTGGTCAGAGCTGATTAGTAAAGGTCTACGTTTATTGTAGGATATTCCTCCATTGACAAATAGACTGTTTATTAGCTCTTGACTATATTTAACATCTATAAAATCCCGCTCATATAACTTCATATGATTAGTCTTATAGAATAAGCTTGCAAAAGTATTGATGATGGGAGATATAGGATTTTCAGCATTGAACTGTTCTGTTTTTCTTCCAAATTCTACCTTCAGTGTAGCATTGTTTATACTGTTAAACTTCTTGGTTATTCTTGCAAGAGCTCTGACCTTCTTCTCAGCAAAACTGTAAGTGACGACAGGATTGATCACAAAAAAGTTCGTAAAATTCTTCGAAGTCTTTTGGTACTCTAGATCGAATGCAAACTTGTAACCTTCCATCGGATTAAATACAAAAGTACTTAGCGGTGCATTATAATTATAACTTATTCTCTTGAAGGACTTATCGTAACTATAGCCTATCAGTAAGTTGATGGGTTTGAATTTATTACCTACTCTATCTACAGAATCTCTATAGCTCTCAGAATTCCAGAGCACCTCTAGACTATCTTTCTTTTTGTAATCCTTAAGTTCTACTCCAGTAAGGGGGATGGGTCTAACCTCACTCCAGTAGGTGGTATCCTTTTCATTAGCTTCTTTAGAAACTCGGAATATTTCGCTATTGAAAATACCTTTAGGTATAGTTGGGTCGATCTCATATTCCGAAAAAACATAAGAGAAAGTACCATCGAACTTAAAGGCAAGTAGCCCCATAGAGAAGTCTAGTACTTGAGAAAAAAGCATCCAGGTATCTGGTTGCTCTAGTGGTATATATACCTGCTTAATACTTATGGTGTCAAAAAAATTGTTCTTTGCAGCCTTGCCTTCAAAGCTGAGGTCTACACTGTGAATATTCCAAATATCTTCTGTAATGTAAATTTTTCCAAAGAATATAGGATCATTTTTTGATTTAGGGATAACATCTATTTCGTTGATCATTCTACCAGCATCATCCATAGTTGTGCTGAGTAGTTTGTAATCATAGAAACTCAAAGCCTTATCAGCAATAGGGGTAATAAGGTCTCTACTAAATCTTAGATATTCTTCATAAAAATTGAAATAGCTATCGGCAAACTGATTGAAACTTACGCCGTTTGCAGATCCAGCAACCTTGGAGGCATACATGACTTCTTTGTATTTATTAGGAGATTTGTAGTAGAGTTCTGACTGAGATTCTGATAGATAGATGATGCCTTGCCTAGTAGAATCTAGAATTCCCTCCATATCCCCGATACTTTGGCCAAGAAATTTTTCTGGTACATCTGAGGTTTTAATTAGTCCTTTTATATAGAGATCAGCCTTATAGGACTTCACCTTATCTTTATAATAAGGGCGCTTTTTTATAGCCTTCCTTATAATTGCATAAGCAGGATCTTCTGCATCAGCCGCTATAACTACTTCACTTAGATTTACCCCCTGACCAGACAGAATGATATCTTCTGTGATAGCTTGATCAGTTATAGTGATTTCTTTTTTTACTGTACTGAATCCTACATACTGATAGATAATTGTATAGCTACCAGGTTTCAAATCGAAACTATAATAACCATCTATATTACTTGTTGTTCCATTAGTGGTTCCTTCTACGTATATGCTCGCATAAGGAAGGGTGTTTCCTTTTTCATCAGTTATGTTTCCAGATAACTGTCCACTACATGGTATTGCTAAGATCAGGAAGAACAGAGGTATTAGGAATCTATAAAGCATTTGTAAATTATTGAATAGGAATTCTCATAAGGTAACGTAAGTATTAACGATTTCATTTGCTTATGGTTTATTTTCTTTTGATACTTATGTAAAATAAATGTTATCTAGTATAGATGATCTGTTCTTCTTTGTTGAGGATAATTAATGCAGCAATAACCCCGGGAACCCATCCACATATAGTAAGTAATAAAGTAATGATGATAGATCCACATCCCTTATCTAGAACTGCTAATGGAGGAAAAAGGATAGCAAGAATAACTCTTAAGATAGACATAATTAGAAGGTTTTACTCTGATAACGTGTATAGACTTAAGAAAAGTTAGATACTCTAGACAAGTGTTAGTATAAAATAGACTAACCAGCAATTTTTGGGATAATTACTAAAAAAAGTAGGTTTATACTTTGTAATAGAAATTAGAAAATAGAAAGAGAGAATATTCAAATTATGCACTGAGCAAACTTCTTTATTGATTTAGTAATCTATGAGAAGCTTACATCAGACATAATTGAATTAATGATTGGAACCTCTTTGATATATCAATAATTACCAAATGCTAATTTTAATTTATAAGCAATGCATTATAGATACTTCATCTATTTATACCAGAAGTAGCTAAAAGGTAACCTTTCTTACTCGATTATTTTTCCAGGATGTTTTGGTCGGGTAGGTTTTTGTGGGAAGTCGATTGTGTCTATGAGTTCTTTTTTAATCCATCCATCTATGACACTATCTATATATTTGTCAGCTGCAGCTTCTGCGTCTTTTCTGCAATTACTTTCTTCTTTATTTAAAAATAATTCAAAACGCTTTTTCACCTCATCTTCGAAGGAGATTTCTTTGACTTGTTTTTTTTCGCAAGCCGATAAAAAGAATAAAATTAATATGATAGATAATATACGCATCTATTTACCTTCTATAAGACTTTCTATATCAGCTAGTCGCAGCGGGCGAATGGAGTCTACAGCTTGTTGCTTGTAAAGATTAAAGTTCTTTTCGCACAGGCTATCAGAAAGCCTTTGGAGAGAATCTTTACTAGTGTAGTAGACGGAGTCTACTCGTTTCATAGTTTGCTTATTACTTTCTAAGGTATCATACTCACCACAAGAGCTAAAATAGATTAGTAGGAAGGAAAAAAATATAATGCCTTGAAATTTCATGAGACTAAGGTAGCTTTTTCTTGAGTTCAAAATTCTTGCCAAGATATACTTTTCTTACAATTTCATCTTCAGCCAATTCTTCTGCAGTTCCAGATTTTAGAATTTTTCCTTCGAACATAAGATAGGCTCTATCTGTAATAGAAAGCGTTTCTTGGACATTGTGATCTGTTATAAGTATTCCTATATTCTTTGTTTTGAGTTTTTCTACTATGGCTTGTATATCCTCTACGGCTATAGGATCTATGCCTGCAAATGGTTCATCTAGTAGAATGAAATTAGGATCTGATGCCAAGGCTCTTGCTATCTCTGTTCTTCTTCTTTCACCTCCAGAAAGAGAGTCACCTGTATTTTTTCTCACCTTGTGTAGGCCGAATTCATCTATAAGAGATTCGAGCTTTTCTTTTTGTTCAGACTTGGAATATTTTGTCATTTCTAGAATGGCAGCTATATTATCTTCTACTGATAATTTTCTGAAGACAGAAGGTTCTTGAGGTAGATAGCCTATGCCTTTTCTTGCTCTTTTGTACATAGCAAGTTTAGTGATACTTTCGTCCCCTAGATATACCTGTCCACCATTAGGCGTAACAAATCCTACAACCATATAGAATGTGGTGGTTTTTCCAGCGCCATTAGGACCTAGCAGTCCAACAATTTCTCCTTGGTTTACTTCTATGCTTACTTCGTTGACAACAGTTCTGTTGCCATATTTCTTTATAAGTTTATCCGCCCTCAGTTTCATCTTGCCTGTTTTGTTCAAAGGTACTGCCATCAAAATCAATATTCAAGTCCCAGCCTTCTCTTAATTGTTCTAATTTTTTTTCTATAATCTTTTCTGACTTTTCTTTACGAAGATAATGTTGCGGATCCCAGGTCTTGTTTTCATTGCGATCTTCTAATACTTCTAGGGTATAAGTTCCTGCTTTTAATTGAGTAAATGTAATATCTGTTGTGTCTGCACCACTTATATATTGCTCTAATTTTTGTTGCCCTGACATAAGAGAAAATAGGTATTGATTTTCAGGATTTAGATTTCTTGTATTTACCGTAATATTACCGAACTGTTCTGCTAGTCCTGCACGTATATTATAATTAAGTGTATCAGTAATTCTCTTATTGTAACTTTTTACAGCTTCAGGATATAGGAAGAGTATATAATCGGTTGTATCTAGAAAAAGTGCAGAAATACTTAAGATCCCGTCTTCTATTTCTAGGGTAGTATTAATTGCATTGCCAGAAGTATCTTGTAGTATAATAAGTGTATCAGTAACTTCTATTAAAGACCTATTAAAGAAGAGTTGAACCTTACTTGCAGGATGGATAACATCGCCTAGTTCTGGCTTCGTCTTGTATACCTCTAAGGTGGACTTGTTTTTAGAACGAGGACTTATCTTAAAGGTGTCTGGTTCTGCATACAGATAGAAAGTACTATCATTAACAGGAGAATATTCTATAAAAAAACTATCTCTCCAAGTGTAAGCATTTATGCTTTTAGTGGTATCTGATAGAGTGAAATTAATTTCTTCAAAAGGTCTCTCTAATACTGTTTTTATAATACCCGACTCCTTGTCTAGCACTTCATTTATTTTCTGATCTTGTAACTCGTTGAAAGCCCTAAGAGAAATATTATAAGAAATAGTATCATTTAGAAAAATCAGACTATCTAGGTAAGCAATTTTTTCTAATGGGCTGTCATATATATAGTTCAAGTTTCCATCCATAAGAGCAAATATTTTGAAGGTATCTGATCTTAGATTATTAAGTTGGAAATTTCCTTGACCATCTGACTTTGTAAAATAGAATGGCTTTTCCTTATATACGATGGAATCATCTAGTTTATCATATAGCATAATGGTGATATCCTTTTCTGGTTCTCCTGTATAATCATCTATGATGTTTCCTTTTATAGACAGAGAATCTATAATGTCACCTGTAGCAAATACAAAAGAATAATTTTTGAGTGCATTATTTGCAGTATAATCGACTATAGCATCACCAAAATTTATTTGATAGGTTACATCATCTTTTAGCATCTCTCTTTCATCGAAGATAACTTGTACCTTTTTTCCCCTGCTCTTAACTTGTAGAAGATAATCAGTAGGTGGTGAGATAACGACTTGTTTAAATGCGTTTCTAAGTTCTATATATTCAGAAAACTCTAAGTTGATTTCTTTAGGTTTGAAATTAGTTTGAAAATTTGCATCAGATTTTTCCGCTACAACCTGTGGAGGTTTTTTATCTTCTGGCCCACCAGAAGGACTTCCTGGCCTTGCGCAACTAGTCAGCAGTAGGATCCAGCAGAGTAAAGGTATGTAGAAACAGATTTTTTTCCTCACGTAAATAAATAAAGTATAATGATGCAAATTTAACGCTTTATACGTCTATACCTATAAGATTATTGGCTAGTATTCCTTAATTCTTTCTTAAAGCTTTCTTTGGTTCACTTTAGTGTAGACACATTTTTATTATTTCTGGGGTGAAAGTTCATAATGGTTTCCTTCAGAAAATTGTTATCCAGGTGAGTATATATTTCAGTAGTTATGATAGACTCGTGGCCTAGCATTTCTTGTACGGCTCTTAGATCTGCTCCGCCTTCTACAAGGTGTGTCGCAAAGGAATGTCTGAATGTGTGAGGGCTTACGTGTTTCTCTAACTGTGCTAGCGCAACATATTTTTTAATGAGTGTGAATATCATCACTCTAGTTAGATGCTTACCACGCCGGTTAAGGAAGATAAAATCCTCTTCTCCTGGTTTTATGTTGATATGTATGCGTTCTGTTTGTATATAGATGTCTATATATTTGATAGCATCTTCTCCGATAGGAATGATACGCTCTTTGTCATTCTTACCGATAACTTTTATGAATCCTACTTCTTTATAGAAATTAGAAAGCTTTAGATTGATCATTTCTGACACTCTGAGACCGCAAGCGTATAGGGTCTCTAACATAGCCCTGTTTCTATGAGCATGAGGTTCGCTCATATCTATAGCGCTAAGTAAAGCGGTCATTTCTTCTACAGAAAGGACGTCTGGAATTTTTCTTTGTAGCTTGGGACCTTCTAGAAGTTCGGCAGGATTATTATTGACGATATCTTCCAGTAATAGGTATTTGTAAAAGGCTTTGATACCCGAAATTATACGAGCTTGTGATCGATCGCCTAATCCTAATTGGTTTAGAAATACGAGAAAACTTTCTAAGTCATCATAGGATATCTCTACGGCAGTTTTCTTGTGCTCAGGCATATCAAAATAAGAAGCTAATTTTTCTACATCAGCTGTATAGGCTTCGATAGAATTCTTTGACATAGATCTTTCTAAGGTCATATAAGATGAAAATCCTCTAAGGAGTACTTGCCAGTTCATATGTAAAAATATTATATTTATTCGTAATATGTAAATATATGTTTATAAACTCTATAAATAGAATTATGGCAATAAGAGAATAAGTCTTAGCTGTAGTTTTCTGGGCTGTAATCTACTTAAGAAGCCTTACATCGATATTCTAGTATCTGATCAATTTTATTTGTTGCCGAAAGCAAGGTAGCACCTAAAGTGCTTATCACTCTATAAAAATTTTATTGCTAAGGCTGCTAAGGTTTTAGCTGCGCTTACCGGTGAAGATATATCTTCGTCTTTGTAAGGTAAGAATAGATATGGTTATCAAATCATATGGTATGATTTCGTTTCTTATTAACCAGTACTTATATTTAAGGACTTGCCTAATCCAATTTCGATAAGTTTATAAAAGGTGCTAATTTGAATATCGCTCTTTCCTTTTTCTATTCTTGATATGTAACTCTTCTTTGTACCCGTTTTTTCTGCAAGTTGCTCTTGAGTCATCTTTGCTTCCTTTCTTGCTTCTTGAAGCATAACTCCCAATCGAAAAGCTAAAGAATCAGCATCAAATTTTGCACGAGATTCCGCACCTTTTGCACCTCTATTTTTAGATAAGTGCTCTTCAATTGATGTTAGCTTTAATCATTACTTTTTAAATACGCTTTCTTAAGTTTAATTGCTAGAATTAATTCTTTTTTTGGTGTTTTCTTCGTTTTTTTAATAAAGCAATTTGTTAATTACTTATGTTATTGTATACTGTTGATATCTTTATCTCATATAGTCCATCAGTACCAGTCAGAAACTTTAAAAACTTCTTTGGCACTCTTTACTCATACCTTATAAGTTCTAAGACATAATCAATTTACTCTTTGACTTATTCTGTTTGTTGATCATAGAAGTTTGTGAAGTAATCGCAATATAAAGCAGTCTTTCGTTCTATTTTAAAAAGTTAACCGAATAGTTAATAATATCCAAGTTGATTTTGTTCTTCTACCCTTCTAGCTTTTTATGTAGAGATTAGTAGATGCTTACCCTTTTAATTGTTAATGAATCATACCTCCAATATATTTATAATAATATGACCGTTCTTAGACAAACTATTATACCATACATTTTAAGTTTTAGACTAGCTTATTCAATTTTAATCTTATTTTTATATGATATTCAGAAGGACTTAGATAATTAGTAAAAAGTCCATACTGATGGTTAATTTTGACATAATGCACTCCTAGCATTTAGAAAAAATTGACTTCAATTTTTATAATTAGTTAGTTACCATGAGAAGAAGTTTTATCTTATTTGCAGTAGTTGCCACCTTATTAGTAGCAGCTTTAGGATTCTTTATATCATCAGGATTCTTCTGGATATTTGCAGTTTTAGGACCTATTCTGCTGCTTGGGTTCTATGATTATTTCCAGACTAAAAGTGCGATCGTCAGAAATTTTCCAGTAGTCGGAAGAACGAGGTTTATAGCGGAATGGTTAAGGCCTAAGATGTATCAATATTTTATAGAACCTGACACGGACGGAAGACCCTTCTCTAGAATAAAAAGAAATATAGTATACCAGAGGGCCAAGGGGGTTACAGATACAGAACCCTTTGGAACGCAAATCAATGTATACGAAGAAGGTTACCAATGGCTAAATCACAGCATTGCAGCCCTAGATTCACATAATATGAATCCTAATCCTAGAGTAAAAGTTGGTGGAAAAAACTGTAAGCAGCCTTATGATCTAAGTATTTTTAATGTTGCGGCGATGAGTTTTGGTTCTCTAAGTAAGAATGCTGTTATGGCTTTGAATGGTGGTGCAGCTATAGGTGGGTTCGCTCATAATACAGGAGAGGGTGGCATATCTCAGTATCATGATAAGTATGGAGGAGATCTGATATATCAGATAGGTACTGGATATTTTGGTTGTAGAACGGATGATGGTAATTTTTCAGAAGATTTGTATCGCCAACGTACGGCTGCAGATAATGTCAAGATGATAGAGATTAAACTTTCACAAGGAGCTAAGCCTGGTCATGGTGGAATACTTCCTGCAAAAAAAGCTACTCCGGAAATTGCTAAAATCAGAAATATTAAACCATATGAAGATGTAAATTCTCCACCGTATCACAAAGCATTTAGTACGCCGATGGGTTTACTAAAGTTTATAAAAAAATGTCAAGATTTATCAGGAGGGAAACCCGTAGGTTTTAAGCTTTGTGTAGGACATAAAAGCGAATTTCTGGCTATCTGTAAAGCTATGATGGAGTCAGGAATTAGACCAGACTTTATTACAGTAGATGGAGGAGAAGGAGGAACAGGTGCGGCGCCATTAGAATTTAGTGGGGCAGTAGGGACACCGTTTAGAGAAGGACTGACCTTTGTCTATAATGCTTTAGTAGGATTTAATCTTAAGAAGGAGATAACCTTGATTACATCTGGAAAAATAGTTTCAGGTTTTGATATATTTAGGGCTATAGCTTTTGGTGCAGATGCATGTTATTCTGCTAGAGCTATGATGATGGCAGTGGGCTGTATACAAGCATTAGAGTGCAATAAAAACTCTTGTCCTACTGGAGTGGCGACACACAAACCAGAATTAGTAGCTGGGCTAGTAGTAGAAGATAAAAAACATAGGGTTGCAAATTATCACAAGGGAACTGTCAAAGCATTTGTGGAGTTGATGGCAGCAGCAGGAGTAGATCATCCAGATAAAATAAATAGGACTCATGTAAACCAGCGGATAGACCAGCACATATCTAAGTCCTTGTACAAATTATATCCTTATATTCCTGAAGGTTCGCTGTTGCAGTCGGAGTCATATCCTAGAGGCTGGCACCAAGATATGGCTATGGCAGTATCGGATTCTTTTGTTCCTAAGTTTGATTTAGTATATGTAGAAGAGGATTAGAAATATACTTCTTATTGGTATGTAAAAGAGTTTATATAATCTTGAATAGAAAATGTGTTAATATCACTATCCATTATCATTTACTACATAAGTAAGTTTTTTAAGTATCAGTATTTTTATTCGAATAACAAGCTCCTTGCAAGAAGATATTTCGTTCTGATATCTTTAATGATAGATCAACGACATTATGTTCTAAATGTTGTAAAATTTGACCTGTGTTTTATTTGTTTATTGGTGTATAAAAATCTATATTGGGATATAACTTATAACAACTGTTATAATGGCTATAAATTCCTACCAATTTTTCTCGGAGTATGAATAATTTCGTATATTATGCGTACATCACCCGTTAATTTTCTAACGATTTATAATATATTATATGAGTGTTACGACACAAGGAATCAAGGATAGCTTGCAAAAGTATTTTGGGTTTAGTGAATTCAAATCAAATCAAGAAAAAATAATAGAGAGTGTTCTTACAGGTAACAATACCTTTGTGATTATGCCTACGGGAGGTGGTAAGTCTTTATGTTATCAGTTGCCTGCAATGATGATGGAGGGAACAGCAATAATTATTTCACCTCTTATAGCACTAATGAAGAATCAGGTAGATTCTATAAGAGCTAATGGTTCAGATGATAGGATTGCTCATTTTCTGAATTCATCACTTACAAAGGGACAAATAAAAGAAGTAAAAGAGAATATATCTTCAGGAGTAACCAAAATGGTTTTTGTTGCACCGGAAACATTGACAAAAGAAGAAAACATCCTCTTCTTCAAAGGAGAAAAAATTTCCTTTGTGGCAGTAGATGAGGCCCATTGTATTTCAGAATGGGGACATGATTTCAGACCAGAGTATCGTAAGATAAGGTCTATGGTAAAAAACATAAATGACGAAATTCCTGTAATTGCGCTTACAGCCACAGCTACTCCGAAGGTGCAGTCAGATATAGTTAAGAATCTGAATATGGGAAGTGGTGTAAATACTTTTATTTCTTCCTTTAATAGAGATAATCTCTATTACGAAGTAAGACCTAAAAATAATAAAGAACAAACGCTAAAGGAGATCATACAGTACATAAAAAAGAAACCTGGAAAATCTGGGATTATATATGTACAAGCAAGAAAGACAACAGAAATAATAGCAGAGGCACTGAAGGTAAACGAGATAAATGCTGCTGCCTATCATGCTGGTTTAGATGGAAAGCTAAGATCTAAGGTGCAGGATGACTTCCTCATGGAAAATGTAGATGTTATCGTTGCAACGATAGCCTTCGGTATGGGTATCGATAAGCCAGATGTAAGATTTGTTATTCACTACGATATTCCTAAAAGTATAGAGAATTATTATCAGGAAACTGGTAGGGGAGGAAGAGATGGCTTAGAAGGAAATTGTCTTACTTTTTATTCATACAAAGATGTGCTCAGATTAGAAAAATTTCTAAGAGATAAGCCTGTATCTGAGAGAGAACTAGGGGGGCAGCTGTTAGAAGAAATAATAGCTTATTCGGAAACTTCGGCTTGTAGAAGAAGATTTCTATTACATTATTTCGGAGAAGAATATGATGACGCTCAGTGTAACAAGATGTGCGATAACTGTAAGCATCCTAAGGAGAAGATAGAAATCCAAAACGAGATGCACATGGCTCTGATTGCTGTGAGAGAGATGAAAGAAAATTTTGGAATCAAGGTTATAGTAGATTTTCTAATAGGAAAAGAGACTAAGGAAATGAAGGACTTTAAGTATGTTAGTAGTCCTCATTTTGGAAAGGGAAAGAATAAAGAAGAACTATTCTGGCACTCTGTATTACGTCAGGCTATTTTGCAAAACTTCTTATACAAGGAAATTGAGCAATATGGCATCTTAAAATTTACAGACAAAGGAAAGTCCTTCATAGAAAAGCCAACAGCGATAGAAATTCCCCTTAATAGGGATTATTCTAAAACCGGCAATGAAGATATTATCATTCCTATCAATAATGGTGCTCAGGTTGCGCTGGACAATACACTATTTAGTTTGCTAAAAGATCTTAGGAAGACAGAGGCAAAAAGAAATAATGTAAAACCTTGGGTGGTTTTCATGGACCCTTCACTTATAGATATGTCTACCTATTATCCTATTACCTTAGAGGATATGAGTAAGATATCTGGAGTAAGTCAAGGTAAAGCTGCAAGATATGGAAAGCCTTTTCTCCATCTTATCAAGGAATATGTAGAAGAAAATAATATAGAACGACCAGATGATATTGTTGTGAAACAACTGGCCAATAAATCTAAATCCAAGGTCACTATAATACAAGGTATAGATAGGAAGTTGCCTCTCGATGATATAGCAGAAAATGCGGGTTCTGATCTTATGGAGTTACTGCAAGAGATGAACATGATCGTTAACTCAGGAACGAAGTTAGATATCAACTATTACTTAGAGGAAGAGATGGACGAAGATGCTGTCGAAGAGATATTCGATTATTTTGATGAAGCTGATTCTGATTCTGCCGATGATGCACTGAAAGAATTATCAGAGGATGATATAACCATGGAGGAAATTCTTACGGTAAGAATTAAATATATGTCTGATAAGGCTAATTAGATATCAGTGGATAGAAATCATATCATTATTATCAATGGTCCTAATCTTAATCTCTTAGGTAAGAGGGAAACGCATATTTATGGTAAGCAAAGCTTTGAGGAATACTTTACTTTATTAAAAGACAAATATCCTACGGTAGATCTAGAATATTACCAGTCAAATCACGAAGGAGATCTCTTAGATAAATTGCACGCTGTAGGATTTTCTTATCAGGGTATCGTGCTTAATGGTGGAGCCTACACACATACATCTATTGCGTTAGCTGATGCAGTTGCTGCGATTACAACACCAGTTATAGAAGTTCATATCTCCAATGTATATGAGCGAGAAAGTTTTAGACATCATAGCTATATAGAAGCTGTTTGTTTGGAAACAATCGTTGGTAAGGGCATGCTAGGATATGAGATGGGTATAGAGAAAATCTTAAACCTCGCTAAGGTCTAGAAATCTGATACATCTCTTCCGGTGAAGGGAATCGTAAGTCTACGATACGCAATCTATAAGATTTCCCCATATTGTAGGTCGTACTAGAGAATTTTTTGATCAGTGTACCAGTAAGTATCCCGAACCCTCCGATAAGTATTTCGTTCAGACCTATGCTAAACTGATCACTGGCTAAGGCGGCAATAGTACCGTATACAGCCCATGCGTAGGAGAATGCTAGAATAGTTTGACCTAAAGCTTTGACTCCAGGTCGATATATCTTAATGGCTATAATATCATCTAGATGTACAATCTGATTAGTAAATACTACTACATTGTCATCATATAGAATTTGTTCTATCTCACCTCTTTGCCATTCATCGGGATAATCTGCATGCTTAAACTCTACGATATTTGTTATTCCGAACTTAATGGTTTCGGGATCATTGTTTTTTTCTATTTGCATAAATACCTGAGCACTGATAGCGTGTCCCAGAAGAGAGAAAAATAAGATGAGTAGTAGTTTATAATTCATTTTTTAGTGAGTCTAATATATGAACGATACTCTTTTCTATAACGCTGTAATCCAGAATTTCCTTTCCTACATAGATATACATCATATACAGGGTTTGTTCTTTTTCTTTACAATGCTCCTTAAGGGAAATGTTATTGAGTCTATAAGCTTCTCTTATTCTTCTTTTGATGAGATTTCTATCTACGGCTCTTTTGTAGTTTCTTTTGGAGACTGTAGTAGAGAACTTTAGCGGGAAGATGTCAGCTTTGATTTCTGATGGTTCTGAGGAATAGACTAACTTGATAGGGTAGGAAAAAAGAGAAGAGCCTGTTAGAAACAGCTCTTCTATTATTTTTCGACTTTTGAGTTTTTCTTTCTTGCCTAAAGTGAATTTTGGCATCCTTTAATTTTAGGAAACTACTTTTCCTAGAATACTAGGATTACTTAGAGTGACGCTGATCAGATACTGTCAGCTTAGCTCTACCTTTAGCTCTTCTTCTAGCAAGTACTTTTCTTCCACTTTTAGAGCTCATTCTTTCTCTAAATCCGTGCTTGTTAACTCTTTTTCTTTTAGAAGGTTGAAACGTCCTTTTCATAATCTAGATAGTTTAAATATATATATGCCTTAATCAAAAAGTGGCACAAAATTACTTATTATTTACTAATTCTCAAATTATTGCTTAATTATTCATAGAAACCAAGAATTCTTCATTAGTGGTTGTATGCAACATATGCTTACGTAAGAACTGCATAGCTTCTTCTGGTTTCATATCTGCAAGGTGCTTTCTCAGTATATGCATACGGGTAAGGGTTCCTTCCGGAAGTAACAATTCTTCTCTTCTTGTACTAGACTTCGTAAGATCTATTGCAGGATAATATCTTCTATTTGCAAGAGATCTATCAAGCTGTAATTCCATATTACCAGTACCTTTGAACTCTTCGAAGATAACTTCATCCATCTTAGATCCTGTTTCTGTTAGAGCTGTAGCTAAGATCGTAAGCGATCCACCTCCTTCTATATTTCTTGCTGCTCCGAAGAATTTCTTAGGTTTTTGTAGAGCATTTGCTTCTACACCACCTGATAATACCTTACCTGAGGCAGGTGCTACCGTGTTATAAGCCCTAGCTAATCTAGTAATAGAATCTAGTAGGATAGCCACATCATGTCCACTTTCTACTAGTCTTTTTGCTTTTTCTATAACTATGTTAGCTACTCTTACGTGATTTTCTGCTGGCATGTCAAAGGTCGAAGCAATAACTTCACCATTTACACTTCTTTGCATATCTGTAACCTCTTCCGGACGCTCATCTATAAGTAATACAATCATGTAAGTCTCAGGATGATTATTAGCTATAGCATTTGCAACATCCTTAAGTAAGAAAGTTTTACCTGTTTTAGGTTGAGCTACAATAAGTCCTCTTTGACCTTTTCCTATAGGTGAAAATAGGTCTATCATTCTGTTACCATAATCCTTTCCTGCTGGATGGCTTATTAGCGTAAACTTCTCCTCAGGAAACAATGGTGTTAGGTAATCAAAAGGTACACGCTCTCTTAGTTGTTCAGGTTTCAGGCCGTTAATTAGTGATACTCTAAGTAATGCAAAGTATTTCTCTCCATCTTTCGGAGGTCGTATAGCTCCTTGTACTGTATCACCTGTTTTTAGTCCGAAAAGTTTTACCTGAGATGGTGAAACATATATATCATCTGGAGAAGTAAGGTAATTGTAATCAGCAGATCTTAGAAATCCGTAACCATCTGGCATCATTTCTAGTATGCCATCACCTTCTATAATACCATCTATCTCTACATTGAAAGAGGCTGCAATATTTTTATTATCTCTTCTGTTATCGTTACGTTTATCATCTCTCCTGTTATCATCCCTTCGCTTGTCGTTCCTATTATCATTTCTATTGTCGTTCCTATTATCTCTTCGATTATCATTTCTGTTATCGTCTCTTCTCTTATTATCAGTCTGTCTCTCAGATGTATTATCGGAGCTTTTCTTTTCTTTAGAATCTTTTGGAGAGGTAGCTTTTTTTGCTTCTGCCTTAGGTTCTTTTGGTTCCGCAGTCTTTTCGGCTTTTAGTTCCGCCTTTTTCTTTTCTACTTTTTTAGTTTCTTTTTTTGCTACGGTAGTTTTTGGCGTTCTGCTTTCTTCTTTTGGCTTTCTAGTTCTCTTCTTTTTGTCGTCAGCCTTAGGTTTTTCTTCTTTACCGTCATCTAGTGACTTACCTGCGATAGCTTGCTCATCTAGTATTTTATAGACAAGTTCTTGTTTACTCAGTTTCTTGTAGCTTTTTAGTTCTAGCTTCTCTGCGAGTTCTTTTAACTCGGGCACAAGCATGTCATTTAACTGAAGAATATCGTACATCTATTGAATTATTTATATAATTGTATTGAAATAGTTGAATCCGCAAAAAAGTAAAATCCTGATTAAATTATAATAGAGGGAAATTTCGGAAAAAACTTAGAAAGCGTTTTTTCCAGACGCGATTTCGGTGCAAATATATGTTTATTATTTGAATGTCAAAAGACTATCTTTGCGATTTATTGATTTATTTACGACAAATTTCACTATAAATGTTAGAAATAGGTAAAATTAGAGCAGAAAAGGAAGCTTTTATTAAGGCTTTTGAGAAAAGGAATATTAAGGACATAGGCGCTCAATTTGATTCGATTATCGAAATTGATGATGAAAGAAAGAGATTACAGACAGAATTAGATCAGCAGTTGTCACAAATTAATACACTTTCTAAGGAAATAGGCCAGCTTTTCAAGTCAGGACAGGCTGATAAGGCAAGTGCTGCTAAAGAGCAGGTGGCTAGTCTAAAAGAAAACTCTAAAACGCTAGAAGTAGGGATGAAAAAAGCCCAAGAAGATATACTCAATAGATTATTAGCTATTCCTAATAAACCTAATGAATTAGTGCCAGCGGGACAGTCTGAGGACGATAATGAGGTCTATAAAGATTGGCCAGAACCGCTTCCAGAATTGGGGGATGGAGCTTTGGCTCATTGGGAGTTAGGGGAGAAATACAATCTGTTTAATCTTAAGTTAGGTGTAAAAATAGCAGGTGCGGGTTTCCCACTATACAGAGGAAAGGGCGCTAAGTTAGAAAGAGCATTGATTAACTTTTTTCTAGACGAAGCGCATGAAGCAGGATATGAAGAAATTGTTGCTCCTTTACTTGTCAATGAGGATACAGCAAGGGGAACCGGACAACTACCAGATAAGGATGGGCAGATGTATTATGTAGAAAGAGATGATCTGTATCTGATCCCGACAGCGGAAGTGCCATTGACAAATATATACAGAGATGTCATTTTACAAGAAGATGAGTTTCCGATTAAGCTTACAGGCTATACACCTTGTTTTAGAAGGGAGGCGGGTTCTTACGGAGCGGATGTCAAAGGCTTAAATAGAGTGCATCAATTTGACAAAATAGAAATTGTACAAATCGTACATCCTGAAAAATCCTATGCTATCCAAGAAGAAATGTTGGTGCACATAGAAGGATTATTGAAAAAGTTGGAACTGCCATATCGAATTTTACGTTTATGTGGTGGAGACTTAACTAGTGCCTCCGCTTTGACATATGATTTTGAAGTATATTCTGCAGCACAGAAAAGATGGTTAGAAGTAAGTTCTGTTTCTAATTTCGAAACTTATCAGTCTAATAGGCTGAAGTTAAGATACAAAACAGAAAAAGGTAAAAAATTACTTGCTCACACCTTGAATGGAAGTGCCTTAGCCTTGGCTAGGATTTTTGCTGCATTACTTGAGAATAATTATACAAGTGAAGGTATTGGTATTCCCGAAGCGCTGAGAAAGTATACAGGCTTCGACATAATAAATTGAGTAACAAAAAAATATTTTGAGATATGATGTTCTATTTTATAATAATAGGATTTTTTACACTGGTTGGGTCGCTGATTAGCGGTAGGCTTAAGAGTAAGTTTAACAAATACAAACAGATACCTTTGCGTAATGGTATGAGTGGTGCGCAGGTAGCAGATGCTATGTTACAGCATTACGGGATTAGGGATGTGAAGATAACTTCGGGAAAAGGTTTTCTTACAGATCATTATAATCCGATGACAAAAATTATCTCACTAAGTCCGGAAGTATATAGTGGTAGAAGTATAGCTGCAGCAGCTGTCGCAGCACATGAGTGTGGGCACGCGGTACAACATGCAAAGGCTTACAGTATGTTGACCCTTAGATCGAAGTTGGTTCCTGTGGTTCAGTTTTCTACAAAAGCACAGCAGTTTCTTTTTATGGCGATGATGTTCGGTATGGGAGCAGGAGTTATGGGCAATATGTTTTTACTAGTACTGACAGTTACTTTTGGTCTTACCGCTTTGTTTTCTATGGTAACTCTACCAGTAGAGTTTGATGCAAGTAAGAGAGCTCTATTATGGCTAGACCAGAGTGGAGTAACACATGGAGCAGAATATGATGGAGCGAAGGATGCCTTGTGGTGGGCAGCAATGACCTATGTGTCTAATGCATTAGCATCATTGGTAATTTTCTTATTCTTTTTATTAAGATTTTTAGGATCTTCTGATTAGTAAAGAAAATTATTATTTTTAAATTTAAACAAGATTTACAAATTTGTAAATCTTAATAACAGTACGAAAATTATGTTACTAGAAGAATATATAAAACAAGGAAAAGAGCAGATGGATTCAGCCATCTCGCATTTACAAGAAGAACTGAAAAAGATCAGAGCTGGAAAAGCCTCACCTAACATGTTAGCAGGACTTAAGGTGGATTACTATGGTAGTCCGACACCGCTGACCCAGGTGGCAAACGTTACAGCTACAGACTCTAAGACGATCAATATTCAGCCTTGGGAGAAAGCGATGCTAGCACCTATAGAGCAGTGTATTTTTAAAGCTAATCTAGGTATAACACCTCAGAATGATGGAGAGAATGTAAGACTGGTTATACCACCGATGACTGAAGAGCGAAGAAAGGATCTTGTAAAACAATGTAAGGGAGTGGGAGAAGATGCTAAAGTAAGTCTTAGAAACATAAGACAAAAACTGATGGATTTTGTAAAAAAGGAAGTAAAGGACGGTTACCCAGAAGATTCTGGAAAGAAGAAAGAAACTGAAATTCAGAATATGGTAAATTCTTTTGGAGATAGTGTCAATAAACTGATAGATGCCAAAGAGAAAGATATCATGACCGTATAAAATAATGTAGGTAAAAGAAACAAAGCCTTATGAATATATATTCATAGGGCTTTTTTTATAATACGGTACTTTTTCGTTACCTTCTTTATGTCAAATAAATACGTAGAATAGATTAAAAATTAGAATGATAAAAACCCTTGGTGCAAGCTTAGTTATTTTATTTTTTGTTGCTTGTAAAAATCTTACTAAAACTGAATTTAATTCTGCTGATCTCATGGGGGAATGGGTAACGGATTATTTTAAAGATAATGGAAAGGAAAAAATATTAAGTTTTTCTTTTCGTGATTCTAGCTGTACTTACATGTATCCGTATGGAGCTTACACGCCTTATTCTATAGACAAGGATACATTGACAATTCTAGAAAGAATAATAACTAGAAAAGGAGGAAGGAAATATGGAGGTAAAGAAATTTACAAATTTAAGATAGTCGAATCTGATGCTAAAAACTTAAGCTTATTACCAATCTCTGAACAGACCAAAAATCTTTTTAAATATCTGGAGTCCTTTCCATCTGATACAATTATGCTGCGTAAGTTGCAACAAAAAAATAATGAAAAAATTGATCAGATAGCTTTCTATAGTTCTGGTTGTTATGGTCCTTGTCCTTCTATGTATTTAGAAATAGATAGTGTAGGAAATATACTTTTCGATGGTTATCATTATACGGAAATGGATGGTCAGCATTCTGGTACTATTCCGCAAAAGGTTTGGGAAGAAATTAGAAGAAGTATATCACTTATTTCCTTAGATAGTCTTAAGGAAAAATATACAGCATCTTGGACAGATGACCAGACCTGTGGTGTAAGTATAAAAACTGATAGAAGAACTATTATTAGTATGGCGTATGGTTTTCACAAAGAACCTATAGAACTTAGATTACTTTTTCATAAGTTATTAGAAGTATATAAGTCAGCCGAAATGATTAAGGATACAATGCTAGAGGAACAATTTTTCTTTGAGGAATTTCCTTATCATGGATATGAACCTCCACCTCCTCGTCCTCCAGGAAAAAAATGAATAATATGAAGCTAAGAATTTATCTCCCTTACTACATACTCTTGTGATTTCGTAATAAGATTGTGAGATACTATAAGTTCGTATTATTTTATGTATTGTGCTCAATTATTTTTGCTGCCTGATTAGTGTAATAAGTTTCAGAAGGATTATCATAGAACTTCAAAGAGAGATGCTTTCCGTCTAGCACTGCATAAGATTTTTCGTATAACCATTCTCCTAGATTTATGTAGCGTGAAGATTGGTTAGATAGAAGATAATTCATAGCGAGATGTCTGTGTCCAAAAATAAAAAAATCAATATCTCTTTTGGAGATGATCTCTTCACTATATTGTACTAGCCACTCTTTATCCGCACCTAGGAATTTTGTTGCCCCTGGATATTTGTCTCTACTCGACTTACTAAAATATTTCATTAAAGCAATAGCGAAGTTAGGATGTAGTCTAGAAAACAACCATTGACATAGACCATTAGAAAATATTTTTTTTATCAGCTTATAGCCATGATCTCCAGGTCCGAGTCCATCACCATGACCTATCAGAAACTTTAGTCCATTGATCTCTCTTTCTATGGCTTCGTAATATATTTCTAACCCTATTTCGTCTTTGAGATAATCCTTAATCCATAGATCATGATTTCCAGTAAAGAGATGAATTTTTACACCATTATCACTTAATGCTGCAAGCTTTCCAAAGAGTCTGATATTCCCTTTTGGAACAACATTTTTGTATTCATACCAGTAGTCAAAAACATCTCCTACTAAATATAATTCTGACATATCTGACTCTATACTATTCAGCCAAGCAATAATCTGCTTTTCTCTAGTTTTAGAATCTACAGCTCCACTCGTTCCTAAGTGGAAATCTGAAGCGAAATATATCTTAGATCTCATATTGTAAAAATAGAATTAATTATTTAAGGGAGGTCGAAAATTTCTGAATACCTATTTACTCTAACTGCTATCTCTTCTTTTGATGAAAAGTGCTCTGTTCCTTTCTGCTCTATAACTAAGGATGCAGCGCAATGTGCTTGGATGCAAGATGAGGCTACATCTTCTGTTGATAGGTAATGAATAAGATATGCCATCGTAAAACTATCGCCTGCACCTGTAGCATCTATCTCCTGTGCAGGAAAGGAAGGGTAGTGATACCGATTGCCATTTTTATATATAATTGCACCCTCATCTCCGTAAGTAATAATGAGGTGTGAAATGTGTTCTATGATTTCTTTTACAATTTGTTCATCATATCCAATATCTTCTATGCTGAGAAATACTATGTCTACAACACTCCATTTTTCCCAATCGATATTCTGGAAGCTGATTAGCCCTGATTCTTCCTTTTTACGCAGTAATCCCTGAGCTGTCAATGCAATAAATTTCTTATCAAAAGCAGAGAGGATTTCTGATGATATTTCATTAGCAATAGGACACAATAAAACAGTATCATTTCTCTTAAGCTCATCAGGAAGCATATAAGATAAGATCGGCTCAGCTGTTGCACGAAGGTATTGTGTTCGTCCTTTTGTCTCATATATGTTTTCGAATACGGTAGTCTCAGCACTTAATATATTATGAAAAGAAATACCTCGCTCAGCAAAAAAAGAATCAAATAGAAAATCTCTTCCTGTACTTGTCAAAATGCTAGTCTTTATATCATACTGTGCTGCGATTGCTGCAGCATAGGAGGCAGTGCCTCCTAACTTATAATCTCCTGATACGAGATCATGACAACAGTGGCCGATACATAGAAGATTCATTTATGTAAATGTAATGGATTATTTCAGAGGGAACAATGTAAGAAGAAATAATAAACGAAATTCTGGTGTTATAGTACTGTAAACTAATTATGGTAATAATCGAATAGAAATAGCTTAAGCCTAGAGGTTAGGGTGTAATGAAAGCAAATTCTGAATTGGAAGTTATAAGGCAGTTTGGAAAGGACAGAACCATAGTAGTAAGACCGACTTATATGATTGGTCCAGCAGACAAATCGAATAGATTTATACATTGGCCAATAAGACTTAATAGAGGTGGAGAAGTCTTAGTTCCTGGCAAAGAGAATGATATGGTTCAGTATGCAGATGTAAGAGATGTAGCGGGATGGATGATACGTTTAATAGAAGCTAGAAAGACAGGAGTATATAATGCAGTCGGACCCAAAGAGAAACAGAATATATACTCTTTTGTAGAAGAAGCTCAAAAGGTGTTTGAAACAAAGTCCACTTTTGTAAAAATTGATGATTTTGATTTTCTAATTGAGAAAGAGATATACTATATCGTACCATGGATTATACCTATTGGTAATAATAGTGGATCTGCGAAAATAAGTACTGAAAAAGCCGTAGCCAATGGACTAACATATACGCCCTTGATAAAGACAGTAAAGGATACTTACGAATGGTGGATTTCGCCTGCTGTTACTCAAGAGCAAAGAGACGAAGTAGAATTAGATGTAAAATCTGTTTTGCTCAGAGAAAAATCTATTATTGAAGAATGGAAAAGGCGTATGTAATCAATAAAGACAGGTAAACAGTATTGCTATTCGTTGATAGCAAAATCATAGTTATTATAAGTGTAATTCCAAGTTCTCTTTGACGTTAGATAATGGAAATCTAGAGTGATTTTGTCTTAGCCTAGATATTCAGCCATTGTTTTTCTATTCTTAGTTTTCTATATTTGAACATTGCATTATGTTAGCAAAATTGTTGATGAGCTAGAATGTGTTTCAGAATAAGTGTTGTTTTTAATCTTCACGTAAATATTAATAAATTAAAAAAATTAAGAAATGAATCAAATTCAGTTTTACGGAGCCGATTGGTGTCCTGATTGCAGAAGAGCAAAAGCTTATTTAAAGGAGAATAATATTTCTTATGAATTTATAGATGTCGACCTAGATGAAGCAGCAACTAAAAGAGTGGAGTCTATTAATAATGGTAAGAGGATTATTCCTACCATAATTATAAATGGAAAATCCTATACAAATCCTAATAATGCGCAACTAGCATCAGTGTTAGGTATTAACGATAATTTCCATATAATTCTTTATGGAGCAGACTGGTGTCCCGATTGTAGAAAATCTAAGTCTTTTTTGACAGATAATAAAATCAATTTCCAGTTTATAGATACGGATAAAAATGATTGGGCAATTCCTATAATAACAAAATTGAATAACGGAAAACGTAGAATCCCTACTATAGTTATTAACGATGATATCGTGCTGGTAGAGCCTAGTAATGAGGAGCTGCGGCATACACTGAAACTCGATGAAGTTAAGGAGGAGAGAATCTTTGATAGTATAATTATTGGTGGAGGTGCGGCAGGTCTGACAACTTCTATTTATGCTCAAAGAGATAGATTTAGTACGCTTATTTTAGAGAAAAAGACAATTGGAGGAAATGCATTTCTAACACAAAAAATAGAAAATTATCCTGGATTTACTTCTATCTCTGGTCCTGCGCTTATGGATAAAATGGAAGAGCAGGCAAGAACTTATGGTGCTACAATAAAGACAGGAGAGGATGTAGTTGCTATTGAGAAAGAAGACGAATTATTTAAGATAAAAACTTCCACTAAAGAATATTTTGGGAAGTCGGTTGTGCTGTCTACGGGATCAACTTATCGACAGTTAGGTATTCCTGGAGAAGCTGAGTTAATAGGTTCTGGTGTGCATTTCTGTGCTACCTGTGATGGCGCGTTCTATCGCGATAAAGATATCATAGTAATAGGAGGAGGAAACTCTGCTCTGGAAGAAGGTATTTTTCTTGCAGGTTTCTGCAAAAGCGTAAAGATAGTCCATATACTCCCTGAGTTTACAGCATCCGAAACCTATGTAGAAAAAATAAAAACAATAGATAATATCTCTACTCATATTAACAAAAAATCTCTCGAGTTTATAGCAAATAGTGATGGCTTATTCGAAGGATTGAAAATAGAAGACAACGAAACTAATGAACTAGATACTTTAACTGCAGACGGTGTTTTTGTTTTTATTGGTTTAATACCTAATACAAAAGCTTTTGAAAATCTAATCGAACTTAATAGTAGAGGGTTTATAAAAACAACGGGTCTAGCGCAAACATCGAATAAAGGAATTTTTGCCGCAGGAGATTGTAGAGAAGGAGCAATTGCGCAGGTTGCAGCTGCAACAGGTGAAGGAGTCCTAGCAAGTTATGGAGTTAAGGATTATCTTAAATAAGCAGAAACTTATAATAGTGGGTAGTGTATCTTCTATCTAAGAGTATTTAGATGCAATTAATAATTTTCTTTTACTGTTATAAATAATACAATCGATAGCTCGAGGGATGTGTAATTTCTAATCCTTAATTTGTTATCTTGAAAGGCTTAGGCAATGACTGCATAATAATATTAATTCTACACATTGCAATGTACAGATCATTTTGTTATTCTCAGTTAGATCTTAAAGTATCAATACTATGTCAAAAGAGAAACCAAGGCTTGCGAGATTAACAGCGATAATAACTCAGCTACAATCTAAAAGCTTAGTTACAGTAAGAGATATAGCGGAAAAACATTAGGTAAGTATCAGAACTGTATATCGAGATATGAGGACCTTAGAAAAATCAGGAATTCCTATAATTACAGAAGAAGGTAAAGGTTACTCAATTATGGAAGGATACAAATTGCCTCCTGTAATGTTTACAGAACAAGAAGCCAATGCTTTAATTACAGCTGAACAAATAATCTCCAAAAACACAGATGAATCACTTGCTGAACAATACAAAAGTGCTATCGAAAAAATAAAATCTATTCTTAAGTATAATCAAAAAGATAAAACAGAACTCTTAAGTAATCGTATACAAATAAGAACTAAGTTCGAAAAAGAAAAGACTAGTGATTTTCTTATTCAATTACAAACAGCGATAACAAATTATCAGTTGGTGGACTTGTATTATTTGTCTCTTCAAAATAATATTCTCAGCGCAGAGTAATTAATAAATGGATAATAGTACAAACTTGAAGCAGGAAAGAATAGAGCGTGGAAGGATGAAAACAACTGTCATAATTGATTGTTTAGTCTTTTTTCGTTAACAACAATAATACTTCCTATTTATAAAGGAGCTGCGTTAGGAAATGTATCTAAAAGTTTATTTAGATTATCCCTTGAAGCTAGCTTATTTTATGCAATGTTCATAGGTAGGTCATGGGCAAAATCCGTTTTGACAATTTTGTTGATCTTGGGTTTGTTTTTAAGTATATTACTAATAACTGTGTATATTGAAAAATCTTATGAATGGATCCTTGTATTAATTTTAGCAATATATATGATGAATACGGACAAGATGGTTTTAATTCCTTGACTCCTGCATTTTCTATTTGTCGAGCATATACTTTATAGATTCCTCTGCCATAACGCTGTAATCGAATAACTACAAAATATCAAGCTTCAAGGAGAATTATGAATCAATAAAATATATTAAAAAATTTAGCTCATTCATCATCAATGATAGCCTATATCAATACTCATCACCCCTGCTTCTATTTTCACATCTAGTGCATTTTCTACAGGAGGAACAGGACAAGAAAAACCGTCTGTATAGGCACAATAAGGTTGATAAGATTTATTAAAATCTATTATGATGGTCGAAGGATCAGAGGGAATCATTACATCTATATATCTTCCTCCGCCATAAGTTTCTTCACCTGAACTAAGATCAGTGTAGGGTACGAATAAGTAGTTCTTATATATTGGATCCTGCATCATTCTTATACTTTGGTATACAAGTAATTCGAGTGATTTATCATCTATGACAAAGGAAGCTTTTCCGTATACATTATACTCTGCCATTCTAGTTGTAGAAGTTTTAAAGGCTATCTGTTCGGGATTTTCATATTTCTCAAAAGTAGCTTCTATCCTGAACTTTGGATTTACAGGGAAAAATTGATGCCCACCGATTTCTGTAAATTTTGCAATGCTCTTTTCGTCTAGTGGTGGCGTATCTGGATTTGCATATTCTGCATTGAGCTCTTCTTGGAAAGCGTGAATATCTATGAGGTATTCTTCTAAGCTAAGCGTATTTTCAGTTTCGGTCAAGTTTGTTGGATCAGCTAGATGTATGTTCTGGTCGATAACATAATTGACATACAAACTGACACTATTTTCTATCACCGCATTATCTAACTCGAATGCTTGTATAAAGAGATCGCCATAAGGGGAGTCTAGTCCTGCAATAAGGCTATCGATCTGGACCTCGGTAAACTTTTCCTCCAAGCTGTTTTTCAATACATCATAGTAACTTGATAATGCAGATTCTGTAATGGTATTTGTCAGCGCTTCTGCAAAAGCAGGTTTATCATAATGTTCTAAAAAGGTGGGATGGTTATCTAGAGCATGCGCCAACCTAGTTTGAAAATTTTCTGCAGAGTACAGCTTATCTATCAAGTGATCTATCTGTTCGTTATCATAATAGGAAGCATTGTCCTGTGCCTGCGTAATAGAAGCAATACAGAAGACGAAGCAAAGGATTACGTAACAAGAACTCGGTATTTTCATTAGGGACATACTAAAGAATTTACAGATGAAAAATCTTAAGAACCTAAGATATGTAATTATAGTTAAGAAGATAACATGAATAGAGGCAGATAAGACCTTCTACATCACATAGTGTCCATATTAAGTAGTCTTTACACCTGTAATTCTACATTGCTTTTTAGAGCTAATTATAAGATAATCAGAGGGTAATAAAACTCGCAAATATTTATTTAGATTTAATCTTAATAAAGCTTGAAAATCTCATAATCGAATATTACATTTGAGCTTGTTTAGGATTAGTCTAAATAGTAATAGCTTCAAATATAAATAACTAATTTAATGAGAAATATATTCATTTACACCTTATTAGCCGCGATTTTACTAGCCTCTTGTAGTGATAATGAGAATCCAAATACTCAAGATTTTGAGGTACCTGCCACCTATACTTTCCTAAGAGATGGCGTTTCTACTGTTGATTTTTCTGGTCAGACAACTAGGATTTCTATGGCAGAAGAACTGATCAGTTCCATGCAAGATGAGAATATTACAGAGGAGCAATTATTAGAGATGTTTAGAAATGAGACGAGCACAGGAACTGATGCTAATCCATATATGGATGCAGCCCTTAATGAGTCAACTAAAAGTATCAAATCAAAAGTAGCAGCATCATCTGATTTGTTCTCTAGTAATACCTTAGGGAGTGCTGTTGTAAAAGCAGATTTTGAAAACTGGATAGCTGCTCAAGTATCAGAAGTATTTCCTAATTATAATGAGCTAGCAACTCCAGGAGTAGCAGGTCAGATTGCGGATGGAACTTCTGTAAGATATGTAAGCGCCAAGGGTTTAGAATACAACCAAGCCGTGAACAAATCCTTAATAGGTGCTCTTATGCTAGATCAGATAGTAAATAATTACCTAAGCCCTGCTGTACTGGATGCCGAGGATAATATAGCAACGAACGATGCAGATATAAAGGATGGAGATAATGCCTACACATCGATGGAGCACAAGTGGGATGAGGCCTATGGATATTTATTTGGTACTGCTGCTGATACTGCTGATCCGGTAGCAGATATTGGAAACGCAGATTCGTTCTTGAACAAGTATGTAGGTAGAGTAGAAGGAGATGAGGATTTTGCAGGCATAACTATCACCATACACGAGGCATTCAAAAAAGGTAGAGCGGCTATTGTTGCAAAAGATTATACCACCAGAGACCAACAAGCAGATATCCTCAAAGAAGAATTATCAAAAATCATAGCAATAAGAGCGGTTTACTATCTCCAACAGGGTAAAAACGGTATCCCGGAAGATGGTAATATAGCCCTATACGGTACTAGCTTCCATGATTTATCAGAAGGTTTTGGATTTGTATACAGTTTGATTTTTACGAGAATACCTGGAACAACGGATGCTTATTTTTCTAGAGACGAGTTAGATAACATGCTATCTGTACTTACAGCAGGAAATGGATTCTGGGATCTTACGCCAGAAGTGCTGGATCAGATATCAGAACAGATTGCTGCTAAATTTGATTTCACAGTTGTACAAGCAGGTAGTTAATAAGAGATAAGTATGAGTATAAGAATTTCTATATTAGTTTTTGTTTTTTCTTGGGTTGCTTTCTCTTCTTGTAAGGATGAGGAAAATAATACGAACCTAGATAATTTTGATAGATCAGTTATGCTGGCGCAGTGGGCAGATAATATTATCATCCCATCTTATACAGATTACAATAATAAGTTGGTAGCTCTTAGTAGTCAGCTGGATAATTTTCAGGTGGATGCAACAGAAAATAATTTAGTAGCACTCAGATCTTCTTACCTAAGTGCTTACCTTGCTTGGCAAGCTGTTTCTTTTATAGAAATAGGTAAGGCGGAAAGTCTATCACTAAGAAATAATACCAACATATATCCAACAGATAAAGAAAAAATTCTAAACAATATAGGTAGTGAAACCTATAATCTAGAACTTCCGTCTAACTTCGCTGCTCAGGGTTTTCCGGCGATAGATTATTTGCTCTATGGGCTAGGGGATACAGATGATATTATTGTAGATGCTCTAGCTCAAGAAAAGTATGTTTTGTATTTGAAAAGCATAGTCGACAGAATGAATAGCTTGACGGCGGAAGTGGTAGAAGATTGGAATACAGGATATAGAGATGACTTTGTTGCTAATATAAATTCGTCGGCTTCGGGAGCTGTGGACAAACTAGTAAATGATTATATTTTCCACTATGAGCGATTTCTCAGAGCTGGAAAAGTAGGTATTCCTGCTGGTGTTTTTTCAGGAAATAGCATCGCATCAGCTGTGGAAGCGCCATATTCTGGCGTAAACTCTAGACAGTTACTACTTACTAATCTAAATGCAATCCAAGATTTTTTCAATGGCAAAAATTATAAAAGCACCTCTAATGGTCCAAGCCTCGATTCTTACTTAGATTTTCTCAATACTGTGAAGAATGGATCGGATCTCAGTGCGGCGATAAACCAGCAGCTAGATATTGCAAGAGTAAGCATAGAGCAACTACAGGAAAACCTGCAATTGCAGGTGTTAGAAGATAATAATAAGATGTTGCAGGCCTATGACGAATTACAGAAATGTGTTGTATTGATGAAGGTCGACATGTTGCAAGCTCTGAGTATTAATGTAGATTTTGTAGACGCAGATGGAGATTAGTCTTTTTAGAAATTATATAGATAGCAATACAGAGGCTGCCCCATTGGCAGCCTTTCGTATATTCTTTGGTGTCCTCATGCTGCTCAGTTTAGTCAGATTTTGGTATCATGGATGGATAGAGAAATTGTATATAGATCCTCCCTTTCATTTTCATTATTATGGTTTTGAGTGGATCACAGTTCCTGGTCAGTGGACCTATTTGCTTTTTGTGATTTGCGGAATTGCTGCCTTGGGAATTATAGTGGGCTACAAATATAGGTGGAGTATGATCATATTTTTTTTAAGCTTTACCTATATAGAACTGATGGATAAGACAACTTATCTAAATCATTATTATTTTATTTCTGTCTTGAGCTTTCTGCTTATTTTTCTTCCTGCAGGACGATACTTTTCCCTCGACGCTAGATTACAGAAAGAGAAAGCTATACAGTATATTCCTAGGTGGAATATAGACGCTATCAAGTTGCTTGTTGCTATAGTGTATATTTATGCAGGCCTTGCTAAGTTGAATCCAGACTGGATGATAGAAGCTATGCCTCTGAAGATATGGTTGCCATCTAAGTATGATATTCCTCTATTGGGAGATCTTCTGCAGAAGGAATGGGTGCATTATGCCTTTAGTTGGGGAGGTGCTCTTTATGATCTTGCTATTGTATTTTTTCTTATGTATAAGCCTACTAGGATGTGGGCTTTTGCTGCTGTGGTAATATTTCACGTATTGACAGGTGTTCTTTTTCCGATAGGAATGTTCCCTTATATTATGATCGGCGCTACACTGATATTTTTTGATGCTGCGTTCCATCATCGATGCTTATCCATACTATCAAGAGGCCTTAATATAGACAAGACTTATTTTGACAACAAGAAATCATGGAGTTGGAAAAGTATGCTTAGGGAGCAGTTTGTATTAAGTTTTATGTCAATGTTTTTTATCGTCCAACTGATTTTTCCATTACGGTTTTTAGCTTATCCAGGAAATTTATTTTGGACAGAACAGGGTTACAGATTTTCATGGAGGGTTATGCTGATGGAGAAGGCAGGTTATGCAAATTTCAAAATACAAGATGCTATTTCTAGAAAGAGATTTTACGTACAGAATGATGATTTCCTTACCAGTTTCCAGGAGAAGCAAATGTCTACGCAGCCAGATATGATATTGGAGTATGCACATTATTTGGGGCATCATTTTAGAAGTCAAGGACATGAGAATGTCCAAGTTTTTGTAGAGAGTTATGTGGCGCTAAATGGTCGGAAGAGTAGTCCGTATATAGATCCATCGATAGATCTTTTGCAGCTGTCACCTTCTTTGCAACACAAAAAATGGATACTGCCTTATAATGACTAAGTTTATCTACTATATCATTTTTGCTCTAATGTCTTGTATAGCGCAAGATACTTTCGGGCAGTACAATCTATCAGGAATTATACAGGATAAACTAACTGGTGAGACTATAGCAGGGAGTGAGATTTTTCTTACGATAGATTATCAGAGTAAGATCTCAGATGATAGAGGTTTTTTTCAGTTTGTCAATGTAAATGAAGGTCCTATAAGGCTGAAGATATTTTCCTTTGCTTACGATGTGATAGATATAGATATCAATCTTCAAAGTGATACAAGCATTCTTATAGAACTAGTGCCACTCTCAGAAGAACTATCAGAAGTTATGATCAGAGCACGGAAAGCAGAATTATTTTCTATCAAGCGGTTAAAGGAAGTAGAAGGAACAGCTATCTATGCAGGTAAAAAATCAGAAGTAGTATTGATGGAATTGATGATGGGTAATCTAGCTAACAACAACGCTAGACAAATATATGCACAGATAGTTGGACTAAATATATACGAAGGGAATAGTGGAGGTTTGCAGCTTAACATCGGAGGGAGAGGATTAGATCCTAATAGAAGTTCTAACTTCAACACAAGACAAAACTTATATGATATCAGTGCTGATGTACTCGGTTATCCAGAGAGTTATTATAGTCCTCCGGCAGATGCTATAGAACAAATACAAATTATTCGGGGGGCGGCCTCTTTACAGTATGGTACTCAGTTCGGGGGGCTAGTAAATTTTGTTTTACATAAACCGCCCAAGTATAAGAAATATGAGATTGTATCTAAGCAGTCTGCAGGATCCTATGGATTGTTCAATAGTTTTAATTCTCTAGGTGGAAAAATAGGGAATAAGTTTTCTTATTACACGTACTACAATTATAAGACAGGTGATGGCTATCGAGACTTCTCGGGGTTCGATGCACATAATTTTTATGGTTATGTAGAATATAAGGTAGCCGAGCAAACGACGCTATCAGCAGAGATGAGTTATTTCACTTATCTATCCCAGCAAGCAGGAGGATTAACAGATGCGCAGTTTATTGCAAATCCTAGGATGAGTACTAGAGAAAGGAATTGGTTCGAGGTAGACTGGAAATTATACAACATGCAGCTACAGCATCAATTTGCAGATCAGAGTGATTTTAGTCTCAGCCTGTTTGCCTTAGATGCGGAACGGAATACAGTGGGATTCAGAGGGGATCCTACTAAACTTAATGAAAATCCGATTACAGCCCTAGACGAGCAGGATGTTGCTGGCAACTATATTTTACCTAGAGATATCATAAGAGGTAATTTTAATAATTGGGGAGCAGAAGCTAGAATTCTGAAGACCTATAAGTTGAAGTCTTCTAAAGCTGTATTTCTTGTAGGAGCCAAATATTACCATGCGGAAAATACCTCTTTACAGGGGCCTGGTTCTACTGGGGCAGATGCAGATTTTAAGATTTTTACTAGTAGCTTTCCAGATTATGCTAATCAGTCTACATTCGAATTTCCTAATAGAAATTTCTCTCTATTCGGTGAGCATATTTTTTATTTGACAGAAAAATTGTCGCTTACCCCGGGCTTCAGATTAGAAAACATTAAAACGGAAAGTATTGGCGATTATAATCGAGTTGTTTTTGATAATGCAGGAAATCCCATAAGTAATATTAGACTTGATGATACTCGATCTTTATCTAGAAGATTTATGCTTTTAGGTATAGGAGCTAGTTATAAGTCTAAGGAGCTGACAGAAATATATGCTAATGTTTCTCAGAATTATAGATCAGTCACCTTTAGTGATATCCGAGTTGTCAATCCTACTTTCATTATAGATCCTAATATTTCTGATGAGCGAGGTGTTACGATGGATATTGGTATAAGAGGACGATGGAAGAAAAATATTTCTTTTGACATGGGTATCTATAGCGTCTTGTATAAAGATAGAATAGGTATCATTTTGGATGATCGAGCTAACAGGGTCAGGAAGAATATAGGAAATGCTTTTATAGCGGGTGTAGAAAATTATATAGAGATAAATTTAGATAGGATGATCACTGCAAATAGAAATTATAAGTGGAGCTGGTTTGTCAATAGTGCCTATACCTATTCTGAGTATCTAAGTTCAGAAGATAATAATGTAGTGGGAAAAAAATTAGAATTTATACCTCAAGCCAATATCAAAACGGGTATAAAACTAGGCTATAAAAATCTAATGTTCTCTACTCAATATTCTTATCTTTCCTCGCAATTTACAGATGTACAAAATTCTAAAACACCGGATGATGGTGATATAAGAAGTGGTATAATAGGTGAGATACCTGATTACAAGGTTGTGGATATGAGTCTGTCGTTTCAGCGTAAGTGGTACAGTGTAGAAACTGGAGTCAACAACCTGCTAGATGAGGCTTATTTTACAAGGAGAGCAACTGGTTATCCAGGTCCAGGTATAATTCCTTCGGATGGAAGATCTTTTTATATTACCTTGGGTATTAAATTATAAAAATTTATTTCTACTGCTTAACTTCGGAAAGGCTTAGATATTTTATGAGAAATAAACTATGGATCGGTTCTATTGCTTTATTGATGAGCATAAGTTGTGGCACTAGAAATAGTAAAAGCACGATGATAGCTGCTGCAGCCAATACACAGTTTGCAATGAAGGAGGTTGTCAAAGAATTCGAAGCCAGCTATAACATTCCCTGTGAAGTAATTATTTCTTCTTCTGGGAAATTAGCTGCCCAATTAATAGAGGGAGCACCTTATGATTTATTCTTATCAGCAGATATGCATTATCCGCAATTGGTTTTTGAGGCAGGTGTTGCTTTGCAAAAACCTAAGATCTATGCGAGAGGAAAGATGGCTATCATTTCTAGCGAGTCAGAAATAGAACCGCTTATCACTTCGTTTACCAATAATAAAGTTAAGCATATTGCGATAGCTAATCCTCAGACGGCCCCTTACGGGAAAGCTGCTAAATTAATGTTAGAAGAATTGGGTGTATGGGACAGCATATCTTCTAAGATTGTATTTGGAGAAAGTATCGCTCAGGTTAATCAATTTGTTTTTTCTGGAGCAGCTCAGTTGGGATTAACTTCTCTTTCTAGTGCCTTAGCTCCACAGCTTGCACAAAAAGTTAGTTGGACAGAGTTACAAAAAGAGGACTATGCTGTAATAGAGCAAGGAATAGTTATTATTAATACAGAAGCAAAGGCTGAACAATGCCAGAAGTTTTATAACTTTCTTTTCTCTGAAAAAGGACAAAGTATATTTTCTAAATATGGATATGCAAAAGGAGATTAATGAACAGTATCAAAGGCAAAATAAAATCGGTAAGCTACAAGGGTAGTCTCTCTTTTGTCAAAGTAGAAAAAAATAATGTATATCTATCTGCCATCATATTGACAAGTAAGTCGAGCAGATCACATCTGGAAATAGGAAATAATATTAATGTGATTTTCAAAGAGAGTGAGGTGATCATGGGAATAGGAGATGTAAGTGGAATCAGCTTGCAGAATAAAATTCCAGGCACGATAATGACTATAGATTCTAATGAGTTGATGTCTAAGGTAACGCTAGATACAGCTATAGGTAAAGTACGTTCTATTATCACGAGTAATGCGGTAAAGCAACTAGGGCTGAGGGAAGGTGTAAAAGCTATAGCTATGATTAAGACGAATGAAATGATGTTATCAGAATGAATTGGGATCCACTTATATTAACTTTTCAGTTGGCATGTATAACAACGATTATTTTGTTTATGATAGCCATCCCGCTAGCTAATTGGCTTGCTCACACTAAGAGTAAGTGGAAGCCAATAGTAGAAACATTTGTTTCTATGCCACTAGTATTGCCGCCTACAGTTTTGGGATTTTATCTGCTTATTGCTTTCAGTCCATCTAATCGATTTGGCAATTGGCTAGAGGAGTATCTAGGCATCAGTTTAGTATTTTCATTTCTAGGATTGGTAATTGCTTCTGTGATCTACAGTTTACCCTTTATGGTTCAACCAATACAATCTGGATTATCGAACCTGTCGCCACAACTGAGAGAAGCATCCTATGTGTTAGGTAAATCAAAATGGACAACTCTACGAAAGGTTTTGTTACCAAGTATAAAGCCCTCTTTATTGACAGGTGTAGTATTATCATTTGCACATACAGTAGGAGAGTTTGGTGTTGTCCTGATGATAGGTGGAAATATTCCTGGGCAGACCAAGGTAGCATCGATAGCTATATATGATGAAGTAGAGTCTCTGAATTATGCTGCGGCAAATAATTATTCTATGATACTATTCATCACTACTTTTGTAATACTGCTGAGTGTATATCTTGTCAATGGTGCTTATGTCAGAAAAAAATATTCATGATAGATCTTAGATTAGAAAAAGCATTGGATGCTCCGCGAGGTAAGATGAACCTAGTCTTTGAGGAGCAGATCGAGCCGGGTAATTTTGTTGCCATTACAGGTAAATCTGGATCAGGCAAAACATCTATTCTCAGAATGATAGCTGGCTTATTACAGGCAGATGATGGACATATACGCTTGTCTAATGATGTATGGTATGATCAGAAAAATAAGATTTACAAAACACCTCAAAAGAGAAGGATAGCCTATCTATTCCAAGATTATGCCTTATTCCCTACTATGACTGTACGCCAGAACTTAGAATATGCTTTAGAGCCTAAGCAAGGAAAAGAAGTAGTGGAAGAATTACTTCAGACTGTGGAGTTAGCCCAAATGGCTGATCGCAAACCTGAGAAGCTATCTGGTGGACAACAACAAAGAGTTGCCCTTGCAAGAGCGCTAGTACGCAAGCCTGATATTCTACTACTTGATGAACCTTTGTCGGCTCTAGATCAGGAGATGCGATCTACGATGCAAGATTATATTCTTCAGCTCCATAAGCGATATAAGCCTACGACCATATTGATAAGTCATGACATATCTGAAATCCTTAAACTCGCTGATGAATTGATTGTACTAGAAGAAGGAAAGGTTATTAAAAGGGGAGCGCCTATAGAAATTATTTCTTCTGCTAAGTTGGGCGGTAAGTTTACCTTTACGGGTAAGGTTATCGCAATAGAACAGCAGGAATTTCTGTATATATTGACTATTTTAATCGGTCGTGAGTTAGTTAAAGTTATTGCTGATCAAGAAGAACTAGAAGATCTTGTGATCGGTGATAAGGTTGTTGTATCCTCTAAAGCATTTAACCCTATAGTAGAGAGGATAAGGTAACGCAGGAATAATAATCACTAAAGATATTCTTTGAAGTCCCTGTATAGCCAAGAGATAAGACTATTTTTCACCATACTACCCACGGTTATGCATAATTTTGTAAAATCTAAACTATTTAGGTATTTCTATTATATTTTTAAATAAGAAGTATTTGCTTTATTGCCAATATAGCCTATATTTGCGCTCCGAAGATGGCGTGGTAGCTCAGCTGGTTAGAGCGCAGCATTCATAATGCTGAGGTCGGCAGTTCAAGCCTGCCTCACGCTACGATAAAGACCCTAAACGACTGATTGTCAGAGGGTCTTTTTTATTTGGCGTCGTATTGGGCGTCGTTTTATCGTTTTTTTATTCAATAGGATTATAAGCTA
>CAYYWZ010000019.1:0-56247 GCA_964475415.1 uncultured Saprospiraceae bacterium | reverse complement strand
CCAAGAAAAGCAGCAGCTAAGAAGACAACAACGACACGTGCTAAAAAAGCTACGCCAAGAAAAGCAGCAGCTAAGAAGACAACGACAACGCGTGCTAGAAAAGCTGCACCAAAAAGAAGAGCAACAACTAGAACTACTGCTAAGAAAAAGTAGTACTTGTTGCATAGAAACAAAAGGGCATACTTCATTAAGAAGTGTGCCCTTTTTTATGACTAGGTCAATTATTAAGAAGTTACTTTTTAAATAATTTCTACTAATTACTTGAATCTAATATATAATTCATATACATTTGACATAGAAATAAAGAAATGACATTTATCACTATACATCATCATCATCATTTTACTTGCAATAAGGCGAGAGATTGATGATATGTATGTTTAAGTAATATTATAAAGTCCCGTCTGAGTAGTTTAGACGGGACTTTTTTTGTCTTGCATGCTCAGACTATAATTAAAAAGAATGAGTACAATCAAACTTGCAATACAGAAATCAGGAAGATTAAATGAAGATTCGCTGTCTTTGTTACAATCATGTGGCATTACAATTAAGAACGGAAATGATCAGCTAAAGACCAAAGCAACAAACTTTCCCATAGAGCTTTTCTATCTTAGAAATTCAGATATACCCAAATATCTTGAAGGTGGTATTGTAGATCTTGCCATAATAGGAGAGAATACCTTATTAGAAAAACAAAAACAACATAAGCAGATTCTAAAATTAGGCTTTTCTAAATGTAATGTATCTCTAGCAATTCCTAAGAGTGAACTGTATACCGGTTTATCCTATTTCACCAACAAAAAAATAGCGACTTCTTATCCTTATACTTTGCAAAGTTTTCTAGAAGAACACAATATAGATGCGGAAATACATCTCATAACGGGTTCAGTGGAAATAGCACCAAGCATAGGACTTGCGGATGCTGTTTGTGATATTGTTAGCTCAGGAAGCACCTTGTTTAAGAACGGACTTAAAGAAGTGGAACAAGTACTAAGCTCTGAAGCATGCTTGGCAGCTACGATGGAATTATCACTAGAGAAACAAGCTATACTAGATCAGTTGGTGTTCAGAATGAATGCTGTTCTAAGAGCTAAAACCTCTAAGTATATACTTATGAATGTTCCTAACGAAAACATATCTCAAGTAAGCTCTATTCTACCAGTTCTTAAAAGCGCTACGGTTCTTCCTTTGTCTATACCAGGTTGGTCTTCTCTACATTCTGTGATAGAGGAAAATAAGTTTTGGCAAGTAATAGACCAACTAAAAAAAGCAGGAGCAGAGGATATATTGATAGTACCAATAGAAAAAATGGTCCTATAAACTATACAAAAAGATAAAAATGAAAACAATAATAAATCCAGAAAAACAATCTTGGAAGCAAATAGGAGTAAGACCGCAGGCTAACCAAGAGGATATGCAACAGGTTGTTACTGAGATTTTCTCTGCAGTACAATTAGAGGGAGATACAGCTCTTAGAAGATATACTAAGCAGTTCGACGGAATAGATGTAGGACGCATAAAAGTAAGTCAGAAGGAAATAGAAAATGCCTCTAGTGAGATTTCTACAGATTTGCGTAATGCAATTAATCAGGCCTATAATAATATTTACAAATTCCACAATAGCCAAAAGCTAGGCACTGAAAAAATAGAAACATCACCAGGTGTTGTGTGCTGGCAGGAAGCGAGAGCTATAGAAAAAGTAGGCATTTATATTCCTGGAGGAACAGCGCCATTATTCTCGACAGTTCTAATGCTAGGCATTCCAGCAGTTATAGCAGGCTGTAGCAATATAGTTTTATGTACACCTCCAGATTCTAATGGAAATGTTCATCCTGCTATTTTGTACGTTGCCTCTTTGCTAGGAATTACCTCCGTTATTAGGTGTGGTGGTATACAAGCTATAGCAGGGATGGTATATGGTACAGAAAGTATTACATCTGTCTACAAGATTTTTGGACCAGGTAATCAGTATGTAACAGCAGCAAAGGAGTATGCTTTTACACAAGGTGTGGCTATAGATATGCCAGCTGGTCCATCGGAGTTACTGGTATTAGTTGATGAGACATGTATTCCTGCTTTTGTCGCAGCAGATCTACTATCTCAGGCAGAACATGGAGAAGATAGTCAAGTGATCTGTGTCGTACTTTCGGAGAAGCTTATACCGCAGATATGGAATGAGATTACGCAACAAGTTCAGCAGCTTCCTAGAAAAGAGATTGCCCTCAAAGCTTTAGAGTTTGCTTTATTTATATCTTTTGAAGATGACGAGTTAGCAGCAGATTTTGTAAATGAGTATGCTCCAGAGCACTATATTATATCTGTAAATGATACATCCTACTTTATAGATCATGTTAGAAACGCTGGTTCTGTTTTTATTGGAAACTATACACCAGAGAGTGCGGGAGACTATGCTAGCGGTACGAACCATACCTTACCTACTAATGGTTTTTCTAAGGCCTATAGTGGTGTAAATGTAGATGCTTATATAAAGAAAATAAGCTTTCAAGAAATAACAGCAAAGGGTATACAAGGGCTTGGACCAACAATAGAAATAATGGCAGAGACCGAAGGCTTGCAAGCGCATAAGAATGCAGTAAGTCTGCGATTAAATGCTTTAAAATAATTACATATGCGCAAACTACTCAGAGAAAATATAAGACAATTAGTTCCTTATGCATCCGCAAGATCAGAGTATAAGGGCGAAGCAAAGATATTCTTAGATGCTAACGAAAACCCAAATGACAATAAGGTAAATAGATATCCAGACCCAAACCAGACTAAATTGAAAAAGCGAATAGCTCAACTGAAAGAGATTAGTCCAGAAAAAATATTCCTTGGCAATGGAAGTGATGAAGTGATAGATCTTCTGTTCAGGGCTTATTGCAATCCAGGCATAGATAATGTTATTACCTTGCCTCCTACATATGGAATGTATAGGGTACTTGCCTCGCTTAACAATATAGAAAACAGACGTATCGCCTTACAAGAAAATTTCCAACTAGATCTACAAGGTATATTTAATGCTTGCGATCAGAATACCAAAATGGTATTTATCTGTTCGCCTAACAATCCTACAGGAAATTGTATCAACCTTAATGATATAAAAGAGCTTCTAAATATTCAAGACTTGATGGTAGTGATCGACGAAGCCTATATAGACTTTTCGGATCAATCATCTTGTATCAGTCTGTTAGAAGAATATAGTAACTTAGTAATATGTCAAACGCTTTCGAAGGCGTATGGAATGGCTGGTATACGCGTAGGAATGTGTTATGCCTCAGAAGAAATTATATCTGTACTAAACACAATCAAGCCGCCTTATAATATCAATAATCTATCTCAAGAAAAAGCGCTGCTTCTATTAGAAGAAAAGCATTATGTCACTCAGGTAACAGAAACTATAAGAGAAAGGAAAAAACTAAAGGCGGCATTAAGACAATATGATTTTATAGAAAGCATATATCCTTCTGAGGCGAACTTCTTATTGGTAAAATGTAAAGAGGCTAATACCGTATATAAATTTTTACTTTCTCAGGGCATCATAGTAAGAAACAGATCTTCACAGTATGGTTGTGAGAATTGTCTACGAATTACCATAGGAACAGAACAAGAAAATAAAATATTGATAGAAGCATTACATAAATTTCAATAAATGAAAAAAGTATTATTTATAGATCGAGATGGAACACTTATTGTCGAACCACCGCAAGACTACCAAGTAGATAGTTTAGAAAAATTGGAATTTTATCCGATGGTTTTTACCTTTTTAAGAAAGATAGCGGAGGAATTAGACTATATATTAGTTATGGTTACAAATCAGGACGGACTAGGTACTACTTCTTTTCCAGAAGATACTTTCTGGCCTGCCCATAACAAAATGATAAAAGGCTTAGAGAATGAAGGAATCTATTTTGATGAAGTGCATATAGATAAGAGTTTACCAGAAGATAATGCGCCCACTAGAAAACCAGGAACAGCAATGCTAGAAAGATATAGAAGAAAGGATTATGATTTAGAAAAATCCTTTGTAATTGGTGATAGATGGTCTGATATAGAACTGGCAAAAAACCTTGGGTCAAAAGGTATACTACTTAATAATTCTGAATCAAATACTGGTCTTGATTCTTACTGCAAATTGAATACAAACTCTTGGGAGGAGATTTATAATTTCTTAAGATTAGAAAGAAGGGTTGCTAGCTTATCTAGAAAAACCAAAGAAACCGATATACAAATTAGATTAGATTTAGACGGTTCGGGAAAAGCAGCCATAAATACAGGCATTGCATTTTTTGATCATATGCTAGAGCAAATAGCAAGACATGGATTATTAGACCTAGACATAAAAGTAAAGGGAGACCTTCATGTGGATGAGCATCATACTATAGAGGATACAGCGATAGCCTTAGGAGAGGTTTTTTCAATAGCTTTATCAGATAAAATAGGAATGGAACGCTATGGTTATATCATGCCAATGGATGATTGTCTAGCACAGCTTGCAATAGATTTTGGTGGAAGGAGCTGGATAGAATGGAAAGCAAAATTCAAAAGAGAAAAAATAGGGGAAATGCCTACGGAGATGTTTTTTCATTTTTTTAAATCTTTTTCTGATGGAGCAAAATGTAATCTAAATATTATTGCAAAAGGAAAAAACGAACATCACAAGATAGAAGCTATTTTTAAAGCTTTTGCAAAAGCGATTAAAATGGCGATAAGAAGAGATCCTAAGCATCTAGTATTGCCAACTACTAAAGGTCTATTATGAAACGAGTCGCAATTATAGATTACGGTGCGGGGAATTTACAATCCTTGAAATTTGCCCTGGATAGACTCGATGCAGAGGTGGTTATTACATCTGATACAAAAGTTATCCAAAAAGCAGACAAGCTTATTTTTCCGGGAGTAGGTCACGCCACTACAGCAATGAATAGCCTTAGGAAAACAGGTCTAGATTTACTCATCCCCACACTAAGTCAGGATACTCTAGGGATCTGTCTGGGCATGCAACTGATGTGTTCTTCTACGGAGGAAGGTAACCAGAAAGGCTTGGATATATTTCCAACTAAGGTGAAAAAATTTAAACACCAACTCAAGATTCCGCATATGGGGTGGAATAATATTATGGCCCATAAAGGTGAGCTGTTTAAGAATATATCGACTGATGCGCACTTCTATTGTGTGCATAGTTATTATGTAGAAAACAATAGATGTACAACAGCGAAGATGGAATATGGCTTGAGTTTTTCTGCCAGTTTACAAAAGGACAATTTTTTTGCTTGTCAGTTTCATCCAGAGAAAAGTGGAGAAGTAGGAGCTCTATTTTTACAAAACTTTATAGAACTATGATTATTATACCTGCGATAGATATAATTGATGGCGCCTGTGTAAGACTGCAACAAGGTGATTATAACAATAAGACCCAGTATGCAGAAAATCCGCTTAATATGGCGAAGTCTTTTGAAGAGGCTGGGATAAAGCACTTACATCTGGTAGATCTCGATGGTGCTAGATCCAAAAAGATTATCAATATAGAAGTCCTTAGAAATATCTGTTTAGCTACAGGGCTACAAATAGATTTTGGAGGAGGGATAAAATCAGAAGAGGATGTTAGACTTGCACTGGAAGCAGGAGCACAGCAGATCACTGTAGGAAGCATAGCTGCTAAATCTCCAGAAACTGTCCAGTCATGGATCAACAAGTATGGTCCAGATAAAATCATTCTAGGTGCAGATGTATGGGAAGGAAGAATTGCAGTGAATGGATGGACAGAAAAAACGGATATAGACCTTATGGAATATCTCGAATATTATACAAAATTAGGAATACAATATTGTATCTGTACGGATATTAGCAAAGATGGTATGCTAGCAGGATCGTCGAAAGTCCTTTATAAAAAAGTAATGAAGTCCTTTCCTAAGTTAAAGCTTATTGCTTCAGGAGGTATTCACAATATACAGGAATTACGAGAGCTACATAAGATGGGACTATATGGCGCGATCATAGGAAAAGCCTTATATGAAGGCAACATTAAACTCACACAACTTGCAGCCTATGTTAACTAAAAGAATAATTCCTTGCCTAGATATCAAAAATGGTCGAACAGTAAAGGGGGTTCAGTTTCTAAACCTGCGAGATGCAGGAGATCCAGTAGAACTTGCAAAGTACTATTCTGATCACGGAGCGGATGAATTAGTTTTCTTAGATATTACAGCAACAGAGGAGAAAAGAAAAACGCTAGCATCCTTAGCCAGAGCTATTGCTAGAGAAATCAATATTCCTTTCACCATAGGCGGAGGAATAGCATCTATTGCTGATGTCAAAATGGTTCTGGACGCAGGCGCAGATAAGGTAGCTATAAATTCTGCTGCAATAAGAAAACCCGAGCTCATAAATGAATTATCATCCTATTTCGGTAGCCAATGCATAGTACTTGCTGTAGACGCCAAGAAGCAAAATGATCAGTGGAAGGTTTACCTGAGCGGAGGGAAAATAGAGACTTCCCTAGAACTTTTTGATTGGATAAGAAGAGGAGAGGAAAGAGGAGCTGGGGAAATACTATTTACCTCGATGAACAATGATGGAGAGAAGAACGGTTACGCATGGGATACATTAGCTCAGATTTCCGAGACCTGCAGTCTTCCACTTATAGCCTCTGGAGGAGCAGGCGCAATAGCTGACTTTATAGAAGTTTTCACAAAAGGAAAAGCTGATGCAGCATTAGCTGCTAGTGTATTTCATTTTAAAGAAATAGAAATTAAAAATCTAAAAAACAAATTATCAGAAAAAGGTATTCCGGTACGATTATAACATTTACAATATGAATATACAAGAAATAAAATACGACCCTACTACTAAGTTAGTACCTGCGATCATTCAAGATTACCGAACAAGAAAAGTACTGATGCAAGCCTACATGAATGAAGCATCCTTAGAGAAAACAATAGCAACAAAGCAGGTATGTTTTTTCAGTAGATCTAGAAACACCTTATGGACCAAGGGAGAAACCAGTGGTAATTTTTTAGATCTAGTAAGTATAAAACAGGACTGTGATAATGATAGTTTACTTTTACAAGTTATACCGAAGGGCCCTACTTGTCATACAGGTTCCGATACCTGCTGGAATGAATCTAATGATCAAGTATTATCTTTCTTATTAGATCTACAGAGCATAATAAAAAACAGAAAAGAAAACCCGACGGAAGAATCTTATGTAAGCGAACTTTTTAGAAAAGGTATCAATAAGATCGCACAGAAAGTAGGAGAAGAAGCCGTAGAAACAGTTATAGAAGCCAAAGACAATAATGACAATCTTTTTCTTAATGAATCTGCAGATCTACTTTTTCACCTGATGGTGCTACTAGAAGCTAAGGGTAAAGGTATAGAAGATGTTGTTTCAGTCTTGAGAGCAAGAGAAAAAAAGTAAGACAATATTCTTAAAGCTATCCGCTATTTAACAGCTATAACAACTACTTGTTTTCTTTAACAAGAGAGCTTACCCCTGTATCCATAATAGCAACTATAGATAGCGCAATAAAAAACAAAGGGCCTATCTTATCAGATTCTAATAACTCATTCATCAGCAACAAACAACAACAGATGGTGATACTAACTACACTGGCCATCACTAGGTTTTTTTGCCAGCCGGGAGACAATCTGTGGTAGACAATCTCTCCATATATGATAGGAAATAGACAAAGGAATAACATAATGATAAACCCTATTACTCCCTGCTCCACAAACGAAAGTAGGTAGTTGTTATGCATCCCTGATTTTTCAGGGTTGTCACTAACATAGGTTTTATAACTGGTTACGGTGTAATGTCTGTAATGAGGATAGAAGGTTCCTGGACCAAATCCTGTAAGCGGTTTTGCATTGATCATATGTACGCCTGCTATCCATCGGTAGAAACGCTCAACAGTAGAAATATCTTGCATTTTAATAGTTGCTTCTAGCAGGTTGTCAAACTTATAATGTGTAACTGTTTTTTCAAAATCAGGTTCATAATACATATAAGTATTATCAGCTCGCAAGAAAGTAAAAATAAAAATGATCAATACAGCTGCTAGACCTATTGCATATTTTGACAACTTATACTTTATGACAAAGAAGACACCTATACCTATAAAGACACACAAATGAGCCGCTCGAGTATAGGTAAGATAGATAGCCATTATAAGAAGCAATATACTGAAAGAGTACAACCACTTATGCTTACTGCCATTTCTAAGGTACACAAGAAAAGGAAGGAAGACAACCATCATGGCAGCATAGTTGACATGATTTCTGAAGATGGGTTTCACCGATTCGTTTACGGTCTTAAAGGTGAATCCCAATGCAGCATGTCGGATCATAACATAGCTAATCGCAATAGCGAGCCCTATCCATAGTAACTTGAATATATTTCTTGACTTATCCACATCCTTATTATCTATCATGTAGAAACTAAGAAAGTAGAAAGGAATAATATACCAGCTTCTTGCCAGAGTATATTTATAAGAAACCACCTGATCTACTGAAAATAAGGAAATAAAGTATAGCCATAAAAGATGAACAACTGCCACTATAGAAATAGGATGCGTAAGAATCTTTGCAGGTGTTGTAGTAATTCTTGTCACCAACAATAGAATAAAAAGAAAACTTAGACAAAGCATGAGCGGTTCCGAAGGCAGGTCTGTCCCGAATCCACCAGGCAAAGAATACTCTATAGAAAAAGGTAGCAAGAAAAAAAATAACAAATACACCAGTCTATAATTGTTAACTATAGTAGCTAGAAAAATTATTCCTACCGGAATAGCAAGTATAGCTACTTGATCTAACCAGATAGCGGAGAAACTGCTTACTATAATAAGTAAGGCAAAAGCCCAATACAAGAACTGATCTCTGTCTATTCCTAATCCTTGAAGGCTCTTTTCCAATCCTTAACTTTGAACTGATTTAATAGTAAGACCCAGAGCATAGAGAGGATACCTGCCATCGCAGTTATACCGATCACAAGAATAGATCTTTTAGGACGAGACTTAAGCAAAGGAACTTCTGCTTTCTGTATAAGATGTATAGCAGCAAACGGTGCATTGTATGTGGCATTCAGTTGCTTTAATCTTTCCTTGTCAAAACTCAGTTGCTCATTATATTTGTTACGTTCATCTTCTAGTCTCAGTACAAGGCCATAACCTTTGTTGAACTTTAGTGCCTTCTCTTTAAGCGCGATCAACTCCTTCTGTATACCAGCAAGAACAACTTTATATTTACGGATAGAATCTCTAGACTGGAAAGCCTCTAGCTTAGCTGCGGTATTTATTTGTTTAGACTCTGTAAGGGTAACTAACTCTCCGAATGTTTCCCCCTGAGAGTATGGATTATAGATAGAGTATCTATTTCTTAATGCCGTAAGCGAATCAGTTAGTACGGTAAGACCTAACTCCTTGACAACGACATTAGACTTAACGCTTTGCAGTAAATTGTTTTGAGTATTCTTGATAAGGCCCTGTGCGAGTTCATCGATTTTGTTTCTTGCTTCATTTGCCATGTTGCTAGCCATCTCTCTATCCTGATCTTCTACGGACAATTCTATAGCATCGAATTTTGATTTTTGGACATTATATAATTTGGCAATTTTCATTCTTACTTTACTAGGTCCAGTTTTGCTGTCAGGATTAATGTCGTAGTGCTCATATAGATTAAACTTGTTTATCAGATATTCATACATTTCTGATGAGTTAGCTATTGACAACAATCTATCTAGATCCATATCGGTACCGTAATAATATCTGTCATCACTTAGTGTTCCTACAGGTAGTGGATCTGCCATATCCGTACTTGCAGGATAGAACAGAGTAGTGGACTTATAATAATTAGGCATCATAAGAGATACGATAGCAGACAACACGCCTGCTATTAGAGCAGTGTAGATGATTTTTTTTCTATTTCTGTAGACTATAGAAACAATATCTAACAAGCTTTCTTCTTGGCTCATATAAATTAGTAGTTTTTCATTTTTCCAGCAACTCAGTTATTGGTCCTATTCGATAGCAACTGATTCGCTGTATTTAAACGCAATAAGCCTACCAAAAATGATAAAATAACACTAAAGATTGACGAAATTATCAGCTTGACGGCCCAATGCTGCGAAAATAGGCTTTTACCATAGTAAAAAACAATAATACTGAGACCGATAAAGACAATAACCCTAGAAACGGTAGGTAAGTCTACTCTTATTTTATAGAATTTATGAGCGATGTATATTTGACATATTACAACAAACAGCTGTGTAAACAAGGTCGCGAAAGCAGCACCATAAGCTTTATAGCTGGGGATAAGGTAGTAGTTTAGAAAAATATTGATAACAATACATATAAGAAAGACGATATTCAGACCTCGCAGTCTTCCTTTCGCTAAAATCATACAGCCGTATATATAGGCTATAGAAGTGAAGAAAAAGCAGCTCATTAAGATCTGTAATATGGAAGCATAGTAACTATCCCCATTGACATATATAAGAGATACAATTTCTTCTGCATAGAAAATACTTGCTAGAGCAATAATCGAAGCAAGCGGCATCATTATTTTTACAGCTGTAATGGAGAGTTTATAGATCTCTTCTAGTCGATCTTGTAGGTTAGAAAACATAGGAAGTAACAAGGTGCTAAATAAGAAACCTATCATATTAGCAGCGTCGAGTAATCTGTAAGAAGCCGCATAGATACCCGCCTCTTTTCCATTATCGTGACACATTCTTTCTAGCATGACGCCGTCTATCCTTGTGTAGACACTCATAAGAAGAAAAACAAAACCGAAGGGTAGAGAGGCCTTTAGCGATTGGCGAATGTAGGACCAGTCTATGGTAAACGACAAACCCGATAAATGATTTCTCAAAATATAAAGAGCCAAACAAATCAAGAAAAAATAAGTGCCGATCTGAGCATATAGGAACCACTCAATAACAAAGTCGTGTTGCACTGGAGAAAAGTATAGAAGATACCCAACAACAAAAATCAAAATAAACTTATCAGAAGCAGATAGAAAACTATCTATCCTATAATATCCCAGACTACTTATATTGCCACGGAGAAAAAGAAAAAAGGAAACAGAAACTTGTAGTAATATAATAAGGTAGATATACTTGTAATATAAGGTAGGATAACCCATCAGGATACTAGCCAATAATATAATAACAAAAAACCCTAGGGCAAGTAAGCTCTTCGTGAGAATCAGAGAAGGAAAAGCCTTAGGAAATATGGAGCGATCACCGGATACCGTTTTTATATTATAATTCTGTATCCCCGGATCTAACAAAATCTGGAACAAAAAACAAAAACCATAAAGCGCAAAAAACACACCATAAGTTTCTGTCCCCACACTGTTCTGCACACCAGCATCTATGCCGATTATATATAACGGCTTGATGAGAAGATTGACCCCGAGGATAATAAAAATATTCGATAAAAATGTTTGCTTCATATCAATATAAAAAATGAAGATAGTAGATTCTTAATTAACGTAAGTCTTATCCCTCACTTTTCTACAAGAGCGAAAACCGATACTAATGTCATAATATTTCTGACGGGTTATATGTATTTATTTTATTTTGGGCGTGACCTTTTACCTTTGCTTGAATCCAACGCGCAGGTCGTTCCCTTACAGACTTGCCATTCGGCGCGGTCTCTTGCTATCCGCAAAAAAGCTGTTCGCAGACGACTCCCTTCGGTCGTCCCTTCCAGGCAACTCACGCAAGCACAAATTATTTTCTCCACTAAAGAAAAAATATAGACCCCGACTTCTTTTTGAAAAGATAATAAGCGCATTTTTACAAACCGCTAATAAAAAAAATGAGTTAAAGCATAATAAATTACATATGTTACTACACATATACATATGCATTTACACATAGGAAAACATTAATTTAAAAAAACATATTACAATTTTTTGTAATATGTAATAGGTTGTCTTATATTTGATTCAGGAAAAAGTCTCATCCCAGAAACGTTTTTCCATAACCGATTTAAAGATTACTAATGTTTACTAAGCTATTAAACGTAATAGTTGTTAACATCCTGGTGATACCTATGGTCATTGCCAACTCCTCATTTAACAACTCAAACCCGAACTCGACAAAAGATTTTGATAAAAATCTATTTGTTAATGCCTTAATTTGTCCAACCGTTGAGGATTCCTATGATAACGATGTAGGTTCTTGCGACGCCATGATTGTAATTCTAGGGCCTACCTCAGGTGATACCGATTGTGTCATTGATGTGATTACTAATGATTATAACAATACGGCTGATGCATCAGATGTATACCCTGTTGGTATGACAACTGTTACCTTTACTGTTACATTTACTAACGGGATGACGGAGTCCTGTTCTGTAGACATTGTAGTTGTAGACGCAGAGGATCCTGTGCCTAGCTGTAACGATGTCACTGTAGAACTTGGTCCCAACGGAATGGTCGATTTAGATCTAGATGCACTCAGTGCAGGTAGTTCAGATAATTGCCCAGGACTTATGGTCACTGCATCTACTGATTTTTCAGCATGCAATAATATAGGCATTGACCTTGAGGTTACCCTTACCTATGAAGATGCCGCAGGAAATACAGCGGATTGTGTAGCCATAGTCACCACAGAAGATAATCTTCCTCCAGTACTTACGTGTCCGCCTACAATTTTAGTGGATGCTTGTGATGCAACAACAATTCCAGATGCTTTAGACTTTGCAGCTTTTGAAGCAGCAGGTGGAAGTTTTATGGACAATTGTTCTACTATCCCAGTAGACTTTGCCCTAGTATCAGAAACAACAGATGGGGTCTCATGTCCAGAAACAGTAACCAGGATATACCAAGCTGAAGATGATAGTGGAAATATTGCTACCTGTGAACAACTTATAATTGTGAGTGAAGATGAAGCTCCCGTTTGGGATTTTGATGGCCAGTTAGAATTAACACTTACTACAGAACTAGATGATGCAGACTGTCCCTTAGATGCGGAGTTAGGTCTATCAGTAGGGGACGAGATTATTACTACCGATACTTGGATAGCAGGTGGAGTGGAAATAGAAAGTTTAGCAGGTTTTGTTTCAGACAATTGTACAGCAGAGGAAGATTTAATTATTAGAGTGACGGCTATTACTGCTAATGGATTATTGTGCGAACGTATCTTGACAATAACCTTTGAAGCAGAAGATGACTGTGGAAATATTGCTGGAGGATTTATCTGTACTTATACTTTTATAGATGATACGCCACCAGTTATGTTATCAACACCAGTGGCGATAGATCCTATAAATTGTGGGGATCCACTTCCTCCAGTAGAGACATTGACCGCTATGGATAATTGTACAGATGTTGTGTTTACCATAGATACCGTTTTTACAGAAGATATATGTGCAGGATATGAAGTGACGTACAATTACCTAGCAGAAGATATGTGTGGTAATGTGGGTATGATGGAATCTGTCACGTTTATGGTATTGCCAGATGGAGAGGCACCAACTATAGTTTGTGCTGATGTAACGGCAGAAAACGATGAACTGCTTTGTGCAGCGAATTTGACTTTACCTATTCCAGCCGTAACAGATGTCTGTTCTTCTGTAACAATAACGAATGATTATTCTATATCTAATGATATAACAGATGATTTCCCGGTAGGTACAACAGAGGTGACATGGACGGCAATAGATAATTGTGGTAACGAAGAAATCTGTGTACAAACTATAACAGTTACAGATACAGAATCTCCAGAGATTACTTGTAACCCAGACCTAGCAGTGTATCTTAATAATCTAGGAGACGGCATGGTATTTCCATCTATGATAGTATTAGGCGCAACGGACAACTGCCATATAGGAGATATGTTTATAAGAAGAATGGATGACGCTTGTGGAAACCCGGATGATTTACAAGAGGGAGAAAGTATACAAGTATGTTGTTCTGATATAGGAAGTCCGTTAACGGTAATTGCAAGTGTTTACGATACCTCAGGTAATGTAGCAGAGTGCATGGTAGAGGTACAGGTGTTTGACAAGCTAGCACCGATAGTACAGTCTGAGCTACCTGACATTACGGTAAGCTGTGACTTTTTATTTGACATGAACGATCTTTCCGTTTTTGGATCATATGTAACTTCAGATCCTCAGGATATTATTATAGAAGATCCTTTTTATACAGCGCCTGATTTTATTGCAGGACAAGATGGACTTATACAAGAGAACTGCCCTGATGGTTTAACAATAGACGAGATAAGTACTGCTGACCTTGTCTGTGGACAAGGAGAGATTATAAGATCATTTGTTTTTACAGACGAAGATGGCAATAACTCTGAAGGATCGCAATCTATTTTTATACAAGATTTAGATCCATTTGTTGAGGGAGATATAACTTGGCCAGGTGATATTACATATAACAACTGTTCAGAAGTAGACTTAGATACAATTACGACAGGATCTCCTATGTTTTTCGTGGACAATTGTAACCAAGTTATGGCTTCTTATGAGGACTTAATTTTCGATGCGAACATTACAGGTTGCCCTGTGATTCAGAGAAACTGGTCGGTAATAGACTGGTGTAGCTATGTACCTAATGATCCTAACTCTGTAGGCTTATATACACACACTCAGGTTATACGAGTATTAAACACTGTTCCACCCACATTAGCTAGTCCAGTAGACACGGTTATCTGTGCTAATGATAACACCTGTTTAGGTGATGTGACCTTGTCAGCAAGTGCTACAGATGATTGTAGCGACGCTGTTGACTTTGAGTTTTGGTATTCTTTTGATGTATTAGGAATGGGAACGAACGTGATAGAGGGTGCAGGAACAAATCTATCCTTGACAGACTTGCCACTAGGGGAGCATATACTTATCTGGGGTGTAGAAGATGGCTGTGGAAATATATCCAATACAACCATAATTGTAGAAATTCAAGAATGTTCTGCACCAACACCAGTTTGTATCAACGGTCTTTCTGCTGCATTAGTACCTGGAATGGGTATGGTAGAAATCTGGGCAGTAGATGTTAATGCAAGTAGTGTAGATAATTGTACAGCAACGGAAGATTTAGTTTATTCTTTCTCTAGTGATACAACAGATACGAATGCTGTTTTTGATTGTAATACTTTGGGTTCTCAGCCGATAGAATTATGGGTTACAGATGAGGCGGGTAATCAGAATCATTGTACAACCTTTATTGACATACAAGATAATTCGGGAGAGTGTCCTGCATTGTCTACTAGTGTAAATATTGCAGGTAATGTAAGAACAGAAGAGGAACAACCTGTCATGGGTACACAGATGTATATTACTAACGGAGAGATGGAGGATATGTATATTACAGAACAGGAGGGTGTATATGCCTTTATGGATCTTGACATGTATAACAGCTATAACTTGAACCCTGCTATGGAAGGAGATATTTTAGACGGGGTATCTACTTTAGACCTTGCTATGATCCAGAGACATATTCTAGGACTTGTACCTTTAGATTCTCCTTATAAGCTTATCGCCTCAGATATCAATAATTCTGGAGACCTTACAGCTATAGATTTAGTAGAACTTAGGAAAGTCATTTTAGGAATATATGATGAGTTTCCAGGTAATAAGAATTGGAATTTTATTCCAGCGAATTATAACTTTATAGATGCTTATGATCCGTTTCCTTATCCTTCAGATATAGACTACCAAGATCTATCACATGATGAGATGTATAGTGATTTTATTGCGATAAAAACTGGTGATGTAAACGGTTCTAATGGTTATAACTTACTCGATAACCACCATGTAGAAAGCAGAGCTCCAGTAGAGTTTATACTATCTAGAGAACTTGGAGATAGTAGGATAGCTGTAAGAGCAAGAGGTTTTAGTAATATAATAGGTATGCAATTTAGTTTGCTAAATGCTACTGAGATAAATAGTATAGAAGGTGCGCAGCTAGAGATATCTGATCATAACATATATAACAATGGTAATACAATACAACTTAGTTGGTCCACACCTAACAGTGTTATAGCAACAGAGGAGGATATATTGTTTTATATAAACTCTGAGATGGATATAGATGAGATAGCTTTCTCTACAGAAAGAATGGAGGCAGAAGTTTACGATGTATCCTATGGAAAAAGTGCTATAAGGATGTCCACTGATGATAATGTATTGTCATATACACTATATCAGAATGTTCCTAATCCATTTAATCGATCTACAGATATTAGTTTTTCTATACCTACAGATGATTGGGTTACCATAGAGATATTAGACATGAACGGTGCAAGCATACACAAAATAAGATCATTTCTTAAAGAAGGAAAACACAATTACAACGTTAATGCTGTAAACTTAGGCATAAACTATAGTGGTATATACTTTTATAGAATGACATGTAATAAGTTTTCTGATGTAAAGAAAATGATGCTAATTAGATAGTAATCATGAAAAAACAAATAGAAAAAAAGGGTATGCGTTTGACGTGTACCCTTTTTTTCTATTTAATTAGGGAGTAATACTTGTATATATAACTAGGTTTATATAATTTAGTAGTCTTAATATTTGGAAGTTGTTCTATAATGATTGAGTCTCCCGCCAGGGAGACTTTATCTTTTTAAGACTAAGTTGTACAGAACGGTATTTCTAAAATCTAATAATCAAAGTTGTATAAAAAGCCTTTTTTATAATCTTCTTTACCTGTCTATCGTTTTGTTTTTCATCGAGTTTAATAGCTATTCTAAATTAAGAATATTTGAGGTTACTGGAGACGAAGTGTGCAAACAAAAAAAGGGAACCGTAAGTACAGTTCCCTTGTGTTTTTTATAAAAGTTAGTTTTAAGAATCAGCTTTTACAGCTTCTTTTTCTTCTTCTAAGGTAGGATGAAATGTTGCCTTAACCTTCAGCTCTATCTCCTCAGCAACTTCTGGATTATCCATAAGAAACTGTTTAGCTCCTTCTCTTCCTTGTGCAATCTTGGTATCGTTATAACTGTACCACGATCCACTCTTACCTATGATATCTGCATCTACACCTAGATCTATTATTTCTCCTGTCTTAGATACACCCTGACCAAACATAATGTCAAACATAGCAATTCTAAATGGTGGAGCTAACTTGTTTTTGACAACCTTTACCTTAGTAGGATTTCCTATTACATTTCCTTCCTTATCTTTTATGGCAGAACCAGATCTTCTTATGTCTAACCTTATAGAAGAATAAAACTTAAGCGCGTTACCACCAGTTGTAGTTTCTGGATTTCCAAACATCACACCGATCTTCTCTCTCAGTTGATTGATAAAGATACAGCAACAACCTGTTCTTCCAATAGTTCCTGTCAGCTTTCTAAGTGCCTGTGACATAAGTCTTGCCTGTAGTCCCATTTTAGAATCTCCCATCTCTCCCTCTATCTCACTTCTAGGAACGAGTGCAGCTACAGAGTCGATTACAATAATATCGATAGCTCCAGAACGTATAAGGTGTTCTGTTATTTCCAGCGCTTGTTCCCCATTATCTGGCTGGGATATTAGTAGATTTTCTGTATCTACCCCTAAGGCTTCTGCATACATCTTATCAAAAGCATGTTCTGCATCTATAAATGCTGCGATACCACCTTTTTTCTGAGCTTCGGCGATAGCATGAATAGCCAAGGTCGTTTTACCAGAAGATTCTGGTCCATATATCTCTATTACTCTACCCCGTGGAAAACCATTTATTCCTAGAGCTATATCTAAGCCTAGACTTCCTGTAGATATGGCATCTACATTTACTACTTTTTTATCTCCTAGCTTCATTATCGTGCCTTTACCATAAGTTTTCTCTAACTTATCTACTGCAAGACCTAGAGCTTTTAGTTTAGCTTCTTTTTCTTTAGACATGTGTTATTTTATAAAATGGAAAATAATATACATACAAATTTAATATATAATCCTTAGTCAATGTGCTTATAACATATATTAGTTTTATAAAAAATAGAGAAATTTCATTTTTCATAAATAAAAAAACCCCTTGAAGCGAGATCAAGAGGTTTATCTTTAGGTTTTACTCTTTCTAGTTGCTCAAAGCTGGTGATTGACTATATAGTAATATATTTTCAATCGAATTCTGAGCAGGCCTGAATGTTACTTTGGGTAACATCTTGTATGCTTTATATAACCGGTTATAGGTTTTAGCAATAATTGGCTCCTCTACAATAGCATGCTCTACTTCTAAATTTTCTAAGAAGCAGGTTTCATTGTAAATAAATCTAATAAGAGTGTTTTCTGTGTAATTTTGCTCCATATACTTTTTTGCATGAGTTAATAATTTTTTATCACCTCTAAAACAGTATATAGAATCGTTTTATTGTCTTTTTAGCTAGTTACTCTGTACCATTTTTGAGTCCTGCCTAGGAAAGGGGTTTTGATATATCCTCTGACTTTCAAGGTGTTTTCGTCATCTAACTCTATTTTGCAATCATATATCTTACCTGTTTTTGGGTCTATGATCTTGCCTTTATCCCCTTTGTTCTTCTTTATCTTAAGGTCCCATAATATCACCATACCTTCTAGAGCCTGGTCTTTTCGGTCGCCTTCGCACTTAATACAATTCCGTATCGTAGCATTTTCTAAGAGTTTGATCACTTTACCATATAGTTTTCCATCTTCTTCATAGATTTCTATATGGGACTTGGGTTTTCCATCTTCATCATCGATATTTTCCCAGGTGCCAACACATGAAGATTGAGCTGTGATTATATGCAAATTGCACAAAAAGAGTAAAACCAAGCTATATAATATTTTCGTTTTCATAGATTTTGTATTGTAACCTTCTTAACGCACCTTTTCTGTAAAGTATTCCAACGCACCTAAATTTTAAGATTTCTTTTTTTTCAGTTCAGCAGGATGCCAAAAGTGTTTATCGAATTCTACTACTTTATTGTTCTTAATAATTACCCCTTCTTTTTCTAAAAACTGTTGCATCATATCTGGATGAGGAAACATATTTCTACCAGTTAACTCGCCTTTTCTGTTTACTACCCGATGAGCGGCTACAGGTTTTTCTGCATTGTGACACTTGTTTAGTGCCCATCCTACCATTCTTGCAGACCCTAGAGCAAGATAGTCTGCTATAGCGCCATAAGTGCTTACTCTACCGGATGGTATAGCATTTGTAACATTATATACTTTGTCAAAGTAACTCATAAACGATGAAGATATTACTTTTACATAAAATTGAGAAGATGTTAAAATTAAAAGTTGCTGCTTTTTCTATTTCTAACCTTACAGATGCGAGATATTTCTCAGCATATGGCGTAGATTGGTTAGCATATAACTTACAAGATAATAAGGGCTCCTTGGCCAATCTTGATAGGGTTCAAGAAATAATTAACTGGGTGGAAGGTCCTAAGTCTATAGGTATGTTTAATGCTGCACCAGCTGCTAATATTTTACAAGCTATACAAGATAGGTTTTCATTAGATGCCCTATATATTGCTGATGGTAATTCAGAAAATATAAACCTACCCGTTTTTTCTAAAAACAAAGTTTCTGAAGGATCTTATCAAGTGTTAGATAGTACAGACCAGCTTAAGGAGGTAGAAGAAAAGCATATGTCTTCTGTATTTGTAAAAATATCAAAGCTTACAGAAGTAGAATCTGTATTAACGATGAAAAATCCACCTGGAATTATTCTTGAGGGAGGCGAAGAAGCTCAGGTAGGATTAAAATCTTTTGAAATGTACGATGACATCTTCGATTTATTATATAATTAATTACTTCTCTGGAAAATTACGATATCATATTTATTTTTACATATGTATAATAAGCTAATTTCCAAAAAATTACACACAAACCACTAAAAAATAAGAATATATGTATTATATATTTTTGTAATATGTAAATATGTGCATATATTTGCCTAGTAGCTTATTCCCAGTAAGTCTACAATTTACAATTTGCCGATTTTAAAGTACGAACCTACCTGAGACGATACAACCTATGTATTGTTAATTATAATTCTATTAAGAGCGTATTTAAAAACTTTGACTCAGATGAGACGAACTACACACGATGCGGGACTAAATTCCTATATCGACCAAAGATTAAGAAAAATCTTTCTGAATACCTTTATGGTGTTCTCGGCATTTTTATTGTTTAGCAATTTAGCATACACGCAATGTGTAAGTAATTGCGAAGCTTCCTGTAAGGGTAATATTAATGTCAGCCTTAACGCTGATTGCGAAGCTGTCATCACACCAAGTATGATAGGTCTTGGCATTTCAGCTACCTGTAATGATTATTACACTATTCTACTAACAGATGAGTGGGGAAATGAACTACCATCAAATTTAGTAACTTCTGAATATGTAGGTATGACCCTTACAGTAGAACTTACAGAACCAGAATGTGGAAATAAGTGCTGGGGTTATGCGCTTATAGAAGACAAGTTTGCACCAATTATTTCATGCGAAAATGATACGATTGCATGTAATGAATTACCATTTGTAGATGATCCTATTATTTTTGAAAATTGTTCTAGTGCTGAACCTATATTGCTTAATGAGCAAATTTTCCCATTGACATGTGATACAATGTTTACTTCCAGAGTAGTGAGAACTTACACCGCTATAGACGAGTCTGGCAATGAGGGAAATTCTTGTGTTCAAGAAATAATGATAAGAAGACCAGATTTTACTGGAATAGTATGGCCAGATGATAGAACTGTACTGAATGGTGATCCACTAATATGTGACTCATTTACCTATGACGAAAACGGCAATCCTTCTACTGCTGATACGGGTGTACCAACTTTAGATGGTTTTCCTTTATTCCCAGTTCTTCCAGAATTTCTATGTAACTCATTGATATCTTTTACAGATACAGAACTGCCTTCGCAAGATTGTAGAATCAAGAAGTTTATGAGATTGTGGCAGATAAGAGAATGGTGGTGTACAGGAGAGTTTGAGATATTCCATCTTCAGACATTAGAAGTTTTAGATAATGCAGGACCGATTATCAATTGTCCTCAGGATTTCCAGATAGTTGCAGAAACAGATCAAGACTGTACAACTGACTGGGTAGTAGAGCCACCATTTGTGATCTACGATTGTAACGAAACATATTTCGAAGTGAGATATTTATTAGCAGATAACAATGGTAATCCACCAGTAAATGGAGCATATAGCGAAATAGGTGTAGAACCATTTGAAGATACGTATATAATTAGAGATTTACCAGCAGGGACAACATGGCTAAGGTATACCGTATATGATGCTTGTGGTAACTTTACAAATTGTTTCAGTGAGATTATTGTTGTAGACGGATCAGACCCTACAGCCATATGTCATCAAAATCAAGTAGTAAGTCTAAACAATCAAGGAAAAGCATGGTTGTTTGCAGAATCTGTGGATGCAGGAAGTTATGATGAGTGTGGTCCTGTAACGATACAATTAGCAAGAATGACAGATGGTTGTAATACAGGAGATACTGCTTTTGGAGAATCTGTAGAATTCTGTTGTAATGATCTAGGAACAACTCAGATGGTTATTCTAGAAGTAACAGATGCAAGTGGTCATACAAACATATGTATGGTAGAGGTAGAAGTACAAAATAAGGTTACACCTATACTTAGCTGTCCACCAAACATGATGGTAGATTGTACAGCAGACTATGACTTAGATAACCTAGGTAGCCAATTTGGAAATGCAGAAGTATCAGCTAATTGTGTTGATAATATAGATATAGTGGAAACTGTTTCTGCAAATATCAACAACTGTGGAACTGGTGTAATAACAAGAATTTTTACAATAGAAAATGGAGACGGGACAACCCAGAGTTGTTCCCAGACTATATCTTCAAGTATTTCTGATCCTTTTTCTGAAGACGATATTGTTTGGCCAGAAGATTATGAAGATACGAATACTTGTTCTGCTGCTGATTTAGAACCAGGTGACTTACCTGCAGGATTTGGTTTTCCTATTCTGATAGGAGAGAATGAATGCTCTCTAGTTGGTATAGAACATAAAGATCAGTTTTTTGGATTTCCTAATGGTGAAGAGGCATGTTTCAAAATTATAAGAACTTGGACAGTTATCGATTGGTGCCAGCAAGTTAATGGCCTCTACACAAGATGGACCCATGATCAAGTAATAAAAGTATTTAATACATTAGATCCAGAATTTACGAGTTCTCTTGCTGATATAGAAGTAGAGTCGTTGAATGTAAATTGTTCTTCTGTAGAAGTACCACTTACTGTTACAGCAGAAGATGATTGTACACCCGAAGCTGCACTGAACTATTCTTACAAAATAGATTTTTTCAGCGATGGTACTTTTGATGATTTTGGATTAACGAATGATGCAACAGATGATTACGCAATAGGGGAACATATTATAGAATGGACGGTGAGTGATGGTTGTGGTAACATAACAAGAGCTACTCAGAATTTTGAAGTAATCAATGCGAAGACACCGACACCAGTTTGTATTAACGGGCTTAGTGAAGCACTTACATTGATGGATCCAGATGGAGATGGGACGTTCGTAGGTATGGCAGAAATATGGGCGGAAGATTTCGATGCAAGTAGTGCCGCTTCTTGTGGTTCTGATATTACATTTAGTTTTAGTGCAGATGTTACAGATCAGGTTAGATTCTTTACCTGTGATGATGTAGGAGAGCAGCCAATACAGATGTGGGTTACAGACGAGAATGGAAATCAGGCCTTCTGTAATACATTTATAGATGTTCAGGATAATTCTGATATCTGTGATAACATTATGGGACCTAGAATATATGGAGAACTAAGAACTGAAATGAACCAGAAGATCTCAGGCGGAGAAGTTATGCTAGAAGGAGCAGAAAACCCGATGCAAGAAACAGAAGAAGATGGGAAATTTGACTTTGGAGAGATGCCTTCAGGAGGAAACTACATGCTTAGACCAGCACTAGATAAGAGTCCTTTGAATGGTGTTAGTACCTTAGATCTTGTATATATACAGAGACATGTTCTAGGAGTAAGTCCACTGACATCGCCTTATAAAATGATTGCAGCGGATATAAACAAGAGTAATAGTATAACAGCTATTGACTTAGTAGAATTGAGAAAGTTGATACTGGGTATTTATACAGAACTACCTTCTAACACGAGTTGGAATTTTGTAGACGCTACATTCCAGTTTGCTGATCAGTCTAATCCTTTTGCATCATCATGGAATGATGAGTATCAAGTGTATGACCTGAATGCTAATATGAATATTCCATTTATAGGTGTAAAAACTGGTGATGTGAACAACAGTGTATCTAGTAATATCTCAGGTGGGATTTCTACGGAGTATAGATCTAATAATACTTTAGAATTATTCTCTGAGCTTGTAAACAAAGGTGCAGACCATTATACTTATGCAGTTACTGCAGGTAATTATGAAGCTATGATAGGTATGCAAGGAACCCTTACACTTGGAGAAGGAGCAGCCAGTTTTGTAGAGATGAGAGCGGGAGCTTTAGATCTTACTACAAGTCACTATGCACTGTCAGAGAACGGAAAAGAGATGAGTTTCAGTTGGGCTGAATTAGAAGTTAATGATATAGCAGAAGATGAGCCATTATTTTATGTAATAGTAGATACGCAAGGAGCAAAAGTAGATATGAATATGTCATCTTCTAGAACAAGCTTAGAAGCTTATACTGAAAACGAAATCATGAATATATCTCTTGAAAATAGAGAAAATATTAACGGTGATTTAGAGATAAGCCTATTACAAAACAGACCGAACCCATGGAGTAATTCTACGGAGATTGTTTTCTATTTACCGGAAACTACAGAGACAACGATTAAGGTTTATGATATAAGAGGAAGTCTATTGTTTAAGCAAACTGCCCACTACAATAATGGAATGAATTATTTGACTATAAATAACTCAGATCTTAATGCTACTGGTGTTATGACCTATGAGTTAACAACAGATAGGCAGACGATCAGGAAAAAAATGCTCTTAATAGAATAGTAAATTATTTTATATAATTTATGTAAAAAGGAGTGTAGCTATAAGTTACACTCCTTTTTTATTATATATTTCACTAGACCGGCAAACAACAAAATAAAAACAGGGTTTGACCCTGCAATCAAAAATAAAACACTAAAAGATTGTTTTTATATAAAATATATGTATCTTATATTAAACTTTCTTATTATGAAAACACATCCAAGAGAAATATTATTCTATTATAACTCAGCTTCCTCCTCAGATAAGAAGACCTTAGCTTACGCAAAAAGTATGAGCAAACATGTCAAAGCATATACTTATGAAAAGGCATTCAGTACAGACACCAACTGGCTAGTGATGTTACAAGGATTAGAAATAGATCCAAAAAAATTACTCAACAAAGCCCATCCCGATTATCAAAAAAACTTTAAGGGTATGGAGATGACAACAGAAGACTGGATAATGACTATAAAAAAGAATCCACATCTTATAAAGTCTCCTATCGCTATTAGAGGTAACAAGGCTATCGTATGTGGTACACCTACAGATATTTATAAGTTGTAAGGTTTTTTAAAAACAAAGGATATCAAAGAGCTAATTGTAGTTCTGTTAGGAGCTTATCTAGTACCTCAGTAATTTTATTTTTATTGACCTCTTCGTAATGCGAATGACCTCCTTCAGTTGGATACAAGTGGATATTGTTATATTGCTTGGAGACCGTTTCAGCAAAACTAATGGGTGTAATATAATCGTTTTTTCCATGTATTATATGTACAGGAACGAAATGTAATTTTGCAAGGCTTTTTATAATAAATTGATCAGGCAGAAAAAAACTATTGACAGAAAAGTGAGCTAAAATTCGTGCTACATTCCAGAAATCTGAAGCTCTAATTTTAGTTTTTTCTTTATCAGAAATGCTACCCATATTATTTACTCGGTGTCCATATACGAGTAGCTCATAAGCAAGTTTTTTAGAGGAAGAATCTTCTTGTAAAATAGCACGAAAAATGCTATCCATTACATCATTGTTATTTTCTATACCAACTGAAGAGGCTAACTGGCTCCAAGCTTCCGGAAAAACATCAGCAACAGCTCCTTTTTCAAAAAACCTTCTAGAGTCTAAATCTCCAAGAAATAATCCTCTAAGAACTATAGCTTTTACTTTGTTAGGAAAATCTAATGTATATAACAAAGAAAGTGTAGAGCCCCAAGAGCCTCCATATAGGATTATTTTGTCCAATTTAAAAAATTGTAAAATTCGCTCTACGTCCTTTACAAGATTTTGAGTTGTCATATTGCTTAGTTCCTCAGACCTTGTACTTCTTCCGCAGCCTCTCTGATCATAGAAAATCACATTGCACATAGAAAAGTCAAACAAAGCTTTATCCTTTTCACTATATCCTATTCCAGGGCCGCCATGATTAAATAAAATAGTCGGAGCCTGGAGATTACCCATCCTTTCACAGTGGATATAGACCTCGTCATCTAATTTAATTTTCATGATTAACACCTTATTTGTTTGACATAATAACAACCAAATTAGTGAAATAATACATCTAAGAATAAACTCTAGCAATCATAAAATATATAAATAGTAATGAGGTAAATTCCCTTATTTTTCGTTTTAGCTGTAATATGGAAGTTCTACGTTCTTTAAGTGGGGCAAAAAAAGACATATTTCAATGGATTGTAAGCTATTTATATGGGGATTCCAGAATATGAGATTAACTTTGTAGTCCTTTAAATTATAAACCTTATGAAGTATATTTTTTATAGCCTTTTAGTTCTCTTTTTGGTTTCCTGTAAAACGACTAAAGACCTTGTTCCCGAGGAAGAGGTATTCGAGGTAACTATAGAAGAAACACTGCTGGACACACTCACGGTGACGGCTCCTAAGATGGGAAAGGAAGAGGAGTTTGCTATAGCAAGATATAACCCTAGTTACACCAGAGTCCATGACTTATTACATACAAGTCTGGATCTAAGTTTTGACTGGAATAATCAGTATGTGATAGGTACAGCAAAGTTAGATCTATCTCCGATTAGATCCTCAGATTTTCTAGAACTTGATGCCAAAGGTTTTGACATAAAAAGTATCCAGTCGGGAGGTAGAGATTTAAGTTACGAATATGACACAAAAAATATATTTATCAATCTTCCAAAAATGTATAAGAGGGGAGAAAAGTATTCTATAGAAATAGACTATGTTGCTAAGCCCAACGAGGGAGATGAAGGAGGTAGTGCAGCTATAACTTCAGATAAAGGATTATTTTTCATTAACCCTACGGGAGAGATAGCGGATAAACCGCAACAGATCTGGACGCAGGGAGAAACGGAAAATAACAGTAGATGGTTTCCTACCATAGATAAGCCTAATGAACGTACATCACAAGAAGTAAAACTGACCGTTCTAGATAAGTATGTAAGTCTATCGAATGGAGTTCTGATTTCTTCTACAAAAAATGCGGATGGAACAAGAACAGATTACTGGAAGCAAGATAAACCACATGCGCCGTATCTATTTTTTATAGGTATAGGAGATTATGCAGTTGTAAAAGATAAGTGGAACGGAATGGACCTCATGTATTTCGTAGAGCATGATTATAAGAGTTACGCAAAAGAAATATTTAATCATACGCCAGAGATGTTGACTTTTTTTTCTGACCTGTTAGATTATCCGTATCCATGGGACAAGTATGCACAGTTTATTGGAAGAGACTATGTAAGTGGTGCTATGGAGAATACAGGAGCAGTGATCTTTGGTGAGTTTGTCCAGAAGACAGATCGAGAACTTATAGATAATGACAACGATTTTATAGTTGCACACGAAATGTTTCATCACTGGTTTGGTGATCTAGTAACTTGTGAAAGTTGGGCCAACCTTACCATGAACGAAGGCTTCGCTAACTACAGCGAGTATCTTTGGTTTGAGCACAAGTATGGAAGACAGCGTGCGGATTACCACCGAGTGACAGAACTAAGTGTATATCTGCAGTCAGCAGAGCGTCAAGGAAAACATCCTCTTATACATTATGAATATGAGAACAAAGAGTCTATGTTCGACGCGCACAGTTACAACAAGGGAGGCCTTGTATTACACATGCTTAGAAACTATCTAGGAGACGAGATCTTTTTCTTAGGGCTGAATAAGTATTTGAGAGACAATGAATATACTGCAGTAGAGGCTGATGATTTGAGATTAGCGATGGAAGAAATTTCTGGAGAGGACCTTAACTGGTTTTTTAATCAGTGGTTTTTTGAGTCAGGTCATCCAGAATTAGATATCATCTATACCTATGATGCTCCTAATCAAGAAATGAAAATTATGGTAGAGCAAAAACAAGATGCAGAGGATAGTCCTGGAGTATTTCAGCTGCCACTTACAACTAAAGTGTATACAACAAACGGTGATATTATAGAATACCCTATATGGATAAATCAACGAAAGCAAGAAATCATATTGACAGAGGTTACAGAAAAACCTGCAGTAGTAATCCTAGACGGAGACAATGTTTTGCTAGGAACACAAAAAGAAAACAAAACAAACGAAGAGTGGGTGGCACAGTTTAGACTTTCGGATCTTATGTCGGATAAGTCTACAGCCCTAAGATCACTAAAAGGAAAACCAGAATACAAGGAGATCGTAGATGCAGCGATAAAGGAAGAACATTACTTATTCAGAAAGACAGTAGTAGGACTCATCACAGATGAGGCTCAGCTGGAAGATCTTGCTAAAAATGATCCACACTCATCTGTAAGGTCTGAAGCCTTAAAAGCATTGTATGGTAAAAATAATAATAAAGGTGCACTAGCCGCTAAACAAGTATTGGTTCAAGAAAAAGCTTATGACCCCATTACTAAGGCCTTAGAAATATTAGCACAGTCAGATCCTAAGTTGGCACTGGACGAGGTAGATAAGATTGCCTCAGAGAATCCTAAACCATTATTTAGCACTATCGCGGATATTTATGCCAAGTCAAAAGAAACAAGGTATCTAGATTTTTTCGAAAAGAATTTACATGAAGTAAGTATCTATAGTATTTTCAATTATTACGATAAATATTACAAGTTAGCCAAAGAAGCAGATGTTGATAGGATTGTGGAAACTACTAAGGTAATGATGACGGGAGCGCTAGGTGCATCGAATCCTTTTTACAAAAGATTTGTTTCTACAAATACAATCAACAAGCTCAAAGAAGAGTTAAGCTCTAGAATGGAAGATGAGACAGATGCTAGTAAGAAGTCGAAGCTGAGCAGTTCAGTAAGCTTACTTCAGGAAATGATAGATGATATAAAGAGTAAAGAACAAGATACTGATTTGTTACAACGGTACGGAAGTTTCTAAAACTTGGTAATGTCATAATGACATGAAAACCAGCTTGGAACAATATGTGAAGCAAGAAAGTATAGTATAAAATATAAATTATAATTTTCAATAATTATGTTCAAGATATTAAAGAAGTTATTCGGGACGAAGTACGATAGAGATGTAAAGGAATATACCCCTATAGTTGAGGAAATCAATGCTAATTTTGCTTCTTATGCAGCTCTTAGCAATGATGATCTAAGGAATAAGACCTTAGATTTTCGTGCACGGATAGCGGAACACCTTAAAGGAGTAGATGCGGATTTGTCAGATTTGAAGAAAGAAGCAGAGAATGAGAAAGACCTATTGGCAAGAGAAGAGATCTTCAAAGAAATAGATGATATATCAAAGACTAGAGATAAACATCTAGAAGAAATATTATTAGAGATTCTTCCTGAAGCGTTTGCTGTTGTAAAAGAAACAGCAAGAAGGTTTATGGAAAATACAAGCCTAGAAGTTACCGCTACAGAACACGATAGAGAATTAGCGGCTGGTAATTCTTATGTCAATATAGATGGCGATAAGGCTACCTGGGCCAACTCATGGACAGCAGCGGGTGGAGAGATTACCTGGAATATGCTACACTACGATGTACAGCTTATCGGTGGCCAGGTATTACATGCAGGAAAAGTTGCAGAGATGGCAACAGGAGAGGGAAAAACACTAGTGGCTACCCTGCCGGCATACCTTAATGGTTTATCAGGACTAGGAGTACACGTTATTACTGTAAATGATTATCTGGCAAAAAGGGATTCAGAATGGGTAGGCCCTATATTCGAGTTTCTGTTTTTGACAGTAGATTGTATAGACAAATATAAGCCCCACTCACCTCAGAGAATTAAGGCTTACGAGTGTGACATTACCTACGGAACAAACAATGAGTTTGGTTTCGATTATCTAAGAGATAATATGGTGCGTTCTCAGCAAGAGCTAGTACAGAAGAAGCATCACTTTGCAATGATAGATGAGGTAGATTCTGTTCTAATTGATGACGCAAGAACACCTCTTATTATTTCTGGTCCTGTACCTGAAGGTGCGGAAGAGCAAGAGTATAATATGCTTAAGCCTAAGGTAGAAAAGTTGGTCAACGCACAGAAAAAATTTGCAACGGAATATCTTGCTGATGCTAAACGTCTATTCAAAGAAGGTAAGGTAGGTCACGAAGAAGGGGAGGCTGGTATGGCAATCTTAAGAGCTTACAGATCGCTTCCTAAGTATAGACCACTTATAAAATTCTTAAGTGAAGATGGTGTAAAAGTAATGCTACAGAAGGCAGAAAATTTTTATATGCAAGAGCAGTCAAAAAACATGCACTTGGTAGATGATCCGCTTTTGTTTAAGATAGATGAAAAAAATAGAAATGTAGAACTTGTAGAAAAAGGTGTCGAGTTACTTTCCAAAAATGAAAATGACGTAGACTTTTTCGTTATGCCAGATATTGCTTCAGAGATGCAAGCTCTAGCATCAAAAGAGCAAGAAGATGGAGCTAAGTACAAAGAGGATAGAGAACAATTAGTTACAGACTTTTCCATAAAGTCAAGAAGACTCCATGCGGTCAACCAATTACTTAAAGCCTATACCATGTTCGAGATAGATGAAGAATATGTTGTGATAGATGGCCAAGTAAAAATTGTAGATGAATCTACTGGTAGAATGATGGAAGGTAGACGATATTCTGATGGTCTACACCAAGCATTAGAAGCTAAGGAAAATGTCAAAGTAGGGGACATCACGCAGACCTATGCGACAGTAACCTTACAGAATTATTTCAGGATGTACCATAAGCTTTCAGGGATGACGGGTACTGCAGAAACTGAGGCGAGCGAGTTGTGGGAAATCTACAAACTAGATGTAGTGGTAATTCCTACTAACCGACCTATCGTTAGAGATGACAGGGAAGATTTAGTTTTTAAGACAGCAAAAGAAAAATATAATGCAGTTATCCAAGAGGTAGATAAACTTACTAGTAATGGAAGACCGGTACTTGTGGGTACGACCTCAGTAGATATATCTGAGAAGTTAAGTAGGATGCTATCGATGAGAGACATTTCTCATAACGTACTTAATGCGAAGCAGCACCAGAGAGAAGCAGAAGTAGTTGCAGAGGCTGGTAAGCCAGGAAGAGTTACTATAGCAACTAACATGGCAGGTAGAGGTACAGATATCAAGTTGTCCAAGGAGGTAAAAGACAGCGGTGGTCTTGCTATTATTGCAACTGAGAGACATGATTCTAGAAGAGTAGATAGACAGCTTATGGGTAGATCGGGTAGACAGGGAGATCCAGGGTCTTCTCAGTTCTATGTGGCACTGGAAGACAAGTTGATGAGATTATTCAATTCTGAAAAAATCTCCAAGCTTATGGATAAGATGGGCCACCAAGAGGGAGAGGTGATACAACACTCTATGGTAACTAAGTCTATAGAAAGAGCCCAGAAAAAAGTAGAGGAAAACAATTTTGGTATCAGAAAAAGATTGTTAGAGTATGATGATGTAATGAATATACAGAGAGAGGCAATATATAAGAAAAGAGATAATGCCCTATCTGGAGAAAGACTATCTGTAGACTTGTTCAACATGTTTAACGGACTGACAGAATCTATCGTTTCTGATAATAAGTATAATGGAGATTACGAATCATTCAGGGGTGACTCTCTTAAGATATTAGGGATAGATCCAGATTTAGATGCCGCAGCATGGAACGAAGCATCTGAAGATGACCTTGTAGAACAGTATCAGAAAAACGTCTTTGATTTTTACGAAAGAAAAGGAGAAGCCATAAGTCACGCGCTACTTCCTTTTATCAAAAACGTACTAGAGCACGAAGGACATAAGTACAAAAGAATTGCCGTACCATATACAGACGGAAGAGAGAAAGCACTCAATATTTCTGCAGACCTAAGAGAAGCTGTTGATACGGATGGGAAAAGTATCATGAAAGATATAGAAAAAGCGGTAACACTTGCGCTTATAGATGATAACTGGAAAGAACACTTAAGATCTATGGATGAACTGAAGGATTCTGTACAAGCAGCATCTTTTGAGCAGAAGGATCCGCTTGTTATTTATAAAATGGAAGCGTATAAGTTGTTTGAGCAACTTATCTATAAGGTCAACTATGATGTATGTTCTTATCTGCTAAAAGGAAAACTCCTTATAAAGTCAGCAGATGATGTACAAGAAGCTAGAGAACAAAAAACAGATTTTTCTAAGGTACAAACTAGTAAGGAAGATCTTGCGAGAAGAGCAGCGGCGCAATCAGCAGGAAGACAGCAAGCGAAGCCTGTTACCTACAAAAGAGAAGAGAAGAAAGTAGGAAGAAATGAGCCTTGTCCTTGTGGAAGCGGAAAAAAATATAAACAATGCCATGGAAAGGCGTAATAATTATTGCCTTATATTAGTTGTTTAATTGGAAATAGAATGCTGTTTGTAAGGATAATGTATATTTTGAGACCTTACAAACTTGTTCGTAACAGATATAGATAGATGAAGTTTTTATGTATTCTTTTATTATGCGTCCTTAGTATAACACAGGGGATAAGTCAGATAACGATATCCGAAGACGCTGGAATTTCCAGACTTATGAGTGATTATGTTTTCCAGAATCAGCAACAAGAAGCGATCAAGGGGTGGAGAATACAGATTATCACTACGAATGATCGAAGGAAAATGGAATTGGCTATTTCTAAGTTTAATTCTTTATACCCAGGTGTACAATCTTCTTGGGAACAAGAGGTGCCTTTTTACAAAGTAAAGGTAGGAGCATACGAAACCAAAGATGAGATGCAGGGCCTATTACTAGATCTGAAAAGAGAATTTCCCTCAGCTATTCCTGTTGTAGATAATATTAGGAAAACGGAGCTGATACCATAATAACCTATTCATGTCCATAGCTAGATTAGGTAGCAATAGAGGAATAGATTGGATACTTCTTACAGTATATGCTGCCTTAGTTGTTATAGGTTGGTTTATGTTGTATGCCGTTTCTTATGACCCTTCCAATCCACATTCTTACTTAGACCTTAGGTCTTCTATAGGTAGACAAACCATATGGCTTATTGTAGCGCTCATAGCCTTCTTTATTAGCTTTATGGTAGAATGGAAATTTTGGAACACCTTTGCTTTTCTGATCTATGTTGTTTCCCTGGTTTTACTACTGGTTGTTATTGTTGTAGGAACCGAAATTAAGGGAGCAAAATCGTGGATAATGATAGGTTCTTTTTCTATACAACCATCAGAGTTAGCGAAGTTTGGTACAGCTCTAGCTGTTGCTTCATATTTAAGTCTATCGAGCATAACGATACGTAGTCGACGTAATCTTGCGACCTGTTTAGCACTATTTTTTATTCCCAGTGCATTGATTATGCTACAGCCTGATGCTGGATCAGCACTAGTGTTTATGTCTTTTTTCTTGGTCCTATATAGAGTGGGGTTATCATCTACCTATTATATTGTTGCAGGTACGCTACTCGGTGTGATCATACTTTCTTTTATGTATGGTGCTATGATCGTTCTATTAGTATCGCTTGCAACTGCAGGAATATTTTTAGCTTATCAGTTAGAACGTAAGCAGTTTTGGATGATAATTTCTTTACTGATGCCACTATTGATTTTTGTAGGGCTTAAGTTTTCGTATGGCTTATATTTGATTCCTTTGTTTGGAATCCATATAGGTTTGCTTGGGTTTTTAAATTGGAAAGAAAGAAATTTAAAAATATTGACGATTACGCTTATTTCTTTATTTCTAGCCTCAGCGTTTTCTGTTACAGCTTCATGGGCATTTAACAATGTACTACAGCCCCATCATCAAGAAAGAATAAATGTTTGGTTAAGACCAGATAAGTGTGATCCTAGAGGATCGCTGTATAATCTAATCCAGTCTAAGACAGCGATCGGCTCAGGCGGATTCAGTGGAAAAGGATTTTTGGAAGGGAGCATGACACAGCTTAAGTATGTTCCGGAGCAAGCGACAGATTTTATTTTTGCCACAATAGGAGAGGAGCAAGGATTTATAGGAGTACTTGGTGTAATTGCTTTATACTTAATACTCCTTGTTAGAATTACTGTTGTAGGTGAAAGAGCTAGAAATGATTTTATTAAATATTATGCATATGCACTAGCTGGAATTTTGTTTATTCATTTTTTTATAAATATTGGGATGACTATAGGAGTGACTCCTGTAATAGGGATACCTCTACCTTTTCTGAGCAAAGGAGGATCTTCTCTTGTTGTTTTTTCTGTTATGCTCGCAGTATTAATCAAAATGGATCTTGCTAGAAATAGATAAATTATGGGATTTACACTACATGCTACAGATAAGTTTTCTAATGCCAGATCAGGAACGTTAAGCACGGCACATGGTGATGTAAGAACACCAATTTTTATGCCCGTAGGAACGCAAGGAACAGTGAAGGCGGTCAAACAAAAAGAACTTACGGAAGTAGTAGACGCAGATATTATATTAGGCAACACTTATCATCTGTATCTTAGACCGTCAATAGGAATTATCAACACAGCAGGAGGATTGCATAAGTTTATCAACTGGGACAAACCCATATTGACAGACTCTGGAGGATACCAAGTATATTCGCTCAGTGGTATGCGTAAGATAACAGAGAAAGGGGTAGAGTTTGCTTCTCATATAGATGGGTCTAAACATTTGTTTACACCCGAGTATGCTATAGATGTACAAAGAAATATTGGAGCAGATATCATTATGGCTTTCGATGAGTGTACACCATATCCGTGTGAAAAAAATTACGCTAAAAAATCTATGCACATGACGCATAGATGGCTAGATAGATGCATAGATCGTTTTGAAGAAACGGGAAATTTGTATGGCTATGATCAGACCTTTGCAGGAATTATACAGGGAAGTACTTATACTGACCTGAGAAGAGAGTCTGCAGAATTTATTGCTTCTAAGAATTTAGAGATAAACGCTATTGGAGGATTATCTGTGGGAGAGCCGCATGATGAGTTGTATGCAATGACAGAAGAAGTATGTAAATTTCTACCTACGGAGAAACCTAGATATCTCATGGGTGTAGGACTGCCAGAAAATGTCCTTGAGTGTATAGCGCTTGGAATAGATATGTTTGACTGTGTATTACCGACTAGAAACGCCCGACACGGTGTGATCTATACGGACGAAGGTGTTATCAATCTTAGAAACGCTAAGTGGAAAAGAGACTTCACTTTCTTAGATGAGCAGAGTCCATCGGAATTATCTAGAATACATACCAAAGCCTACATGCACCATCTATTTAGAGTTAATGAAATATACGGAGCACAAATCACTAGTATCCATAACCTTTCTTTTTTCATGAAACTTGTGCGTACAGCAAGAGAAAAAATAGAACAAGGTATATTCGCAGAATGGAAAAACAAGAAGGTAAAGGCGATAAGTAATCGATTGTAAAAGAAACGACCTCTTAATCTGTGTAATTGTTTCTTGTATTCACTCTAGATTAGTTTTACTACCAAACTTCAAAATTTGTCCCTACCAAGTCTTATCAGAACAATATCAATGCAAATTGTTATTATCTTTGTACTTTAATATTGCTGAAACAACAGAGCATAAGAAATGAAGCAGTTTAGAATTATTATTTTTCTTTTATCAGTCCTTGTTGCACACAATGGCAAGGGGCAAGAAGTGGTCCCTATTCTAAATTATTCTACTAATGTTAATGGGCAAGTTCAGTTAGAGATTGCTTCTAGTGCGGATAAGTATTATCTACTTCAGATAAGGCATGAGCCTACAGAAAGTTTTGATTTTGTAAGTTCTATGCAGCTGGGAAAAGAGGGGACGATGATTATATCAGAATCGCTAGAAAGTTACCCCATAGAATATTATCAAGTTGTTGCCTACGATATAGATAATCCAGCAGATACCGACTTAGATGAAATAGATGATATAATAGAGTATAATAATATGCCCGTTCAGGGACCACTTAATTATGCGGAGTCTGTAGATCCAGAAGATGGCGCACTTGTAATTAATAGTTTGACAGAATTTAAAGCACTTTCTATAGAAGGAGAAGATATTCCTTGGGCTGAATTTTTAGAAGGAGAAGATTTCACCAAATTCATGATGGTAGATCTTTTGACAGATAAACCTAAACTCTATTTCATCAATAGTGAAAAATTTAATCGACATAAAGATTTTGCTGATATAGTTGGTGTAGACTTCACCACTGATGATGTTGTAAAAGGAGAAGTTGTATACCACCCTACAACGGTCTCAAACAATGGAACGTTAGGAGCTTTTAGTTATAATTACAGTGTGGGCTTTTCTGAACCTTTCGAGGTAGTACAGAAATGTCAGGAACTGATGGCAGCTAATATGCCTTTCTTAAAAAACAATCTATCTTATTTCATTACAGAGAATAACCAACCCGATTACGAAGCGGAAATAGAAAAGTATAATGACTCTAGAATTTCTGTTTTGTTTGAGTCAGAAGTTTATGCGGAGGTAGACTATCTCGCGCTAAACATAGAAGAAGGCTTTGGATTTTTTAGACAGGTAGATCTGGAAGATACACCGGGATCTCGAGATATCGTTTTATACGAGTCGCTGCCGAATACTTTACCTAGAGTAGGAGGCATTATTACTTCCTTTATTCAGACGCCACTTTCTCATGTCAATTTAAGAGCAATACAAGATGAAATCCCTAACTCATTTATAAGAGATCCACTAGAGAATGAGGAGATAGCAGATCTCTTAGGAAAACATATTTATTATAGAGTAGATCAGGATAAGTATACAATTAGAGAAGCGAGTCTAGAAGAAGTAAACGATTGGTATGAAAATATCAGACCTACGGAGACTCAGATACCGCCATTAAACCTGGATTACAAAGATATACTTTCTCTTGACGATATAACTTTCGATATGGCAGATGGCTTTGGTGCTAAGTGCTCCAATGTTGCTACAATGAGAACTTTTGGTTTTCCTGAGGGAACGATTCCCTTTGGTTACGGGGTTCCTTTTTATTACTATCAGGAATTCATGGAATACAATGGCTTATTCGAGGATGTAGAAAACCTGTTAAGCGACAATGATTTTCTTACCGACATAGAAGTACAGATAGAAGAGTTAGAAAAACTAAGAGACAAAATAGAAGATGCAGATATGCCACAGTGGATGTTAGATGATCTACAAGAGATGCATGATCAGTTTCCGGCAGGTACATCTGTGAGATGCCGATCTAGTACCAATAACGAAGATCTACCTGGATTCAGTGGTGCTGGATTATATACTTCTAAAACACAAAAACCTAGCGAGGGGCATATCTCTAAATCTATAAAAGAAGTCTATGCAGGTATGTGGAATTTCCGCGCTTATAACGAACGAGATTTCTATAGAGTAGATCATTATGTCGCCTCTATGGGAGTCTTGTGTCATCCTAATTATAGTGATGAAAAAGCTAACGGTGTAGCAGTCAGTACAGATCCGATATACCAGACGGATAACACTTTTTATCTCAATACACAACTAGGAGAAGACTTAGTTACTAACCCTGAAGCCTTATCTATTCCAGAAGAAATCTTATTAGATAGAACATCTGTGACAGAAGATGATTATGTAGTGATCCGTTTTTCTAGTCTTACGGATGGTAACGAACTTATCATGACAGAAAACTACCTAGATGAGATGCGGGAATATCTAGGAAAGATACACGATAGATTTCAAGAGTTATATAATGCGGAGACATTTGATAATTTTGCCATGGATATCGAATATAAGATTACGGAAGAAGATCAACTCATTATCAAGCAGGCCCGACCGTGGGCTTCTTTTTGGTCGGAAATTGTAAGTGTAGATCCAGGCCCAGAAGTAGAAGTAGGAGGTGTATTAGTATACCCTAACCCTGCAGATGAACTATTAAATCTTTCTACTGAGCTGAATGTAGATCTTGTAAAAATATATAATAGCATAGGTCAGGAAGTTATGTCCTACCCATTAGTCTCACAATTAGCTATCGAGCAGATGAAAATCTCCAGTTTATCTCAAGGCATTTATTTCATCTATGGAATAGGAGAGAATAATACTATTCTATTTAGCGAACGTTTTTTTAAGAGGTAAGTTGTTTTTCTGACTTCTAAGTATTCTAATTTTAAAGCGCCCTACTTAATAAGTGCTTGTTATTATAATCTTAAATACATCATCTATATAAAACATAGGTCTATCGCTTTTTGTACTTTTCAGGAAGATTGAAAAAGTTAGATATATATATAATAAAGAAGTATCTCAGTACTTTCTTTTTTACCATACTGCTCATTACTATGATTGCGGTAGTAATAGACTTTGCCGAGAAGGTCGGAAAGTTTATCGATTCTACCGTAACCACACGTGAGATAGTATTTGATTACTATCTGAATTTCATCCCATGGATCAATGGATTGTTATGGCCGCTATTTTCTCTAATAGCTGTAATATTTTTTACATCAAGAATGGCTAAGAATTCTGAGATCATACCTATCCTAAGCTCTGGGGTAAGTTACTGGCGGTTTCTTGTACCCTTTATGATATCTGCTGGATTCATCGCATCGTTATTATGGTATGGAAGTAATTACATTATCCCTAAGAGTACTAAGATCAAGAATGACTTTGAGTCTAAGTACATTAGAAATAGTGTGCGAACACTAAGTAATGATATACACTTTTTCCTGAATCCTGATGAAAAAATCTATCTACGTTATTTTAGAAAGAGAGATACTTCAGGACAAACATTTAGACTAGAAACTTTCGAAAAGGGAAATCTCAAAAAATATCTAAAAGCTACCAAGATAGAAATGAAGGAGGCCCCAAACCGATGGACCTTGTATAATTATGAAATGAGGGAATTTCATGGAATGAGAGATTCTATCCTTAACGCTAAGGGCGAAAAGATGGACACCACACTTAATATGACAGCTGATGATTTTATCAAAAACCTTAAGCTAATGGAGAATATGACCTCCTCTGATCTGAAAAACTATATACAGCGAGAAAAAGAAAGAGGCTTAGGTACTGCTAAAGCCCATACTATAGAATTACATCGCAGAACTTCTGATCCTGCAACGATCATTATTTTGACATTAATAGGTGTAGCTATTGCATCTAGAAAAACAAGGGGTGGAATAGGCCTACATTTAGCTTTAGGTATTATACTCGGATCTGCCTTTGTTATCCTATCGAGATTTACAGTAACCTTTTCTAGTAATATGTCCTTGCCTGCATATATAGGTGTATGGATACCGAATATGGTATTTTCCCTTATTGCTATCTATTTAATCTACAAAGCGCAGAAATAATTTTTCATTTTTAAATGAAAGATAACGAACAACAAGCTATTGATAATCAGTGATTTATGTTTTTGAACCCTATTTTGTTTAACCTTTTTGTAAATTTTGTTTAACAAAAACTAGCATCTTGTTGATATTATAACTAACTTTATAGTAACAAAATCAATAAGATATGTCAACAATAGAGTTCAATGATCAGTTACATAAGCTTAACGCACCTTTGCATTCATTTGCATACAATCTGACAAAGAATACTGAGGACGCAGAAGACTTATACCAGGAGACCGCTTTTAGGGCGATTACTAATAAGGAAAAGTTTAGAGCAGGTACGAATTTCAAAGCTTGGCTCTTTACGATTATGAAAAATATATTCATCAATAACTACCGTAAGAAGGTAAAAAGAAATACAGTTATTGATTCTACAGATAACTTATTTTACATCAACTCAGGTAGTGTTCAGATAGCAAACGATGCTGAGACGAATATTATGATGGATGAGTTAGAGAATATGATTGAGTCTCTAGATGTAAATATAAAAGATCCTTTTATGATGCATTATATTGGGTTTAAATACCAAGAGATTGCTGATAAATTAGATCTTCCATTAGGAACAGTTAAGAGTAGAATATTTTTTGCTAGAAAAGAATTGAAAGAGAAGATTATAAAACACTACGGTTCTTACGAAAATGTGAGAACTAAGCTTACAGCCTAGAGTGCTTACACTCCTAGTTTGCGGATAAATTTTTTTTAAAAGCGATCATTCCCATGGTCGCTTTTTTTATATGTTTAACATGATATGGCTAAACAAGAACCACCTCATACTTTTACAAACTTATTATTAGAATGGTATGGCACAGGCAAAAGATCTATGCCATGGAAAGAAACTAAAGATCCATATAAGATTTGGATTTCTGAAATCATACTTCAGCAGACTAGAGTAAGCCAAGGTACAGATTACTACATCAGGTTTGTAGAGCGTTTTCCTGATATTGCTACTCTCGCTGAGGCTACGGAGGATGAAGTACTTGCCCTTTGGAAAGGCTTAGGTTATTATACTAGAGCTCGTAACATACATGCAAGCGCGCAGCTAATTATGCACTCTTATGATGGTGTTTTTCCTAGTACATATAAGGAAATTATACAACTTAAGGGGATAGGCCCATATACAGCAGCTGCTATAAGTTCCTTTGCTTTTGACCTCGCTCATCCTGTCGTAGATGGAAATGTTATAAGGGTAATAAGTAGATACTTTGGGATAGAAGAACCTGTAGATGATCGACTTATAAGAAAACAAATAGATCAACTTGCAGAAGAGCTTATAGATAGACAAAGACCATCAGATTACAATCAAGCCATTATGGATTTAGGAGCGATGGTATGTGCTCCTAGGTCTCCGAATTGCGCAGAGTGTTGCATGGAAAACTCCTGTGTTGCTTATAATAAGAAGAGGACAAATCGTATTCCCTTAAAAGCAAAAAAGATCAAGAAAAGGCATCGCTATTATCATTACTTAGTGATAGAAGATAGCCAGTTTATTTTGCTGAAAAAGAGAAAAGAAAAGGATATCTGGCAAGGACTGTATGATTTCCCATGTATAGAGAAATCGTCAGAAACTATTCCTACTATAAATGAGATAAACGACCTATTAAGCGAAATAGGTTTATCCACACTTTCTATAAAGAGCGTAGAAATTTCTAAAACGCTTAGACAAACATTGACACATCAGTATATTAATGGTATCTTTTACGATATTCCTGCAAAAATCGAGAATTTAGAATTAAAAGAAGGATATTCCTTTGCTATGAAGGAAAACTTATCAAACTTTGCAATTCCTAAATTGATCGATTGGTATTTAGGGGATAAATCAATAACTTTATTCTAAAGAAAGAATATGATAAACAAAGTAACACTTATAGGAAACTTAGGAAAAGATCCTGAGGTAAGACATTTAGAAAACGGATCTGCTGTAGCAAGTTTTTCTTTGGCAACAAACGAGAACTACAAAGACAAGGCAGGAAACTGGCAGACGCAGACAGAGTGGCATAATATTGTTGCATGGAGAGCGCTTGCAGAAAGAGCAGAAAGAGATCTTAAGAGAGGATCTATGGTATATATAGAAGGAAAACTTACTAACAGAAAGTGGCAAGACAAAGAAGGTAATGATAGATATAGATCAGAGGTGGTTGCCTATTCATTAAGATCTCTAGAAAAGAGAGAACGTTCTGATAGTGACTCATTAGGTAGTTTTCCTAGTGCTCAAGATGAGCCAACAAGTTATACTAAGACAAGTACAAATAACGTAAGTGAAACCTCAAGTGCACCAGTAAGCAAAAAAGCTGAAGATATGCCAGAGGATGATCTGCCGTTCTAATTTTTTAATTGATAACTTCAAAACAAAATTTTGGATAACGAACCTCCGGACCTGGAGATATTATTTTACTTTTTTCAACTCACGAACTTTTCAACGGGCATATGTCTTAGTATCCTGTTTCTGATATTATTATTATTTTGTTCAGCAATGATATCAGGATCAGAAGTTGCATTCTTTTCCATTTCTGATATCGAATTAGATGAGCTAGATAAGGATGGGTCTACAGATACTTCCACGATTGTAAATCTTAAAGCTAAGCCTAGAAAACTACTGGCGACAATTCTTATAGCCAATAATTTTATCAATATTGCTATCGTAATTATCTCAGATTATATTCTGCGAGCCCTGCTGCCAGAAAGTATAATGACCGGCTGGGCGGAAGGCTTGCATGTAATCCTGCCTTTTCTCTCAGTAGCTGTTTTGTCTCGCACGGTAAGTATATTGATCACAATTGTTCTTGTGTCATTTCTTCTTGTTTTGTTCGGAGAAGTTGCTCCCAAGATCTATGCGAATATCAATAATTTACAATTTGCTAGATCTATGGCTACACCCCTTAAGGGACTCAACTGGCTTTTCACACCTATCAGTAATGTACTGGTTAACTGGTCCAACAAATTGGAAAAAAGATTGGGTAATGTCAATAATGTTACCTCTAAAGAGGAGCTGGATAAGGCAATAGAACTTACGGTAAGCCAGGAGTTCGAGTCAGAAGAAGAGGTAGATATATTGCGAGGTATTCTTAAGTTTGGCAACGTTACTACTCGACAGATAATGAAAAATCGAGTAGATGTAGTAGGTCTAGATATAGAAACGGACTACAAAGAGGTTTTACAAATTATCAAGGAGCATGGCTATTCTAGAATTCCAGTATATGTAGAAGATTTTGATAATATAGCAGGTGTTTTATATGTCAAAGATTTGTTGGGACATACAAATGAAGATAAGGATTTTAGATGGCAGACACATATTCGTACAGAAATTCTTTATGTTCCAGAAACAAAAAAAATAGATGATCTACTGAAGGAGTTTCAGCAAAAGAGAATGCATATTGCTATCGTAGTAGATGAGTTTGGAGGAAGTGCAGGTATCGTTACGCTAGAGGATATCATGGAGGAAGTTATAGGAGATATCAAGGATGAGTTTGACGAAGAAGAAGAAGTAGAATATGTCAAAATAAATGACAATAATTATATTTTCGAAGGCAAGAGTTTGTTGAACGATGTTGCAAGAATAATAGGAGAGGATACTGAGGTGTTCGAAGAAGTAAAAGGTAATGCGGATTCTCTTGCAGGTCTGGTTTTAGAAATTGTAGGTCAGATACCCAAGAAAGATAAGGAGTTCTTTTTCAAACATTTTAGATTTAGAGTCGTTCAAGTTTCTAAGAAAAGAATAGAGAAAATACATGTTTCTATATTAGAGGCAGCATAAGACAAGGCATGAGAAAATATAATATCTATATCGCTATTTCTGTTTTACTCCTTGTAGCTTGCAATGGAGAGCAGAATTTTATTCCTAAGCCGAGAATGTATCCTAAGATAAATTTTCCGCAAAAAGGATATCAACAATTGTCTTTGGATTATTGCGATTTCACCTTTGAGTATCCTAGCTACGCTCATATAGAAAAGGATTCAAGTTTTTTTGATGGACAGCCTTTGGATGATTGCTGGTTTGACATAGTAATTCCTTCGCTTAACGGAAAGATTCACTGTTCGTATTATCCGATAGAGAATAAGAAAAGATTTGATGAACTTATAGAAGATTCGTTTGATCTTGCAAGCAAACATAATCGTAAAGCTGACTATAGAGATGAGATGCTTATCCAAAAGTCTAATGGCGTAAGTGGAATTATATTTGAGATGACAGGTCCGGTAGCTACACCAGTACAATTTTTTCTTACAGATAGTATAAATCATTATTTCAGAGGATCACTTTATTTTTATAATCAGGTGAACCAAGATTCTATGGCTCCAGTGTTTGATTATGTTAAAGATGACATTGCGAAACTTGTAGAGTCCTTTGAGTGGAAAACGTAGTTCTAGCCCTATGATTTTATTTCCCTTAATCAAGCAGCAATTTTCCTCAAAGATCGTTATTATCAGTAACTACTTATTTTCTACATCATTATAAAAATTATTAGCCATGAAGAAGTCTATTCCATTATTAGCGTTTTTTCTATTTTCTATTCTATTTATTAATTGCGGAGACAAAGAGGATTCTTGTTCACAAGAAGATTGGTTAGGAACCTATGACTTAGTAGGAGATGCGGAGTGTGATTTTTCTGCTATGGGTTCTATTGTGTTTAATAGCGAGATTGTTATAACAGGTGCATCTACGTCTACGACAATTACGTGGGACGGTTTTGAAGAAAATTTTACGGACTGTACAGCTAGTGACGGGATAGTCCAACTAACCTTAAACGGAGATACCATTACTTCTCGAATAGGAGAATGTACCAAAGAATATAGCAGAAGATAACGCAATAGCACAAATTCTAGAAAACTACCCACGGATACTCTTCCCGTGGGTTTTTTTGTTTTAATAAGACGAAATTTATTCCAGATAAGATCTTATACTTATCTCGCGTTTATTTTAAGTATTGTCTATTAAAATCACTTACTCATGAAAATTTATCTCAGCCTTTTCGTCTCGCTTCTATTCTTGTTAAGTTGTAAAAAGGAGGTAGTCCAGAAAACTACAGCTGTTAACCAACTAGGAAAATATGTTGTAGAACACATTCCTTCAGCCGTGAATGTGGATGAAACCCTAAAGATTAGGTTGGCAAGCATAATAGAAAACAAAGACCAAATCAAGCTAGAAGAAATATTGAAGTTTACACCATCTATTGAGGGAATCTATAAATGGACAGATGATAGAACCATAGGTTTTATACCAAGTGAAAATTTACCGTATAATACGCCCTTCCATGCGGAGTTAGATATCTCAAAACTATACGCATCAGCAAAAGGGGAGGCACCACTAATTATTGCCTTTGGTACAAATGACCTTACCCTTAAACTCCAAACAGGCGGGATAAAGTACAACTATAATAATGATGAAAAGCTGGTAGCATATGGTGGAAGCATAGTAGCTAACGAAGCAGTGAAGAATGATGCTGTAGAGAAAATGCTAGATATAATGACATCTGATAAGCAAAAACTGACGATAGACTGGAATCATACTAAGGATGGAAGAACACATACCTTTATAGTAGAAAACATAGAAAGAACAACTGAGGAAAATACACTAAAGATAGACTGGAAAGGCGGAAAACTTGCAAAAGGCTTTTCTGGACAAAGAACAACCACTATTCCTCCCCTAGGAGAGTTTGTAGTAACAGAAGCCACTGTTATAGAGGAAGGAACTAAGTACATAAGGATTATTTTTTCGGAAGCGTTATCCACAACCCAAGATCTAAAGGGAATGATTAGCGCAAGTAACTTTGACCTAGACTATACCTACGCAATAAACGGAAGTGAACTGAAATTATTTCCTAAAAAAATACCTACAGAGTTAGACCTATCGGTGTCAGATAAAATCAAAGATCAGAAGGGAAAATTCTTAGCAAGAACCTATAGTAAGACCCTGCGATTTAAAGCAATAAAACCTGCTATAAGACTATTGGGTAGAGGTGTCATCATTCCGAATACAGATAAGATATTATTTCCTTTTGAGGCTACACAACTGGACTACGTAGACATAGAGGTTTTTAAAATATTTGAGTCTAATGTCTTACAGTATTTACAATATAATAAACTGGATGGCCAAAGTGGATTAGCTCAGGTAGGTAGAATAATACATCAAGAGAAACTAGATCTTGCCCAACTTTCTGCAGAAAAAGAAAACGAAGGATGGTCTAGATATGCCATAGATCTTCAGAATATTATACAGGTAGAACCAGGCGCCATCTATCAGATTCGGATAGGTTTTCAGCAAGATTATACAAGCTATGTGTGTGAGCAAAGTATCGAAGGAAAAGTAGAAATCTATAAGGATGGAAACCGGTCTATCATGAGATATCAGAGAAACTACGATGGATATGCTTATGAGCACAATGATGATCCTTGTTACCCAGCGTACTATAACGCAAGTAGGTTTGTCAGCCGAAACGTCCTAGCTTCTAACATAGGGATTATTGCTAAGCGAGATGCAGATCATACAACCACTGTGCATCTTACTGATCTTAAGTCTGGTAAAAAAATAAAAGACGCAAGAGTAGAAATATATGATTTCCAGCATCAAAAATTAGGAGAGGGTAGAGCTTCTAATGGAAGTATAAAGATAGCTTGTGAACGTATACCCAAGACTATAATAGTAAAACACCAGGGTACTTATGGATACTTAAGTATTTCAGATCAGTACGCTAATTCCATGACTGAGTTTGACATAAGTGGTAAGACGAAGAAGAAAGAAGTAGATGGCTATATCTATGGAGAAAGAGGTGTGTGGAGACCAGGAGATACGATTTTCCTTAGCTTCATTCTGGAAGATAAATCTAAATTATATCCTACTAATCATCCAGTAAGTATATATGTCAAAGATGCTAAAGGTACGCAACGTTATACAAAAACAACCAGTGAGCATAATGGTAGAATATATGTTTTCCCTATACCAACGAATACGAATGATGTAACAGGTAACTGGAAAGCAATAGTAGAAGTAGGTAATCATAAATTCTATAAAACCCTAAAAGTAGAAACGATTAAACCTAACAGGCTTAAGATTATAGTGGATAAGAAGGATGATGCAGTTGTAAGCTTGTACAAGCAAGAAAGTAGAAAAATAAATGTCCAATCTAATTGGTTGCACGGTGCTCCTGCCTCTCAACTTAAGGCGAAAGTAGATCTACAATATGTAGATAGTAGAACTTACTTTTCAAAATTTTCTGACTTTAGATTTACAGATCCCTCACGTAGGCTAAATACTAGTATAAACAATATCTATGATAAAAAACTAAATGAAGATGGTGCCGCAATAATCACTATTCCTGAACCAGATAAAAATAGTATTGCAGGAAAAATAAAAGCAAATTTCAAGGTAAAGGTATTCGAATTAGGTGGAGCTTTCAGTGAAGATAATTTCTCTCTAGATGTGGAACCGTTTCCATATTATGTAGGTGTAAAAGTACCTAAGAACAGGTGGTACTCTAGCAATATAAATCTAAAGTCTCTAGAGAATTTTGATATGATAATAGTAGACAAAGAAGGAAAGCCAGCGGCTAATAAAAAATTATCTATAGGTATCTACAGAGTTAGTAATGACTGGTGGTATAGTAGAAGCAGAAGAAATATATACAAATATGCATCTGATACGCATACCAATTCCATCATTACAAAAGAAGTAATAACAGATAAGAACGGTAGGGCTACAATAGAGGAATCATTCGATAAGCCAGGCAGTATGTTGATAAGAGTTTGTGATACAGAGAATGGTCATTGTTCTGGGGAATTCTTCTACGTCAATAGATATTATGATGATGATAGATCCACTAGCATGTCTGATGAGCAACTTACACAGATCTCTAGATTATTTCTCAAAACGGATAAAGAAAAGTATGACAGTAAAGAACAGGTAAAACTTACCGTTCCTTCTAATAAAGAAGCTACTATCTTATTATCCTTAGAACAACAAGGGAAAGTGATAAGAGAAATGTGGGTGAAAGGAAAAGAGAAAGAAACAATAATAAATATAGATCTGGATAAATCTATGGCGCCCACCCTATATGCTCATGTTAGTCTTATCCAGAAGCATGATCAGGTTTCTAATGATTTACCGATGCGTATGTATGGTGTTGTGCCTATCAATGTTGTAGATCCGCAAACTAAGATTCAGCCTGTTGTAGAGATGAAAGATAAGCTAGAACCTAAAGAAAAATATACGGTAACTGTTTCAGAAAAAAACAATAGACCGATGTCATATACACTAGCAGTAGTGGACGAAGGATTGTTAGATCTCACAAGATATAAGACGCCAGATCCATGGAATCATTTTTATTCTAAACAATCACTACTCGTAAAGACCTGGGATAATTACAATTTTGTATTGAACGGATATGGCAAAAATCTAGAGAACATCATTAGTGTTGGTGGAGACGGAGAAGCGGGATCAGATAGTGGTCCTAAAAAAGCAAACAGATTTAAGCCGGTCGTGAGTTTTCTAGGGCCGTTTACGATAGGAGTTGGGGAAAAACAAAAGCATGATCTTACTTTGCCGAATTATCTGGGATCAGTAAAAGTGATGGTCGTTGCGAGAGATGAAAATAGTTATGGCAATATAGATAAACAAGTTCCGGTAAAAAAACCAGTGATGATATTACCGTCTTTTCCTCGAGTGTTAGCTCCAGGAGAAATTGTAGAACTTCCCGTCACAGTTTTTGCTATGGAAAAAAACATCAAGGAGGTAGCTGTAGACTTAGAAACTAGTGATATGCTGACGATAGTAGGAGAAAAGACGCAGCAGGTTAGTTTTGATAAGATAGGGGATAAACTTACTTCTTTCAGGATACAAGTACCTGATAAACTAGGAATCGCTAGATTACAATTATCAGCGAGTAGTGGAGTACATAGTGTTACACAGGAAATAGAAATTGACATACGGAATCCTAACCCATTTATTACCGAGGTCAAAGAACAAGTCTTAGAACCTGGACAAGAATGGAAAGCAGATTATGCCTTAATAGGTGTAGAAGGTACGAATGAGGTGTTGCTAGAAGTTTCTTCCTTACCTTCGATGAATCTAGATAAGCGTTTGAAGTATCTTATCAAGTATCCTTATGGATGTCTAGAACAAACAACTTCAAGTGTTTTTCCGCAATTATATCTTAAGGATATTACGGATTACGATAGCAAGAAACAATCATATATAGATAATAATATCAAGCAAGGAATCGAAAGACTCAGTAGATTCCAACGAACAAACGGAGGCCTTTCTTACTGGCCGGGAGGTAGATATGGAAACGATTGGGCGGAAACATATGCTGGACATTTTCTGATAGAAGCTAAAAACAAAGGTTATTATGTATCGAGCAATATAATGAAGGATTATATGCGATATACCAAGGAGCGTGCGCGATCTTTTAGCTTGTCAAAGGAGAAGAAAAAATTTGAAGATCGATATGGTAAGTATTATAAGTGGAAACATTATGAACAAAATATTTTACTATCTCAGGCATATAGATTATATATTCTAGCACTTAACGGCAGTCCAGAATTGGCACCGATGAATATCCTAAGAGAAGAGAAAAAGTTGGGAAAATATGCTTCTTATTTACTAGCAACAGCTTATGCAATTTCTGGAAAGCAACATATAGCAAAAGAGTTGTTGCAATATGGTAGTACGACAGCAGCAGAAAGTTATAGTTACAGATACAGCTACGGTTCAGAAATGAGAAATAGATCCTTAATGGCGATGTGTCTTAGCGCAATAGGTAAGAAGTCTGAAGCCGCTCAGGAAATTAAAGAAATTGCCAAAGACCTAGGAAAGGGAAAATGGTATAGTACTCAGAGTACAGCTTTTGCCTTACTAGCGGTAGGTAAGTTTTTAGGAGATACAGAGCGAGATGATATAAAGTTTAAGCTAGACATACCCGGTGGCACAGCTCAGGATATACAATCTACTAACTCTTTATTTTCTTATAAGCTCTCTGATACTGAAATGAAACAAAAGAAAGCAAGTTTTAAAAACACTTCTAAGGATGTACTTTTTGTTACGGTGATCTCCTCAGGTCAACCAGCTAAGTCAGATGTAGAAGCGTATAGTAAGCATATCGACTTACAAGTATATTACACAGATTTAGACAGGAATACAATAGACCCCACTCGTCTAGAACAGGGAACAGATTTCTTTTGTAATGTACGTATCAAGCACCTAGGTACGAGAAAATATAATATAGAAAATCTTGCTTTGAGTCAGATCTTTCCTTCGGGATGGGAAATACAAAATAGTAGACTGAGTAGTTTTAATACCGTGGGCAAGAGAGATAGATACGACTACAAGGACGTAAGAGACGATAGGGTGTACACGTTTTTTGATTTGTCAAATGGTGAAACTAAGTTGTTTTCCACTATGCTTAATGCATCGTATCCAGGAGAGTATATCTTACCAGATTTCTCTTGTGAAGCAATGTATGATAATGAAATACAGACACTAAAAAAGGGCAAGAAAGTAAAGGTAATCTCAACTAACTTATAAAAGATGCCAGACAAAATCTAGAAATATGATTAGCAGGATAAAAAAGGTAGTTAAGAGAAAATATATAATAGGAGGTCTGTTATTGTGTCTTATATGTTTTTGGTTTTGTCTTCCTGATAAGTTGTTTGATGATCCGTATAGTCTAGTTGTATACGACGCAGAAGATCAACTACTGGGTGCTCGCATTGCTGAGGATGGTCAGTGGAGATTTCCGGAGCCGGATAGTATTCCGCTCAAGTTTGAGCAAGCCATTTTGCACTTTGAGGATAAGCGATTCTATATGCACCCTGGTGTAGATCCTGTTTCTATTATGAGAGCTATCAAGCAAAATACATCCAATGGAAGGGTGGTAAGTGGAGCGAGTACGATAACCATGCAGCTGATGCGCATGAGTAGAAATGGACAACAGCGTAATGTATATCAGAAGTCTATAGAAAGTATTATGGCACTCAGAATGGAGCTGAGATATACAAAGAAGGAGATTTTAAAAATGTATGCAGCGCATGCACCCTTTGGTGGAAATATTGTAGGCATAGAGGCAGCTTGTTGGAGATACTTTAAGAAATCGCCGGAGAAACTGAGTTGGGGAGAAGCGGCCTTATTAGCTGTTTTGCCTAATGCACCGAATATTATGCATCCAGGAAAAAATAGATCAGAACTAAGGGCTAAAAGAAATAGGTTATTAAAAAGTATGTTGGAAGAAGACATTTTTTCTAAAGTAGATTATATGCTAGCCATAGAAGAACCTATTCCAGAAAGACCTAGTCCATTACCTTCTATTGCTTATCATCTTGTGGAGCAATTTCGTGGAAGGCAGCAGAATGTGAAGACAACTATCAAGTCCAACTATCAGCAAATTGCATATAGAATCGCAAGAGATCATAGTAGAAGAAATGCAGAAAACGATATAAACAATCTTGCTATTCTTATATCGGATACAGAATCGGGAGATGTACTAGCTTACATTGGAAATTCAGAAGTAGTGGATGCTAATAGCAGTGTAGATATGGTTAGAGCCGAACGGAGTAGTGGCAGTATTCTTAAGCCTTTTTTACATGCTGCGATGATACAAGAAGGAGAGATGATGCCGGAATCTTTGCTTCCAGATATTCCATTGTACTACAAGGGCTTCTCTCCGAGAAACTATAATAAGAATTATGATGGCGCTGTACCTGCTTCTGCAGCACTCTATCGATCTCTTAATGTTCCTGCAGTTTATAATCTACAGAAGTATGGAGTTTATAAATTTTGGGATAGATTGAAAAAGTTAAATTTTTCTAGTCTACATTACAGTCCTGATCACTATGGTCTGAGTTTGATATTAGGAGGTGCTGAAGTTACCCTCTGGGATCTATGTGGTAACTATGCGAAAATGGGAAGAACCTTGTATACTTATAATAGAAATGATGGGAAATATAGTCTTGATAAAAAGACCAATTTGTTTTTAGAAAAAGAAGAAAAGCAAGAAAAATTATGGTCGGAATATCCTATAAATTTCACAGCTTCTTCTATATGGGAAACCTTCGATGCGATGACTCAACTGCAGCGTCCTGATGAAGAAGGTGAGTGGCAGTCCTTTGTTTCGGATACGAAGGTTGCATGGAAAACAGGAACCTCATATGGTCATCGAGATGCTTGGTCGGTGGGGGTATCTCCTAGATATACTATAGGCGTATGGGTAGGTAATGCAGATGGAGAAGGAAGGAATGGAAATATAGGTGTTAAAGTAGCGGGAAGTTTGATGTTTGATATATTGAATAGTTTGCCTTATGATTCAGATTGGTTTATGAAACCACTAGATGATATGGTGGAACTTTCTGTATGTAAAAAGAGTGGACATATAGCAAGTTTATACTGCAAAGAGAAAATAACTAGTTTGTATCCTAGTTCTTGTGAACGTTCAGAACCTTGTTCTTATCATAAAAACATACATCTAGATCATTCTAGAAAACATCAGATAAATAAATCCTGCGCCACTGATGAGCAGTCTATTTTGACATCTTGGTTTGAGCTGCCACCTTCTATGGCGCACTACTATCGGAAGGTAGATCCAACTTATCAAGATATGCCTCCATTCAGAAAAGGCTGCGATCAAGAGTCACTGGATAAGCCTCTAGCGTTTATATATCCTGGTCCGAGAGAAACGGTCTATCTTCCTACAGACATAGATGGTGAGGAACAAAAGATTATTATTAAGGCTTCTCATAACGAACCTAATACAGAAATCTTCTGGCATGTAGACGATACATATCAGGGTGTAACGACGGAGTTCCATTCTATTGCACTGAATTTAGATCCTGGTTCCCATCAGTTATCTATCATAGATAAAAATGGAAATCGAGCTGATCAGTTTCTGACGGTTCTGGAAGAAGGGAAAGGAGAGTGAATTAGTTAGACTACATTCTTATCAAAAACAAAGTAGCAAAAAATCAAGGATATACCCTTTTTCCCACTAAAGGGCTAAGACCGAAAAGGATATCTCAAGGTTAATACAAATTCAGGAAGAAAGTGATACCCACCTACCCATAATCGTGGGTTTTTCTTTTGTCAACCTCTGTTAAGAATTAGTAAAGTTTATCAGTCACCATCTTCCTCCTCCTCCACTTCCAGAACTATAATATCAAAACGATGGTTGACTTTATATTTTTTTCTGGCGGCATCTCCTTTGTAGATGAATAGAGAAATGACTTCATCTCTATGATATTTATTTAGTGCTTGTAGTGATCTTATTTTACCATTGATAAAGACTGTGCCTTCGAAGTATTTTTTATATTTTTTACTACGCACGTAATCGAGGCCTACTTCCTGTCCTACAAGTTCTATTTCACCTAGATCAAAACGTACTGGAAGATTAAAGATCACGTTTACTGCTTTACCTCTATGAGAGGCAGGTTGCCAGGTGATCTCTCTATTCATTTTTTCTAGTAATTGCAGTACGGCATTTCCCGTGTCGTTTTTGAGATCTTTTATGATTGAAGGCTGTTCGATCTTTCCTTGTTTATTAACTACAAACTGTGCAACCACAACGCCTTTCGTTTTCTTAGATTTAGCAGTTTCAGGGAACACTAAGTTTTCGCTTATGTATTCATTCATTTTTTTTTCTGAACAACTTTGTCTATCAGATATATCTTCTATTTGATCACAGCCTTGAAAAATAGGCAGCTTCTGATAAGCGCTTGTATTATCCTGAGCCTGTAAACTGATGGATAAGCAACTTATAAAAAGAAAAACACTAGTGATATATTTCATGGTCTATTATTAGAGAATATAAAGTTAGTTATTTTTCTGGTCAGATGCTCAGCTTCCTTATTGTTTTTAAGTTTATGAGAATCAGCCAGCAATACTCTTTTCTATTTTATGATTTCGCAATAAAATAGAAAGTAAACCAATCAATAGAATTATAGACCCAATAACTGGTATTACTCTATTGTCAAATATCATATGACCTAGACCAATAAGTAATAGTCCAATATTTAAAAGAACTACCTGCCACTTATATTCTAGAAACAGTCCATAAGTAGCAATTCCTATACCCATATAAAAAAGAGTAGGACCTAAAATTAAAAATGGAATATTAATAGAAGGGTTTTCGGATATCAACTGAAATATTTGTTGCTTAATTTCAGGACTATCATTTGCTGACCATAAAATAAAATCTATGCAGCACATGCCGACCATGCCCCCTATGCCTATAGTCATAAGACAGAGACCTATAATTTTGGTAGGATTACGAGGAAGACTAAACCATAAGACAAATAATAAAAGTGAGGCCAACAACATAAACCAATGTGCAAAATCTATTGGCTTCTGAGACATGAGAAAATCGTATCCAAAGGAAAGAAATAATTGACTTAAGCATAACAAAAAAAGTCCTATAGCAGTAATTGCAATTTTAGTTGTATGATAATCTTGTTTGTCACTTACAGTTTTATTGGCCATATCACTTGCGTATTTTATTAAGGAGAACATTAAAATACACTAAATAGCTGGTATTTACTCAAAGACCAATGACCGCATTTATTTTACATACAAACCACTCTATAAATCTATCTCCATCCACACTGGACAATGGTCAGAGTGTACTGCATCCTGATAGTGACCAGCAGCTTTGATCTTCTTACTTATGGAATCACTTACGGAGATATAGTCTATCCTCCAGCCCTTGTTATTTTTACGAGCACCTGAGCGATAACTCCACCAGCTAAACTCTTGCTTATCTGGATTCTTTGCTCTGAAGGCATCGGTGAATCCATTGTTAAACCACTCGTCCATCCAAGCTCTTTCTTCAGGCCTAAATCCCGATGGCTTATCCCTTCTAGTTGGATTATGTATATCTATGTCTCCATGTACTACATTATAATCACCAAGGAGGATCACGTTTTTTCTTTTTTTCATAAACGTGGAAATATATGGTTGTAAGTCTCCCAAGAATTCCATCTTATATTCATGTCTATGTTCACCACTAGACCCAGATGGAAAATAGATATTAAATAAACTAAGTTTACCAAAATCTGTACGCAGCACTCTACCTTCCACATCATATTTTTCTAGACCCATACCCACTTCTACCTTAGTAGGTTTTTGCTTAGAGAAAGTAGCAACACCACTATAGCCTTTTTTCTCAGCTTGGCACCAACTTATGTGATAGCCGATATCTTCGAAAAGTTCAACGGGGATCTGTTCTAGATGAGATTTAGATTCTTGTATGCAGAAGACTTCTATATGATCATTTTCTTTCAGCCAATCTATAAGTCCTTTCTTGATCGCTGCTCTTAATCCATTGACATTATAAGAAACAATATTCATATTAGTTGTAGTTAAAGGTTTCGTTATCCCAGTTCAGTTCTCTTAGAGAATTTCCTCCTTTGATCATATTTAGTTCTAGTTCTATAATCGCACTACTGTGCAAGGTCGCCACTTTAGCACCGCCAGGAAGTTCTTGCCATCTTTCCCAGGTAGTTTCGAATCCTTTTTTAGGTAATATTTTAGTCCACATTTTCCAAGAGGTAGGTTTATAACTTTCGTCTAAGTTCCACAAGTAGACATCTCCCGGTGTTGTACCACCACTAGTATAACTTACCTTGAGAGATTTTTTTCCTTCTTCTTCTACTATAGACCTTTCTGTTCCAGCATCGAAAGCCTTGAAAGGGGCGTAGAACCAGAAGGAGTCATTACACCAGATCTTCCATGCATCATTGATAATACTATTTTTATAATGTTGATCTAGTACTGGGGCTTGTTCTTCAAAAACCTTTGCTTCTTTGCTATCCAGCTGCATAACAACCCTCTTGTCGTTCCACACGATTTCAGCAATATTATTTTTCTTATCCCACCTATAATGGTGCGTGCCTCTAAATGAAAATTGGACATACGGCAAAGCATCCCAAGCGTCTTTGTTTAGGGCATTCATCATTTTCAAAGCTAGTTCATCCGCCTCAGATCCACTGTAGCCCTCTGGCTCTTTCTCATTAGTAATGGCTATAAACAGTACACCACAAACTATTATTGCTAACAATATAAGAGCTATCCATTTCAGTACTTTCATTTTTTTATATTTGAAGTCTAAGCTTAGTAATGTGACAAAGATGCTAATAGTTTATATTTTTATAGTAAAATAATGAGTAGGTATGTATAAAGGGAAAAAAGTTATAGTTGTTCTACCCGCCTATAATGCAGAGAAGACAATAGAAAAAACCTATAAAGAGATCCCTATGGATCTTGTAGATGAGGTTATTCTATGTGATGATGCTAGTAAAGATAACACCGTAGAAAAAGCACGCTCTATAGGTATCAAGCATATAATCAAGCACGAAAAAAATAAGGGTTATGGTGGAAACCAAAAGTCCTTATATCTTAAATCTCTGGAGTTAGGTGGGGATATCGTTATCATGTTACACCCAGATTATCAGTATACCCCCTTACTGATACCTTCTATGGTCAATATTATCGGAGAAGAACTCTATGAGGTAGTTCTAGGATCTAGAATTCTAGGGAAAGGAGCGCTTAAGGGAGGTATGCCATTGTATAAGTATATTGCGAATAGGTTCTTAACCTTTACTCAAAACCTACTTATAAACTATAAATTATCAGAGTATCATACGGGCTATAGGTCCTTTTCTAGGAAAGTTTTGGAGTCCATTAATTTTGAAGAAAATTCAGATGATTTTATTTTCGACAACCAGATGTTATCACAGATAATATATAAGGGATTTGATATCGGAGAAGTTACCTGTCCTACCAAGTATTTTGAGGAAGCGTCATCTATTAATCTCAAGCGCTCTACAATCTATGGATTAGGTGTTCTGAAAGTTTCTTTAGTTCATTTTCTATGTAAATTAGGATTAGCAAAAAGTAATCTTTATAAATAATCCGTTCTAGAAAAGGATACAATCAGAACACCCAATACCCATAAAACTTTACTCTAGGGCCTTGCTCGAAAAGGAACAAGCTAAGGGGTAATTTTCACTTTATATCATTATAAAAAAATCATTAACCTAGTTATAATTGGCTTCATTACAATTCTGAATTTACTACCTGTAAATGGTAGCGAAAATGGTATAGACCAAACAAAACTTGAATGGCGTTAAGTGAAAACTATAATTGTTTATTGCGATACTTTTACCTAAACAAACAATGTATACAAATTTGGAAAATCTGTAAGCACGCTGATTAGCATCTAAAACTTCTTACGACTAGGCGAGATAAGGAAAGAATGATTATCTTCTAAAGGTGCTGTTTCTAAGACACAGAATAATAGAGATGTCACTATAGAAAGTCATAGAAGAAAGGTCCTTTGTCGGTAACTTTTCTTTCTATATGTAAAATAAATTACAGATTAAAAATAACCCAAAAAGCGTACTGTTTCCTAAGTGTCTCTTTATCAATTAATTACAAATCAATATTTCTATATATTGGAAAATCTTTTTTAAATAAATAAACTTTCATATTTGGTATAATTCATGCATATACTATATTTGCAATCCAATTTGGATAAGGGCGATTAGCTCAGTTGGTTCAGAGCACCTGGTTTACACCCAGGGGGTCGGGAGTTCGAGTCTCTCATCGCCCACAAAAGATTAGACAGTTATGATTTATTTCATAGCT
>CAYYWZ010000018.1:24854-57443 GCA_964475415.1 uncultured Saprospiraceae bacterium | reverse complement strand
TGTAGTTCTGTGAAATGGCAGTACTGAGACCGATAAACATAAATAAACCGGTGAAAGCAGCTATTCTGAAATGGGTGTGAATGTTGAATCTAGAAAAAAAAGATTCTCTCATGGAAAAAAGTTTTGGTTTAAAAATAATCTTAAACCAACCCTACAGGTAGTACTTGGGAAAGTACATTCTCAGTGTTGATTTAGGTTCTAAAAAATTACAAAATGTTCGAACTGGTTGGACAGTTCAACTGCAAATATAGATTTAAATTTTAAATAATCAATCTAATTATCTGATTTTAAGATATTAGTGCATAGATTAATTATATATATAAGTAAGAATAATATGTCTAATATAGTCTTTGTCATTGCTTTGTTTCAAAAAGTTCGTAAAGCCATCGTCAACTATTAACTCTTACTTAGGAACTGTTAAAGCTTTAATTGTAATATATTTGAACTTATTAAACTATCTACAAATAGTTGAAGGGACTTTTTATACATATAATTACAATACTTAGCATTGGCTATGCTTATTCTCAACCACCTCCAGGCGTTAGTGGGAAAGAAAAATCTACTAATGAATTATCAATTTTTCCTGAGATAGATACCGCTATTACAAATTACTACTTTATAGGAACCGATAAGTCACTGATTGCTTTCTCTGACACTACTTTAGACAATTTCTTCCAACAGTATGACCCAGTTAGATCACGAGATATCGACTATATTTCTCTAGGTAACCAGGGGTCATCAGCCTTTTCGCAAGAATATACATTTCAGAACAATATAGGTTATGATTATGGCTTTCATCAATATGATATATATAAGAAGAATCTAAATACAACTAAATTTTTCAATGTCAATAGACCATTTAATGATTTGTTTTTTAGCCCTATGGCAGGACAAAGGAATTTTATTGTAAAAGGATTATTTGCAGATAATTATGCCGATAATGTCACTTTCTCTATAGATTTTGAAAGAATCAATCAAGATGGGTTTTACAATAATCAATTTACGAAATCTACCTCATTAGGTGTAAACTTTGAATGGGCTCCTTCAGATAAATACCAGCTGTACTTTAATTTTTTTACAAATAATCATAATGAAGAAATAAATGGTGGTGTTACAACAGATACTTTATTTAATGAGCCATTTTTTGACATTCGAGAAAATATTCCGACAATATTGGATTCAGCCTCAACTAGACATGAGTCTAGGAATTATCATTTGAATCAGTTTTTAAAACTTACAAATGACTCGACTCTAATAGATTTTGGCCTACATCATCACCTCAGATTATCAGATGGATATATAAGATTTTATGATAATGGTCAAGATAGTTTAGAAAACAACTTTTATAATTCTTTCAAAAAAGATTCTAGAGGAATTAGATACTTTATGAACTTCTTTGAAATATCTAACCATTTCGATATTAGCACTGCCTTATCTGACAAAGTAAATTTAGTTGCAGGCATTCAGCACAATTATCATAGAATTAAAACTGACATTAATTCTTTTAGTGTAAATAATATATTACTTCAAGGAAGCCTAGTTTTTACTCCACACGAATCTATTAATTTACAATCTAAACTTCAAATCGGATTCTTAAGATCGGCAGGAAACTTACTTCTAGAAAACCAATTGGTCTTAGATGTATACAAAGGTCAAAAATTGAAACTTGGGTTTAACTTTTCTAGATATAATCCAAGTTACATACAGGATGAACTTATACTTACAGAATCTATTATTTGGGAAAACGAATTCTCTAAAGTAATAGAATCTGAAATATGGGGAGCCATTGACATCCCCTATCTAAAATCGTCTGTAAAGTTCTCGCAGATGTTAATTGATAATTCTATTTTTCTCAACGCCTCCAGCTTCTATGAACAGAACAATAATGTACTCTCCATTACAAAATTAATTTTCAGGAATAATTTAAATTTTCGTGGCTTACATCTAAGAAACACTATACTGCTACAGAATTTCTCAGAAAATTTGTATTTCCATCTTCCAGAGCTCTGGACTAAGCATATTGCCTTTGTAGAATTTAGAATTTTTCGTAGCAACCTGCTAACTAGGATCGGCTTCGAAGGAAGATTTACTCCTTCCAAGAATGCTAGTAATTATAACCCTTTTCTAGGACAACTTTATCAATCTAATGAAACTATAGAATTTTATCCTGAAATAGATTTTTTTAGTACATTCCAAATAGACCAATTTCGACTTTTTATAAGACTAGAAAATATTAGCGGTCTTGTAAGAAACGACATTCTATATGAGATAAATAATTACCCACAATTTGATTTTAGATTTAGACTAGGTATTCGTTGGGTTTTATCAGATTAGAAATTATAATTAGGACTTAATTCATTCTTTCCTGTTTCGTCTGCATAGAATTCTGATATGATTTTTACAACATCATCTATCTCATCTACAATAGGAATAAGGTCTAAGTCTTTTGCAGATATATTCCCTTCTTTTTCTAACATAGTTCCTATAATCCATTCTCTTAGTCCCCCCCAGAAGTCTGCCCCTACTAGTATAACTGGGACTTTTGTGATTTTATTAGTTTGGATTAAAGTAAGTACTTCGAATAATTCATCTAAAGTTCCAAAACCTCCAGGCATTACTATAAATGCTTGAGCGTACTTAACAAACATTACTTTACGAACAAAGAAGTAATTATGATCTATATTTTTATCACTATCTATATAAGCGTTGTGAGATTGTTCAAATGGTAAATCAATATTTAATCCAACTGAAAGTCCTTTATTTTCATACGCACCTTTATTAGCAGCTTCCATAATACCTGGTCCTCCACCTGTAATAACACCAAAGCCCTCTTCAGTCATTCTTTTAGCCATATCTACTGCTAGTTCATAATATTTTGTTCCTGGCTTGGTTCTAGCGGAGCCAAATATAGAAATACAGGGACCAAGTTTATTTAGTTTTTCAAATCCATCAACAAACTCTGCTATAACCTTGAACATTGTCCATGCGTTTTCTCCTTTTAACTGTGTCCATTCTTTTATTGCTGCCATAATTTTTTATTTTTTTATATCATAAAAAAACCTATTCTTCAGAAGAATAGGCTTGTAATTTTAAATACTACTTCACAATTACTAAACTAGAACTGATTTATAGTTTTGATATTGCGCTACTATGTAATCTTTTAGTGCTTCGGTACTATCAAATTTTTCGAATAATGTCTCTAATTCAGAATGAGATTTAGAAGGAATAACAAAAGAAGCTACATCGCTCTTAGTTACAGACTCTTTACTCAATATTATAAGACGCTCAACTACGTTTCTCAATTCTCTAATATTACCAGTCCAGTTATATTTTTGCAATTCTTTTATCGCAGTCTTATCAAAACTTTTAACAGGAACTCCATATTCTTTGCATACAACACCAGAAAAATGCTTAACTAATTCTGGTATATCATCTCTCCTATCATTTAATGAAGGTACATGCATAATAATTACTGCTAGTCGATGATATAAATCTTCTCTAAATCGACCCTGAATTATTTCTTGTCTTAGGTCTTTATTTGTAGCTGCAATAATTCTTACATCGACACTTATTTCCTTCTCACCCCCAACTCTAGTAATTTTATTCTCTTGTAAAGCTCGAAGTACTTTAGCTTGAGCTTTCATAGACATATCTCCTATTTCATCTAGAAATAAAGTACCTCCGTTTGCTAATTCAAATTTACCAAGTCTTTGTTTATGAGCAGAAGTAAATGAACCTTTTTCATGTCCAAATAATTCACTTTCTATTAATTCTGAAGGGATCGCTGCACAATTAACTTCGATTATAGGACTAGCTTTCCTTGTACTTTTTTCATGCACCCATCTTGCAACCAATTCCTTTCCTGTTCCATTCTCACCAGTGATTAAAATTCTAGCTTCAGTAGGCGCTACTCTTTCTATAGTATCTTTTATAACATTGATACTTTGCGAAGAGCCTACTATATTTTGCACTTTTGACTTTCTTATCCTCTTCTGCAGAACCTTCTTTTCAGTGATAAGTGTGGACTTGTCTAATGCATTTCTAATTGTAATCAATAATCTATTCAGATCTGGTGGCTTCTGTATAAAATCAAAGGCACCTTTTTTTACAGCTTCTACAGCCGTGTTTATATCTCCATGCCCTGAAATCATAATAACAGGAGTTTCTGGAGATAATGCCTGAATCCTATCGATTGCCTCCATTCCATCCATTTTAGGCATTTTAATATCAAGAATTATTACATTATACTTTCCCTGCTTTAGTTTCACAAGACAATCTAAGCCATCACAGGCTTCGTCAACTTCATATTTTTCAAATTGAAGGATATCTGATAGAGTCCTCCTTATGCTTCTATCATCGTCAACAACAAGTATTCTAGCCATAATTTCTTTCTAATTTTAGTTTAGTCTTGAATCCAAAGGCTAATATACATTAAAAAAAATCATAATACCTAAAATAATGTTTCATAATGGTTTATAAATTAAAAATATTTATAATGTATTAAAGTAATAACTCTCTATAAGTATAATAGGCCATGAGACCCGATCCTATATGTAGACAGTTTTCGTCAACATTAAAAGTTGGTGTATGCACTGGAGAAACAATATTTTTTTTCTTATTTCCAGTACCTAATCTATAAAAACAAGCAGGAATCTCTTGAGAATAGAAGGAGAAGTCTTCAGATGTCATCCTAATTGGCAATTCCACTACATTGGATTTTCCCAAATAATCAACTGCATACTCAAAGAACTTTCTAGTTACTGATTCGTCATTATATAGAGTAGGATATCCTACTTTAATATTCACACTACACTTTCCACCATTTGCTTTTGCAATGCTCTTGGCTATATTTTTAATAATACTATGTGCTTCCTTTCTCCATTTCTCATTCATAGTTCTGAATGTTCCTTCAATTTTCACCTTACTAGGTATTACATTTGTTGCACCTCCCTGAGAGTTAATTTTTCCAAAAGAAAGCACTGTAGGAATAGTCGGATCAGCTCTTCTGGATACTACTTGCTGCAATGCATCAATTATCTGAGCCGAAAGCAAAATAGTATCTACACAATTTTGTGGTAGTGCAGCATGGCCTCCACTGCCTTCAACAGATAGATATATTTCATCAGCAGATGCCATATACTTTCCTGATCTCACTCCGACTTTTCCAACTTCTAACGGCGGATGTACATGTTGCCCTATAATTGAAGCTGGTTTTGGATTTGACAAAACTCCCTCTTCAATCATGATGGATGCTCCACCTGGCAATTTTTCTTCTCCTGGCTGAAAGATAATCTTGACTTTTCCTTTCAGATCTTTTTCTATCTTTTTCAGAATAATCGCAGTTCCTAACATGGATGCAGTATGTACATCATGTCCACAAGCATGCATAAGACCTTCCTTCTTAGATTTATACGCTACATCATTTTCTTCTAGGATAGGCAATGCATCTATATCAGCTCTTAATGCAATACATTTCTTACCTTTTCCAATATGAGCAACTATTCCATGTTTCGCCCAACCTCTCGTATGTTTTATATTATATTCTGACAATACAGAAGAAATAAATGCACTTGTTTTTTCCTCCTTAAAAGATAGCTCAGGGTACTGATGAATATGTCTTCTGAAACCTACAACTGATTTGAAAATCTCTTTACTTGCTTTCTTAATGTTGTTTTTCACTTGCCAGTATTTTTATCAAATATTCAAAATCTAATAATAGACTATAATTCTTCGCGTAATAATATTTTAAATTGTCCTTATGCTTAGTTTGTAGATTTTCAAGATAGAATACACCAGGTTTAATAGTAGGTAACTTATTATCTATGTCATGATATGAAATTAGCGTTTTCTTAGGAACTAAGCTTAAAAACATATTGGATAAATCCAAGAAAGAGATTTTTCTAAACAACAATAGTAATGGAGATAATAAAATTAATACTAAGCTTATAAAAAAGTCAAAAATCCTTTTGATCCTTCTGCTTACTTGTTCATTAATATTAAAATCAATATCGAGTGTAGAAATTTCACCTTGTTTCTTAGAAGAATTACTGGATAATAAACTAAAATTATCTATGGATGATATTTTAAAACTATAGGTATGCCCTAATATTGACATCCAAGTTAAAATTTGTTGATTCTCAACATCGGAACTAGAAAATATAATCTCGTCAACTCTAAGTTCTTTTACAATAGTTTCTAAGTCGTCTATAATTCCAAAAGAAAAACCATCCTTGAAAGTATTTACATTACCTAATATAATTGCATGTTCATTATTTCGACTTATAAGCTCACCTAACATCACTGAGCTTTTTTTCGATCCAACTGTTATTATTTTTACCTTCTTTTGTTTTATCAAAGAGAAACTATTACCCGTGATATAGTTTTTAAAAGCCAATGAAAATGGGAATATTACTAATCCCGCGAGAAGGCCAACAATATTTAAAAACCTAGAAGATCTAAGTTCCTCAGGTAATAAAGCGTAGATAGAAAAAATCAGAAAACTACTAAGAACGTAGCTTAAAAAAACACTCTTAATCTTATATTTATTATCGTACTTACCTCCAATATATAATCCACAAACCCAAATAAAACTGAATATATATATTGTACTAACCACGGGAGAACTATCAAAGTAATTAGGCTCTTTATAATAAAAAACGGCCCAGATATTCTTAACAATCAAAATTATATTGATCAATAAAATGAAATCTATCAATAACCATATGTACTTACCCACTACCCTATTTATAACCGTAATACTCGCTTTAACAAGTATTGCTATAGAAAGAAAAGGCAATAGTAATTTAGTAACTTTTGATTTAGAATTTTTCTTTAGAAAAGTAAGCATAGCTCCATAAAACGATTTCAGATAAGTACTATCCAGCTTTTTACCGCTCTCACCTTTAAAATGAATTATAGACGTTTCTGGATAGTAATAGATTTTTTTTTCTCGTTTTTTTACTTGATAAGATAGATCGATATCTTCACCATACATAAAATAATCCTCATCAAAACCACCAATTTCTTTGATAAGAGAATTACTTGCAAAAAAGAAAGCACCACATAGTACTTCTATTTCTGCTATTTTATTTTCGGATAGATTTCCTTGATAATAACCATTAATTTTTTTTGACGTAGGAAATAGTTTAAAAAGTCCTGACATACGACAAAAAGAATTCCAAATCGTAGGAAATCCCCTTTTTGATTCTGGGTGAAAATTCCCAGCTCCATCTATCATCTTCACACCTAATGCTCCAAAATTATCCGCACTTTCAGCAAATCTAAAACTAAGTTCTAAAGTGTCTTCCATAACAATTGTATCAGGGTTAAGGAATAGTACATATTTCCCCTTACTTTCTTCTAAAGCAAGGTTATTAGCCTTAGAAAACCCAATATTTTTGTCATTACAAATTAAACTTACATCTGGAAATTCATCTCTGATCATTGATACCGACTGATCTTGAGAATTATTATCTACAACCCAAACTTCATAAGATAGATTGGTTTTAGATTTGTAAATGGAATTTAGACACTGCCTCAGAAAGAATTTGACATTATAATTAACAATAATGATACTAATATCCATTTTTAAATTTATCAGTATTAATCTGTCTTGAGGGAGTACGGAATCCTGGAGATAATAGATCTACCTAAGGTAAGTTCGTCAGCATATTCTAACTCGCCACCAAATGATACACCTCTTGCTATAGTAGATATATTTACATCGGCCATTTCTAATTTTTTGGAAATGTAAAAAACTGTTGTATCTCCATCTACAGTAGGACTAAGCGCCATTATTAATTCTTTTACATTAGAATCTTCTATTCTTTCTACCAAAGAGGCGATATTAAGATCTTCTTGACCTACCCCTTCTAAAGGGGAGATAACACCCCCTAACACATGGTACATACCTCTAAAGTGCTCTGTCTCTTCTATAGCCATAACATCACGAGCTGATTCTACTACACAAATAGTGTCTTTCACTCTACTTGAATCTTTACATATATTACAGATTAAATCGTCAGAATAGTTATAACAGCTAGAACAAGTCTTTAGATTTTGGTCTAACTCAGTGAGACTATTCACTATAGAAGATAGTTTTTCGGTATCATCCTTTATTAAATGCAAGACCATTCTCAAAGCAGATTTCTTACCTACGCTGGGTAAACTACTCATCGCTTCAACCGCTTCTTGCAAGAACTTTGAGGAATATTTCATAATTGGCTATTATTGAAGTAAAAATAGTAATTATTTAATGATAAATTTCTTTTAAGTAATTCTACTTAAACATATTAATGTTCCTATTAGTTATTATTTTTGATCTTTAATAAAAATCAATACAATGGCCGAAATAATAAGAATGCCTAGATTAAGCGATACTATGGAAGAAGGTAATATAGTATCGTGGTTAAAGAAAGTAGGCGACGAAGTAAAACCAGGAGATGTTCTTGCCGAAGTTGAAACAGATAAAGCCACAATGGAGTTAGAATCTTATAATGAAGGCTTTCTATTATATATAGGCATAGAATCTGGCCCTGTCCCCGTGGATGGTATTATTGCAATAATTGGTGAAAAAGGTGAAGACTATAAATCCCAATTAAAAGATGCTGAAAAAGAATCCAGCTCTACGAAAGAAGAGGCAGAACCAAAAAAAGAAGAACTAAAAGAACCTGTAGCTGCTCCCACTAAAGACATAGTAGCTCCTAAGGTCGAAGCCAAAGCTATCAGTAATACTGGAGGTATTGCTTCTAGCGATCATTTAAAGGCTTCTCCCCTGGCTAAATCCCTTGCAAAAGAAAAAGGTATAGATATCAGTTTAGTATCTGGCTCTGGGGAAGGTGGTCGAATAGTGAAAAAAGACATAATAAACTATGTGCCGCAACAAACTAATTCGGCGTCAAATGTTGAAGCACAAGTATTAGAAGATTTTGTATACGGAGATGTGGCCGTTTCTCAAATGAGAAAAACAATCGCCAAAAGATTAGGAGAAAGTAAATTTTCATCACCTCATTTCTATCTAACCATGGAAATTATTATGGATGAAGCGATAGCAGCGAGAAAGCAAATAAACGAATTAGCTCCTCCTAAAATATCATTTAATGACTTAGTTGTAAAAGCTTCTGCTGCAGCTCTAAGAAAAAACCCAAAAATAAATGCTTCCTGGCATGGTGATAAAATTACTTACCATAAAGACATAAATATAGGAGTAGCTGTTGCTGTAGAGGATGGACTTGTAGTTCCTGTAATTAGGAATACAGATACTAAATCTCTTTCAACAATCAATGCAGAAGTAAAAACACTGGCGGGTAAAGCAAGGTCTAAGAAAATACAACCATCTGAAATGCAAGGCAATACTTTTACAATTTCCAACTTAGGAATGTACGGTATAGATGAGTTTACTGCTATAATCAACCCACCAGATGCATGTATTCTAGCAGTTGGAGGTATTTCTCATAAAGCCATTGTAGTAGATGGAGAGATAGTTCCTGCAAGTATTATGAAAGTAACACTATCATGTGATCATCGGATAGTAGATGGGGCAACTGGCGCTCAGTTCCTTCAGTCTTTCAAAGCTTATTTAGAAAACCCTGTTAGACTACTTGTTTAATCTAAGTAGAAAGCTCTTTACTTATAAATTATAAAGCCTCAGTTAGTATTACTAACGAGGCTTTTTCTATTGCCTAAGTTACTTTTGCTAAGAATATTGTTATAGGATAGGCCAAAAGAAGATCTTTTACAACATATTAGACTAAGGAAACAATCGTACTAAAAATAAACCGGCTAAAGAATATCATTTCATAAACTAACCGGCCAAATATTTTAATTTTTTCTAGGGATGTTTATCTAACCTTAAGTTTTTCTTATTAATATTATTAGAAACTTAAAAAGATCATGTCTTTTGAACATATTCAAAGCACAAATATTCATAAAAGAAAGAATAATCACTACTCTCTTCTAAAAAAAGAATAAAAAAAAGGCTAACAATTGAATGCTAGCCTTTAATATTTTGATCTGAATACTATTTATTAATATCCTGAATTTTTATTTCCGTTGAAGTATCCACCAGTTTTTACCGCAGAACCTGCATTTACACCAGCTGGTCTACCCATATTAGAATCGCCTCCTTTACATACTCTGAACTCAACTCTTCTATTCATATAGTTTTGAGAAGAACTATTTCCTGAAACTAAAGGACTATCCTCTCCACCATACATTATGTTGAATCTAGATCTATCAATTCCGTACTTAGACACTAAGTAATCAACAGCTCCGTTTGCTCTATTGTAAGATAAAACATTGTTATACTCGTTAGAGTTTCTAGGATCAGTATGTCCGTGAGCTGTTACACAAACTTCTGGACACATAGTCATTACTTCAGCAACATGATGAAGTTGACCGTAGAATTCTGACTTTATAGTATACTTATCGTTATCAAAGTGAATCATAGGTAAAAACCACTCACTACATCCAGTTCTTCCTGCAGGAGCAGGTTTTGGTATAGCAGCTATTTTCGTATCAACTATATCATTTACATCATTTGTCGTAATTGCTACTGGTACCTGAGCAATACCTTTTCCATCTACAGGATATCCTGGCGGGCTGTATATCTCAGCATCTTTACAATCAGCAAGTCCGTCACCATCACTATCTAAAGTAACACCTCTTGTATCAACTGGACAACCGTCTGCAGTATTTGGCTCTTGATCTAACATATCAATGATACCATCACCATCTGTATCTTCAAGATCTAATTGAGGTCTTTGCTTGAGATTAGCTATATCATTCATTGTTCCATCAAGAGGATTTAACCAATATAGTGGCTCAGATACTTTATCAAAGTTTCCTAAGTTGAAAGCAAATCTAATGTTAGTGTAATGTCCGATATCACTATCATTTGTTTGATCAAATGTAGTTCTATATTCGTGACCATCCCACTGATCATAATCTTGAGCAAATATTTGGTGCTCTAATGAAAGATTAAATCTCTTCCCTATTTTTCTAGAGATACCTAATGTACCAACAAATGTTGGAAATAAGCTTCCGTTGTCATGGAAGAAATTAACACCTCTATCATTCTCAAAACTAGATTCGTAAGAATCGTCTAGTAAAGCTTTGATATCACTTCTCTTTGCTCTTGAATTTTCTTGTCCTTGAACTGAAGACCAATCATATGCAGCTCCGTCATTAAAGTAGTTCATCTCAACACTAGTGCTGATTAGACCTACACCTAAACCTACATAACCATTCCATTTGTTTCTTTGCTTGTGGAACAATAAGTTTCCAAAATTAAATAGTATAGAGAAATCTCCACCTATGTTAGATGTTTTGAAATTTCTGTATGTTCTACCGTTTGTACCATATGGGCTAAAATCTATACCTCTATTATCAAGTCTTAAAACATTAACTGACTGAAGTCTATCATCCAAACCAGATGTTTTACTATACATTGCCTCAAGTCTCCATGAGAAAAAGTAGTTTATAGCTTTCCTTAAGTGTAATCCAATACCAAAACCTGATGGTAAGTCTGAAACAACATCACCATTAATATGGAAATGTCCTAGGGTAATTCCTAATTCCCAAGCATTTTTGGGTTTTGCTGAGAATTTTTCTTCTCCCATTCTCCATTGCTTGTTTTGATCAGAATCAACTGTCATCTCATCAGTAATGGTGGGTGTTCTCCATGTGTCATTGACGTCTTCAACTGTTTCTTCAACAGCTTCTTCAACCTCTTGGGCAAAAATATTCACACACAAGAGCATGCTAATGAATCCTAAAAGTAATGTACGTGTCATAGAAGTATCTTTTTTCTTAAAATTTCGTTCTGTAAAACTATGAAATAAATTTAATATGTTACCAACTAAAGACGCAGCTTTTGCAAAAGGAGTACATTTTAATTGCAAAAAACTTAAAAATCCGTAGTCAATTCAGTATAATCAACACAAATCTAATATTTATTTCCTAAAATAATCAGCATTTAAAAAAATAAATCAAACAAATTATTTCTAGAAAAACAATATATTAGTAAAAATTTTAATATGTTTTCAAAATTATTTAATCCAATGGATGTAAGTCCAAATCTTGTGCCAAACAATATTATCAATGGATTACAACTTAAAGGAAAAGATAATACCATTATAGATGCTTCAATATCAGCTTTAAACTCAATAGATAATTCTGTCATTAATGAGGTTTACAAGATAATAAGCAACCTACAAGGTGTACACCTTGGAAATCTAGGGACCTTAAAAGAGGGCTCATTAGAAAATATTAAAGAACTTATAGATCTATTTGAAGCGTCGAACAGCCGTCATATAGTGTTGAGTTCGGTACTTAATTTAGATACTAAAAAATTAAAAGGTATTATTTGCACTAACAAATTAGCAAAGGATTACCAAAATAATTCTTCTAAACTTGTCTTTGCGGGGATTCAGAGGCACTTGAATTCTTATGATTTTGAAAAAAATAAAAATGTTCCTACTATTTTAGGCCTAGGAAGCTTATCAGGCAAAGTAAATACCCTAGAACCTTACATCAGAGATTCAGATTATTTATTAATCGATCTCAATGTTATAAAAAGTTCAGAAATAAATAATCCAGAAGGATCTCCTGTCGGATTTAGTATTTTAGAAATTTGTCAAATAGCTAAATATGCTGGGCTCTCTTTTCAAAACAAATATTTGAACATAACCTTTCCTGCTATCACACATCTTTCTCAAGCTAAGGCTATTGCTCTAATTGTTTGGTATTATCTAGAAGGGGTTTCTCTCTGTAAGCAAGACAAGCTAGACATAACCAATTCTACATCCTATATAGTCAATTCTAAATCACTAGATATTGAACTAGAATTCGTGAAGAATAATACTTCTAATAGATGGTGGCTAAAACATCCTTCTATTACTAATTCATTTATTCCTTGTTTATATGAAGACTATCTTTCTATTTGTGATGAAGGTACAAGTGATCGTATATTACACCTTCTTGAAAGAGTTTAGAACCTTTTCTAAGCCCATAGATCTAGACCCCTTAAGCAAGACAGCCTTATTTTCAAATGCACTGGTATCTACTTTAGTTAAGTAGTTACTAAGTTCCATATAATAAGATGCACTCTCAATTATTCTATTGTCAAAAAAGTGCTGACCTATGAATATAATGTCAAAATATTGATCAGATTCAATATAATTTTGGATTTCTTTATGAACTTCATCAGCATAAATACCCATTTCGTGCATATCTCCCAGAATAAGAATTTTTTCCTCTGAAAAATTTTTGAAACTATCTATGCTAGCTTTCATACTACTTAGATTAGCATTATAACTATCTATTACAAACTTTACTCCTTGAATCATTTTGACCTGAGACCTCATATTCTCTGGAAAATAACTTTCTATACCAGACTTAGCTTGTTCTAAACTCACTTTAAAATATGCTCCTATCTCAATTGCAGCAATTACATTTTCAACATTATAACTTCCAAACAACTGAGTATTTATGATTTGCCCCTTATAACTTAGTGATAGATAATTATCAGCACTTTCAACCACTTCAACTCTTTCATCTAGATACAAGATGACTTCTAGATTTTTGGGTTTATTTGTTCGCAATATCTCATTTTTAGAATTCAGGAACACAGTTCCCTTTCCAGCTAAATATCTATACATCTCAGTTTTTGTCTGTATTATATTCTCAAAACTTCCAAATTCTCCTAGATGTGCCTTACCCACATTAGTTATAAGTCCATAATCAGGATCGGCTATCTCACATAATTCTTGTATATCATTAAGATGATTAGCACCCATTTCAATTATGGCTAACTCATGAGTCTTTTTGATTTTTAGCAGTGTAAGTGGTACTCCTATATGATTGTTTAAATTACCTTCTGTTTTAAGCACATTATATTTCTGGGATAATACATTATATAGCAATTCCTTAGTGGTAGTCTTACCGTTAGAGCCTGTGATGGCAATAATAGGAACTTTCATTGCTTTTCTATGATACAGAGCTAATTTTTGTAAAAAATGTAAACTATCTTTTACTGTATATATTTTATTATTTTCTTGGATATTAGAATCATCGGCAATAACTGCAATTGCTCCTTTTCCTATTGCATCTTTTACAAATCTATTTCCATCAAAGTTCTTTCCTTTCAGAGCAAAATAGATCTGTCCCTTCTTAATAGTTCTCGTATCTGTACTGATACCCTCAGACGTTATAAATATTTCATATAATTTTGAAATCTCCATATCTAAAAAAAAATAGTCCATGCAAACGAATTCACATGGACTATATAATTTTATTTTATAAACAAATGCTATTTAAATCTTCTATCAACTTTTGGGGCTTTTTCCTTAAACTGAAGGCCACCAGCATCTTGATTTCCTGTAGAACTACCTACTCTGATCATTGCACATCTAAATCCTAATGTTCTATCTGACTTTTCCTCATCTTTAAACCTTCTCGTACCTGGCGACAACCAATATAATCTATCTCCCCAAGATCCTCCTTTGATAACTCTTGACTCATCATGTATTAAGGTAGTTTCTCCGTATCCATATTTTACAAACTCTTCCTGATCACCATCATCAAAATTTCTTACATCTCCATTTCTATAGTTTTCTCTTAATCCTAAGGTATCATCCTCTACAAGCTTATATTGCAATCTACCTAGACTATCTTTTTTGATTGGCTTACCATTTTCATCTAAAACTAATTCTTCGAATCTATTTCCTCTAAATGGGTTCAAATCATGATTCTCAGGATCACTTAAGGTCATACTAGTCATCGGTCTATAAACATCTTGAGTCCATTCACTTACATTTCCAGCCATATTGTACAGACCAAAATCATTTGGCAAATAAGCTCTAACAGGACCAGGAGTAGATGCAGCATCATTCAGTCTTCCTGCCATACCCATATAATCACCTCTTCCTCTCTTAAAGTTAGCTAGCTTCTGTCCTTGCTGAGCGTTACGCTTCTTATATATCGCTGTATTACCATCCCATGGGTAATATCTTCTATCCGTTATTAATTCGTCTTTACTTGTAGATTGATTCCCTTGAAGAGCTAATGCAGCGTATTCCCACTCAGCTTCTGTAGGCAATCTATAGTTAGGCAACATAATTCCATCTTCAAATTTCACTCCTCTCTCACCACCTGTAGTTTTATCCTCTAGATTCTTTCTTACGTTACCTTCGTATTGTCCACTTAGGTATGCCTTAGTATTAAAGGTTTCTGAATCTGCCTGATCTTGTGGATTAGGATTAAATATACCTCTTCTTATAAGTAGCATCTCATTAACTCTATCTGATCTCCAAGTACAAAACTCTTGTGCTTGTAACCAACTTACACCTACAACTGGATAATCGTCATAAGATGGATGTCTAAGGTAAGTCTCTACTAAAGGTTCGTTAAATGATAATTCCTCTCTCCAGCATAAGGTATCAGGTAAAGCATCAACATAAACCTGAGGATAAGATTTATATACTCTTTTTAAGAAGTATAGATATTCTTTCCAGTTTATATTAGAAACTTCTGTCTCATCCATATAAAAAGATGATACTGTTACCCTTCTTGGTGTATTATTCCATTCATAGGTTACATCTTGCTGTGCAAGTCCCATCATAAATGTTCCACCCTGTATAGGTACTAAGTTAGGTCCAGTTACCTGACCTTCGTAATCTAACTTTTCAAATCCACCCCATTCTGTATCATTATACTCCCATCCAGTGGCAGAAGATGCCTCGCCGCCCTTCTTTCCACAAGAAGCTATGGCTAGACTTAATACTAGTAATGAACATGTTAATTTTAAGATATTTTTCATATTAGAATTTAAAACTAATTATTAGGCTGACAAATATATAAATTAAGAACGAATGATCGAATATTCTATAACAGAAATCATTCCTAAATTTCATTATCTAAACATTGCTAAACAATCATTATACTTTGATTTCCTAGGACCAAGACTTTCTAAAGCTACTTTTATACCTATCTCATGTGTTCCTCCAGAATTTATACTTAACTCTGATACAGTATAATCGAAGCTATATTGTATCTTAAAAGCATCTACTTTTGCTCCAATAGAAAAAATTATAGCATCTGAATTATTAAATGTGTGTCTGTACCAGACTCCTCCTAGAAGTTGCCTTATACTTGTGTAGGCACCAATATTGATCTGATAGAAACCACCTTGCTTGATCAGCAATACATTCGGAGAAATAAACGACCCCTCATCTACTTTATTGCCTCTATCAAAATTTATTTGCATACCAGCATGTAATGTAAATCTAGTTGGAACCCCTATGAATGTTTGTGTTCCTTCTAATAAGGCATTTTGTGGATTATTTACATGTTTTAATCCTAAACCAATGTGAAACAATGGATTATATAATAGGAATCCCGTAGATATGTCTAGATAACCCGAATTAAGATTATTAGGTTCTACTTCTGTAGATGGTAGGATGGTTCCTCCTGAAGTTATTATACCTGAGCCTGGATCTATTTGATCACTAAAAATCAACTTGCTCCAGTCTAACCTTGTCTGTACATAAGCCGCTTCTAAACCTATTTTTATGTTATAACCTTCTTGTAATCTCAACCTGTAGGAATAGATACCTCCGATGTTAATAGTCTTTAATATACCATTTCCTGCATCATCTGCTAAAATATTTAAACCTAATCCACTGTTAGTTCGTTCAAAATATTGATCATAGGAAGCCGAATAAGTTGTATATGCATTTGACAAATTAGGCCACTGAACACGTGAGTTTACATGAAATAAAGGATATGTCGTATTACCAGCAAATGCAGGGTTCAACTGTAGAGGAGAATTATAGAATTGCGAATAAACTGGATCCTGAGCCTGCAACGAACTGTTACAAGCCAGTAAAATGAAAATAATTAATTTATAGAAATGTCTTTTTAAATTCATACTTTAACAAGAAATCATTCACAATTAGAACGATATTTATATCGTTTACATATTCGTAACTCAATAAAAATAAACATGAAGGTCAATTTTAGCATTTTTTTATATCTTTTAGTGTCTTCTTTATTGATTAATGTAAATCTTAATGGACAAAATTCAATCTTGTCTGAAGGCGAAATATATAAAATAGAGGTGAAAGAGGCGGGAATATATAAATTAGATGCCAGTTTTCTTACTAGTTCTGGTATATCGATCTCTAATATTAATCCTCAGCAAATACAAATTTTTGGCAATGGTGGTGGAAAACTTCCTGAGCTTATCTCCAAAGACAGACCCTATGATCTAGTAGAAAATAATATAATTGTACAAGGTGGAGAAGATGGAAACTTTGGCGAAAATGACTACATCCTATTTTATGCTGATGGGCCAGATTTGTGGAGAATTGCTGATGATGGACAAAGTTGTAATTTTGAAAAAAACACTTATTCTACTTCTAATTTCTATTTCTTAAGATTAAATGTTGAAAATGGAGCCCGAATAGAAAATAAAACAATCGATGGTACTGCAGAAGTAAGCACTAACTTTTATGAAAAATCTATTAGGCATGAGATAGAAAAAGTAAACCTTTTAGGTTCTTTTGCTTCTACTCAGGGATCTGGTCAGACATGGTATGGCGAAATTTTTACGAATCAGGTTAACCAAAACTTTAATCAAAGTTTCAGCTTTCCAAATAGGGAGCAAGGTTATGAAGCTAAATTAAAAGCAGTATTTGCAGGGAGGAGCAATAACTCTTCTAGAATATCTATTACTGTGGACGACCAAGAATTTGAGAAAAATATAGGATCAGTAGATATAGATAGAATAGAATTTCAATATGCTAAAAATAGCACCTTTAACGAAAAAGTAATTTTAAACTCTGATAATCCTCAGGTAGATATTTCTTTTGAAAAAAATGGAAATAGCGCAGCGGAAGGATGGTTAGATTATATAGAACTAACAAGTGGAGTAGAAAATAACTACACTGGTAATCCATATCTTTTCTACGATACGAGATTACTCGAATTCGACATAATAGAATACAATATAGAGTCATCAATCCCAGTAACTGTCTGGGATGTTACTGGTCCAGAGTCTATTGCTGATGTTACGGGTAACAGAAGTGCAAATATTACTTCTGTAAAAATCAGTACTAATCACAATCTGAAAAAACTATATGCATTTAATGTTGATACAGACCCGAAACAACCAGTTTCTCTAAACAGGATAGAAAACCAAGATTTACATAGTATATCAGATACAGAATATGCTATTGTTTATCATTCAAACTTCAGTGAAGCTGCAAATAGACTAGCAGAACATAGAAGAAGTCACAATCCAATAGCAACTACTTTGATAAATGTTGATAAAATATATAATGAATTTTCTTCTGGCAAAGTAGATCCTACAGCTATAAGAGATTTTGCTAGACACCTATCTCTAACAAATAGTGATTTCAACTTCTTACTCTTACTTGGTGATGGTTCTTATGATTATGTTGGTAATGATCCTGCTTTGGAATTCCAGAATTATATTCCAGTATATGAAACTATAGAATCTCTAGATCCCATAGATGCTTTTCCTACAGATGATTACTATGCCCTAATAAGTGATAATGAAGGATTACCTAATCTTAAAGGAGCTATAGACCTCGCTGTGGGGAGACTTCCTGCTGGTAGCCCAGAAGAGGCTAATATTATGGTGGATAAAATAATATACTATGAAACATCTCCTGAAGCACATGGCGAGTGGCGACAAAATCTAGGTTTTACGGCAGATGATGAAGATACCAATACTCACATCAACCAAGCTGATGAGATAGCGAACAAAGTACAAGACAATAATCCTATTTTTAATCAAGAAAAAGTTTATTTCGATGCTTTTGTTCAACAAGTAACGCCAGGCGGCGCAAGATTTCCTGCAGCCACTGAAAAGATAAATAATAATATTTTTAAAGGTCAGTTAATTCTAAACTACTTAGGCCATGGAGGACCTAAAGGATGGGCGCAAGAAAGAGTTCTTACTGTAAATGATATCCTCGAATGGGATAACCCTAGCAAGCTCCCAGTTATTATTACTGCAACTTGTTCATTTACAGGTTACGATGATCCTGGAATTCTTACCGCAGGAGAAGCAACCATAACAAGAGATGCTGGGGGAGCTGTTGCTCTATTTACAACTGTGAGAGCTGTTTATTCTTTTCAGAATAAGCGATTGACAGAAGCAGTTTTTGACCATATATTCACAAGAGAAGAAGGAAAAACATTACGTATAGGTGAAATAATGAAGCGAGCCAAAAACTCCAACTCACAAGATACAACTAGCGTAAATTCTAGAAAATTTGCATTGATGGGAGATCCTGCAATGCGCCTTTCTATACCAGAGCACAATATTTCTATACGTGCGATCAATGGGAAAACCTTATCAGAAATAACTAGTGATACTTTGAAAGCCTTAGATAAGATAAAACTTAATGGAGTGGTAGAGGATTACCAAGAGAATCTTCTTTCGGATTTTAATGGTAAAATCTATGTAACATTATTTGATAAGGAAAAAGAACTAGAAACACTAGCTAACGATGAAAAAAGTAATGTCAAAAAATTCAAGGTCAGAGAAAACATATTATATAAAGGATCAGCATCTGTTGAAAACGGTCAGTTTTCGATTGAGTTTTTTATTCCGAAGGATATAAACTTTAATATAGGAACTGGTAAACTGAGTCTTTACGCTACGGATCAGGTATCAAGAGATGCTGGAGGATATTTTGATGAATTAATAATAGGAGGTTCATCTGAGACTGCTACAGCCGATGATCTCCCCCCTATTGTAAATCTTTATATGAATGATAATTCTTTCGTTCCAGGAGGCATTACAGATGATTCTCCTATATTACTTGTGGAGCTTGAAGATGATTTCGGTATCAATATAAGTGGGACCAGTATAGGTCACGATCTTTTAGGAGTATTAGATGGCAATGTTAATTCTTCTTTTATCCTTAATAATTTCTATGAAGCAGAGACTGACAATTTCATGAAAGGTATTGTAAGATTTCCACTCAATGACTTGGAACCAGGTTTGCATACCATCAGCGTAAAAGCTTGGGATATTTCTAATAACTCTACAGAAGCAGAATTAGAATTTAGAGTTGTTGAGGAAGATGAAGAAAAAGTGCTAAATGTCTCCAATTATCCAAATCCATTTTCCACTACTACAAATTTCACTTTTGAGCATGACTTAGCTGGCCAAAATATAGAAATTTCTATTCAGATATATACTATGTCTGGGAAACTTGTAAAAACCATAACAAATACTAGCTTTGCATCAGGTTATCGATTTGATAGCCAATTCTGGGATGGAAATGATGATTATAGTTCAAATCTTGCTAATGGAATATACTTATATAAAATAAATTTACGTTCATTAGAAAGTGATGCAACGAGGGAGAGTGATTTCCAGAAACTCATCAAAATGAATTAACTCAATTTTTTACTAGAAAAGTCCGATGAAAAAATTTATTATTTTAACTTTTATCCTATCATTAGGAGTAACAAACTACGTAGGAGCTCAAGCAGGAGTATTTAACCCATTCGCTAACTGTGTAACAGATGTAAATGGAGATTGTGTGCCTAACACAATATTAACTGCAATGCCATTTTTAAGAATTATTCCAGATGCAAGAGGAGGTGCTATGGGGGATGCAGGTATCGCCACAAGTGCTGATGCAAGCTCTTTACATTATAATGCAGCCAAACTAGCTTTTGCAGAAGAAGAAGTAGGCTTAGGAGTAACTTATACGCCATGGCTCAGAAATTTAGGCCTTAATGACGTCTATCTTGCATATCTCTCAGGATATAAGCAAATTGATGAATTACAAACTGTAGGTTTCAGCTTAAGATTCTTCTCTCTCGGGGATATCAACTTTACTGATATTAACGGAGATCCAGCAGGAACTGGTAGTCCTAGAGAAATGGAATTTGCTGTTGCCTACTCCAGAAAACTTGGTGATAATTTCTCTGCAGGTCTTACGGGAAAATATATCTACTCTAACTTAGCTTCTGGTCAAACTGTTAATGGTATAGAGATAGTTTCTGCTAATGCTTTTGCAGCAGATATATCTTTACAGTATATCAAAGAAAATAACCTAGTTGCTAACGGTGGAAAATTCAGTATGGGACTAACCCTATCTAATATCGGCTCTAAAGTAACCTATACAGGAAATACTATAAAAGATTTCTTGCCTGGGAATTTTGGACTTGGAGCTGCTATGGAACTTAATTTTGACGAATATAATACTATTACATTTGCTTTAGATATTAATAAATTATTAGCCCCTTCACCTATTCTTTGTACAACAATAGATGAAGAAGGAAATGAGATTCCTTTTGATTGTTCTACTGATGGAGATGATATTCCTGACTACAGACAAAAAGGTCTATTCTCTGGTGTATTTGGTTCATTTTCTGATGCGCAAGGAGGTGCTTCAGAAGAGTTCAAAGAATTAAGCTACTCATTTGGAATAGAGTATTGGTATGATAAGCAATTTGCGGTGAGAGCTGGATATTTTTATGAGCATCCTGAAAAAGGAGATAGACAATATCTAACCTTAGGAGTTGGTCTCAAGTACAATGTATTTGGACTTAATCTTGCTTACTTAACGCCTACTAACAATAGAAGAAACCCTCTAGATAATACTCTTAGATTCTCTATGTTATATGATTTCCAATCAGCTAGAGGAGACAATTAATATTTTAGATTCTAGTTTTTAGAATCCTTATAAATAAAAAGAGGCCTATTGCGAAATAAGCCTCTTTTTTATTTTGTGTAAGCCGGATTCTGTACTTGACAAGTCAAGTTCTATCATTTATCTAGTCCTAACCTAAGTTAAGATCCATCTGCCTACCCCTTTCGGCATGTTATAATAATAACATTCTGGCGAGTCACCATTTTCTTACGAACCGAAATGTACATGGCATTGCAACCTGCAAGGTTTATCCAGAATAGATATTGCTACCTATTCTCGTGAGCTCTTACCTCACGTTTTCACCCTTATCGCACTACTTACATAGTGAGACGGTATATTTTCTGTGACACTGTTCTGTACCTTGAATTACTCAAGATCCCACCTATTAAGTGGTGCAGTACTCTACGTTGTCCGGACTTTCCTCTCCATACCTATGTATGCAGCGATAGAACTACAAAGATAGCGTATTATAACGATAAGTGTGAAATTAGAATATATTATACTATTTTTTAATATGTAAATTATTTATTTTAGCGTAATTATGCTGAAAGCAAAATATTTACTGTATGCTGCTGCTATCTCTGGAAGCCTATTTCTGTTACTCCAAATAATAGAGTATGTCCAGGATGCTTTCAATGTAAAAGAAAAAATAGCTAAGAGCGAAGGTACTACCAAACGACTATCCAATACAGCTACTGATATATTCAATCAAGTAAACCACGCAGATACCGAAGAAAAGATTAGACTACTTATAGATAATCTAGAGGAAGAGAGAAAAGAGTTTTTTCTATATGATGACAAACAAAACTTAGAATTCTGGTCGGGAAAATCAGCACCTCATGTCATTGTAAAAGACAAAATATATAGACCTAAAGATGGGAGGATATGTATAGATAAAAACATTAAGAATTTTAGTTATACATATTGTGAGTATATAGATTTTGCTAAAAATAAGAATGAATATAATTCTCTATCCTACTCTCCAGTAGGCCTAATAAAATGGCTCAAGCTTATTTTTTATCTAATCAGTATTGCTAGTTTGATCCTTTGGGTACTAAAAGAATCAAAACAAGCTAGATCTATCAAATTTACCTTAAAGACAATTGGTGTTATTACTTTATTTATAATTCTATCCCTATCTACAAAATTTTACAACTGTTTCCAGCCTATAGGTATTTTTACTCCAGAAAATTTCTACTTAGGTAAATTTATAAGTGCAGGAGCATTCTTCGTTTCTGGTACACTCTTTTTGGTAATGTCCATCATAATTTCTAGAGTTAAGCTTGATGCTACAAGCTCTCTAGTAAAAGTTTCAAGTATAGGAGTTGCCGGAATTATGATCGGAATTTTTATAGGATTTATTCAGATTACTTTGAATGGAATTTCAGGTATACAATTCGAAATATTAGAATTTAGTGCTGGATCTCAGATAGCGACAGCTTTAGGTTCTATCCATGTGCTTATGGGAATCTTGATTTTGTTTAGAAAAGGGATGGCCCTCAGAACTAAGACTTCTAAAGGGAAAATAATTAGTCTTTGCGTATTTCTTATTTCTTACCTACTCTGTTATCTTATATTAGGCCTAACGATTCCCCTCATACCTATTTCTATATTTCTAGTTATCTATTATTTTACAGGAGATATTTCTTTTGAGCAAAAATCACAAAATATAACCTGGCTTATATGGTGGATGATTATCCATGCTGCATTCTTAGCTTCAGTTCTTTATTTCTATTCTATACAGCAAGAGATAAAAACTTTAAAAAGTAATCTTGTCAAATTATACCAACCATCGAACAGAATAGATGCAGACTTCATAAGTGACTTAGATAAAGAAATCTATAATACTGAACTGATAAATAAAATAAGTATACTTCCTAATGATGCGAAGTTATCAGAATCTGATATCATATCCTATCTGGAAACAGAATTAGATACTTTGTCTCATTTCTTAATTAAGTCAATTCACTTCTTTGAAATCTCAGGTAGGTCTCGATTAATCAATTCCTTTCAAGATCATTCTACTTTTAAAAACTCAGTTAGAAACTTTAGCGCTATAAATAAAAGTATCTCATATGATCCTTTTTCTGGTGCCTATCTAATTAAAAATACAACCTTAAAAAATTTCTATATCATAATAGAAGAAAAAGAAAAGCCTACAGTAGATCTAGATCAGTATGGCATCTACATCAATAATAAGCTAAATTATGGTCAATTAGATATACCGCCAGAACTATTGTCTATAGCATCTATCGATACTATAATTACTGATAATGCCATCTCAAATATTATAAGTAGACCTACTCAAGACGTTGTATTATATACAAACAAAACTTATGCTTCATTACTTAAGCCTATATCACTATTTTCTTATATTTTTTGTTTGGAAGGGTTATTCATTTTCCTTTTTACAATCTTCAACTCACGTTTCAGAATACTTGATAATCTTCCTCTATACTTAGATAGTTTTAGTTCTCTTAGAATTAAAATTCAGTTAGTTATTATTTCTCTTATTCTTCTATCCTTCTTCTCTATAGCTTGGATAACAAGTATTTATTTTAATCAAATACTAAAAAGTAACCAACAAGAATCTATAACTAATAAGGTCATAACTATAAATAATGCACTACAGTATGCTATAAAGAATGTGTATGATCGCCAAAGTGCTGAAAATGTTATCTCAAATGAGATAGATATGATTGCCAGTATTAATGATGTAAATGCTACATTCTATGATACATCTGGATATAATTATAATAGATCAATTTCTAATGAAAAACTTTTTCCATATTATCCATACTATAATGTGATGGAACTCAATAAAAACCAAACCTTTACAAAAATAAAATCAGTAAATGATATAGAAGCCTATTTTCCTCTTCAGCATAGTACCATGGGATTATTAGGATTTATCTCGATACATAACAAACCAAATAAAAGGGGTGGTACACTAAGTATAACCGACTTTCTTTCTTCAATACTTAATGTCTATGTCTTTCTATTTCTAATAGCGGGTGCTATAGCCATAGCAGTATCTAGGTCTATAACACGACCACTTACTGAGCTAGGAAGGAGATTAAACACACTTAAGGTAGGAACCAAAAATGAAGTTATAAAATGGGAAACACAAGATGAAATAGGAGAATTGATTCAAAACTATAATGAGATGGTAGAAAAATTAGATCAAAATGTATCTATTCTGACCAAGACAGAAAGAGATATGGCTTGGAGAGAGATGGCTAAGCAAGTAGCTCATGAGATCAAAAATCCTCTCACTCCAATGAAGTTAAGTATCCAATACTTAGAACAAGCCATAAAGAAAAATCCAGAAAATAGTAAAGAACTTGTAAAACGTATTTCTAATACACTTATAGAACAAATAGATAATTTATCAGGAATAGCAAGTGCTTTTTCAAATTTCGCAACCCTACCAAAAGCTTCTAACGAAAAGGTTATCTTAAATGAAGTCGTAGAGGTCATCCATGATCTATTCAGAAAGAGAGAAGATATGGATATTAAACTTACTGAACCTATCAATGAAATTTACGTGTTCGCTGATAAAAACCATCTAATAAGGATACTAAATAATATTGTCAAAAATGCTATCCAGTCCATTCCAGATACCCGTAAAGGAAGGATAGAAATAAGCTTATATAAACAAGATGACAAAGCTATTATCAAAATCAATGATAATGGTACCGGAATTTCAGATGATATGAAAGATAAGGTGTTCACGCCTAACTTTACCACTAAGTCCTCTGGGACTGGACTGGGACTAGCTATATCACTAAATATGATCAATTCTTTCAATGGAAATATATATTTTGAAACAGAATATGGAGAAGGGACAGACTTTTTTGTAGAAGTACCCTTAATGAAAGATAATTACCTAGATAAAGGAGGTAATAGAGTGAGCCTAGATTAAAGCATTCTCTGATATTAGTCAAACCCAAAAAAAATATAGTTATATATGTTAATATTATAAGTAAGTCTAAAAAAAACTAGTTTTCCTAATCATTTTATATCTTATATTTGTTCCAATTACAAACACGTAACTATGACTGCTATTCACTATTTCCTTATAACATTATCAGCTGTAGTAGGTATGGAATTTGTTGCATGGTTTGCTCACAAATATGTCATGCATGGATTCTTATGGAGTTGGCATGAAGATCACCACAAACCACATTTTGAAAAAGAAGGTTTTTTTGAAAAGAATGACTTGTTTTTTATAGTGTTCGCTATTCCTAGTGCTACTTGTTATATTTTAGGATCATTAGGTATAGGTTTATTTCCTTTATTATTTGTCGGTATAGGGATATCTATTTATGGCTTGATATATTTTCTTATCCATGATGTTTATATACACCAAAGATTTAAATGGTTCAGACAACTAGATAATTCTTACTCTAAAGGGATATTAAGAGCTCATGGAGCCCACCATTCAAAAACTGGGAAAGAGAATTGCGAATCTTTCGGTCTTCTTGTTGCAGATAAAAAATATTTCGGTAAGAGAGTAAAAGAAGCAAAGAAATAAAATCAATATATTCTTAACTGATCCTTTTTGGATTAGATTAAAATATAATCAGTCAATGTAACTGACAGTTCTATTGTTTCCTAACAGTTACAATGTCAAACAAGCACTTCAGAATATATTCTACATACATAAAAAGGAGATCGCGCTCTTTCGGCTCCGAATTTAAAAACTTAGCTGATAATATAAAGCAGAGAAGACCTTATACAATTAGTTGTATAAGGTCTTCTTTTAAATCGTTAGAAATCCCAGAACTAGCAGGGATTAAAACTTATAGTAGATTTTTCATTGTGATACCTATATCTGCTGGTGAGGCTACCACTTCGATGCCACATTCCTTCATAATTCTCATCTTAGCTTCAGCTGTGTCGTCTTCACCTCCGATAATTGCTCCGGCATGTCCCATAGTTCTTCCTTTTGGAGCAGTTTGACCTGCTATAAAACCTACCACTGGTTTGGTACCGTGTTCTTTTACCCAATACGCAGCGTCTGCTTCCATAGATCCTCCTATCTCTCCTATCATGATGATTCCATCTGTGTCAGGATCATTCATAAGTAGCTCTACAGCATCTTTAGTTGTTGTGCCTACAATAGGATCTCCACCTATCCCGATACAAGTAGATTGACCTAAGCCAGCTTTTGTTACTTGATCTACGGCTTCATAAGTTAGCGTTCCAGATCTAGAAACTATACCTATTCTACCTGGATTATGTATAAACCCAGGCATTATACCAACTTTTGCTTCTCCAGGTGTCATCACACCCGGGCAGTTAGGACCTACAAGACGACAGTCCTTATCTTCTATATAAGCTTTTACTTTTACCATATCCTGAACAGGGATACCTTCCGTGATACAGATAATAACTTTAATACCTGCATCTGCAGCTTCCATTATAGCATCTGCGGCAAATCTAGGTGGCACAAAAATAATAGAGGTATCTGCACCAAGTTTTTGGACAGCATCATAAACTGTATTTAGTACAGGCTTACCTAGATGTTCTGTTCCTCCTTTACCAGGTGTTACGCCTGCTATGATATTAGTACCGTACTCTATCATCTGTTCAGAGTGAAAACTCCCTTCTTTACCCGTAAATCCTTGTACGATTATCTTAGAATTCTTATTGACCAGTACGCTCATTGTTATTTTTATTATCTTTTTTTATGTAAAAAATCTGTTCATTATCCTTATGCATAAAGTAGTTATCTCTTGCATATTTTTCTGGATTTCGTTCTAGATCTATTTTGTCTTGTAAGGCAATTTCATAAAGTTGCTTGTAATTATCCTTTTCTTTTTCAAGTTTGATTATTGACTTATCTAGTTTAGACTGTGTAAAATAGTTGTTTTGATCCATAAAGATAATCCAGACTATGAATATCATAAGACATAGAATGTATTTATTTAGGTACCAACGATTATTTTCGTCTATGCTTTTTTTAGCATTTTTCTTCTTTGCACTCATATTACAAAAAGTATTTATATATAAATATATGAAATACTTTAGAATATAGCCTTACCAAGGTATACTCCTTGTGCTCCTAGCTCCTCTTCTATCCTTAATAATTGGTTATATTTTGCAATTCTATCACTTCTAGAAGCAGATCCTGTCTTTATTTGTCCAGTATTAAGCGCTACAGCGAGATCAGCAATAGTCGTATCTTCCGTCTCTCCAGATCTATGACTCATTACAGAAGAATATCCAGATCTATTCGCCATATCAACAGTTTCTATAGTTTCCGTCAATGAACCTATCTGATTCACTTTTACAAGTATAGAATTAGCAGCTCCAGTATCTATACCTTTTCTTAATCTCTCCGCATTTGTAACAAATAGATCATCACCTACTATTTGTATTTTGTCTCCTAGCTTTTCTGTCATCTTGATCCATCCATCCCAATCGTCTTCATGCAGTCCATCCTCTATAGAAAGAATAGGATAATTATTAACCCACTCAGCCCAGTAGTCTATCATTTGATCTGAGGTCAACTTATCTCCTGTGGATTGATGGAAATGATATACCTTTTCTTTTTCGTCATAAAATTCAGAAGCAGCAGCATCCATAGCGATCATAAAATCATCACCAGGCTTGTACCCTGCTGATTCTATAGAGTGAAGCACTATTTCTATTGCTTCTTTATTAGACTTAATGTTCGGTGCAAATCCTCCCTCGTCTCCAACATTAGTAGAATATCCTTTCTTCTTAAGCACTTTCTTAAGTTCATGAAAAACTTCAACACCCATTCTCAGTCCCTCAGAAAAAGTATCTGCTCCTACAGGCATAACCATAAACTCTTGGAAATCTATACTATTATCAGCATGCGATCCTCCATTAAGAATGTTCATCATAGGAACTGGAAGAATGCAAGCATTGATTCCTCCTATATATCTATATAATTCTTGACCGGATTCCTCTGCTGCAGCCTTAGCAATTGCCATAGACACACCGAGAATAGCATTAGCACCTAGTACGGATTTATTATCTGTACCGTCTAATTCATTCATTACCGTGTCTAAATAGATCTGCTCAAAAACACTTTCGCCTATTAATGCAGACCTAATATCTTCATTAACATGTTTACATGCTTTGAGAACTCCCTTACCTAGAAATCTAGATTTATCTTCATCTCGCAATTCTACTGCTTCATATTTTCCAGTAGATGCCCCTGAAGGAACAGCTGCTCTTCCGATGAAACCATTTTCAGTAAGTACTTCTACTTCTACAGTAGGATTACCTCTAGAGTCTAAAATTTCTCTTGCTCGTATATCAAGAATATCTGCCATTATTACTTATTATTTTTTACTAACTCAATAAATTCATCAAATAAATACCTAGAATCATGTGGACCTGGAGCAGCCTCCGGGTGGTATTGTACCGAAAAAGCCGGTTTGCCTTTTATACGAATACCTTCTACTGTATCATCGTTAAGATTGATGTGTGTTACTTCTATTTTATCCTCATGTTTTTTAAGTGCCTCAGGACTTACACCAAAACCATGATTCTGAGAAGTTATTTCACACTTTCCAGAAGCAATATTTTTTACTGGGTGATTTATTCCTCTATGACCATGGTGCATTTTATAAGTAGGAATATCCATAGCTCTTGCTAATATCTGATGACCTAGACAAATACCAAAAACTGGTTTTTCTAATTCTAGTATTTCCTTTACATTTTTCACTGCATAACCCATCGGCTCTGGATCTCCTGGTCCATTAGATAGAAAATATCCATCCGGATTAAACTCCTTTAATACAGATAAATCAGTTTTGGCAGGAAAAACTTTTACATAGGCTCCACGATCTACAAAACACCTCAAGATATTTTTCTTAGTCCCAAAATCATACACTGCAATTTTCAAATTAGAATCAGGATCTCCCATTGTATATTCCTCATTGGTACACACCTTAGAGGCTAATTCTAAACCAGCCATCGAAGGTACTTTAGACAATCTTTTCTTAAGCTCTTCTACATCATCTATCTCTGAAGAAATAATACAGTTCATAGCACCTTTATCTCTTACATGCTTAACAATTGCTCTAGTATCCAAACCATAGATACAGACTATATTGTTTTCTTCAAAATACTTCTGGATATCCTGATCAGCTAAAGGTCTAGAGTAATCATTAGTGAAGTTTTTACAAATCAAACCTGAGATTTGTACTTTTTCAGATTCTCTTTCTTTTTGCATGATACCGTAATTCCCAATGTGGGCATTAGTAGTTACCATAACTTGACCGTTATAAGATGGATCAGTGAATATTTCTTGATATCCCGTCATTCCTGTATTAAAGCAAATTTCACCTGTAGCAATTCCTTGCATACCAGCTGCTTTGCCTTTAAATATGGTTCCGTCTTCAAGAACTAAAACTGCATTAAAATTAGATTCCATAGAGATTAACAGATTAGAATTTTTTATAATTCATACAAATATAAAACTTATCTATAAAGGAGAAAATCTAATACAGTCTTATATCAGGAGGCTACTAATTATTTAATATTATTAGAAATTCAGAAATTCAATTTTTAGTTCAATTTTACCAATAGTGAAGCTAAGGAAAAACAAATTATGTCTATTTTTAGACTATGAAAAGAATAATAGTCCTTATTAGTATCCTATCACAGTTATTCCTTGCTTGTAAAAATGAATCCTCATCTACTATAGACGTAAAAGCATCAGATAAAGGGTCAAGTGAGATAGAAAATCGCATGCAAGAGATTATAAGTAAGACTAACTATATGAAAACCATTTATAGTAATTCGGAACGTGTCAAAATGATATTTTCTAAAGCATCGAATAACCCGTCTGACGTAAGATTGCAATTCCAATATGCTACAGCTCTACTGAACGATGGTCAAACTGAAAAAGCATTATCTGTTATTAAAAGTATATATGCATCTAATTCTTTTTACACAGAAATAAAAGAAGGGACTGTTCAACTACATAATTTCGAGGCGCTATGTTACCTAAGACTAGCAGAACAAAAGAACTGTCAAGAAAATCATACGGATCAGTCTTGTATAGTGCCCATACAAGAAGGCGGATTACACGTCAATAAATCATATTCGGAAATGGCGGTAAAAAAAATAACTGAGATACTAAAAGTCTATCCAGGAGATTATCAGAATATGTGGTTGCTAAATGTTGCCTATATGACACTAGGGCAATATCCAGATAAGGTACCGACAAAATTCTTAGTGCCTATAGATACAAAAAATAGCGAATGGCAAAATATAGCAAGTGCAACTGGAGTAGATTATAATGATCTCTCTGGTGGTGTTATTACGGAAGATTTTGACAATGATGGATATATAGATATACTCACCTCTTCTTGGAGCCATAAGGGTAAATTAAAATTTTACAAAAACAATGGAGAAGGTGGATTTGAGGACATAACTGTTGCGACCAACTTAGATAAAATAAAAGGAGGTCTAAATATGAAACAGGCGGATTATAACAATGATGGCCTAATGGATTTTATCATACTAAGAGGTGGCTGGAGACCAAATGAAGACTGGGGAATATTACCAAACTCCCTCATAAAAAACCTAGGTAACAATAAATTTGTAGATGTAACACTAGAAGCTAATATTTATAGTGAAAATCCAACGCAGAGTGCAGAATGGTTAGATTATAATCAAGATGGGTACATAGATTTAATGATTGCAAATGAAACAACTAAATCAAGTACTACCAACTTTCTCTGCGAACTATACAGAAATAAAGGTGATGGAACATTTGAAGAAATTGCAAATGAAAGCAACGTAGCGTCTATAGGATATTATAAAGGCGTAAGCAGTGGCGATATAAATAATGATGGATTTCCAGATATCTATTTGTCAAACTTAGATGGTGATAACAAACTCTTATTAAATGTAAGTACGGAAAATAATATAAGATCTTTTCAGGATATAACTTCTGTTGCTGGTGTTAATAGACCCAAATCCTCATTTCCATGTTGGTTTTTTGATTATGACAATGATGGTAACGACGACATTTTTGCCTCAGCATATGATCGGTTAGTATTTACGGATCAGTCGGGCCAATTCGCCAGAGCCCAATTAAGTAAGAGTGTGAGTACCGAACAATGCAAATTATATCACAACGAGGGAGGCAATAAATTTAAAGATGCAACTAATAAGGCAATAACAGCAAGTGCAATGGGTACTATGGGGTGTAATTTTGGAGATATTAATAATGATGGTCTCCCTGATTTCTATTTAGGGACAGGCTCTCCAGATTATAGATCTGTCGTACCTAACAGATTTTTTACTAATGTCAATGGCAATAAATTTACGGAGGATACTTATAAAATGGGATTAGGACATATCCAGAAAGGACATGGTATCTCTATTACTGATTTGGATAATGATGGTGATCAAGATATCTATGCAGTTATGGGTGGAGCTTTTACCGGAGATTTGTTTCCTAACGCACTCTTCGAAAACCCAGGATACGAAAAGAGCAAATTTATCAAACTAAGACTAGTAGGTTCAACTTCCAACCGCGCTGCACTTGGAGCTAAAATAATAGTAGAAATGAAAGGTGGAAATGAAAAAAGTAGAAAAATTTACCACACCATAAATTCGGGTGCAAGTTTCGGAGCTAATAGTTTACTCGCTAATATAGGACTAGGAGACTGTCTAGAAATATTAGGTATATCCATAAAGTGGCCTAATGGAAAAAACGAGTATGTTAAACAAGAATTCGACTTTGATATAAATAACTCTTATCTTATCAAAGAAGGGGAAACACCGCTAGTCCAAGATCTAAAAACTTTTAAATTTAAAAAAGGAGATCCAGTACATCATCATCACCATCACTAGATTGTTTATTTTGAATGTCGCCTAATTCTGACAA
>CAYYWZ010000018.1:0-24754 GCA_964475415.1 uncultured Saprospiraceae bacterium | reverse complement strand
CATCATCATCACCATCACTAGATTGTTTATTTTGAATGTCGCCTAATTCTGACAAGGCTTAACTTACATGTAAAAATTATCTTACCTGGACAGCCATAAAAAAATAGAGGAAACGCAAAAAATGCATTCCCTCTTTTTATACCTATTTAAGTTTATTGGATTCTTATTCTTCTTCAGACTTAGCAACTGTAGTTGCTGCTGTTGCCGCCGCTGCTGCTGTAGTCGCTCCAGAAGATTTCTTTCTTCCTCTTCTACTTCTTCCAGTTGATTTTGGCTTCGTAGCATTTAACATTACTTCATTGAAATCTACAAACTCGATCATCGCTGTTTCAGCAGCATCACCTTTTCTAAAACCTGTTTTGATAATCCTAGTATATCCTCCAGGTCTATCTCCTATCTTATCCGCTACTGTAGAAAATAATTCTTTGATAGCTTCTTTGTTTTGAAGATTATCGAACACTGTTCTTCTAGCATGAGTAGTATTGCTCTTAGCTTTTGTTACTAAGGGTTCTACAAATACTCTTAATGCTTTTGCTTTTGCTAGAGTTGTATTGATTCTTTTGTGCTCTATAAGTGCACAGGCTAGATTTTGTAATAAGGCTTTTCTGTGTCCTTTTTTTCTACCTAAGTGGTTAAATTTTTTACCGTGTCTCATGACAGAATTTGTTGTGCATCACTATGCTCTCTACTTTGATGTTGGCCTATCTTATCAGTAGGGCTGGTAATATGCTGTATTATAAATAAATCCGAAATTGGTTCCGGGCCAAAACGATTACTCTTCGTCCAACTTATATTTTGAAAGATCCATACCAAAAGTAAGACCTTTGTTTTGTAACAACTCTTCTATCTCTACTAGAGACTTCTTACCAAAGTTTCTAAATTTCAATAGCTCGTGTGTATCATACTTAACCATCTCTCCAAGAGAGTTAATTTTTGCTGCCTTAAGACAGTTGTAAGCTCTTACAGAAAGATCCAGATCTTCTAATGAAGTCTTAAGAAGCTTTCTCATGTGTAAGATATGCTCATCTACTATATTATCTTCTCTACTAGATGCATCCTCAAATGTGATGTTTTCATCTGTAATCAACATTAAATGTTGAATCATTATTCTAGACGCTTCTTTTACAGCTTCTTCCGGATGAATTGTACCATCTGTCTGAATCTCTACCACAAGCTTTTCGTAATCTGTTTTTTGTCCTACTCTTGTATTTTCTATAGCGTAAGATACTTTCTTGATAGGCGTATATATTGCATCTACTGGTATAACACCTATAGGCGCATCTTTCGGTAAGTTCTCATCTGCTGGCACATAACCTCTTCCTTTTGTAACTGTAAGTTCCACCTCTAAGTTTACAGAAGGATCCATTCTACAAATAATCAAATCAGGATTCATAACTTTGAACGCATTAGTATATGCTTCTATATCAGCTGCTTTGAACTCGTCTTTTCCACTTATTGTAAGATATACTTTGTCTTCTATAGAATCATCATCGGTAACTGCAGACTTAATTCTTATTTGCTTAAGATTAAGTATGATATCTACCATATCCTCTACCACTCCTTTGATTGTAGAAAACTCATGATCTACACCAGCAATTCTTATTGCAGAAATAGCATACCCTTCTAATGAGGAAAGTAATACTCTTCTTAAAGAATTTCCAACTGTTTGACCGAAACCAGGTTCCAAAGGCTTAAATTCGAATGTACCTTCGAATTCAGTTGCTTTTTGTAATAAGATTTTATCAGGTTTCTGAAAATTTAGAATACTCATGAATTATGTATTTCGTAGAAATTAAAAAAATGATAAAGAAAAATAGTTTACAACAAATGATTACTTAGAATATAATTCTACAATCAACTGCTCGTTTATCTTTTCTGGAATTTTCTCTCTTTCCGGATATTCCAATAATTTTCCTTCATGTCTTTCTGGATTCCATTCTAACCATGACCACTTTCTAACTTCGTTAGTAGAACTGCTCATAGAATCATGAATCACTTCCAAATGTCTAGATTTATTTCTTACAGAAACAACATCGCCAACTTTCAATTGGTATGATGGGATATTTGTTAAGATTCCGTTTACAAGTATATGTTTGTGAGAAACCAATTGTCTTGCACCTCTTCGTGTAGGCGATATTCCAAGTCTGAAAACTACGTTATCTAACCTAGCTTCTAGAAACTGAAGTAAAACTTCACCAGTAACTCCCTTCTTACTACTTGCTTTCTTAAACAAATTACTGAACTGCTTCTCTAGTACACCATAGGTATATTTAGCTTTCTGCTTTTCAGTTAATTGAATTTTATAATCAGAGGCTTGCTTTCTTCTTTTACCTGCACCATGTTGCCCTGGTGGATATTTCCTTTTTTCGAAGGCTTTGTCATTTCCATAAATGGATTCTCCAAATGCTCTTGATTTTTTAGTCTTAGGTCCTGTATATCTTGCCATTTAAAAAATATCTTGATAGATTCTTAAAAAAATTATACTCTTCTTCTTTTTGGAGGTCTACATCCATTGTGAGGAATCGGAGTAACATCTTTTATTTTAGTAACTTTTATTCCACTACCGTCTATTGCTCTTATTGCTGCTTCTCTTCCTGACCCAGGCCCTTTTACAAATACCTCTACATATCGCATTCCAGCATCATAAGCAACTTGCGCTGCATCTGCTGCTGCTATCTGAGCTGCATATGGAGTATTCTTCTTAGAACCTCTAAATCCTGCTTTACCAGCAGACGCCCAAGATACTACTTGACCTGACTTATTAGTCATAGATATAATTATGTTATTAAAGCTCGCTTTGATGTATACTAAACCTTCAGGAGCAACGGTAACCTTACGTTTTTTCTTAGTTTTTGCCATAAGACGTTTATATTATTTAGTGGCTTTTTTCTTGTTAGCAACTGTTTTCTTTCTACCCTTTCTTGTTCTTGCATTAGTTTTAGTTCTCTGCCCATTCACAGGAAGTCCCTTTCTGTGACGTAGACCTCTATAACTTGCAATATCCATTAATCTCTTAATGTTAGTCTGAACTTCACTTCTCAACTCTCCTTCTACGGTATAGTCAGCTTGTATCATAGCAGAAATCGCTCTGATATTCTCATCAGACCAATCTTGTACTTTTACGTTAGCATCAACCCCATTTTTTTCTAATAAATCTTGAGCAGTACTACTGCCGATTCCATAGATATATGTCAATGCGATTACGCCTCTCTTATTTTTGGGTAAATCTACCCCTGAAATTCTTGCCATGTTTTATCCTTGTCTTTGTTTGAATCTAGGATTCTTCTTATTAATTACATAGAGTTTTCCATGTCTTCTTACGATCTTACAATCAGCAGATCTCTTCTTTATGGATGCTTTTACTTTCATCTTATTTATATCTATAAGTTATACGTCCTCTACTTAAATCATATGGCGACATCTCCACAGCAACTTTGTCACCTGGAAGAATTCTTATATAGTGCATTCTCATCTTTCCTGATATCGTTGCAACAAGAAGATGATCGTTCTCAAGACGTACCCTAAACATTGCGTTTGACAATGCTTCTTCTATAATTCCATCCTGTTTTATTAGATCCTGTTTAGCCATACATTTTTTTCGGAGTGCAAATATCTAATTTTTTATCGTAATTTCCTTAAGTTCTGGGTTATTTTTAATCTCTTTTTCTAATTCAGTGTGATCAGAGAGTATATCTGCCTCTGTTCTTCTGATAGCAACAGTATGTTCGTAATGCGCAGAAGGCGTAGTATCTTTAGTTACTATAGTCCAATTATCGTCTTTTACTTTGACAGATTTTTTACCTAAATTAATCATAGGTTCTATCGCTATCACTAATCCATCCTTCAACATCGCCCCTCTTCCTCTCTTTCCGTAATTAGGAACTTCTGGAGATTCATGTAAATTTTTGCCAATTCCATGACCTACTAATTCTCTAACTACACCATATTGATGAACTTTCTCTGCATGATTCTGTACGGCAAATCCTATATCTCCAAGTCTATTACCATGAACCGCTTGCTCTATTCCCTTGTACAAAGAATCTTTAGTAGTTACTAATAACTCCATTGTCTTCTCGTCAACTTCACCTAGAGCAAAGGTATAAGCCGCATCTCCAAAGAAATTATTCATAAAAACACCACAGTCTACACTTACTATATCTGTAGGTTCAAATTCCTTTTTAGAAGGAATTCCATGAACTACTTGGTCATTTACTGAAATACAAAGTGTAGATGGAAAACCATTATATCCTTTGAATCCAGGAACAGCTCCATGGTCTCTAATCAGCTCTTCTGCTTTCTTGTCAATAAATTCTCCAGTAACACCTGGCTTAAGAAGTGATCCCGCTAAAGCTAAAGTCTTACTTACTAATAAGCAACTTTTTCTTATTAGCTCTATTTCTTCATCTGTTTTATAATATATCATTAAACGGATATATTACATAGGAGCGCCAATGCCTTGCATGCCGCTTCTTCCTTTTATTTTACCAGACTTTACAAGTCCGTCATATTTTCTCATTAACAAATAAGAATCTATTTGTTGTAAAGTATCAAGTGTAACTCCTACAAGGATCAATAATGAAGTTCCCCCAAAAAATAGGGCAAAAGCATCATTTACTCCAAATACAGCTACGATAGCTGGAAGTATAGATATGAAACCGAGGAAAATCGATCCAGGCAATGTTACCTTAGTCGTTAATGAGTCAATGAAATCCTGTGTTTGTTTTCCAGGCTTGATACCGGGTATAAATGCATTCTGTCTTTTTAAATATTCAGCATATTGCTGGGGATTTACTAATAATGCAGTATATACATATGTAAATACAACTACTAATACAAAAAACAATACATTATAAGGTACTGATTTCCAGTTTCCTAAACTTAGCATAAAATCACTAGGCGTTCCACCTTTTGACATCCATTGAGTTATAGTTAATGGTAAAAACATAATTGCTTGGGCAAATATTATTGGCATTACACCTGCAGCATTAACTTTTAAAGGAATATAATCCCTCGCTCCTGCCATAGGTACTGAACCTGCACCTCTTCCTACCATTCTTTTAGCAAATTGTGTAGGTATTCTTCTTACACCTTGTACAACAAGTACACAAGCTACAATTACGAAAAACCAAACTGCCATCTCTAAAATCAGTAGTAGTAGATTATTGTTTATTTGACTTATTACCTCAGCAAAAAATACAGTTGGTAAACTAGCGATGATACCAATCATGATCAATAATGATATACCGTTTCCGATACCTTTATCAGTAATTTTTTCACCTAACCACATAGCAAATACAGTACCTGCTGATAGTATAATGATATTACTTAACCAGAATACTGACATATCCACTGAAGGATCTATAGCTCCTGGAGTCGTACTTATCATAGTAAGATAACCACCTCCCTGTACTAAGGTAATAGCCACAGTAAGTAATCTTGTTATCTGCGAAATCTTTTTTCTTCCCGACTCTCCCTCTTTCTGTTGTAATCTCTGGAAATATGGAACAGCGAATCCAAGTAATTGAATAATTATCGAAGCAGTTATATAAGGCATTATACCCAATGCAAAAACTGCTGCATTATTAAATGCACCACCTGTAAATGAATTAATCAATCCGAGGATATCTGAAGCTCCTCTTTCAGCAGCGGCATTGGCCAAAGCTGCTGGATTAACTCCAGGAAGAACTACAAATGAGCCAAACCTATAGATTGCTAATATTGCTAATGTAAAAAGAATACGCTGACGCAGTTCCTTTATTTTCCAAATATTCGATATAGTCTCAAAGAATTTGTTCATTTCTTCTTTTTATAATATTGTTACAACACCACCTTTAGCCTCAATTTGTTCTTTTGCACTTGCAGATATAGCATGCACAGATATATTAACTTTAGCTTTCAATTCGCCTTTAGCAAGAACCTTAACTTTATCGCCTTTTCTTACTATACCTTTTTCTACTAATGCTTCAAAAGTGATATCAGAAATACCAAATTTTTCATTGATGTCCTGCAGTCTAGATAAGTTTATAGGAGAAAACGCAACTCTATTTGGACTTTTGAAACCTCTCTTCGGAAGTCTCATTTGGATAGGCATTTGCCCTCCTTCAAAATTTCTTTTGTTCTTAAATCCAGATCTAGATTTAGCACCTTTATGACCTCTAGTTGCTGTACCACCTCTACCTGAACCTTGCCCTCTTGCTATTCTTTTACCAGATTTTGTTGAACCCTCAGCTGGTTTTAAATTATGCAGTTCCATATTAAACTTCTTCTATTGTTATTAAATGTTCAACTTTTCTAACCATACCCATAATCTGAGGACTAGCCTCTTTGATAACTTCCTGGTTCATTTTCTTTAAACCTAAAGCTAACATAGTATCTTTTTGCCTCTTAGATCGGTCAATTACACTTTTTACTTGCTTGATTTTTACTTTAGCCATGATATATTATTATCCGTTGAATACAGTATTTATATCTATTCTTCTATCTCTAGCAACCATCTCAGGACTTCTAAGTAGTTGTAAAGCGTTAATAGTTGCTTTTACCACGTTATGTGGGTTAGACGATCCTTGAGATTTAGCCAGTACATTCTGCACACCTGCTATCTCTAGTACGGCTCTCATTGCCCCTCCTGCTATTACACCTGTACCATCCGATGCAGGCTTGATAAGCACTTTACCAGCACCGTATTTTCCTTTCTGTGCATGAGGAATTGTACCTTTGTGAATTGGAATTTTAACAAGATTCTTCTTAGCATTATCTACAGCTTTCGCAATAGATTCTTGTACGTCTCTAGCTTTTCCCATACCATGTCCAACAGTACCTTTTCCATCACCTACAACTACAAGAGCTGAAAAACTAAATGTTCTACCCCCCTTAGTTACTTTGGCAACCCTGTTTAACTTGACAAGCTTTTCTTTAAGCTCTGTCATTTCAGCTGGTTTTATTCTTTGATTCTTTGCCATACTATTATTACTAAAAATTAGTTTTATTAAAATTGTAATCCGCCTTCTCTTGCTGCATCCGCTAGTGCTTTTACTCTACCGTGATACAAGAAACCTCCTCTATCAAAAACAACCTGATCGATATTGCTACCCTTTGCTGCTTCTGCGATTTTCTTTCCTACTTGTGAAGCTACCTCTATCTTAGTGCCTTTAGCATCAGATGATGAAGAAGCGCTTGCTAGCGTCACACCATTAACGTCATCTATAAGTTGACAGTATATTGCTTTATTGCTCTTATATACAGACAGCCTCGGCTTAGCTGCAGTCCCTTTAATCTTATTACGGATTCTGAACTTTATTGTTTTTCTTCTTTGTGCTTTTCCAATCATCTTAATTAAACATTAAGTGTTTAAAATTATTTAGCAGCTGTTTTACCAGCTTTTCTTCTTATTTCTTCTCCTTTAAATCTTACACCTTTTCCTTTGTAAGGTTCTATTTTTCTGAAGGTTCTTATTTTAGCAGCAACCTGACCTATCAATTGTTTATCATGAGAATTCATGATAATTGTAGGAGGTGATCCTTTTTCCATTTTCGTCTCCAGCTTTACTTCACCTGGTACTGCGAAATAAATTGGGTGAGAATATCCTAGTGTCAATTCTAGAAGATTACCAGTATTTGCTACTCTGTAACCTACACCCACTAATTCTAGTTCTTTAGTATACCCTTCTGATACACCTACGACCATATTATGAATTAATGATCTATACAATCCATGCATAGATTTATGTCTTTTCTGCTCAGTAGGTCTTGACAACTCTAGTACACCATCCTCTAACTTTAAGGTTAGATCTGGATCTATTTGTTGCTTAAGTTCGCCCTTTGGCCCCTTTACTGTCACCATGTTCCCTTTAGAAACATCGATATTTACTCCTGAAGGTATTGATATTGGTGCTTTTCCTATTCTAGACATCTCTTCTAAATATTTATTATTAGTAAACGTAGCAGAGTAATTCTCCACCTACATTTTCTTGTTTTGCTTTTTTATCAGTCATCACTCCCTTAGAAGTAGAAACTATACAAATTCCTAACCCGTTTATTATACGAGGAATATCTCCAGATTTAGAGAACTTTCTAAGTCCTGGTTTACTGATTCTTCCACATTTTTTAATAACAGGCTCTTTGCTAATCGGATCATACTTAAGTGCGATCTTAATTAGACCCTGCTTACCCGCAGCATCATCAAACGTGTACTTATATATGTATCCTTGCTCATAAAGAATCTCTGTGATTTTCTTCTTTAGATTAGATGCAGGTATATCAACTATAGTGTGATTCGCTTGTTGTGCGTTTCTGATTCTAGTTAAATAATCTGCTATTGGATCTGTAACTGCCATTATACTCTTCTTTATGAATTTACCAACTTGATTTTGTAACTCCTGGAATCTTTCCAGCTAATGCCATTTCTCTAAATGTCACTCTGTTAATTCCAAATTTTCTCATATAACCCTTAGGCCTTCCAGTAAGTTTACATCTATTATGTAGTCTTACTGCAGATGAATTTCTTGGTAATTTGTCTAACTCTTCCCATTTTCCTTCTTCCTTCAACTGCTTTCTAAGAGCGGCATATTTCTTTACCATTCTTTCTCTTTTAGCATCTCTCGCTATAAGTGCTTTTCTTGCCATCTGATTTTAGTTTCTTTGATTTTTGAACGGCATACCTAATTCCTTAAGTAATTCCAATGCTTCTGCATCAGTATTTGCCGTTGTAATAAAACTTATATCCATACCTGTTATCTTATTGATCTTGTCAATATTGATTTCAGGAAATATTATTTGTTCTTTTATTCCTAAAGTATAATTCCCTCTTCCGTCAAAACTCTTATCGTTTATACCTCTAAAATCTCTTACCCTAGGTAAGGCAACAGATACTAATCTGTCAAGAAATTCATACATTCTTTCATCACGGAGTGTTACCCTAGCGCCGATATTCATTCCGTCTCTCAACTTAAAGTTCGAAACAGATTTTTTAGCTTTAGTAGGAACTGCTTTTTGACCAGCTATTGTAGAAATCTCATTAAGCGCATTCTCAGTCAATTTCTTATCCTGAGTTGCACCACCCACACCCTGATTAATACAGATCTTTGTAAGCTTAGGTACCTGCATAATGGACTTGTAGCTAAACTTTTCCATTAACTTAGGTACGATTTCCTCTTTGTACGTTTTTTTTAATCTTGGTACTGTACTCATCACTTATATAGTTTCTCCTGATTTTTTAGAATATCTTACAGACTTACCATCTACTTGCTTTCTACCTACTCTAGTAGTGGATCCATCTTTAGGATCAACTAACATAATATTAGAAATATGTATCGGAGCTGCGATTTCGTTTATACCTCCTGGATTGTCGTTTGTAGGCTTAGTATGTTTTTTCACCATTCTTGCACCTTCTACAACAACTCTGCTTTTTTCAGGAAATATCTCTAATATGCTACCTACCGTTCCTTTACTAGAACCGGCGATTACCTTCACTTTATCTCCTTTCTTTATATTTAATTTCTTCATGTTATTAGCTTTTAAGGATTATAGTACCTCAGGGGCTAGTGAAATAATTTTCATATAATCTTTATCCCTCAACTCTCTCGCCACGGGTCCAAAAATCCTTGTTCCTCTTGGCTCATCAGCAGGCGTCAATAAAACAACTGCGTTATCATCAAAACGGATATAAGATCCATCTTTTCTCCTAATTTCTTTTTTTGTCCTTACAACTACTGCTGTAGAAACTAGTCCTTTTTTAACTCCTCCTGGAGAAGCTTGCTTTACTGACACGACTATTTTATCCCCTATAGAAGCATATCTTCTTTTAGAACCTCCTAGCACTCTTATACAAAGTACTTCTTTTGCTCCAGAATTATCAGCTACTTTAAGTCTACTTTCCTGTTGGATCATGATGTAATCTTTCTAAGTTTAATTATTTAGCTTTTTCAACTATCTCTACAAGCTTCCATCTTTTTCTTCTGCTCAATGGTCTGTGCTCGATTATTTTTACTATATCTCCCTCGTTAGCTTCGTTTGTCTCATCATGAGCAAGAAATTTCTTAGATTTCTTCACGAACTTTCCATAAATAGGGTGCTTCAATCTTCTTTGGATGGAAACAGTAATGGTTTTATCCATTTTGTTACTAGTAACAATACCTACTCTTTGTTTTTTATTAGTTGTTGCTTGTTCCATGTTTATTTCCTTCTTGCTCTTTTATTAGTTCTTTTTGCCAGACCAGCTGCGTCTAAACCTGCTACCTCTCTTCTACTGACCTCCGTCTTTAACCTTGCTATATCTCTTCTAACAACTTTGAGTGTCAAAGGATTATCAAGACCCTTTATAGCGTGTTCAAATTTCAACTTCTGGTATTGAGCTTGCAATTCCGTCAATTCGTTACCCAAATCAGCGTCATTGTACTCTTGTAATTCTAAAAACTTCTTCGATGGCATATCTATAATATTAATACTATCTTTTTTTTTTAATTCTATCCTACGTAATCTCTTCTCACAACAACCTTAGTAAGAATAGGTAGTTTCTGTGCTGCTAATCTTAACGCTTCCTCTGCTACTTCTCTTGTTACACCATCAAGTTCAAACATAATTCTACCTGGCTTCACTACTGCTACATAATGATCTAGAGCTCCTTTACCCTTTCCCATCCTTACCTCTGCTGGCTTAGATGTCATAGGCTTATCAGGGAAAATTCTAATCCACACTCTACCCTCTCTCTTCATGTATCTTGTCATAGCAATCCTGGCAGCTTCTATCTGTCTATTCGTAATTCTACCACGCCCCTGCGCTTTAAGACCAAATGATCCGAAATCAACATTGCTTCCTCTATGAGCAAGGCCTTTGTTTCTACCTTTCTGCTGTTTTCTGTATTTTGTTCTTTTTGGCTGTAACATAATTTATCTTTTTATATCCTTGCTTATCCCAAAAGGTGCGCAAAGGTACTTATTTTTTCTAATTTCTTCTTCCTCTATTATCTCTACCTCTGTTATCTCTTCCTTGTCCTCTTCCTCCTCGTCCACCTCTTTGGTTTCCTCTTCCTCCTTTCTTCGTATCTACACCAACGTTTGGTGATAAGTCTCTTTTTCCAAGTACTTCACCTTTACAAATCCATACTTTGATTCCTATCTTGCCATAAACAGTCTGAGCTTCTTGCAATGCGTAATCGATATCAGCTCTGAATGTATGTAATGGTGTCCTACCATCTTTGTACTCTTCAGATCTTGCCATTTCCGCACCATTCAGTCTTCCAGAGATTCTTACTTTGATACCTTCAGCACCAGCTCTCATAGTAGACTGAATAGACATCTTTATAACTCTTCTATAGTTTATTCTTCCTTCTATCTGCTTTGCAATAGACTCACCTACAATATTAGCATCTAATTCTGGCTTACGTATTTCCACTATATTGATCTGTACGTCACTAGCAGTTAGTTTTTTCAACTCCTCCTTAATTCTGTCTACCTCAGACCCACCTTTTCCTATGATAATTCCTGGTCTAGAGGTATGGATAGTTACAGTTATTCTTTTAAGTGTTCTTTCTATCACTATACGAGCGATACCACCTTTGAAAATCCTTGCTTTAAGGTATCTCCTTATTTTTTCATCGCCTACAACTTTGTCTGCAAAATTCTTTCCACCAAACCAGCTAGAATCCCATCCTCTGATGATTCCTAAACGATTACCTATTGGATTTGTTTTTTGACCCATTTATTATAGCTATTTAGTTTTTAGTCTTCTATTGTTTCTTGTTCAGTTTCTTCTATTTCCGTTCTATTTGCTACTACTACAGTAACGTGATTAGAACGCTTTCTTATTCTGTGAGCTCTACCGTGAGGCGCAGGTCTAAACCTTTTTAACACAGATCCTCCATCTACAAATGCTTCCTTTATTACTAAATCGTAATCATCTGCATTATATACCATATCGAGCTTATTCTCCCAGTTAGAAATAGCAGCTAATACTACCTTCTCTAACCATCCCCCAGCTTCCTTTTTGGTAAACTTCAATATATTAAGCGCCTCATCTACAGACTTTCCTCTTACGGAGTCCACTACCAGTCTCATTTTTCTAGGAGACATCGGGCAATTTTTTAGTTTAGCTATAGCATCCATTTCTTACGATTTAGATATGATTATTTACGGTTTCCAGAATGTCCTTTAAATGTTCTCGTAGGAGAAAATTCTCCTAACTTATGACCTACCATATTCTCTGTAACATATACAGGAACAAAAGTTTTGCCATTGTGCACTGCTATTGTTAGCCCCACCATATCTGGAATGATCATAGACGATCTCGACCAGGTTCTGATTACTGACTTCTTAGTAGACTCTTTAGCTTTATCTACTTTCCCCAATAGCTTGTGGAACACATAAGGTCCTTTTTTTAGTGATCTAGCCATTCTGTTTTATTTACTTTTTATTCTTTTTCTTACGTTTAGTTATAATAAGTGCAGAAGAATGTTTTTTAACATTTCTTGTCTTCTGTCCTTTTGCCATTACACCAGTTCTTGATCTAGGATGTCCTCCTGAAGCTTTACCTTCACCACCTCCCATCGGGTGATCTACAGGGTTCATCGCTACACCTCTTACTCTAGGTCTTTTTCCTAACCATCTTGTTCTACCTGCTTTTCCTGATACAGTCTGTTGATGATCTCCGTTTGAAGTAGAACCGATAGTTGCTTTACACACCTTTAGTATCTTTCTAACTTCTCCTGATGGCAATTTGATAATTGCATACTTTCCATCTATTCCTACCAGCGTGGCAGATGTTCCAGCACTTCTTGCTATGACAGCTCCTCTTCCCGGATCCATTTCTATAGCATGAATTACAGAACCTAATGGAATTTTATCTAGAAACATCGCGTGACCAACTAATGGCTCAGCTTTCTCTCCAGACATCACTGTATCACCTACTTTAATTTTGTCCGGCGCAATAATATATCTCTTCTCACCATCTGCATAGAACAACAATGCTATAAATGCAGATCTATTCGGATCATACTCCACAGTCTTAACTGTTGCTGGAATATTTTCCTTATCTCTCTTAAAGTCTATGACTCTATATTTTCTCTTATGTCCTCCACCTAGGTTTCTTACCGTCATTTTACCTGTGTGGTTACGACCACCTGAGTAACTTTTCCCTTTTACAAGAGCCTTTACAGGATTGTTACCTGATGTTACAGCATCAAAAGTGTTTGCCACTTTGTGCCTTGTACCTGGTGTTATTGGACTAAATTTTCTTACTGGCATATCTATTATGCTTTTGTCTTAATTATATTTCGCCGAAGAAGTCAATTTCTTCTCCTGCTTCTAATGTTATAATCGCTTTCTTATAAGCTCCTGTAGAACCTCTCTGTATTCCAGATTTTGTATTTCTAACCTTACTCTTTCCTGGCATTACCATTGTATTTACACCAGAAACGTTCACACTATACATAGCCTCTACAGCTTTTCTAATCTCTACTTTGTTTGCCTTTCTGTTAACGATGAAGCTATACTTACTAAGCTTGTCAGTCAACTGCTCTGATTTCTCAGATATTATAGGCTTTATTAAAATATTCTTTGCCATGACTATTTATTATTAAATGTCTCTTTTATTTTTTCTATCGCACTTTCCGAAATCACTAGGGTATTAGCATTCATGATATCGTAAGTGTTTAGATCTTTTGCATTAATCAGATTTGTTCGAGGTATATTTCTCGTCGACAAGAGTAAATTCTTGTCGTAATCACCTGTTACAAAAACTGCTTTTTTACCATCTAACTCAAGACTGTTAATTACATTAATCATCTCTTTAGTCTTAGGACTATCAAAAGTAAAATCTTGAACAACCTTTAGGTTACCGCTAGTTGCTTTATAAGATAGTGCAGAAGCTCTCGCAAGTCTCTTTACCTTCTTGTTAAGGCTAACTGTGTAAGTCCTAGGTCTAGGTCCAAACATTCTTCCTCCACCTCTGAATACACCACTCTTTATAGATCCTGCTCTTGCAGTACCTGTTCCTTTCTGCTTCTTAAGTTTTCTGGTAGAACCTGTAATTTCTCCTTTCTCCTTAGCCTTATGCGTACCTTGTCTCTGATGAGCATTGTAGGCTTTTACAGCTAGATATATCGCATGATCATTTGGCTCCAAGCCAAAGATATCTTCCGGTAGATCTACTGATCTTCCAGCTGCGCTTCCATTTATATTTAATACTTCTACTTTCATTTCAATTATTTTTCAATAATTACTAATGAACCCTTATGACCAGGAACAGCACCTTTGATCAACAAAAGACTCTTTTCTGGTAATATTTTAACTATTTTTAGATTCTTCATTTTGATTCTATCTCCACCTGTTCTTCCGCCCATTTTCATTCCCTTGAAAACTTTCGCAGGATAAGAAGCTGCTCCGATAGATCCAGGAGCACGTTGTCTGTTGTGCTGACCGTGGGTTGCATCCCCTACACCGTGGAAATTATGCCTTTTGACAACACCTTGAAAACCCTTTCCTTTAGATTTTCCTATTGCATTTACCATATCTCCTTCTGCAAACAACTCCTCTACTTTTATCGCATCACCTGCACTTTTCTCTATGGTAGCATTCCTAAACTCAGCAACTTTCACTGCTGGCTTAACACCCGCTTTGCTAAAGTGTCCTAACATCGGTGCAGAAACGTTCTTTTCTTTTCTTTCTCCGTATGCTACTTGCAATGCATTATAACCATCTGTTTCCTCAGTTTTAACCTGAGTAACATAATTTGGTAATGCTTCTACCACTGTACAGGCAATATTGTTACCAGCTTCGTCGAAGATGCTGGTCATACCTATTTTTTTGCCTATTAAACCGTCCATCTATTAATATTTGGTTTATAACCTATTAATAAAAGAGAATCCTAAAATTCTCATTAATAAAATCTTTTTACTTTCTAAAAAAGCTCTCTTGGGTTAAGTCAACTTAACCTGAATATCTACACCACTAGGTAATTCTAGCTTAGATAATGCATCCACCGTTTTTTGTGTCGGTGTGTAGATCTCTATTAATCGTTTGTGAGTCCGTATTTGAAACTGCTCTCGAGCTTTTTTATTTACGTGAGGTGACTTCAACACTGTAAATACTTCTTTCTCAGAGGGCAGCGGAATCGGACCTGATATAACAGCTCCGCTATTTCGCACGGTTTTCACAATCTTCTCCGTAGACTTATCTACCAAATTATGGTCGTAAGAACGAAGTTTGATTCTGATTTTTTGATTCATAACCCTATTTAATCTTTAATTTAAAGAGCCGCAAATGTACGACTCTTTTCTTAATTTCCAAATTTATTTTTCTAAACGCTTACTTCTCCTTTAACCTTTTCTATTATCGCCTTCGCAACTCCTTGAGGAGCAGGGGAATAATGAGAAAATTCCATTGTACTACTTGCTCTACCTGAAGTAATTGTTCTTAGCGATGTTACATAACCGAACATCTCAGCTAAAGGTACTTCTGCAGAAATCACGATAACTCCGCTAGATTTAGTCTCTTGCCCTTTAGGCAATCCTCTTCTTCTATTTAAGTCACCGATTACATTTCCTACATACTCATCAGGAGTTACAACCTCTAACTTCATTGTAGGCTCTAATAACACAGGCTTACATCCTTTCGCCGCTTCTCTAAATCCTTCTTTAGCACATAATTCAAAGGCTATAGGCTTAGAATCCACCGCGTGTGTATTACCATCGTATAATTCTACTTTCATACTATCCATGCCATATCCTGCAAGAATTCCATTGTCCATCATGGCTTTGAAACCCTTGATAATAGATGGGAAAAATTCTTTCGGTATGGATCCTCCGAAAATTTTGTTTTCGAACTGTAGTCTATCTTTACCTGCTTTGAAATCATCACTATCTAGAAACTCCTGATCGGCAGGTCCTAATTTAAATGACATCTGAGCAAATAAACCAGATCCACCTGATTGCTTTTTCAACTTCTCTACGTGATCTACAGTTTGTGTCAATGCTTCCTTATAATTCACCTGAGGTGCTCCTTGGTTACATTCTACCTTAAACTCTCTTCTAAGTCTATCTACGATAATCTCCAAGTGCAACTCTCCCATTCCACTAATAACCGTCTGGTTAGTATCCTCATCGTATCGTACTTTGAACGTAGGATCTTCCTCTGCAAGCTTAGATAATCCCATACCTAGCTTGTCCATATCCTTCTGGCTCTTAGGTTCTACCGCGATACCGATTACTGGATCAGGGAATACCATACTTTCCAGAACAATAGGATGATCAGCTGTACAAAGCGTATCTCCTGTTCTTATATCTTTAAATCCTACACCAGCGGCAATATCTCCAGCTTCTACCCTATCAATAGGGTTCTGCTTGTTAGAGTGCATCTGATATAGTCTAGAAATTCTTTCTTTATTTTCTGATCTACTGTTGTAGATATACGAACCAGCATCTAGTGCTCCAGAGTAAACTCTGAAGAATGCTAATCTTCCTACATAAGGGTCTGTAGCAATCTTAAATGCTAAAGCAGTAAATGGATCATCCACAGAATGTCTTCTCTCTACCTCTTCTTCATTATTAGGATTTGTTCCTACAATGTTTTCTATATCCATAGGAGAAGGTAGGAATGCACACACTGCATCTAGTACCGCCTGGACTCCTTTATTTTTAAACGCTGATCCACACATCATAGGTACAAACTTGTTATCAAGTACCGCTCCCCTTACTGCGTTAATCATTTCTTGCTCAGTTATACTTGCTGGATCTTCGAAGTATTTCTCCATCAAAGTCTCATCATACTCAGCAACTGCTTCTAATAATTTTTCTCTCCACTCAGCAACAATATCAACTAAATCCTCTGGTACAGGTATCTCTTCATATGTCATACCCATATCCTCTTCATTCCAGATTATAGCTTTACCTGTGATAAGATCTACAACTCCTTTGAATGTTTCTTCAGCTCCTATAGGAACCTGTAAAGGAATAGCATCAGAACCTAATTTATCTTTTACATCTTTTACAACATTAAAGAAATCAGCACCTGATCTGTCCATTTTGTTTACAAATCCTATTCTTGGTACTTTATAGTTATCTGCTAATCTCCAGTTTGTTTCTGACTGTGGCTCTACGCCTGATACAGCACAGAATAGAAAAACTAGTCCGTCCAATACTCTTAGCGATCTATTTACCTCTACGGTAAAATCCACGTGACCGGGAGTATCAATAATATTCATCGGATACTTCTGCCCTTTCCATTCCCACTCTGTCTTTGTTGCAGCAGAAGTAATAGTAATACCTCTTTCTTGTTCCTGCTCCATCCAGTCCATAGTAGCCGCACCATCGTGCACCTCCCCTATCTTATGACTCATACCTGTATAGTATAGTACTCTTTCTGAAGTGGTCGTTTTTCCTGCATCAATGTGAGCAGCAATACCAATATTTCTTAAAAACTTAAGATCTTTAGACATGATAATTGTATCTAATGTTATTTAACTAATATATAAAGACGAAATAAAATTATACTCTGAAGTGCGCAAATGCTCTGTTAGACTCCGCCATCTTGTGCGTGTCTTCTCTTTTCTTAACAGCAGCTCCTTCACCTTTACTACCTGCAATTATTTCAGCAGATAACTTTTCAGCCATTCCTTTACCACTTCTGAGTCTTGCGTATTTGATCAGCCATTTCATTCCAATAGAAACCTTTCTAGCAGGTCTTATTTCTGTAGGTATCTGGAATGTAGCACCACCCACTCTCTTACTTCTCACTTCTACACCAGGCATAATGTTATTAAGTGCCTTCTGAAAAACTTCATGAGGATTTTCGCTTGTTTTCTCAGCTATGATATCCATAGCGTTATAAAAAATCTCATAAGCTACGTTCTTCTTGCCACTGTACATCATATTGTTAATGAACATGGTTACTGACTGATCTCCAAATCTTGGGTCTGGCTGAATGATACGTTTTTTAGGCTTTCTTTTCCTCATGATATATCTTTATAAAATTATTTAGGTCTTTTTGTTCCGTACTTAGATCTTGATTGCAATCTGTCATTTACACCCGCCGTATCCAATGCTCCTCTTACGATCGTGTATCTTACACCAGGTAAATCTTTTACCCTTCCTCCTCTTATCAATACGATAGAGTGCTCTTGTAGATTATGACCTTCTCCTGGAATATAGCAGATTACCTCTTGCCCATTAGTCAATCTTACCTTAGCTACTTTTCTAAGTGCAGAGTTAGGCTTCTTAGGCGTAGTAGTATATACTCTCGTACATACACCCCTCTTCTGAGGAGATCCCTCTAAGGCCCTAGTTTTGCTCTTTGTAACTATCTTTTTTCTACCTTTTTTTACTAACTGATTAATAGTTGGCATATTCCAATTTTAATACATTAACTTTCAAGTTCTCCCTAGCGATTTCGCAAGGGACTGCAAATGTAAGACTATTTTCTTGTATTACAAGGGGTTTAGTAACAAAAATTTATCCAAATGGAGATAGAAATTAGAAAAGGACAAGCGCGCGATATTCCAGCCATCTACGAACTTGTGAAAGAGCTTGCAATTTACGAAAAAGAACCCGAAGCAGTTACCGCCACTATTGATGATTATCATAAATTATTCAATTCCAAATTATATTCTTTCTTAGTGGCAGAAGCGGAAAACGAAATTGTGGGAACGGCTATTTTTTACGATACTTTCTCTACTTGGAAAGGCAAAATGTTATATCTCGAAGACTTCGTTGTGCGCCAATCTAAGCGGAAATCTGGCATTGGACAGCGGATTTGGGACCAACTCATTGTAGAAGCCGAGGAAAGAAAATGCAAATTAATTAAATGGCAAGTTTTAGACTGGAATACACCTGCAATCCTATTTTATGAGAAAAATAAGGCCATAATAGAGAAAGAATGGTGGAATGGTAAGATAATTCTGACAGAATAAGCTTCTTTTCCTATTTGGGCACCTTTGCGCGCTATCCGTTCCTACTGCTTAAGTGTCTCACTCCTATGATCTATAGTCGATATTTGTCTTCCCTGATCGGTCAGCTCCGCCTGCCTTTGTACTAAGTAAGTCGTACAGGCCTGCGTAGCTCCTTATATCATTAGTTCGCATCCCCCTTGCAGTACCACTTCTATCACGGGTGCATTACACTTAGATTTTGAGCATAGCAGTACAATAAAGATAACTTCAGCAGATTCGAAAGTTTAAATATGTATGAGACCAAGACAAATTCTTTTAGCGATTAATCTATATCTTTATTCGATTATGCTAGTAAATAGTCTCCAATAACAAGACTTAATTAATGAAAAGGTAAAGATAGGAAGAACTTTATCACCCTACCGATGAGGTTCTATAATTTAAACATAAATACATTTAGACAATGGATATTTCTCAATCATCTTCTACAAAAGTGATAATCATAGAAGATGAAATCAATACTAGAGAATTTATTGTTTCCTTACTTGGCGACAGTTTTCCTGAATTCCATATTGTTGGAGAATCAGGTTCTGTGCAACAAGGTATTTCACTAATTGAGAAACATAAACCAGATTTAGTATTAATGGATATCCATATTCACAATGGTACTGGATTTGACATTTTACATGCTACCTCATCTATAGACTATAATGTTATCTTTATTACGAGCTATCTAGAATATTCTATAGAAGCTATTCGAGTCTCTGCGTTAGATTACGTTTTAAAACCACTCATTGTAGAGGATTTTATAAATGGGATCAATAGATTTAAAAAGAAATCAAGACAATTAGATACACCTAAAATTCTAATTGAAGGAGCACATCGTCAATTAATTATTCCGTTAGATGAGATTATTTATGTAGAAGTAAAAAAAGGGTTTTGTATTTTTAAATTAGACAATGATAAAACAATGTACTCTAGAGAAGGAATAACAAATTATGGTCAAGACTTGACAGATCCCATCTATAAGATCCACAGAAATTATTATGTAAATCTAAAATTTATAGAATCTATAGATAGAGGAAGAGGAGGCTTTACAAAGATGCGGTCTGGAGATATTATCCCTATAGCCTATCGGCGAAAAAAGGAAATTCATGGAAAATGGCTTAGTTTATTGAATGAAAATAAATGATCTTCTAAGATACATAAGTTGGCAATCTCAATGTTATTCTGGTACCTTTCCGTATCTCATCTGGAGTAATATGCTCTATTTTAATATATATGTTTTTATCCCTAGTATGGCTTTTCAGAAGTTCTATACGATCTCTTACGATCTCCATCCCTATACCTGTCTTAGATTCATCTAATTTATCTAAATCTATCCCTACTCCATCATCTGTAATTTTTACTATTACGAAACCATCTATAGGATCTGCATCAAAAGAAACAGATACATGTCCTTGGTCTCCAAGTATTGCAATCCCATGTTTTACAGCATTTTCTACAAGCGTCTGAATTATCAAAGTTGGAATATGATTACTAATCAAGTCAAGACTTGGATCTATATCAATTGTATAACTTAATTCTTCAGGAAATCTCATTTGCTCAAGTTTTAGATAGGTATTTAGAAAATCAATTTCATGCTTTATAGGTATAGTTTCCAGCTTAGAGTATTCTAATGATTTTCTCATTATTTTCGAAAACATACCTACATATTTGATAGCTTCAGAGAATTTCTTCTTGTAGATAAAACTCTGTATATTCGTCAGCACATTAAAAGTAAAGTGAGGATTCATTTTATTTATGAGAGCATCTATCTGTAATTTTAACATCTTATGTTTTCTTTCCTCCATCCCTAACAGTCTCTCTTTCTGAATTTTCATAATACCTAAAATCAGCAGAGCACCTAATAGAATCAAAGCGAGTTGAAAAAGCATGGTTTCGTAATATTTAGGCTTTATGCTAAATTCAGTATTTAGAAAATTATACTGAGCAGCTCCTTCAGGTTCTTGATAGATTTTAAGTTTATAGTTCCCTTTCTCTAAGGAGAATAATTCTAACTTTTTCCCTCCTAGCAAGCCATTTGTAATTTGACCTTCTTGGCTTTCTAAGCGAAAATGTAACTCTGGCAAATTATCAGAATTTTGATAAGAAAGAACATCAATATAAAAGTGTAAATCCCGCTCGTCAGAATTTAATATGATTTTTGTATCATTTTTAAAATTCATAGATCTCCCATTGCTTACTATGGAATCCATGACAATCCTATATTGCAAGTTAGTAGGTAATTCATCTCTGGGTTGATACATACTAAGTCCACCAGATGTTCCAACATACAACTCTTCTCCTACTTTTTCTATACCTGTAATAAATGCACTTTGCAGACCAGCACTAGAATTATAAGTTTTGAGATGATCTATTTTAACTCCATTATCCCCTTGTGAAACTTCTGTTTTAAATAATCCTATATTTGTTCCTATCCAAAGAATATTGGATTCTTCAAGGTAGATTTTCTCTATTATCGCTGATTCCAAAAATTGTAGTTCTACATTATAAACATCTGAACCATCCTTAACGATCATAGTGTGACCCAAAGCAATAAAAAGTATACTTTTGTAGTTTAGTATACCTTTAATACGTTTCCCTTCGGTGTATTTTTCTAGTATAGATTCGAGTTGATAGTCATCGCATAGTAAATTAATTTTTTTTAGCCCTTCGATTGTCCCGATATAAATATTATGATCGTTTATGAGGAGCGCTGTTGCTCGAGGATGAAGAATTTGTAGATCATTTTTTTCCTTGCATATGTAGGTAGAATAATTAATTGTCTCTATGTAGGTATCTTCTCCAATATTTACTAAATTCCTATTATCTTTCAACCATGTTATTGGATTAGCTTCTATATAGCCTTCTGGAGAAACTATAGTATTGTAGTAGAAGAAAGTATCGTTTGAAGTTTGTAGTTGAGTTATCTGGGTTGTGTTTCCGATTTCTGTATAGTTATCATCAGAATCCTTTACATAGAGTTGTACGCCGAACTGTAAGACTAAGGCGCTTTCTAAAGCCTTCATCATCTTAACCTTACTATTTCTTTTATCCGGACTCGGGATTCTAACAAAATCGGATTCTCTGATTTTCATAACACCATTATCTAGGGTAGATATCCATACCGTACCATATCGATCTATTAAAATATCTGAATAAGAATTACCTTCTTGGTATGATAACGACTGGTAAAGTGAGGATGCATTTTCGTCGAGTGATAAAATTTCATCCCCCATTAGGACATACCATTTATCGTTATTTATCTCTAGAGAATTAATTAAGCGCTGCTGGCCAAAATAAACACTATCAATCAATTTTCCATCCTGATTTAGTCGCATTAAGGTTGTCATGCTATGGTGATAGAGGGTATCACTTACTTCTTGGAGACAATAAGTTGTAATGCCATTAAACGTTAGAAAAACATCATCTTCAAATCCATATCGAGAAAGATTATAAGTTTCGATTATATAATTTTTTACTTTATTGTAATCATAATCAGGTGAATATCTATGAGGCACATCTAAGGCCCAATCTGGACTTAATTGATTTATAACACCCGATTCCAAATCCAGCATCCATACACCAGTAGTTGGACCTCTAAAGCAAAACACTAGTTTCTCATTGCTGTATTTTATAAACTTTGGAAATCCAAAATTACTAACGTACTCTAGAATTTGTTCATTCCATTTAAATTCAGAAAAGGAATTTCCATCCCATTCGGTTATTTTTCCATTGAATCCAACTAACCAAAATGCAGAGCTGTCTTTAGGAAATAATTGAATATTAGAATTCGTCAATAATCCTTCCTCCGTTGTAAATCTCTTAAACTCATATCCATTGTATCTTGCCAATCCTCTATCCGTTGTAAACCAAATATAACCTATAGCATCTTGAAATCCTCCATAAACCTCTGTGGAAGGGAGTCCATCATTAATAGAAAAATTTTCAATTTTATAAAGGCTAGGATCTAACTGGGAATAAGTTGATAGGGAAATAAACAATAGGGAAACCATAAAACATATAATCTGTCTTACACTCTGCTTATCACACCACGAAAAACCCACATAAAAATCAAAAACATTCTTCATTTCTCTCTAAAATTCATATCACAATAAAATTACACAAATTCAAGTCTTAAAAATCAATTTTTGTTTTCTCTTAAACGCGTTAGGGTTTAAAGCTTTACGCGCTAGAGCACTTCAGTACAATCAATACTATTATTTACTATTTACAAGTCTTATGTTTATTTGGTTATATAAATTCAGCAACAGTAAATTTTAAACGGAGTAATTTAAATAAGATTTATAATTTGTTTTGCAAATAAAGATTAACGATACTAAATGTTGCAAGGAGAATTTTTATTTAAACATAAAAATAATAAACAATGAAAATTATTAAATTAAGCATTCTTCTATTTGGAGGATTATTCCTTTTTTCTTGTTCTGATGAATATGCTGCAGCCGATCAAGTAGAACAGACCTCATTAGCACAAAAACTATTACAGTTTGCATCAGATAACATTATATCTGAAATGTATAATTCCAATTCAGAAAACATAAGAGTAGCAGATTACCTGCTACAAAAAAGCAAAACATTAAAGTTTACGATTAATGATATTAAGCACTATGCGGTACCTTTTATAGCTGAGAAAGAAATAACTGGTAAGGCTAGTTTTCTGAGGGTTATGTTATTTTCTGAAAACGAGATTCCTTCTATTTTAGAAATCGTTCCTATGGATAAGGAGTTTAAGCCTACCCTTATCAATTATGAAGACTATCTTATGCAATATCTATTTGATGTTCCTACTAAATATGTATTCGATGCTGCGGTATCAGAGTTTGATTTACATTATAATCATACTAAAAGTGCATTGCTTACAGAGGATACAGAAGTAAGTTATTCTTCTCAGAATAATCCAGAAATTAAAAGCTCTGTGAAAATTATAGACTCAGAAAGAAAGGAAAGTCTTTTAAGAGAAGATTGTGTCGATTATTATCTCGTGACTTACATAGGAGATGTCATAATAAGTGAGGAATATCTTTATACTGAATGCAAGGGTGATTTAGAATTATCTCCAGATGAATTGGGTAGTGGTGGCGGAGGGTTATCTAATTCAGATTCAGAAAACTCGAACCCTAAAGTATGTAACATAAGTGAATCAATAATAGTAGAAAGTAATGATGGAAGTGAATCAAATACTGTTTGGGCCACTGTTACCATTACAAAAAGATATATCGAAATGGAAGACGGAAGCTTATTATTAGAGTGTGATTATACATTGAATTTAAATTCAGAAACAACAATATATAATGATGATGGATTGGGGGTACTTGATTGGGAATCTGCACTTTTAGATTTACAAGGTGACATAAGTTCGTCTTCTTCAAATAGTGTGACAGTTGATTTTACCTATTGTCTTGACACCTCCCCTTGTGAGAATCCAAACTCAGGATCGATAACTATATTTTTTGGTTCTAGTTGTTCTTGTGATTAAATAATAACCATCATAAAAATAAAAAGCAAGTAATATAATCTTAAGCGGGTAGGCACAACCTAGGCATGAAAAAATGATTTTGTAAGCATAAGTAGATGAAGTTGCTGAGCGATGAAGCAGTCTCTAAAAAGCACTGAAACAAGGCTGAGTCATAAAAATCCTCGAGTTTGAAAAAACTATACCCTTCTAGTATGATTCTCTTCGGACAGACAGATTGTACACTGAAATGCGAGCAGACCCTTGAGTAAAGCCATGTGGATAGGAGTTTTATACTGTAATGATAAGTCTAAATACTTAGGGATATTCGGAATTACCGATATCCCTTTATATATAATTGTCTTAGAAC
>CAYYWZ010000017.1:48192-60017 GCA_964475415.1 uncultured Saprospiraceae bacterium | reverse complement strand
TATCTACAGTAGAATTTATAACAGTAATTTGCTTACTTTCAAAGTATATGTGTGTATATATTTAAGTTAGTAATACCGTTTCTGTTTTAAAACATTACTTTAAATGAATTTAAGATATTGAATGAAACTACTTTCTAGGTAATGCAAAATAATGGAATTTGTCCTCTAGTGTATAAACATGATAGCCCTTCAGGCTACTTTACTTCCGATTAATTTACCCAATGTTGCACATTGGGTTGGGATATGTCAGTCCTTCAGGCTGATACCCAATTGTTGCCTTATGCTGTTTGTAGTCCCCTGACTACAAACTCATATTTTTGATATGAATATAATAACGATAATGTACTTAATAGCGTCTATAAAAATAAAATTTATTAATAATAAATTCCCATCAATTTCTCTACTCTATCCTTAAAGTATTTAAAGTCATTTTCTATTTTGATAAAAAATAACTCTCTATACTGATAACCCTCAGAGCTTATGAGTACAGATCGTTTCTTGATTTTATTAATCCAGTCTTGTGAGAATTCATAGAACATACGATTATGACTCAGCATAAACTGTGGATAGTCATAACCTATAAAAGTGGATTTGATGTAAACGGATTCATACTGAACAATGTTCAGGTAGTTACCAAAATCATTAAGATATATCTTCAGTTCGGAACCTTCTACTCGTGCACCTTTTATAGATTTTACACCAGAGAGACAGACCTCTCTTAGATGGGCGATAAGGTGATCGATATCATCTATAAGCCTATCGACATAATATCCATCTTCAAAGGCCCTGATCGTAATGGAGAAAATAATTTGTTGATAAAGATTATTGAGCATATTACTATTCCAGATTTCTGTAACCTTATGTCCGTAATAATTATTTAGTGTTTCTACCCTGAAATCTTCAGCTTGTTTTTCATATAAGGGTTGCTTGGTTATCTTCAGTTGTACATCTTCCCAGTGGAGATGGTTCCATACCGACATCAAGAAATTAAAAATATAGGTATGGTTAAAGTAATAGAAAATCGGAAGTTCGTTGGCTAGATAAGAAAGCTCCTTTTGCTCTGACTTATCATTTTCTTTCAGCGGCTCAATAAATGTTTTGAACTGATGAAAGAAATTATCGATACTTCCTGTTGAGCCATATAGAAAGGGATGCAAGAAAGAAATGTATTTATCACTTCTAAATATAGAATCTAACGATACATTAAAATGATCCGCTAGTTTTAGAACTTCTTCTAGCGTCATTGCAGTTTCTCCATTCATCCGCTTATAGGCCGCCCCCTTTTTAATCTTTAGGACTTCCATCACTTCGAATAATATATTATTGCCGTGTGACTTTCGTTGGGCAAGAATTTTGAAAAATTTCTGCTGTAATTCTATTTGGTTGTTCATCTTGAGATTTACAATATGTCAAATAAATTCATCAAAGTTTACATAATGTAAACAAATACTATCGAAGTACCTAGTATTTTACATAATAATAGAAACATATCTAGCTAGTTTACCGATTAGTCCATTTTCATAGATATAACTGTCTTAGATTGCATATGTATTTATTAACGAATAAAATTTAGTAAAATGAAACATGTATTTTTTATTAAAGCTTATTTAGTAATCATTTTTGGAGCCATATTACTAATGACGTCATGCTCACCTGTCTATTATGGACCTACTGCACCTACGATTTCTGGCTTAGAGAAAAAAGGGGACATAAGAGTTTCTGGTGGTATTAGTGTTTCAGAAAACGGTGAACATAGTAATCCTATTCAGAATACGCAGTCTAGTCAGAACAGAAGTAGATCTAGCAACAGCAGTAACACTTCAGTAGGTGGCTTAGATTTCTCATTAGCTTATTCTCCTATAGATAGATTAGGCTTGACCTATAATCTATCTGCATTTTCTGAAGAAGGAAGCACTTATTCTGGTAATTATACTTTGCATAATTTTGGTGTAGGATATTATAAGGTACTAGCTCCTTCAGTTATATGGGAATCTTACGCCACATTAGGCTTAGGAAAGCTAAACATAAGCGCACAGGAGGATGGAACACTAAGCTCTAATCTTTTCAAGACGGGTATTCAGTCAGGCTTGTTATGGAGAAATTCTATTGTAGAATTTGGGGGCACGCTTAGCTTAGCCCATCTTAGATATACAGGTATCAAAGGAGATTTTCTATATGAAGAAAATAGTCAGTCAGCATATCTCCAAAACAATAGAAGCCATATTCTATTAGAACCAAGCATGGTTATGAGAGTAGGTTATAAGCCTGTAAAATTTCAACTAATGATGACCGCAAGTGAAAACTTGTTTAACAGGGGTTATAGACAAAATAATTTCCATTTTTCTTTTGGTGCTCAGCTGGCATTTAATTTTATAAATGAGGAATTAGATTAATAGAGCAAAGATAATTTTTATAAATCACAAAAATATTTAATGGTAGTAATCAGATATATTTTTAAAATTTCTGTTGTCACGTGTACATTGCTTTTTGCAGCTTGTTCGCCTGTATATTATAGTCCTACAGCTCCAGTACTTTCTGGTTTTGAAAAGAAAGGTGATTTAAGTATTACAGCGGGAGCGGGTTATGCTGATAAACTAACTACAGTAGAATTTTTAAATAGAGAGCCTAATGTTCCTGCTCCCTCAGGAAGTAATACAAGTCTAGAAGGAGCAGATTTTTCTATTGCTTATTCTCCTTTTGATCATATCGGAGTGCATTATAATATGACCTATTTCTATGGTTCCGAAAGAGAAGACAGTAGATTAAATGAGCGTTATTCTGGGAATGGATTATTTCACAATATAGGAATAGGGTTTTATGAAAAACTAGAAGGTAATATTATCTGGGAAACTTATGCCAACCTAGGTATTGGAAATGTAGATATAGAAAGTAATGCGGGTAGAAATCTAAATGCTTCGATTTCTAAGTTGGGAGCTCATACTGGATTATTATATAAAAAAAGATCCTTCGAGATGGGAGGCTTATTGAGTCTTTCTAGATTAAAGTATTCCTCAATAAACGGATCCCTTGAATTTCAGAATGTAAGTCAAGCGGAGTACTTACTAGATAATGATGCTCATCTGTTATTAGAACCAGCAATAATTGTACGAGCTGGGCACAAGAATGTCAAATTTCAGTTTTCTCTAGCTAATAGTACTAACCTTACTAATATAGATTTCCGACAAAATAACCTTAATGCATCGTTTGGAGTTCAGTTAGCTTTTAATGCAATGGATATTAGATAGGCTGATAGCCAATAGTATATAGCAAACTACTTTTCACTAGCACAAAAGTCTTTACTTACTCAGGTGAGGACTTTTTTTATAATTTGGAATAGATTTTTGCTAGTTGAGCAGGTGGAGTTCCGATCTTGTACTTTATAAAAATATAAAGCTGTACTAAATTGACCCAGAGGTAAGATCGGTTTTTATACTTCCTGTCAGATACAATAACTTTTTGTGGGAGTAAATTATACTTGATATTATTATTTTTAATTCTGTCCACCAATTCAAAATCTTCCATGATTTTAAATTTAGGATTGAACCCTCCTAGTTTGACAAAAGTTTCTCTTTTAATAAAATGTAACTGGTCTCCACCTCCAACAAATATGCCATCATACTTTGTAAAGTAAGCGTTAATCTTAAGTAGCGGATGCCGGGTATTAAATTTATAGGCAAAAAAACCAAACATATTTCCTTCTAGAACGCTTTTCTTTATAAGGGATGTGAAATTTGTAGGTGGAATAACATCTGCATGTAAAAAAGCAAGTACTTCTGAATTGGTTTCGAAGGCTGCTTTGTTCATCTGATGTGCTCTACAAGATGCATTTGTTAGGATATAATTTACACAGTATGATTCTGCTATTACTTTTGTTTTGTCTTTTGTAAATGGACTATCTGATACAAAGATTTGTCCGCTAGATACTTGACATTCGTTTATTAGATAAGGTAGTAAGAACTTTAAGTTATCCTCTTCGTTTAGTGTTGGAATTACTATATTGATAACCGAATTTGACATGTATACCTTCTCTTTCTAATCACAAGCTAAAGTATACAGTTTTTTTTATTTTCATGCTACATTATTGATGATGTTTGGATATTTATTTTTTATTTTTTTCGCACTTTTTCCCTTTTCACAAGAAGTATCAGTTGATCCTATTAACTATTTAGAGATTTCTGTAGAGCTGATCAATCGATTAGAGAATAAAGAATCTGTTTCAGATCTAGTAGATGCACTGGCAGCTAGTACGCAAGATGATATTTACAAACAAATACAAACAGACGATCAGAAATATGCTTTCTGGATCAATATCTACAATGCCTATATTCAGATTATACTCAGAGATTTTCCTGATGCTTATGATGATAGAAAAAGCTTTTTCAAAAAGCCGCAAATAGAAATAGCTGGAAGAACGTATAGTTTTGCAGAGATAGAACATGGTATCTTGAGGAGGTCTCAGATGGGTTTATTTCTTGGATATGTAACGAATCCTTTTCCGCCAAAACATGAGAGGAGACTAAGAGTAGAGGAGCGTGATTATAGAATTCATTTTGCGCTGAATTGCGGTGCTAAAAGTTGTCCACCGATAGCAGTTTATCATGTTGATAATTTGGATTACGAGCTAGATTTTATGAGCCAGAAATATTTAGAAGATACAACGATTTACAATGAGGCAGAAAGAACCTACTTAGTTACCGCTCTGTTCTCATGGTTCAGAGGTGATTTTGATGGATCTAGTGGTATTAGAGAAATATTATACAAGCATGAGGTTGCAGCTAATATAGAAACCCTTAAAACCCTCCCTTATGACTGGACTCTAGACTTAGGAAATTTCAGAACTATTCCTTCTGATTAGTTATCCAGGTAATTTTTTAGAATCTGCCATACGTTTTCTACGACTATTTTCTGTCCTGCAGGATTAGGATGGATACCATCTTTTTGGTTGTATTGGGGTCTTCCACCTACATTTTCTAAGAAGAAAGGTATAAGTCCGATATTGAATTCCTTGGCCAGGGTAGGATAGATAGCTGCAAACGCTTCGGTATAGTCATTACCCATATTAGGAGGAGCTTGCATCCCCGCTAGTATGATAGGAATATCTGGATATTTATCTCTTACTTTTTGCAGTATACCTCTCAGGTTTTCTTCGGTAGATTTCACCTCGAGACCTCTTAGTAAGTCATTACCACCAAGCTCTAATAGAAATATATCTATCTTTTGTCTTAGCACCCAATCTATTCTACTGAGACCTCCAGCAGTTGTTTCTCCGCTTAGACCAGCATTAATTACTGTATATTTTAGATCCATAGAATCCAGTCGTTCTTGTATGAGGTAAGGGTAGGATTCTTCCTCTTCTACACCATATCCTGCTGTAAGACTATTTCCATAAAAAAGGATGTATCGATCACCTCTATCTTTAGTATTGTCAGCTTTTACTTTTTCTGGAGTATCCTGAGGTACAACTTGTTGACTTGTTTTTTGTTTATTCTTACATGCAAAGACTGCTATACAGCCTATAAGTAGAATTAGTAAAGTATATTTCATATCTATATTGGATCGTTAATTCGGTAAAATATTAGTCAAATAAATTATACAATTAAGTAGTTTATTCTGTAAAGCTTCTTTTATTTACATACAAATTAGAAAAGAAATAATTAGCTATATGAGCGAAATACTTAAGGTAGAAAATTTATCAAAAGTATATAAAAGTGGAGAAAGAAAACTAACAGTCCTCGATAATATACATTTTTCCTTACAAGAAGGGGAAAGCTTATCTATTGTAGGCCCTTCAGGTAGTGGAAAAACTACCTTGTTAGGTTTATGTGCGGGCCTAGATCGACCTTCAGCAGGCAGTGTTCATATCTATGACAAGCTACTGAATAATATGTCTGAAGATGAGCGAGCTGCCGTCAGAAATCAGTTTGTAGGATTTATATTTCAGAATTTTCAGTTAATTCCTACACTCACAGCCGTAGAAAACGTAATGATCCCTATGGAACTTAAGGGTATGAAGGGAGCTTATAAGGTTGCAATAGATCTGATGGAACGAGTAGGACTAGGCACAAGAGCAGATCATTATCCTAGTCAGTTGTCTGGTGGTGAGCAACAGAGAGTTTCGCTCGCTAGAGCGTTCAGCAACGAACCTAAAATATTATTTGCAGATGAACCTACTGGTAATCTAGACGATGTAACAGGGCAGAATATAGAAGAGCTGATGTTCGATCTCAATAAGGAGAAAGGAACGACGCTTGTTATCGTTACACATGATATAAGTCTTGCTGAAAAAACAGGAAGAATTCTAAAATTGAAAGGAGGTAAGGTGATACAGGATCTACACTCCCAAAGTGCAGAACACTAGTTTATGAATTTTAGATTTTTACTTAAGACAGCTTACAAAGATAGTAGGAAGAATAGGTCAAAGCTATTCATGTTTATGTCTTCTATTATTCTAGGTATAGCAGCTCTTGTTGCTATCAATTCCTTTAACTATAATCTTGTCAAAGATGTAGATAAGCAAGCAGCTACCTTACTAGGTGCGGATCTTGTGGTTTCTGGTAATAGACCTGCCACTGATGGACTGCTCAGAGCTTTGGATTCCTTGCCAGGAGATAAGTCGGAAGAGCTAGAGCTTTTTTCTATGTCCTACATGCCACAGAAGGACGCCTCACAGTTTGTAAGAATAAAAGCACTAAGTGGGGACTTTCCGTATTATGGTAAACTGAATACAATACCTGAGTCTGCAGGGACTGTTTTTAAATCAGAGAAATCTATTCTTGTAGATGAGGGTATGATGTTGCAATATAAGTTGGAAGTAGGAGATAGTCTTAAGTTGGGACAGGTAGTTTTTCCAATTGCAGGGAAACTACTCAACAGTTTTGGTAGTCAAAATATGGGCTCCTCTTTTGCGCCTACAGTGTACATGGATAAGCAGTATATTACAGAGACAGAATTAGTACAACCTGGTAGTCTTATAGATTACGTGTATTATAGGAAAGTTCCTGAAAGTTTTGATATAGATGCGTGGAAAGCTAAGCGGCGAAGAATCTTCAGGAGTGATGCACTAAGAATGACAACTATCGAAGACAGAAAAGAAGATCTAAACGAAGCGTTTGATGCACTTAATTATTTTTTAAATTTAGTAGCCTTAGTTTCATTGTTACTCGGTTGTATAGGAGTAGCGAGTAGTGTTTTTATATATGTCAAATCTAAGATTTCATCGATTGCAACTTTTAGATGCCTAGGTATGAAAGGCAATCAGGCTTTTATGATCTACTTCCTGCAGATCATAGGATTAGCAGTTTTTGGAGTGCTGGCAGGAGCTATATTAGGTAGTGCTATTCAGATGGCTATACCTAAAATATTAAGTGATTTCTTACCATTTACAGTAGTGATGTCCTTGTCGTGGAAAGCGATCTGGGAAGGTATATTTATAGGATTATTGATCACCACTTTGTTTGCCTTGCTGCCTCTTATAGCCGTCAGGAATATTAGTCCACTAAGAACCTTACGAGCATCCTATGATGAGACAGAAAACAAGAGAGATCCGTTGAAATATTTCTTATATGTGAGTATCATAGCATCATTAGGATTGTTTCTTTGGAGACTTACTGGAGATATACAGACTACCTTAGGATTTACTGGAGGCATAGTAGTAGGTTTCCTTGTTCTTTATTTAGTTTCGATTATAATCATATGGTCGGTGAGAAAGTTTTTTCCGAGATCTTGGAATTATGTATTTAGACAGGGATTATCTAATCTATTCAGGCCCAACAATCAGACCCAAACGCTGCTTATTTCCATAGGCTTAGGTACTGCAGTGCTAAGTAGTTTATTTATAATACAGGGCTTACTACTAAATAATGTAGATCAGATGGATGCGGGAAATCAGCCTAATATGATTATGTTTGGTATAGAACCTCACCAGACCGACGATCTGATAAAACTAACTAAAAAATATGATCTTCCAGTTCTTGATAATGTACCTATAGTTACTATGAGATTAGAAGCCTGGAAGGGTAGAGCTAAGAAGGATTGGTTAGCAGATACGAGTAGTGTAGGGAGGAGGAGATATTGGCCTGCTAATCGAGAAGCTAGAGTAACCTTTAGAGATACACTAGATGGTTCAGAAGTGCTATTGCGAGGGCAGTTTTACAGACCAGTATTGAATCCACAAGATTCTATTTTTATATCTGTGGATGATGGCTGGGCAGAAGGATTAGGAGTAGATATAGGGGATGAACTGGTTTTCAATGTGCAAGGGACAAGAATTACAACTTACATAGGAAGTATTAGGGATATAGAGTTTAGATCTATGTCTACTAGATTTTTTGTAGTTTTTCCTTCAGGAGTTTTAGAAGAGGCACCTCAGTTTAGGGTTCTAGTTTCTAAATCACCAGACAAGCAAGTAACAGCAGATTATAGAAATGATATTGTAAAAGCTTTTCCTAATGTATCAGTTATAGACTTAGGGAATATACTAGAAACAGTAAGCGGAATCTTAGATAAGGTTTCTTATATCATAAAATTCATGGCGGGATTTAGTATTCTTACAGGTCTTATCGTACTGATCAGTTCCTTATTGTTAAGTAAATATCAGAGAATAAAAGAGAGTGTGCTTCTTCGTACCATAGGGGCAAGTCGCAAACAGATATTACAGATTAATGCCACAGAATATTTTATCCTCGGGGCACTATCTGCATTTACAGGAATAATCATTTCTATAGTAGGAAGTTTTCTACTAGCCAAGTATCAACTGGATCTCAGTTATGATATTAAGTTGTTACCGATAGTATTTATATTTTTTATAGTTACAGGACTTACTGTTTTGATAGGTATGATTAACAGTAGGGAAGTAGTAAGTAAGTCACCCTTAGAAGTTCTTAGAAAAGAGGTAGGTTGATAATTTTGTTTTATCTTGACCCTAGAATTATAAAGCTTATGAAAAAATTATCTTTTTTACTATCTACATGTTTACTCTTTCTCTTTATATCGTGCTCAGAAAAAAGTACTAGAGCTGTGCAAACAGAGGTCTATGAGAATAATAGTTACCAAACTTTATATCTAGTTAGACATGCTGAGAAGATGATAGACGGAACGAAGGATCCAGATCTTACTGATCAAGGGGTCAGAAGAGCAGAAAAAATTGCACTATTACTAGGAGAGAAAAATGTAGAATATATCTATAGTACTGATTACAAAAGAACTCGACATACTGCTAAAGCACTTGCTGAAAAATTAAACTTAGAAATAAAATTGTATAAACCTTCTGTAAATGCTGCACAAACTATCTTGGATGAAATAGGAGATGCCAGTGCGCTTATCGTAGGACACTCCAATACCACACCTGCCTTAGTTAATCAATTCTTACAATCAGAAAAGTATGAGAAATTAGACGAAAGAGAATACAATAAAATGTTTATCCTCACTAAGAAAAAGGATAAGTTTATAGATTCCGTGCAGACTTACTAGAAGATAATTTCTTTACAAGTAATTAATTTATCTACATTAAGACTCCATTATTGGGCTTAATTCCTTCTGGAATATTCTCCTCTTCTAACATGTCTCGTAGATCCCGTTCTATGGTTCTGCACAATGCTGTCATGGGGACATCATTCACAAAATTCTCGAAGGGGTCTTCACTATTGTCTCCTACAATTTCCATCGTTAAAAAGATCCAGGCGATGAGTGTGTAAAAAGGTATAGTAAGCAAAATGAAATTATGACCCATTTCAGAAAATTCGCCTACTAGACCAAAGGGTAAGAGTAATACAAATATCCAAACAAAAACAAGACTAAAATAGGCATATTGTCTGGGCAAAGGCGTATTATTAATCCGCTCCGCTTTCCCTTGGCAATTGTAGAAAACCTCCATTGTATGCATAAGCTCCATATGTCTAAAATCTTCTATTAATCCTTTTTCTCGTAAGGCTTTACACTCCTTGCCTTGTAATCTTATAATCTGAGTGGCTACGTTAATTTTATTTTTGAGATACTGCATCTCATCTGTACAGGAAAGAAAAGGTGCAACATCACTTAACCAGTCCTCTCCTCCAGGTCGCCCTCCGTAGAGGTGACTATTCATCTTACTTCTATCTTTGCTGAATATACTTGGTCTTCTCAGTTGTAACCTCAGAGCGTTAATCCATGCTATATGTCTGTAGATTATTATTTTCTGAATTTGAGACAACTCCTCTGGGGTTATAGATCCGTCCGTATGCATAAGATTTACAAATGACAGAACTTGATTTCCCCAGGTCCTAGAATAATTTACAATCTCACCCCATATTTTCCTTCCTTCCCAGAATCTATCATAGGATTGATTATTCTTAAAACTGATGTAGAACGCCACGGCAATACCTATTGTACTGAGAGGCTGGAAAGGTATACCAATATCTACTCCTTTGTGGTCAAAATAATGAAAAACATATACAACTAGAGTTCCATACAGAAGAAAAAATAGAACGTTTTTCCATGCGAAACTCAGCACTACTCTCCAACTTATATTTCTAAATACGTACATCTTAATTTGATTTTTATTTGCCTCTATATTTTGCTTTACAAGCTAGGTTATTTTTAGTGGTATAGATGTAAATGTAAAAACTAATATTAAGAAAACATATAATAATGATTGTATAGTCCTACGCAAACGATTCTTTATATTTACATGAGAGATTTTAGATGGTCATTAGACTTATTATAATGAGTAGAAATTTAGAAGAAGATAATATAAAAAAAAGCTGGATACATATATGTGTTAGTCTTTTATTACTTTCTATGGTAGTTGTACAATACAATGATCCAGATCCATATCTATGGATGACTCTTTATGGACTTGTTACGCTGGTGCCTTTATTATACTACTTTGGTTTCCCATTATTTTATTTTATAATTTTGCTAACGATTGTTTTGACAATTTTTTGGCTGTCTTATCTGCCCGAGTTAGTGTCTTGGTTACAAGCGGGTAGTCCGTCTCTTGTAGATGAGATGAAAACTGAAGATCCGACGATAGAACTTGTGAGAGAATTAGGAGGACTAACAATTTGTCTTATAACGTTGATCTACTACCTTATAAAAATAAAATCAGCGAAATGATAGGTAATCTTTTCGCTGATTTGAAAAACTAAATCTAAAAATTTGAATTCTATCTAACTATTAATTTTTGTGTTGATTTCTTCTGGTTCTGCACAATCTCTAGAAAGTATATACCTGGGAAAAAGTCCTCTTTTCTAAGTTCATACCTATTAGTATTAATATTTTCTTGTTTGATGATTTTACCATCGGCACTTATTATACTGAGCTGGGTATTTTCATTATTAGGATTATCAAACTCTAAAATAGATGTGTTTCCCATAGGGTTAGGTCGAACGATAAAGTTTGCTACTGCCGGATTATCCGCAGTGCTATTAGAAAAATCAAAAGGATCAGACCATATGGGATTTGTCAAAAATGACTCATCTGTTAATGTATTAAGGAAAGCTTCTAATGCATCTTTATCATTTTCTGTAAAAGCAAAACCTCCTGATGGAATTAGGAAAGTCCATTCATTGTCTTCTACATCATCACTGTAGAAATCTATTACGTCTCGTAGCGTTTCGAATCTACCATCATGCATATACGGACCAGTCTTTTCTATATTTCTTAGGGAAGGAAGCTTAAATAAATGATCAAAACCTGGTGCCCATTCTCCTGCACCTATATCATCCGTATCTTGAGGTAGGCCATTATTAAATAAAAATGGAAAAATGTTTATTATACTTTCTCCTTCAGGAACTTCTCCTTCAAAGAAAAGTGGCTTTCCTTCAGCATGGCAGACAGTACAATTAATC
>CAYYWZ010000017.1:31832-48092 GCA_964475415.1 uncultured Saprospiraceae bacterium | reverse complement strand
TTCTCCTTCAAAGAAAAGTGGCTTTCCTTCAGCATGGCAGACAGTACAATTAATCTGAAATAATTCTTTACCTTCTAACTCTAGATTAGTAAATCCAGTAAATCCTTTTCCAGCTTCGTGATCAAACTTAGAGTCAAAAGTTACCATAGAACTGATAAAGTTAATCAAGGCATCTGCTATTCTATCTTCTGTTATTTCGTCCGTACCATATGCTTTTTGGAATAATGTAGGATAGTAATCTGTTAGACTCAACTTTACAACCATCTCATCAAAATTGACACCTAACTCATTCTCGTCTATTAGAGGAAGTTTAATCATTTCTTTAAGATCTGTCTGACTCATATCCCAGAAAAAAGAGGAGTTATTGGTCCATGCTATATCATTAAGATGCATAGAATTCCTTTTTGTTGGTGTATTGACACCCTCAGAAAGTGCTTCCTCATCTGCAAAAGACTTAGTTTGATCATGACAAGATGCACATGATATGCTTTCTATAGCAGATAATTTTTTGTCATAAAACAACACTCTTCCTAAAGTAGAAATATTATCGTCTATAATATTCAAAGAATTTGTGTCTATTTCTCCTGCAGCATAGCCCGGATCTTCTGTGCTATTGTTGAATAAGTGAGCAGGAAATTCTATGTCAGAATATGCATATGGAGTTTCAGGCAAAACAGGACTTTCTGAAACTAAAGAAAATACAAATGAGCTGACAGCAGATTTTTCTAAGGTAAAATTAGGAAGTAAAATGACTACGGATATTACGAAACTAAAAAGAAGTAAATACTTTTTCATCTGAATGTTTTTTAATGATTCTTAACTAAAAACAGATGATATTTTCATACTATAACAATCTAAAATGATAGAAAATTTGTCAAGTGAAAATTTCATTGGTTTAACGATTTGCCTTATTAAGTTACACTTTCTTATCTATAAGAGTCATAAAAAGGACAATTCGTTGCGCAGAACGACAATTTTTATTCTGATTTTAACAAAAAACCTATCATTTAGTGTGGATTTCCTCAAAAAATGACAATAATCGATGGAATGTTCGATTTCTAAATGCATTATATTAAATACTAATTGGATGCTCCATAATAATAAGTCTAAAGGAATACATTTAGATATAAGTCCATATTTGTTCAGTATTAACAAATTGGAATAATAAGTAACCCTAAGGATCATAACCCCCAATTACAATACCCTGTAAAGCTAGAGCAGCTTCGGATTAGAAGATTTATAAAAGTTTAGTTAACTAAGGGTATAATCATCGAAGGTATCACGTAAAAGGATACCTTCTTTTTTTGTTATACTCTAAAATTCAGCGCTACCAGGATATCTAGGGAAAGGTATAACATCTCTTATATTACCCATGCCAGTTATAAAGAGTACAAGACGCTCAAAGCCAAGTCCAAAACCTGCATGAGGACAACTACCATATCGTCTGGTATCTAGGAACCACTCCATCTCTTCTGTAGGAATTTCCATTTCCTCCATACGTTGTTCTAGCTTATCTAGCCTTTCTTCTCTCTGCGATCCACCTACTATCTCACCTATCCCTGGGAAGAGAATATCCATAGCTGCTACTGTTTTTCCATCGTCGTTCTGGCGCATATAGAAAGCTTTTATCTCCTTAGGGTAATCTATAAGTATTACCGGCTTTTTAAAATGCTTTTCTACAAGATAGCGCTCATGCTCAGACTGTAGATCTGCACCAAATCCTTCAATGACAAATTGGAATTTTTTCTTTTTGTTGGGTTTAGAATTCATCAGAATTCTTATCGCTTCGCTATAAGTTAATCGCTCGAAATCATTTTCTAAACAGAACTGTAATTTTTCTCTCAATGGCATAGGAGAACGCTCAGCTTGAGGTTTAGATTTTTCTTCTTGTACAAGTCTGTTTTCTAGAAATTCTAAATCTTCATCACAGTGCTCCTGACAATACTTGATTACATACTTAAGCATTTCTTCCGCGAGATCCATATTGTCAACGATATCAGCGAAAGCAACTTCTGGTTCTATCATCCAGAATTCTGCTAAGTGTCTTGAGGTGTTAGAATTCTCTGCTCTGAAGGTAGGTCCAAAAGTATAGACCTGGGATAAGGCCAAGGCAGCAAGTTCTGCTTCTAACTGACCACTTACTGTAATATTTGTTGCCTTACCGAAAAAATCTTTTTGGAAATCGACCTCTCCATTTTCATTCTTGGGAATATCGTTAAGTGGTAGGGTAGTAAGCTGGAACATCTCTCCGGCACCCTCTGCATCAGATCCTGTAATAATCGGTGAGTGGATATAGAAAAATCCTTTGTCATTAAAAAACTTATGGATAGCATAAGCTATAGCATGTCTAGTTCTGAAAATTGCACTGAATGTATTTGTTCGGAATCGTAGATGTGCATTTTCTCTCAGAAATTCTAAGGAGTGTTTCTTAGGCTGTAGAGGATACTTTTCTGGATCTGAATCTCCAAATATCTCTATTGTATCCGCCTTCATTTCTACAGACTGTCCAGCACCTTGAGAGGCTATAATTGTTCCTGTAGCTTTTATGGCTGCACCAGTAGTTATTCTCTTAAGTAGAGATTCATCGAGCGCTTCTCTATCGACTACAACCTGCAAAGTCTTCAGTGATGACCCGTCATTAAGAGCAATAAACTGATTGTTCCTAAATGTCCTTACCCAGCCCATAACGGTGGCTTGATAGTCTTTTTTATCTGAACGGATGATCTCTACAATTTTACTTCGCTTTTCCATCTATTTTTATTTTGATTTGCGAAGTTAGGTATTTATGGAATATCTCCCATGGATGGTTGATATTTTTATTCCTTTAGCCTAGCTATTTTTATGTAAATAGACTTTTAAGTTCTATCCTATATGCTTTCTAGTGCATTGATGAAAGACTCTGCTTGCTTGTAGCTTTCGCTGACAGAGGCTAAGCTGCCTCCCGCATATACAGACATTTCTGTAGCCTTAATAATATTAGATAATTGGTCTTGAAGAGATTTCTCAATATTTTTTTCTTCCAAGATATTTTGCATACTGCCGCCATTAAGTTCTCCATAATCTACCTGCCACTTATCTGTAAAATATTGTTTTATGGCATTGGATATTTCTCCGTAGGCTTCTTTTGCCTGACCTTGATCGATCATATTTTTGGCACCTGCTAGTCTCTGCTGAGCGACAGACTGAGCAGCCATAGATTTTTTTATTCTAGGATCTATCCCTTCTTCTATCATTCTTTTTCTCTTCGCAAAGAGAATGCCCACAATAGAGAATAGGCCTAGGGCTAACATCGTATAATATCCTGTAGAGGCAAAAAAGTAAGTATTCTTTTTATGTAGGCTAGTATCTGTTTTTGCTGGAGCTAATTCTAACTTGCTTAGTTTTTTGTCCTCGCGGTTGAGCGTGAGTCCTGTTCCTGCAGCAACAGATACATTCAATGGATTACTTTGTATAGTTCTATACACATTGCTATCTACATCGAAATAACTAAACTCAGGAGTAATTCTAAACCTCCCTTTTTTCTTAGGTACAATAATATACTCAAAGGTTTTTCTATTGTTAAGGCCTCCTGCGACATCGAAGGTTTCGTCCCTGACAATATTAGGATCATAGATATCTAGCTGGGCATCCATACTTTGCTTAGGAGCGGTTATTGTTTTGCCATCTCCATCACCTAGTATTTCCATCCTCACGGTAAAGGCATCATCTGTAGTGATCGTATTTTTGTCTGTGACGGCCTGCATCTGATATCTTCCTACGGCGCCAGAAAAACTAGCTGGAGCACCTGCTGGTAAATTGTCCACATAGATCCTAATTTGGTTAGAGGACGAAGTAAAATACTTCAGCCTATTAGAGAATATAAAGCCTCCTGTATTCTTACCGGTAGAAGCGCCTAGCTTAAAATTATATGGTCCTAATACATAGGTTCCAGTTTGCTGAGGAAATAAGGCTACCTTATCTATACTTTTGACAAAATACTCTTGTCCTTCATATATCTCTTTGTCAAAGTTGGACCTAGAATTTCTTAGATCTTCAGCATAGAATCCATCATAATTAGGTTTTTCTATAAAATCATAAGCCCTGATGTCTACCTGTGTATATAGCTTGTAATCAACAACAATTTGTTGGCCGATATAGGTCGTTGTGTCAGCTACTTCTATTCTTATAAATGCTTTTTTGTCATTAGCAGCTGCCTGCGCTTTTTGTGCTGCTGTACGCTCCAGAACATATACGGTGACTGTATTGGACTTTATAGTTTTCCCGTTGACTACAATATCTGCTGGAGGTATTTTATAGGTGCCAGGTTTTGTAGAAGTGAGTTCTATGGAGTAGGTGACAGTTCTAGAGACTTCACCATTGACAATAACCATAGAGCTGCTTTTGGCTAACCCACTAGTTTTTTTAAAATCCTTAAAGGTAGGCGTATTAAAAGATGAAGGCTCTCCATTTTCTATGACATACTCTAGTGTAAAAGAAGATCCTTCCAATACTTTTTTGGCATTACTACGTGCTAGAAAACTAACCTCTTGCGCTTGTACACTATAAAGAAAAAAGAATAATATGACTGTCGTAAAAAACCTCATCTATATTTTTTTCAATTTTCTTTTTCTTTTTTTCTTGGTAGGATTTTTTTCTTGTGGTATCTGTTGTCTTCCCCAGAAATCTTCTCCTGGAAAAGAAAAGAAAAACTCTGTATCTGAATTCTTAAAACTATTGTCCTGTTGTATGCCCTCTGGGTTAGGATAGACTTCTATTTTGACATAATCCGTTTCTAAGGGTTCTTCTCCTGTTACATAAGCAGGCTCTATAATTATCTCTCCTTCTTTTGTAGGCTTAAGAATATAGGTATAACTTTTAGATGAAGAGCCTACACCATTAATAGAATGAAAACTAGAAGTAATATTAGGTCCACTTAGAATTTCTAAATCTTGAAAAGTAGGTAGTTCGATCTCTGAATCTATATTTTCTAAAGTATATTTAAGACTGAAATTATTGCCTATCAATATAGAGTCATTAGATAATTCTACTGATAATTTTCTTGTATCATTTTGAGCTACTATCGGACTAATGTAACTAAAGATTAAACATAAGCTCAGGATAATTTTTACATGGGAAAGATAGATAAGTTGTTTCATAGCTTTAAGTCATTTTTAAAAAATCTGTTACCAATCTTTTTCTTGTTTTTTTCTGTTGGAATTAAATTTTCTTAATTTTTCTTGCACCTTCTTTTCTTCGCTTTCTATTATCTGTAAAAGTTTTGCAGCGTCTAGACTATCTAGTTCCTGCTTATCTAATCTTGTACTGTCGAACATGCCTCCTTCTTCCATCTGCTGTGTACTATCTTGTTCGGATTCTTGTTGCTCCTGTTGTTCTTCTTGCTCACCACTTTCTCCTTGGTCTTGCTGCTCCTGCTGCTCCTGTTGTTCCTGATCTTGTTGCTCTTGATTTTCTTGATCCTGATTTTGTTGGTCTTGCTGCTGCTCTTGTTGCTGTTGCTCCATCTGTTTTTTTACTTCTTTGGATACTAGCAGATTGTATTTAGCAGCTTTATCAGTAGGGTTTAGTCTCAGCGATTGTTTGTAAGCATCTATAGCTTCATCTAATTGCTGATTTTTAAAATATGCATTACCGAGATTATAATAAGCTCCCGCACTTTCTGTATCTGTTTTTGCTGCTACAGCTGCACTCTGATAATGTTGTATGGCCTCTTCGTATCGTTCTTGATTGTATATCGAGTTACCTAGATTGAAAGCCCCCTTTGAGGTTTTGTCTTTGTCATATGACTTTCTGTAACTATTTTCGGCTAGACTATATTCTTGTACATCATAGTAGTGGTCTCCTTTTCTTAGGAGTTTGTGTGCAGACTGAGCAGATAAGGTGTTGCTTGTAATACATAGCAGTACAAACAAACAAATTAACGAGCTTATGTTTCCTAACTTTTTTGTCATAACTATTCAGTAAGGATTTTATTTTTTCTTCTATTACTTATTAGAAACTCTATTAGCAGCAAAATAATTCCTATGAATAAGAAGTACTGAAAATAACTTTCGTAATCAGAGAAAGATCTTTGTTCTACTTCTTTCTTTTCTATTTTGTTTAATTCTTTCTTTAAGTCGGTAATCAACTGATCTCCTTGGTTCAGCAAATAAGTTTCCCCTTGTCCAGCAGCTGATATATCTTGCATAGCTGCAATATTTAAACTACTGTTTACAGTGCCTCCACTTTTATCTATTTTGTATTCTTTTCTGCCTCTGTTCATTACTGGCACAGGTGCGCCTTTCTCCGTTCCTACACCTATAGTGTAAATAAACGTGCCTTGCTCATTAGCCTCTCTTGCGGCGATGACAGCTTCTGAATCATGGTTTTCTCCATCAGAAATAATGATCATTGCTTTCTGAGAATTTTTCTCGTCAGTAAATGCAGATACACCTAACTCTATAGCATCCGCAATAGCTGTTCCTTGTGTTCCAGCTTGGTTGGTGTTAGCACTTTTTATAAATATTTCTGCTGCAGCATAGTCGTTGGTTAGCGGCATCTGTAAATAGGCGCTGCCGGCAAAATAGATAAGACCTATCCGTTCGCCTCTGAGCGATCTGATCAACTGTGTCGCCATCCGCTTAGAACGCTCTAGTCTGTTAGGGGAGATATCCTCAGCCATCATACTTTGTGATATATCTAAGGCGATAATGATATCTGAACTTTTAGCTTTTACTTTCTGTTTTTTTGATCCCCATTGAGGATTAGCCCATGCTGCAGCTAAGAATGCAGTTGCTAATGTAAAAAGTATAATTTTTATCCACTCCTTATTTTTTGACCAAAAAGGAACAAGTCTAGAAAGTAGACCGCTGCTAGCTAATTTTTGCAACTGCCTTTCTTTGACATACAAAGACAGAAACAGTAGTCCGAATATTATCGGAACTGCTATCAAAGCATACATGCCTATTATGTCTTCAAATCTAAACAATAGCTTACGGTATTTTTCTTAGTAAAACATGATTTAGTATAAACTCTATCAACAGTAATATTATACCCCAAAAAAGAAACTTTCTAAACTCTTCTGAGTACCTCTTAAACACGGTTACATCTATTTCTGTTTTTTCTAGACGATCTATTTCTTCATATATTTGTTCGAGCTTTGCTTCTGATGTTGCTCTGAAGTATTTTCCACCAGTAGACTTAGCGATCTCTTCTAATAGTTTCTCATCTATCTCTACTTTCGCCATACCGAAAACATATCTTCCATCGCTCCTTCTACTCACTGGTGAGATTGCATTCCCTAGCGTTCCGACCCCTATAGTATATACTTTCACACCTATCTCCTTAGCAATTTCTGCAGCGGTCATAGGTTTGATATAGCCTGCATTATTGACACCATCTGTTAGTAATATTGCAACCTTGGAAGTACCATCACTTTCCTTGAGTCGATTGACTGCTGATGCGAGCCCCATACCTATAGCTGTACCATCTTCTAGCATGCCACATTCTAGGTTTGCCAGAAAAGTTTTTAAGATTCTATGATCTGTAGTTATAGGGCATTGAGTAAAACTTTCTCCCGCAAATACAGCAAGTCCTATTCTGTCATACTGTCTCTTATCTACAAAGGTCTGCGCTACCTGCTTACTCACAGATAATCTATCTGGCTCAAAATCTTTGGCTAACATACTGGATGATAAATCCATAATGAGCATAATGTCTATGCCTTCAGCTTTGACTTCTTCTTCCTTAAGGGTAAGTTGCGGTCTTGCAAGAGCAATAACTAGAAGGCTATATGCAATAGCTCTAGCTATAGGAATAAGTATACGCAATCTAGATCTCAGAGAAGAAGATGCTCCTAATCCATGCAGATCTGAAATCGTAAAGTTGGCAGATCGCGCTGGCTTTTTGTACCACTTCCAGAAAAGAAATAGCGGTATCGCCAGTAACAAGAGAAAGAAAACTGGATTCTGAAAATGTATGTCTCCCCACAAACTACTCATCTTCTGGTTCTATTGTAGGGATTAGTTTCGTACCTTCTACAAATGCCACTGCCTTATGTAGAAAACTTTCATGTATATCATCTGATGGCTTGGCTTTGGCAAATTTGACAAGATCTGCTATCGTCAGAATTTGTTTAAGATCTGACTCATACGTATTGTCAAAGTCTTGCTTACCGATATCTTTTAGTATTTCTTCTGTAGTAGATTCTAAGGCATTGATATCATATCTATTTTCCAGATACTCTCTTATAATAAAGGTCAGCTCTGACTGATATGCCTTTATCTTTCCTTCTTGCCATATTTTGTTTTGCTGCAAAGAGCTTAGTTTTTCTTTAGCGATCTCATGAGCAGGTCGCTTGATGATAGGAGCTTCTTCGATCTCCAATTCTTCTTTGCCTAGTTTCTTTATAAAGTAAAATAAAAGCCCTAATAACAATAAAGCCCCAAGAATATAAGCTATCCATAGATAATCTTCTATAGTTTTCTTTTCTGTAATTATAGGCTTGATAGCGGCTATAGTTTCCGTAGTGTCCTTAGGAGCAAAATCTGCTGGAGGAAGAACAAAAAGGACAGGATTCTGTGTTCTTATCTGCCTTGTTACCGTATTATCATAATCTACTGTAAGACCTGGAATCTGGAATACGCCGTAATCCCAGATTATACCTTCCATCTGAAGTTCTAACATAAAGTTATTGCCGTTAGCCTTCCATTGTTCTTTCTTAGGACGGTATGTTTTTTCGTTATTAGGCCATGACCCGTAATTAGAAATTTCGAAATCAGCATAGTATACCGTTTCCAAACTATCTTTGTATGAACTATTGAGATTTATGATGCTGTCAACAAAATTGAGTTCTAGATTTTTGACATATTCAGACTTAGGGGAAGAAATTTTAAACTGTATAAGGAAGGGTTCTCCTATCTCGATTGTATCCTGTGTCAGAATAGCTACAGAACTTATCTGTGAGGATAGTACAAAATGTAAGGTGGATAATATGATGATTAGCGCTATTCTCAACGACCTCTTCTTTTAAAAAATTTCAGTAATGCTTTGACATAATCTCCTTCCGTCGTAAGACTGAGCGTATCTAATCCATTCTGAGAAAAGTTAGTTTTCAGATACTGGATATTTTCCGAAAACCAGGATTCATATTTTTCACGTACTCTTTTATCGTTGGTATCTATTTCTATCACCTTTCCGGTTTCTGCATCTTCTACACTTAGCAGTCCGACCTTGGGCAATCGTTCTTCTTTCTCGTCATATAGATGCATACCTATAATATCATGTTTCCTCCCTGCAATGCTTAGAGCGCTCTCATATCCTTTGGTCATGAAATCAGAAAATAGAAAAGCTATACTTCTCTTCTTCTGTACATTATTAAGATATCTGAGCGCAAGACCGATATCTGTGCCATTCCCTTCTGGCTCTGAATAGATAAGCTCTCTTATAATTCTGAGAATATGTTTTTTACCTTTCTTGGGTGGTATAAATTTTTCTATCCTATCTGTAAAAAAGATAGCACCCACCTTATCATTATTGTTCATCGCTGAGAAAGCAACAACAGCACTTATCTCTGTCATGATCTCGTTTTTGAACTGAGTGTTGGTACCGAAGTAAGCGGACTTACTAAGGTCAATAAGGAAAACAACGGTCAGTTCTCGCTCTTCTTCGAAAACCTTAATGAAAGGCGTTCCCGTTCTTGCAGTAACATTCCAGTCTATGTTCCTGACATCGTCACCATAATGATAATCTCTTACTTCGCTGAAGGACATACCTCGACCCTTGAAAGCACTGTGGTACTCTCCTGAGAAGATATGTTTAGATAATCCCTTGGTCTTTATCTCTATCTTCCTAACTTTTTTTAGGATTTCTGATGCGTCCATTAAGGTACTTCTACCGTATCTAATATTTCTTTGATAATATCTTCTTGGCTTATATTTTCAGCTTCAGCTTCATAGCTTATTCCTATTCTGTGGCGTAGCACATCTTGGCATATATTTCTTACATCATCTGGAATTACATAGCCTCTTCTATTGATGAATGCATAGGCCTTAGAGGCAAGTGCAAGATTTATAGAGGCTCTAGGAGAACCACCGTAGGTTATGAGCGGCTTCAGTTTAGAAAGATTATATTTCTCTGGATTCCTTGTAGCAAATACGATGTCCAGAATATAACTCTCTATTTTTTCATCCATGTAAATTTTACTTACGAGTTCTCTAGCCTTGATGATCGTCTCAGGTTTGATCACCGCCTCTATTTTCTGCATCGTTTCTCCTGATATTACCTTTCTGATGATCTGTCTCTCATCTTCTTTTTCTGGATAATCGATTTTCACCTTCAGCATGAAACGATCGACCTGAGCTTCTGGTAGGGGATAGGTGCCTTCCTGCTCTATAGGGTTCTGCGTAGCAAGTACTAGAAAAGGCTCTTTGAGTTTATAGGTCTCGTTACCTATCGTAACCTGTCTTTCTTGCATTGCCTCTAGCAGTGCAGATTGCACTTTTGCAGGAGCTCTGTTGATCTCATCCGCGAGGATAAAATTAGAGAAGATAGGTCCCTTACGTACGTCGAAGGTATTCTTGTTAGGATTATAGATCATAGTACCTATGATATCTGCAGGAAGTAGATCTGGCGTAAATTGTATACGCTGGAATCCCGCATCGATAGCAGAAGATAAGGTCTTAATAGAAAGTGTTTTGGCTAGACCAGGCAGACCCTCTAGAAGAACATGTCCCTTTGCTAATAATCCTAGAAGTAATCTTTCTAACATGTACTTCTGTCCTACGATGACTTTGGAACTAGATTCGTTGAGTGTTTCTATAAAAGCACTTTCTAGGAATATCTGTTGATTTAATGCTTCTATGTCAATGGCTACGTCCATAATTATATGCGTTTAGATAGTTTCTTTACGAGCTTACAAAAGCCACAAATTTGATAAAAATTGTTCAGAATGTTCAATAATAACGACAGTGTTATTCTTAAGCAGGACGAATTTAATTAGCTTTGGTGATACCCTGAAAACATAAAAGGCTGATTTAGCATTTTTTTAACAAAATTTAGGGCTTGTTACTGGACTAATAGTTCGATTTTTGTCCTATAAATATTACGATGTATAAGATTTTATTTTTGTTCGGTTTTATATCTATTTTCTGCAACGAAGGCATAACAGCTCAGGATAATAGAGTTGAAGCTATAGAGTACCTTAAGGAAAAGGCTTTAGTTGTAAGACTCTACATGAGAACGCCTACAGAAAACGAATATAAGAGACTGTCAGAATCAGAATCCGTTCCTGAAAAGCTTAGGGTAAAAATGCACGAAAAGTATCTTGAGAGTAGTATCGAAAATGACTCATTTTTGAGGAGATTCATTGAGATCTGGCAAAATGAATATTTATTTGGTAAGGTTGTATTTGTTCCAGGCGATTTATTTGATGATTTTCAAGCAGGTAAACGGGATTCCGTTTTTATGAATGAAAAACTAGAGTTGGGTAATATTGATTTTGAAATCGGTGACAAATACGTTTACACATATAGGACGGATAATGAATTAATTTATCATTACCGAAATGCTAAGAACGAGAAAATTAAAGATTTTATCCAGACTTCTAAAATGTATAGACATACAAGTATTTTCCATAAAACAGGAGATATTTTTTTTGGAAAAGGCCTGAAAAGATATGATGAGAAGGTTATGGAAAGAATACGTTCTGTTGTTTATCAGCTAAATGAAGACTTATCGTACGGTCAGTTTTAAGAAAAAATGCTTAAGAAAAAAGACACTGCTGTTTGTAGTTTGAAACTATAAACCTATATATCTCCATCCTAATTCCAAGAACTTTCTACACCACACTAATTGTAGGTAAAAAATGTATCCCTGCATTTGATTAAATTAAACCTAAGGCTATTTGTAGTCTCCTGACTACAAATTAATATTCTGTTTTTCTAAATTAATTTATTTGAAACTCGATACAGGATAAGTTAAACACTTATTCGATTTTATCCAACGCACCAGCCACTTTGACAAACTGCACCAAATACTTATCCACCGCAGCCTTATAGTCGGGATCAGAAATTTCTTCATTATCATCGAACTTACTATTGACATTTCCTGTCAATAACATTTCAGGTAATGGATGGCCAAAACATCCGAGGATCAATAGTTGCATATGCATAGCCGCTCGGATTCCTCCCATTCCGCCAGAACTTACTGTAGCTACTCCAATCGTTTTTCCTGCAAAAGGACCTTTGGCAAAATAATCTACCATATCCTTAAGCGGAGCGGTAAAACTTCCATTGTATTCTGGGGAGACAAAAATCATAGCATTGGCAGTGTCTAAGATCCCAGCCAGCTTTTCCATATGCTCAGATGGATCAGGGTGAGACTTATAGGTATAGCTTAGAGCTGGAAGTTTATACGACTTGAGATCTACCAGATCCTGCGATATATCCATAGCTTCTAGCCGAGCAGCAATGCCCTTTGCCACCTTATGCGTATTTCTACCTTCTCTAACACTCGAGGATATTATTGCTACCTTCATTTAAATTTATAATTTTTTCTATATTGACTATAATTGCTTTTGCTCTTGACGAATCTAACATATACTATCTATAAAAGTTGACTACCCAACAAAGAAATAAAATAAGATGTACACTCTTGTACCTTTTCGTAGGAACTTTGCTGTTAGGTAGTGATACCCTTTCTATCAGAAAAACGAATATAAGTGATTTGTATTTTTATAAGAATAAAATTCTAATCGCAGAGGAGGGGAGCTATCTAAACTATGATGAATACGCATGGTATCCTGCACAATACATACCTACTGGATGTACTTGCGATTTTCTCAAAACTTTCCCCAATCAGCAGGTGCAAGATTCTATTATATATAGGACAGAATGGTATTATGCTATTAGTAATACCTTGATAAGTTCTTGCGATAATTGGAGTTTTAGTCATTCGTTTCCCTCTCTAGTCAGTGCGTTGGCAACGATGAATGATGAGCTTCTATTGGTAGCTACCTTAGCTGATGGATTGTGGACTTGGGATGGCTCAGAAGCTAAGCAATTGTTTATCCAAGATTTAGACTTGCCACAGCAAATTACTTTCTTATACAAAATAGATGATACCCTAATTTTGTCAAATGGGTTCCAGCTATTAGCTTTTGATCTTGTAAGTTATAGAAAAGATGTATTGTACACTTCTGTCAATAATAATATACTTATAGCTAAAGACGATATAGATAATTTCTGGATTGCTGATGGTAATAAGTTAATTGTCAATCATAGATTCGAAAAAATATCTAATCTTGCCTTAGAGATCAGAGAAACTTCAAGTGGACAAAGTAAGAACAAAACTTTTAGGTTTTCATCTTACTATCCTTCAGATCCAGCAAAGGTTCAGTACCAGTATAAGCTAGATCAAGAGGAAAATTGGAAATTACTAGACAAGAATATACTTAAACTTGATGAGCTAGCTTCAGGAAAGCATGTCCTCTATGCTAGAACACTTGTAGATGATAGTCCGTCATTGCCTGTTAAGAAATCGTTTGATATAGATCATGAGCTATCAGATACCTACTGGCCTATTATTTTATCTATGGTTTCTTTTCTGCTATTGCTTGCCCTTCTATCCTTATGGAGAGAAAAATCCACTAGTAGAAAGTGGATAGAAGAAAGAAGGAAGCTTAAGCTCGAGAACGAACTGCTGAGAACGGAACAGAAGGTCTTACAGTTAGAGATGAATCCACATTTTCTTTTCAATGCTCTGAACTCTATCCAAGGGCTAATCGTAACTAATAAAAATAAAGAAGCGCGAAAATATCTAAATCAATTTGCACAACTGATGCGCATCATGCTAAGATCTAGTAAGGAAGAAAAACTAAGTCTCAAGGATGAGATCAAGTTTCTCAAAAACTATATGCATCTAGAAAGATTGGGAAAAGAAGATCAGTTTGATTTTAGCTTTATCGTTGATGATGCCTTAGATCTGGACAGGGAGATTCCAGTTTTTATGATACAGCCACTTTTAGAAAATGCTATCCTACATGGGGTGATACCCAAGGATATTATGGGCAATATAAAGATTCACTTTCAGCAAGGGGATAAGCATATCATCTGTAAGATAGAGGATGATGGTGTAGGAAGAAATGTCTCCTCAAAACCCAAAAGTGCTAATCATACTTCTTATGGTATACAGATTATTAAGGATAGACTCCATAAGTACAACAAAGGTTATACACTTAGATATGAGGATCTCAAAGATGAGAATGATGTAGCCAAAGGGACTAGAGCTATTATAGACCTACCTATTATTTGATAAACTTATAAGGTGTAAACGACGAAGTCGGGGAATCACTATATTACAATAGACTCTCTTCTAGAGAGATAAAAAAAAGACAGGGCACTAGCCGAAGGCCAGATACCCTGCATAACCCCAAAAAACCAATTGAAAACAATCTACATTAACTGGTTTTAATATATAGATAAAAATATAAGTCTTACTTTTAAACTATAGTTCTACATATTTATATGATTAAGACGGTAAGTTCCTGACTGGTCACTATTTTTTAACAAAAAAAACCATTTTTTTTGTTAAAACTCTTAAACTACTCATAATCAACAAATTAAAAATACTTTGGCAAAAGATAAAATCGCTTTTTTTTGTAAAAATTGTGGCCATGAGTCACCAAAATGGTCTGGACAGTGTCCTTCTTGCAAGGAATGGAACACCTATATAGAGGAAAAAATAGTCAAAACGAGTAAAAAATCTAACCAAGGATCTTCTTGGTCTACTAAAGAAGGTAAAAAGATCACTCAGTCCTTCAATATCCAAAATATCCCCGTTAGAGAAAATTCTAGATTAGTGACTAAGGATGAGGAGCTGAACAGAGTCTTGGGTGGTGGTATAGTTCTAGGATCTCTTATCCTACTCGGTGGAGCACCTGGTATAGGTAAGTCTACCTTGTTACTGCAGTCTGCGCTAAGGTTGAATACTTCCGTTCTATATGTTTCTGGAGAAGAAAGTATGGAACAGCTCAAGCTTAGGGCTGATCGAATAGGTGTAATCAACAATGATTGTTATATTCTTACAGAAACTAATATGATCAAGGTCCTGCAAGAAGCTGAGAAATCGGAACCAGGATTGATAATTGTAGATTCTATCCAGACTGTATATACCCCTCATCTAGATGCTACGGCAGGATCTATCTCGCAGATAAGAGAATGTACTGCCTTGTTACAACGGTTTTCCAAAGAAACAAATACACCTATTATTATTATAGGACACATTACCAAAGAAGGCACAATAGCTGGTCCTAAGCTACTAGAACATATTGTAGATGTAGTTATAAGATATGAAGGAGACCAACATTATAACTATAGAATACTTAGAGGAATAAAAAACAGGTTTGGTTCTACAGATGAGATCGGAATATATGAGATGCATGCTAAGGGTCTGAGAGAGGTAAGTAATCCATCGGAGTTATTATTAGCTCAGAGCGATGAGCAATTAAGTGGCTCCGCTGTATCTGCTACACTAGAAGGAAATAGACCGTTGTTGATAGAATGTCAGGCTTTGGTTACTACTGCAGTATATGGCACTCCACAAAGATCGGCAACAGGATTTGACCTCAGGCGACTAAGTATGTTGCTAGCTGTCTTAGAGAAAAGATGTGGATTGATTTATGGGAACCAAGATGTTTTTATGAATATTGCTGGAGGTCTTAAGATCGTTGACCCAGCTATAGATCTAGGTATTGTAGCTGCCTTGGTTTCTTCCTACCACAATATATCCATAAGTAACAAATATGCTTTTTCAGGTGAGATAGGATTATCAGGCGAAATTAGAACTGTAAACAGAATAGAAAATAGAATCCAAGAGGCTAATCGATTAGGCTTCGAAAAGATATTTATTTCTAAGTACAGTATGAAAGGGGTAGACACTAGTAAGTTGGATGTAGAAGTTATTGCTTTAGGAAAAGTGGATGATTTATTGAAGCTTGTGTTTGCGTAGCTTTATTTTATTTCGCAATAAGTATATATGATTTAAAAAGTATCTAAAGGTTTTGGATCTGAATAATAAACGGTACCTAAAAGCGGGATAAAAGTTATTTTCAATAGGAGCGAAAAAAAGCGGAAGACTATGTCTATCCGCTGGTAATACTAAAAATGTTAAAGGGTGTGTTTCTCAATGAATCTCTATTAAAGAAATTTCTTTCCTTGACAAAAGAGTCATTTAATAAGGGTGTTATAAAATTCTCAATCTAAATATAAGGTGTTAAAGGTGTTAAAG
>CAYYWZ010000017.1:26260-31732 GCA_964475415.1 uncultured Saprospiraceae bacterium | reverse complement strand
AAGGTGTTAAGGTGTTTGCTGTTAATAGGCTTGGGTGCCAATTTTCATTGCCTTTGCAATTGTACTTTTAAGACGCCAATCCAAGTGCTTGTCACATATTTAGTATTGCTGTTGTAACTAATTGTAAATTGCTATACAATTACTATGATATTGATAATTTAAATAGGGGCATAACAGTTTGTGCATGTTTTTTAACCCGAGTTATGCATTAGAACGTCGTAATGAGAGTTGAAAGAGTAATAAAATATAGGATTTTCCTGACTGAGTCATAGCACTGCTACCGCGTATCGCGGTACGAGTTATGGTGAAGGAAGAAAATCAATCGTAGCGTTATATTTTGCAGCTTTTCAGAACGTACTAGATTTTCTATTGCATAATTCGGGTTTAATCTCAGCTATGGATATACGCTATCATAAATCTTTACATCCTTAACGATGCCTTCGATATTTTCCCTAAACTGATCATGTAAGGCATGAACCTGATAAGCATCATGAGCGGCTTTGTTTTCAAAAAAAACTATGTAGGCGTAGTCGTAACTATTATCTACTATTTTTCTCGGTGTCATGGCAGGAGGTCCTATGATGATCTTACTGATAGAAGGTGCTTTGGCTAGCTTGGCCATATCCTCTTCAAAAGCTTGGATTTGTTCGCTACTCAGATTAGGTTCTAGGTAGAAATATACAGCATGGACAAATCCTTTTTCTGGTATAGATCCCATAGCAGATTTTTTAGTACAACTCGATAAAATAAGGACACAAAAAATAATAATAGTTGTACCCAGATAGTTTGAAAACTTATGCATTATCTCTCAATTTTCTTCTTAGTATTTTGCCCACGTTAGACTTAGGAAGATCTTTTACAAACTCTACAGCCTTAGGTACTTTATAACCTGTCATATTTTCTCTACAAAACTGTATGAGTTCGTCTTCTTTTAGCGACTTGTCTTTTTTGACTACAAATATTTTGACACACTCACCTGACTTCTCACTAGGAATTCCTATTGCTGCAACCTCTTCCACCTTATCATTTTGCATGATGGTATTTTCTATCTCATTCGGATATACATTGAAGCCTGATACAAGGATCATATCCTTTTTCCTATCTACAATTTTAATATAACCTTGCTCATCTATATAAGCCATGTCTCCAGTATTTAGCCATCCATCGACTATAGTTTCGCTCGTTGCCTCAGGTTTGTTATAATATCCCTTCATAACTTGAGGGCCTTTAACCTGTATTTCTCCTACTTCATTTGTTGCACCTATACTTCCATCATCTTTCTTGATACGGACATCGGTTGATGGTAGTGGCATGCCTACAAACCCTAATCTTGCGGTGCCATCTATAGGATTTACGGAAACTACTGGAGAAGCTTCCGTCATTCCATATCCCTCACTGAGTTTAGTTCCTACAATTTTTTCCCAATCTTCGGCAATAACATCTTGTACCGCCATACCTCCGCCTACTGTTACCTTTATAGAAGAATGATCTAAGTTTCTAAAATCTTCATTTTTAAGTAAGGCTTGGAAAAGCGTATTGACACCAGTTACAACAGTAATTTTATTTTTGGTAAACTCTTTGACCAGTGATTTTATATCGCGTGGATTTGTCACCAGTACATTTTTCACGCCGAAATTCATCATGCCTAAGAAATTCACCGTAAATGCAAAAATGTGATATAGGGGTAGGGGAGTAAGCATGATTTCTTTTCCATCCATAAGTGTATTGCTCATCCAACCTTGAATCTGTGATATGTTACACAGGATGTTTTTATTAGTTAGCATAGCGCCCTTTGACACACCAGTAGTTCCTCCAGTATATTGATGTACAACTACATCTTCTGGATGACTTTCTATTGGTTTAACTTTAAATTTGCTCCCCTGAGAAAGCGCTTCTTTAAAAGTTATAGTATTGTCTAAATTATATTTTGGTACTGCTCTCTTGACATTCTTCACCATGAAATTTATAAAGCCTCCCTTAAGGCCCAGCAATTCTCCTATAGAGGTTGTAATAACAACATCTATAGTTGTATCACCAATAATCTTTTCGAGATTAGCAGCAAAGTTTTCGGCGATAACAATGGCTTTGACCTCACTGTCCGTAAACTGATGTTTCATCTCACGGGAAGTATATAATGGATTAGTGTTTACGATAATCAGCCCTGCTCTGATCGCACCTATTACTGCAATAGGATATTGCAATAGATTAGGCATCATGATAGCAATCTTATCCCCTTTTTCTAATCCCCTAGATTGTAAATATCCAGCAAATTTCTGAGCATATTTATCTAGTTCTTTAAAGCTCATAGATTTCCCAAAACACTCAAAAGCTTCTTGCTTGCCATATTTTTTTATAACACCTTCTATAAAGGTCACAAGATTAGTATGTTCGTTTTCATCTATGTTAGCCGCTATTCCTGCGGGGTAATTTGCCAACCAAGGTCTATTATCCATTTTTATAAGTTTCAGATTGTAATATAGGAATCACAGATGATATACTTATAAAGAATTTGAAATTCCTTCTAGCAGATTAGTTTTTTTATACATATTTGAGCGCTTCCCAGCAGTTCACCTAGGCTCTTCACTGGGTCGGACTATCCGCTACTACAGCCTCATCCCATAGAGATCTGCATCATAGTCCTGACTAGTCTTACTTTGTAAGCCTTCATCACTCCTTGATGCAGTATCTCTATGGGATAGACTATACCGCTACTATTCCTAGCGCGGTTGGTCTTGCTTGTAAAAGTCGAAATTCTACTTCTAACCTCACATGATATTTTGCGGATATATATCTAATTATATTGAGCGTACTTACAGCACGCGGCAGTGTAGGCCTTTTTTTCTACAACGATTAAAATCAGTGTTTCAATATTATACATGCCTAAGGCATTATGAAGAAGGTAGTGGCGTTTGAAGATATTTTTGTTCACTTGTTTCTATCTGTGTTACAAGAGAAATTTGGAGATCATATTCAGCCATTATTCTAAATTGGAATTGTCTAAGTGTTATTATTATAGGGATAATATCTTGTAAATTTTCGTCCTTATTTGCGATTAGCCTTATTGCTCCTTTAACAGAATTATTCTGTAAGTACTCTAGTTTTTCAGTATTTAGATAATAAGTTTTTAGTTGATTATATATCTTGTTATAACTATCGCACATGTTGACGCTATGTTTATAAGCGCCATCAGCGGTTTCATGATCCCTTTCATCATTACTTGTACCGATTAGCCTAAAGTCATGGCAGTCTAATGAATCTAAATAGATTATTAAATCTGAAATTTTCATTCTATAATCTAAAGATGGAAGTTTAATAGCTGCTTCATCATAGGAAGGTACAAGCTGAAACTTAAAGTTTTCTTGTGTTTGGCAGCCTAAAAGTGAAAGGATGAAAATTAGAAAATATTTCAAAATGTTAGTTTTGTTTATTAGATGTAGTTATTGCAATTTTAGTCGTATACTCCTTATGTAAAAAAAAAGGAACGAGTCTTACTCGTTCCTCTATATTGCTAATGTGATACTGCTACTTATATCAAATTCAATTATGTTCTTAATCAATGGCTACGATAGGACTAAACTTAGAATGTGTTCCGTCGCTGAATTCTACTTGTACTGTATATTTATAATTTTTGTCGTTTGAAATCTTTTTATCTACAAAATCTTTTTGGTCTGCCTTTAGTACTTTTCTTACTTCGAAACCTCCTTCGTTTTCTGATCTATAAACAACAAATCGATACTTGCCAGTAAGGGGATAACTCCAGTTAAGGCTTAGTTGTTTTTCATCTTCTTTTTTTAAAATTAGTTTTTCTATTCCAGGTTTCATTATTATATCTACTGCTTCTAATACGAGAGCATTGGCCGCTCTTGAATACAATCCAGCATCATCAACAGCAAGAATCTTGTAAGAATAGAATTTTCCATTTTCTATCATTTCATCGCTATAACTCTGAGTGTCGTCGGTAAACTCCTTAAGTATCTGCCATTTGGATTTTCCAGTTCTTCTCATAAGAATGTGTCGGTCTAGATCTATACTATGACTATTCGCCCAGTTGAGTTGTATAGCATCTTTTTCCACTTTATAATCTGTGAATATCGGAGAGGTAGGGGGAATCGTATCTGGTCTTTTTAGCTCTAAGATTTCTGACAATTCTGAATAATTAAATCGCTTGTCCACAGCCATCACTTTGTAATAAATACTTTTCGTTAATGTTTTAAGACTTATCGTATCCGTAAAGGTATTTTGAGGAATTGTGCGTCCTGTTTTTAACGAAAATTCGTGATAGTCAGCATTTGCAAAAAAGACCTTATATCCTTGAATATCTAGTTCGGAATTTTTCTCCCAATTTATAGTAACAATGCCATTGGAATCTATGCTGCCTTCTAGTGCAACTGGAGGTGCAGGAGGTATAGTATCTTCGATAAGACCGTATGCTATTCTAGAAGAAGATGTATTTCCAGCGGTATCTATTGCATTGACATAGTAGTAATTTCTATCCAGCATTAATGCTGCCACATCAGTAAATTCTCTCGAAGTAGGAGATAGGGTTTCCTTATTTAGTTTATAATAGTTGTCATCATATTGGTGGCCTCTGTAGATATCAAATCCCATAAGGTCAGGATCATTGCCCTGGTGTTCCCAGCTTATAGTGACTTCGTCTCCACGTGTATTAATCGCTGACTTAAGTACAGGCTCTGAGGGAGGGGTAAGGTCTCTTCCCATTCCAGAATAGATAGAGGAGTATGGTCCATGTTCTCCAAAAGGTGTAAGACCAGAAATTCTATAATCATACGCTTGATAGTTGTCTACAGAATCCATATAGACCATGTAAGGATTATAGACTAAGCTGTCTTTGCTTAATCCATGAACGTATGGTTCTTCATGCAGCTTCTTGAAGGTGCCTCCTTTAGGCGCTCTCTCTATAGAATAAGCAGTATACATTCCTATGTATGGCTCTCTTAACCATCTTAAAATTATGCTACCTTCTTTTTCCTGAACATCTAGTATTATAGCTGAATAAATATTGTTTTCTGTATTCACAAGAACTACTCCGTTACTGAAATTTATTGCCTCAGATTCAGGAATATTAGGAACAATTTTATAGACATAGATCGCATCTTTTTTTATCTGAGCATCTTCATAGACTAGAGCTGAAAGTTCTGCTGTTCTTTTGCTCATATCTGCAGCAAAAAGCGCAAAGGAATATTTGTGTTTTAACTCATCAGATTGTGCTACCCAAGCTCCTATGCCTTCACCCATAGCAAGGCTTTCGTATGCTCCAAATATACATTCATAGGCTACTGCTTCGTACTTAGGAAGATCTTCTTCTTTTAGAATTTTTTCCCAATCTGATTTAGGCCTTGGCTTTATACTAGCTATCGTGGTAAACAATTCTGTGTCAAAATTAGTCGTATCTAGTTCCATTCTCTGAATCTCATATCCATACTTGTTAGTTGCTAACCATAGTTCAGGATT
>CAYYWZ010000017.1:0-26160 GCA_964475415.1 uncultured Saprospiraceae bacterium | reverse complement strand
CCATTCTCTGAATCTCATATCCATACTTGTTAGTTGCTAACCATAGTTCAGGATTTGACGGAGCCCATCTTAGTTTTATAGATTCGTCACTTCGCTCGGATAATACTTTTATAGAACTAAATTCTACTTTTAGTGTATCATTCTGTCCTATACATTGTAGAGCGAAACAAAATAAAACAATAAGGTTAAATAACTTATTTTTTTGGAATTTCATCTTCTTAGTTTAATTATTCATATTGAAATTAATGTCAGGGCTACTCCAGTCAGTTACTGACATTTCGTTTAGATCTGATATTAAATAGTTCATCTTAAATTTATAGGTGCCGGGGCTATTCACAACACTATAATGACTAGAATTTTTACTTGTCCAATAACTCATCAGTGCATTTAAACTATATGGATATTTATTGATTATATGTTCTCTTTGTAAGTATCCAAAATTCAACTGTTGGTCTGCCAATGTTAATCTTACATTATTATAATACATCCCAAATAATTTCACCTTGAATGTGGACATATCTCTCTGTACTTTTGCATTAAAGTCAAAGTAGAATCTTGTGGTAGCTCTAAAGTCCATTTCAGAGAAATCTACACTCCCTAGTACACTTCCAAGGCCTAGGCCATAGCTAGAAGATATATTTGTACCTCCTATGCCAGTAATACCACCTAAGGATGTGCTGCTACTATTACTTATTGTGGCCCCTGAAACTCCTGTACTTTCTTCTTCCATTTCATCTGCCATTTGCATTACAGTCTGATCCCATGCAGCCTGAACTTCAGCTTCACTTAGTCTAGGTCTAACAGTAGTAGGATCTATTGTTTTAAATCTGCTTAAATAAGGTCTATTGATATTCGCAGATATAAAATTCATTTCTAATTGATACAGACTCATTAGCCTTTGGTTTTCATTTGCTTGGATTTCTGCTACTAATGGTAAGTCCCTTCCCATATTAATCTTAGCATCAATCACACCTGATTTGAGATTACTATTTAATAGAAATAGACTCGCGCTCTTCTCATAGAGATGATTGCTATTGTAATTCATATGTTTCAAAAATGGTAGAATCTTGTTATACACTGGTTTTGCTTTGTAATTCCAGAAGTTATTATTAAAGTCTGGCATAAGGGCAACTAGTGGTCCTCGTTTATATGTTCTACCATCTTGCACTTTGGTAAATCCTAATAGGTCAAAAACATCAAATCCTTCTTCAGATCGGAGTTCTACCCATGGCTCAGCTGAGGTAAATTCTCCAGAACCAGAAGTTAACATGGTCATTTCAGCGTCAGATCCTTGCAATTTTTCAGGTAATGTATTGAAACTTGAAGTTTTGAAAGGGTATACTAGTAATACTGTCTCATCAGGATCCGTCTCATCTTCTCCAGGTATAAGTTTCCTTGCTCTAGAGACAAAGTCCATTTTGTTAAACAATCCAGTAAATCTAATGTCATTGTGTTCCATCAAGAAGCTTTGTTGCCATTGAGTTCCTAGGTGATCATTATTGCTCATCGCATCTAGACCTGGGATCGAACCAAAAATTCCATCACCTCCAGCTATCGTATTTCCGTCATTCGAATTTTTTATTCTTACAACTTGCAAGTTGTAAATCTCATTGTTTTCTAATCCAGCAGGAATATTAAAATTGATTGCGGTCTGATTGTAATTAAGATCTATCGGACTCTCTAATGGATCAGACCCATTCATATCATAGAATTTAACCTTATAAGTATAATTTCCATTTTCGTCCGAAGGCTTGAAATAAGTCGAGCCTAAGGCATCGAAAAATTGTACTTTCCCATTGCTTATATAATTAGGGGCACCCTTTAGGAAATATCTTTGCATCGGTATTGGATTTCCATCTTTAACCATTTCCATAGGAATTCTTTCTGGAAGATCTCCTGTTCTAAATACTATAGTAGAATCTTCACTCCAGTATCCAGTTCTACCTGATGCAGCAGGCCATCTCACAGATCTCCATACGCTGCCTTCTAATCTTTCTGCTTTCAATTTTACATATAATTTTAGACGCTTATTTTCTTGTGGATTCTTTCTGTTTACAGTAGCTACCGTTTTATCTGAATTTAAAGAGTAAGGAGAATTTAACAATTCTACTATTTGATTATTATCAGCATTTCTAAGTTCTATTTTACTGATGAGAGGCTTAAGTCTTTCTACCGTCGGAACGGATTCGCCGTCAGAGTTTTCTTCTAGAACTGGAATCTCAAGTACTTCATTAATGGGTAGGTTAAAACTTACTCTAGGTCTTGTAAATGGACTTACATTTGTAGCATTATGTGCAGGCATAAATTCATTGATAACAGCAAACCCAAATGGGTCTGTTCTTGGTGGAACGCATTTTTCTCCAACACTAAAATTAAAGTTAGCTGATCCTTCGAACAATCCGCCCAGCACACTATAATGCACTCCAGCTCTTCCTTCTGCCCATACTGGATTTGGGAATCCTCCTTGGATTAAAAATGCTGCTCCTAATCGGAAAAGATGTATTCGATGTGTTCCGAAAAACTTAATTTGTATTCCTACCTCTCCTTGTACTCCTGCATACATCTGACCAGTAGCGTACCATCCATCATTCCCGATAGGATCTATTGTTTCTCCTTTGCTGGTATAACATATGCCGCCTTCATACTTAAGAACATTGATATCGAAACCAAGTGCTATTCTAAAAGTAGCATACAATAAAAATGCATCGAGGTCAATATCTAATTCTGCAGATAATCCCATAATGAAGCCTTGCCCAGTACTTACCATAGCGGTACTTCCAAAACCTCTTTCTGATTCTCCTCCAAATCGATCTCCGCCAGCAAGTCCATTCTGACTATCTCCCTCTGTAGGTAAATCTAATAGTTTAGTAATAAGCGGAGGTAAAGACATAAAATCTTCATCTACATTATTACCAACTTGTATATAGTTACGTACTCTGAATCTTAAGATTTCAGATACTCTTGCTTCTAAGCCACCTGGATCTCTTGGGCTTCCCATTTTAAAAGCCCAAACTGCATCTCCTACATTGGGAGATTCTAGATGAAAGTGAGCATGAACGAACTGACTTCTAGATACTCCATCAAATGATGTTTTGCTTGATATTCCTTTTATAAATAATGGATCTTTTTCGAAATCAACATAGATGGCGAACCCTGCATCAAAGACTTTACGATCTTCATATTTATCAAATGTGATATTAATATCAGCTACAATTGGTGCAGTGGGTCTTTCACTTACTTTAGCCATAATGTATCCACTTCCTATAATTCCAAAATGAGTAAGACCTCTACCTCTAGTTATGGCAGCTGTGGCTCCAACATCCATGTTAAATACAGAATGATCTCCAGAAGTAGCTAGAGCTAATCCCACCTTGAAAATATAAGAGCCCTCTGAAGGAACAGCTCTGAATCCGCTAGCAGTAACACATTCGTCATCACTAGAAGTATCTTCGCCATGTAGCGCATTTGCGTTACTAACAAGTTGCGAATTATATCCATTAGCATCTGGGGAACCACCATTTTCTAGACGCATATTGTAATATATTCCACCACTTAGACCTATAAGATCTAGTGCTCCTATTTGCGCTATTTTTGCTCCATCAGTAGCAACGGCTTTTCCGTCAACATACCAAAATCTATATTCTCCAGTACTTGCAAACATAGCTTCTAAATCGATTGTGGCTACAGGTAAGCCTATTTCTAGTTTGCCCTTTATGCCTGAAATAATTTCTCCGCAGTAGGGATCTTCATCATAGAAACATAATTCTCCTTCGAAGGTGACACCAGAGCTTTCCGTCCCTCCAGATTCGGAAGTACCGCCGGAGGTGCTTGCACCAACAGTTATACAACTTACATATAGGCCGTCGAAAACAAAGCGCTTTCTTTCTAAGTCATAAGAAGCACCTAGAGACATGTCGGAAGAAGCTGCGAAACCTCCATCGTCATCATCCATAAGATTTATAGCAATTGTAAAACCTAGATCTGCACCTATGCATCTTCCATCACCGAATCTGCTTGTTATGCTTAGATCACTTATACTAACGGGGAAGCCCATTACGCCTTCTTCATCATCATCAGGTGGAAGGCCATCCATATTACCACCCATATATTTTTGAGGACTTGCCCATGCATGATTCCAATCGAAACCATCTATATTGTTATAAGTGAGATCGAATTTCATTCCAGTAAAACTGAACGGTGTGTTGGTATCCGCACCTTCTGTTGCAAGATCAGATTCTCCGATACTTGATGTTGTAAAATCCATCTCTCCGTCAAAGAATAAGGCAAACCCTTCTCGTTCTTCATCATAGGCCTCATCATCTACAAATTCCTCTGGAACTTCACCATATTTGACATGAACATAAGAATTGTCTTCTAGGGTAATGGAACCCATAAAGGCGGGTGTATTTATTTTTCCTGAAGGTTTTATACTCATAAAGAATCCCCACTCGGCATCTGGTTCTGCGTCTTCAGATCCAGAAGACTCATCATCGTCATCATCAGGAACAGTGTAAGCAAGAACTGCTTCATAAGGTGTGTCCTCATCTGTAATAGGTATTGCAAATTTTCCACTCAGCTCTCCTTCTCGGAAGGTGTTTTGGATAATCCGTAATCTGAAATCGTCAATAGAAAACTTACATTTATCTACCTCTCCTTCTCCCAGGGATACAATGTTTTCTGCAAAAATTTCGCCTGAGAAACCAGTATCATCGATAAATAAATTTTCTATTCCTGCATGTAGTCTTCTATCAGCATTGTTCTCATAGAAATCTGAAGGCGCTTTGACAGATATTTGTTTCATATAGAAGCCTGTCCATGTATTGCTTAATGCTGCTGATTCTGCCGAGGAGGCTCCATCTGGTGGGCTGAGTGCAGCGTGGTCATAATCAGCTGGGAAAGTCATGCCCTCTGGATTTTCTACACTAGAGAAATCAAAGTATCCTTCAGTGACATGGAAACCCCAACCCTCAAGACCTTTGATCTGGAACGGATCCATCGTGTATCTTACCATAAAATTGTTAGCACGATATCTTTCTGCTACCTCTTCAGAAAGTTCTTCTCGTTCATCTTCATTTTCACATGCTCTTTCTCTATTAAGACTGAAGTCCAAATAGGCTTTTACAGGTCCCGTTCCAGGTGTGCCAGCATCTGTGTCTTTTACTAATTTGTCTTCATCGAACTCTGCTTCCATCCTTATAGCGAAACTTTTTACACAAGCGCATTGGAATTCTATGTGGGTAGCGTTAGCTCTTATCTCACTAGGATCAGAACTGCTACTTCCTTTTATAATATATTTGATATCTCTTTCTTCTGGATCTTCCTCCCAATAGTCTTCTATAACTAGGTCGCGATTCATATGCAGTAGAACTTCTGCTCCGAATCCTGAAGGTTTTATACATACTTCTCCTGCAAGAGATAACCACTGATCTGTACGCATTTTTTCGAAATGTTGCTCGTATAGTAGTTTTACCGTAGCTCCGCTGGGGCCAAAAGTAAAACCCGTAACACCTATCAAAAGCTTATGGTCTTTGATATCTCTTTCGATACCTATAGGCATACCTATCGCTCTGTCAGAAACAAATGCGGATACAATTCTTCCTTCATCTGCATTTTCTTCTAGCCAGTTGTTTACTTGGCCATCTACGCCAGTAACTTCGGCGCCTGAAGATATAGAACTGTTGATATCCCCTAGATTAAATGGCGTGTCCTCTTGTTTTGCGGTTACTTCTCCTTCTACTAATCTAAGCTCACTATTAAGTCTGATATTTGTAAATTCTACCTTAACTTTTACATCGAACATAAAATCGATTTTCACTTCTCCTTCGCCAGTAAGTCTTCCCCCTGAATTACTCGTTATCTCTACCTCGTTAACAGAAAAGTAACCTGCTTTGAAGCTAGTAATCTCTCCTATACTAGATGATGCTGTCATGGAGAATTCTGGAAGCTCACATGCAGTAGTACAGTCTGTTTCTTCGTTTTCTGCTACCTCTCCTTCTTCTGGGGTTATTTCTGAATCAGCATCAGGGTTTAGTACAAATGACCTTACAGGACTGCTATGATAAAAAGCTTCATTATTTACGAAATGACTAGCAGGATTATCTTCTGAAATAGCTGTAGCAACAGATCCACCTGGTTCTTTAAGCCAGATAACTCTCCAGTAATATTTTCCTGGAGTGGATATTGTTTTGCTTATTTCATTAGTGAGATATATGGTTCCGAATAAGTCTTCTTGTGAGGAAACATTAGAAGCGTATACAACATCACTTGACGCAGCAACTAGGTCAGCAGCTTCAAAATTTTCAGTTGTAGAAATTTGTATAATCCATTGTTCATTGACAACTCCAAAAATTGTTGCATCTTCAAAACTAGATCCATGCATCCTGATAAGGTGGGATACATCTGGAAAACCATAGTAAGGTATCATACCATTATCCCATCTGAAACTTATTTCTCCTGGGCGAATTGTATCAAGATTTTCTGGTACAAATAATCCAGGAGTAGGCATTCCTGCCACAAAACTATTTTCTAGATCGAATTCATGTTCTGTTCCATCTCTCATTTTCATCTTACCTTCTGCGGTGAATTTGTAGGCTTCAGCTCTTTGTAAGATGGGCGTTGATGCATTATCATTCATCATGAAATACCTAGCTCTATCCTCATTAGCATCTGTAATGCCTTGATCGATTAAATACTGGAGTGGTCCGCCGGGACCCCATCTCAGCTCGTCTGTTCTGCTATCTATTTCAGTGCTAGGCTGGCTGTATAATGAATATTCATAATTAAGTTGTTTATAGTCCTCGCAGTACGGATCAAATTTGATCATGAATGGTACATAATCAAATGGTATTGTATCCGAGTTGGGTGGAAAATACAATTCAGTCACTGGCGCGCTACAATCTGCAATTTCTCCTTCTTCTAGAATACAATCATGTTCTTCATCTTCTTCTCCGCCTTCAGAATAGGTAAAAGTGTGGTATATAGATTCATATCCTTCGGATATAAGCGTTCCGTTTCCAGCACATTTTACCAGCATGGTATATCTATTTCCTTCTGCGAAAACTAAATCTACACCATCTTTCACAACATCTGTATCCGATATATTCCAGCTTGTTCTGCTGTTGTCCACTCCGATAACAGATTGTAGCGAAGCAGATGTATTGAATTCTTCAGGTGTCTTGATAGGTTCTAATCCATTAGAGGTTAAGTCAATAATAGAAATTACCGTTCTAACATCATCGGGAATCTCTCCTTCTACTATAGGTAGTGTCCATTGTATATGTGGATCATCACCGTAACTTAATATACCCTCATTAGTAGGCGTAATTATAGTTGGGCGAACAGTACTTGAGTAAGTGAAATGTATAAATTCTGAGGGGGTTGCATCGGAGAAAGGCGTACCTTCTGGAACCGCATAAATATGTAAAGAGTAGATATGGCTGTGAATTAAATTTAGCGGTAATCCAGCTGTCTCATGATCTGAATCGTCAGCACTCCAAGTAGTTCGACTATCGTCAATTCCTATGACAGACTGAAAATCTTTATTAGTATTAAACTCAGCTAAGCTATTGATCGGATCTAAGCCATGTTCTGTGATATCTACAAAAGCAAGTATTGTTCTCATATTGTCAGGAACTTCACCATCTACTGTAGGCAGACTCCAGAAGAATTGTGGATTATCGCTGTAGTCGACAGTAGCTTCATCTAAAGGTTTTATAATCATTAAATTTTGGCTCAGTTCGGCAGTTCCATATTGTGCAACCACTACTTCACTATGCCCATCAAACTGGTAGGCTATCGTGCCTTCTTCGTCGAAAGCGGTGACTCTAAAAGCGTAGTTGTTTCCTTCTATTAGATCTAAATCTTCTGCAATAAAATTATTTCCTTCAAGATCAGTTTCTAGTAAAATAAAGTCTACTCCAGGATCTAGCATAGCTTGTTCTGGAGTAAGTTCAGGGTATCTAGTCATATCTACAATTTTCAAATCGTAGTGAGTCCTCAGGAGGATATCTGGAGAAGCTGTTCCTGGAGCTAACCAAGAGATATTTATAGTTTGTGTCGGATTAGAAGATATAGTTTCTTCTGTCAATGGGGTTGTAATAATAGGCCTATCAGGAAATATAATTTCAAATTCGGAACAGCCTAAGGGTTCTCCCATGGATAACTCTGTATTTGTCTCATAGTCTAGAGCTATTATACAAAGGGTATAATTACCTTCTGGAAGAATTCTATTATTGTACACATAAGCTCTTAATTCTGGACTTGCTCCAGAGATGATTATATCACTTTCTTGGAATCCTATGTATAGATCAGAGAAATCATCTCCCGTAAAAATTCTAGTTTGTCCTGAGGCAAGGCTAATAGCTTCTGGCGGAGCTGCTGAAATATCGGTACTTACAGTGATTCCATTATCACCTTGTAAGGTTGCAGCAAATTTTAAATCTAAATCACTCGGACCAGTATTTGTGATGGTCATCACTATATTAAACTCGTACTCTAGATAGGCCTCTAATTCTAAAGCGTAAGGGGGAGAGATGGCTAGGTCTACATTGACAGGCGTGTCTTGAGCCTTACTTTGAAAAGATAATAGTAAGGTTATGAGTAGTGATGCAATTCTAGGTGATATCTTCATGATTTTAGTGTTAGCTTGTTTTTTAAAATGACATACTGTAGATCGCATTTATCCTTATGTCATTTGTGTTTTCTTTGGCGTCAAAAGTTCTAAGTAGATTGCTTAGATTAAATGAAAAACGTTGTTTCTTTATGGGTGAAAATCTTATAGATAATCTAGTGTTAGAGATGCTCCCTATACTCGTAGTTTCATTAGACCTAAGGTTATAAGTACTGGAAAGAGAGATAGAAGCTTTTTTACTCATCTTTTTACTTAGACCCAAGGTGCCTCCATATCGTCGGGTTTTTATACCTATACTCTCCGTGTTGTTATAATTCCCACCTAATTTGATTCCTACACCGCTTTCTTTCCATTTGACATTATATGCAAGACTGGTAATAAGTGAAGTAGAATTTCGTGGTTGATTATAGAAAGTGCTGAGGTCGTCTAGACCAAATCTTACTAGAGATAGGGTAAGGTTTTGGGTAAGGGTTTCGTTTTTAAATTGCAACCTAGGGACTAGAGTCAGATTCTTAGATACCTGAGCATATCTTAGAGTGTCTTCTACTGCGATTAGTCCAGGGCTTTGGTCTTGTGAAAAATTAGAGTAATTAGCGGTCATGCTAAAAGTCTTCCCAGAATTATAATTAAGTTGTGCTGATAATATATTCCGTCTATTTGTCCTAAGCCTTATTTCTCTTAGATTATTTCTTTGGATCCCATAGGTAAGACCTAAGAAAAGTTTTCTTTTAAACATTGGAATTCTAGTGTTGAGGGTTACATTTCTAAAATCATTTTGAGTATAGTATAAGCCTAGCGTCCTGTATAAGGGTTCTATTTGTTTTACTTTTACACCTATGGTAAAACCCTTATAATTTAGTCTAGCAAAAACATCCCCTGCATAATTAAATCTTGTGGAGCTAGTAGGTTGAAGTGTAGCACTTGATAAAGATTGATAGGTTTCTTCTACTGCGATAGTGTCATTAGTATGATCATTAGTAAATATACTTCCGCCTACGTTAAAGCCCATGGTAAGTAAACGGGCAATTGTTGTTTCTGCTCGGAAACCTAAGACTAGATTTTCTTCGGGTGTTAGCGTGCTTCTTAGGCTATCGGGAATTTCTACTGGTGGATCTAACTGATCTTTTGCTTTGAGCGCCATCAATTCTACATCTAGTTTTCCTGAGTTAAAGCCTAGTCTTGTCGCGAACGCATCTCGCTGATAAACTGGAATTAACTGAGTTCCATAGATCATTGTATCTATCTGAGGAAGTAAGTTTTCCATCTTACCCTTGATAATTGTAAATCTAAAATTACCAGGCGTCAGTTCTAAGCCCAGTCCATTTAGATTTTGGCCTGCAAGTGTATAGGGAGAGAATTGGTAACTTCTCGAGCCTATAAACAGTTGTACAAACTTGTATTTAGGATTAAGAGCGAATCTATTTACCTGATTAGAGAAATTAAATTTGCTATCACGAATGGATATTGAAATGGGGATTTTGAAACTGTAAATGGATAGGGTAGGGTTTCCTTGTATAGCATAGGAAAAAGGTGATCGATTACCTAAATCTCTATTCGTATGAAAACTACTTCCGCTTATGCTTAGGTTACCACTTAAGGTGACAGGATCACTGTTTATAATATTTTCGATATCCTGCGCTGCACAAATTGAGAGCATAGATAGACAAAGAGATGTTATTATTGTTTTCAGCATTTTGTTGTTATAAATTCTAATCAGAAAATGTCTTGATTATTCTCTACTAGCAATATCTGCTTGTATTATATTCAATAGCCATCTGGGGTATCTTGATGTAGATCCGTAGGGTGCAGGAGTTCCATCTCTTCTTTGTCTAGGGTAATAGGTCTTCTGAAAATGATACATAATCCCCTGAGCAATCACCTCATCATTTCCTCTAGAATCTCCACGGTAGCTTGCTAGATATTCGGCGAAATGCTCTCTATTGGTACGTCCCTCTTCACCACCAGCGTTAATTAGATTCTCGGCGATATCGAAATGTCTATCGATAAAATGACCTGCCTCATGGTAGATTGTCAATACTGGATTTTCTCCACTATCTGTAAATACTCTAGGATGGATAATTATATATTCGTAATGTGTTGTGAATTCATCCAATTCGTGACAACGTAATGAGCCTCCGCCTACTCTACCTCCTTCTGGGACTCTCATGCCTCCAGTTCTAGGATTCCCTATACGTATATGCGTAGGTAATGCATCTAAGTAAGCGTAAGGCAGATTGCCCAATATATCAGAGATAATATCTTCTTGTTCATCAGTAGAATTCCATATCTCGAATGTTTGGCCATTGACGAGTAAGTTTTCTCGTTCTCCCCAGTATTCAGAGATATCAGCCATATTAGCATTTCTTGTTTTACAGATGATTTTATTTCTTCTGAGGTATACGCAGCAATCACAGCCGCTTTCTATACAGTCATCTTTGGAGCTAAATACATTTGCGGAACTGCTCGAAGTTGATCTAGCATTAGTTGAACTACTTCTTTGTCTATGTTGGGCCTGACTTGAAATGCTTAGGTTTATAAATAGGAAGAGTATCAAAGTGTTTTTCAGTAGGGTTTTCATTTAGTAGCTTTTTATCTTAGGGGAATAAGCGAACAGTGCCAACCTTACACCGGCACTGTTCGTAATATTAATCACACATACTTCTATCTGTTTTCTAATGTTTCCATTCTCTTTTTCAGCAATTCATTTTCTTCAGATAACTCTTGGATAGCTTTTACTAGGACAGGTATAATGGCAGAATAATTCATGCCGTATCCATCTTCATTTGGAACTCTACCTTGTGCAATGGCTTCAGCTTTTTCTGCTTCGGTAAGTTCTACATGTGTTACCACCTCAGGTAATATTTTTTCCACTTCTTGAGCGATAAAACCGAGCTGTTTTTTCTGATGTCCTTTTTTCCACTTATAGCTTACTGGGTTCAATGCATTTACCTTATCTAGGCCAGTAGAAATTTTAAATATTTCTTTTTTTAATCTTCTATCGGATGACTGGTTGATGCCATTAGTCGACCATATTTCTCTCCATCTGAATGATGATCTTCCTAGATTTACTCCAGAGTTAAACCAAGGTTCGAAAGCATCATCACTTTCATCATAAACTATGTCAATAGAGGTGTTGCCACCAACTCCTATCCTTATATTATCACCTGTATTATCGATAAATGCTGATGCACCCTCACTAGACACAAGTTCTATACTAGGATCAGCTCCTGATGTTACTATAACATCACTTAGGTAACTTAGAGAACCTCCTAAGTTCGCCCATGCAGATGAAGGAGGAAATTCCCATGTAAAAATAGGACCGTTATTATCTTCATTAAGTGTAAGTACTGCTCCTTGGTCTACAGCTGGAAATTGTATTGGGATCCCCCATAAACGCCATACTGTTGGATTTGGGAAAGTACCTACAAGATCTCCACCTGCATCGTCGCCATCATTAATATCATCAGCGGGGTTGGTATCACCAGAATTTGTTATCATATTGTTACTAAGTGTTATGCCTGTTCCAGCGGTATAAGTCCCAGCTGGTCCTGGAGGTCCTTGTTCACCATCTTGACCATCAGCTCCGTCTTGTCCATTAGTACCATCTTGGCCTGGAGGGCCAGGGATTCCTTGAATGCCTTGTGCACCATCATTACCATCAGATCCATCAGCACCATCTTGACCTGGTACACCTTGGATACCTTGTATTCCCTGTTCTCCATCTTCTCCTTGAATACCCTGAGGTCCTTGTTCTCCCTGAATGCCTTGTGGACCTTGAGGACCCTCTGGTCCTTGTATCTGTCCTATTTGTATCCAGTCATTTCCATCCCATACATACCCTTGCCCATTGTCGTCGGTAATAAACATGTCTCCGATATCACCGTTATAATTAGAGGGTAGATTATTAGCACTGGGTACAGATCCTACTATAGTTACACCACTGCCGTCTTCACCATTCTCTCCAGGGACACCCTGAATACCTTGAGGTCCCTGATCACCTTGGTCCCCTTTTGGTCCTTGGTCTCCTGTATCTCCTTTAGGACCAGGAGGCCCTGCTTCACCGCTCTGTGCGGAGTTAGCAACATTAGCAAACGGTGCACCTAAGATCTCTGAACTACCCAAATCTTGTGTGCCTTCAGGGCCACTTATGCTTCCACTAAGGAAGTACCTTTTTGCTCCCCACTCTATATCCTCAAATTCTGAAGGATCTGCATCTGATCCCACTATTATACTGAACATTCCGAATGCATTAGTATTAGTGGACTGGCTTTCTCCGTATACGGAATTACCGTCACTGTCAGAGATTGAAATGCTGACGTCTATATTTTCATTAGCCATTACAGTTCCATCTATGTTTCTTATGGATGCCTGGTAATGAAATCGATGAAAATTTCCTTGGGAAAATAAGGAACCTGCGATAAGCATATTGAGAAGAAGTAGTTGAATGAATTTTAAGGTTTTCATTATATTTTTTTTTAGTTGTGAATTAATATTTTGTTAGAAACTAATAGTTGATTAGTTTCCGAATAGATATTCAGCATATAGACTGCAGATGCAAGTTGATCTACTTCTATAGTACTATTAAGTTGTTGTGTTTTGTCGAATGTTTTTCTATAAACCCTTTCCCCTAGAATATTATGTAACTGTATTGCTCCCGCTATTGGATACTCGAAACTAGCGTTTACTTGGAAGTAAGAAATGGCTGGATTAGGAAAGGTAGAAATTGAAGAAACAATATTTTGTTCTACAATATTAACACTGGTATTGTTATCTAGGAGTTGTTGGTAGCCTTGTGTTATTACAAATGATTGGTTAGTACTTGTCCCTACGACTGCCTGTCCTATGGTGAATGAGTAGGAATTTCCATCCGTTCCTCCTGAGGCTATAACTTGTCGTTCTAATACTTGTGCATAGGTGGCTAGGTGTAGACATAGGAGTAACCCTACCGGTATAATCTGCTTCATACGATAATTTTTAGCTTGCGCTGTTTGTAAATTTTTATTAAAGTGGTCTCCTGTATTTACAGAAGGGGTTCTATAGGTAGGTTCTACAGTGGAACGAAAGGTAAATCAAAAATGGATTATTTTTTTCTAGAAAAGATAAAAAATGCTAAACCAGCTAGTAAAATTCCTATACTAAATCCAGGCCAACCTAAGAAATTGATGCTATTTGTCAAGTTGATTGCAGACTCGTTTCCTTCTAGTACAAATCCAGCCCAGTTATCATAAGTCTTTAATTTTTCAGGAATAGCATCGTCTTCTAAATAGGAGATTTTAGCGTTTCTAAGCGCTAAATCCTTAGTTTGGCCAACTGCTAAGTTCTCGTAGAAATTAGTCATAATCTTAGAACTGGTCTCATCGGGAATTTTCCATAGTGTCATCACCGTACTCGGAATACCTGCATAGGCAAAAGCATGAGACATAGATCTTATACCTGAGCCACTTTGTATTTTTCCATAAGCTGTATTACAGGCTGAAATGACAGCTAGGTCTGCTTTGAAATCTATAGAAATCAATTCAGAAGAACTCAGTTTTACAATGTTATCACCTCCTTCTTTGTAAAAAACTAAATTAGGATTGCCCAAGGAATCTATTATGTTGTGCATTGCTAGGTGAAGAATTTCGTACTCAGAAACATTGTTCACAAAATTTTCTTTAGTAGCTATTTCTTCTAAGTAAGCATCTGTAGTTATAATAGTCGCTATATTTTCAACTTCTGCTTTTGCACCCGCAAGAGGAGACAAACCGGCCCTAGTCGATGGAGAATTATCTAGTTGATTAAGAACATACTTAGGTGCGAAAGCAATAACCTTATTATTACCTCTGGATTTTATTGTTTTTTGGTGGATCAGTAAACTGAGAGTATTGGCAAAAGAAACATTATTAGTGTAGAGCAATTCTTTTCCATCTGAATGGCTCAATGCCTCGAAAGGAACGAACCATAATTCTTTATGTGGTATAAGTTTTATTTTTTCAAAACTTTTAATTTCAGGAATACTTCGGATGAGTAGTTTGGAGAATTCTTCTAGAATAATATTAGCTTCTTTCAAATTAGATTCGCTAGTGAACTTTCGGAATAGGTCTATTTGTTCGCTGATAGGTTTTGAAAGCTTGGTGCTGTAGATATTAGATTCTATATTGCTCAGAACAAGGCTATAGAGTGTGCTGTCTGTTATGAAATAATGTACTATTGCTAAAGAATCATTAAGTAATTTATTTTTTACTTCTTCTATAGTTGTGGTAGATTGATTCAGCATATATTGGTAATGCTGAGGGTATTCAGAAATTATATTTTTATTGATTATTTCTAATTCACTTGTTAACTTTAGATAGGATGATTCTAAGGATGGTGTAATAAGACTATCTACGGCAAATGACTCTCTTATAGGTATGAGTTCAGATCTTATTTTGTCTCTTTCTTTAAGTATACCTGCAGGTATTTTATTGGTATTATTATAGGCAGTGCTTCTTGCTTTCTCTTGTAGAGATTGCATCTTGCTCTTTTCCATAATTTCTAGTGCAAATTCAAGGGCAGTGCCTGATGGATCACTTTGATGAGCATAGTAGGCTACTGTTATAGCGTTTTCATATATGGAGTAGGCATCTTTGACGATGTTTTCCTTAGAGCCATCCATTGTAAATTCAGCCTTTATTTTTTCTAGCGCATAGATAGATTCCTTACTAAGTTCATAAGCTTTCTCTAGATCTTTTTTTTCTTTTTTGTTGAGATACCTTTGCACATATCCATCGGTGAGGTAGGTAAGGGAGTTCGTTATAGAAGTATAATTTTTCTTCGCTCTAAAGAAGCTAGGGTCTTGGAAAACGTACTTGGTGGACTGAAGGGCTTTTTCATAATACTTAATCGCGCCATCAAAATCCATTTGTTTTAATTTTAGCTTACCTAGTGTCCAGTAAGCTTCAGTCGTATAATAACTGTTTTTGTCAGCAGTTTTTAATCTTATGTCTATGGTCTTGAGAATGTTTTCTTCAGCCTTATCATACCTCTTTGTTTCCATGTAAATATTAGTGGTAATATTCCATATGTCACCTAAGCCAGGATTAGGAGGTCCGCTCGTATTAGTTGCTAAGATTTCACCCTTATGTAGAATGTCTAGTGCCTCATCATATCTTTTGGTTTCTCTTAGAGCTATAGCGTATCCTATGTACAGACGGAGCCTATCTCTAATAGTGAGATCAACATTTTTAGTTTTTTGTAAGAACGCTCTATACTGTTTGATTGCTTCATCGAAGTTACCTGTTACCAGAAGTAAATATAGTTGAGTACCTTTTGTACTGCTGAGTTTAGTAAGATTGTTAGGGTAATATTTTTTGATATAACGTTCTGATTTTAGTAGGCATTTCTGAGCATTGTCTATATCTCCACCGTACAGATAAGAGACACCTTGCATTTTGTAATACTCTCCTGTTTCAGGGACTTTCTCTGTTCCAGTTTTTTCGACTAGATCTATAGCTTTATTAATCGAGGCAAATGCTAGGTCTCGTTTGCCCGAACGTTCGTAAACTGAAAATAAAAGTCCATAGACGCTAGAAAGCAAAATAGCATCTACTGGAGACTCCTCATTAAAATCTTGTTCTGCTAACTCCAGATAATATATAGCAGAATCTCTTTCGTTTGATTGTTGCAGATATTTTCCATTTTCCATGTTAAATCTTCCTCGTGTATGAGGATCAAGCTGATCGTTGATTTCGGCTCTAGCTAACTCTAATAGTCTTTTAGATGCTTCTAATTCGATGTTGGAATTGTAAATGGCTATGCTGTCAAGAATATTAATAAAAGCATCGTTTTCTTGAGCTTTCAAAGTTCCGGACAAAGAAAATGTTATTAGAATAGAGTAAAAAACTATTCTGATACCATAATAGTAAGATACTTTTTTGATAAGATGACTTAACTTTTTTATCTCGAGCATATTAGCTAATTAATATAGCGGTTTAAATCAATACTGTTTTCGCAAGAATATGGAAAGAAGGCTTTGATTATATAATTAAAGACCTCATTATTCTATAAGCTTTAGGCAGAAAACAAATTTTAATACACTCATGGGGTTAAATTGCTCTATTTTGCTAGAATATTAGTAGAAATATAAAAAAAATTGAGATTCTGATTTACCTTTTGTTAGTATTTAACAACAATATTATAAACAATGAAATATTTACTATCTATTCTTATCTTCAGAGTTGAATAAAATAGTAATTACTTGAGAGATACGCAGAAGTTAAGTTTTGAAGAGCTTTATGATGCTTTTACTTCTGATTATGAAAAGGCCTTAGGTCTGTTCTACGATAATCAGAAGAAAAGTTTTATGAGCTGGGCAAGAGCTCGTTTTTCTGTAGATGATGATACATTATTGGATGTGTATCAAGATGCAGTAATAGTCTTGTACAATAGAGTTATAAAAAGAAATACTGGAGAAATAAAATCCTCACCGGAATCTTATCTCTTCGGAATTGCTAAGAATCTACTGCTCAAGAAAGCAATAAAACAGAAGAAGACAGTGCAGACAGATGATGTATATAAGTTTGTACCAGATGTGGGAGAGTCAGAACTAAACGACAAACATGAAAGTGATCACAATAAGCTACGGATTGAGCAAGCACTTTCTCAGCTGGATGAAGGCTGTAGAAAAATTTTAGAACTGTATTATTACAGAAGATATAAGTTAGATGCTATAGCAGAGCAACTAGGTTACGATAATACAAATGTTGTAAAAAGTAGAAAATACCAATGTATGAAGAAGCTAAGATCTGTAATCTAGCTTATTCAAAATATAAATAACTATGAGCATCGAAGAAAATCAAATAGAAGATTTTGATAGCTATCTACGAGGAATGATGTCTGTCAAAGAGGAAGATATTTTTCTAGCCAAACTAGATAATGATGAAAGCCTAGCAACAGAATTCAAGACTTATAAAGACATCCAAGAAGTACTAGAGCAGAACGCTAACAAAAAGAACAAATCTTTTCTACAAGAAAGAGAATCGAAGCATACCTCTGTTATAGAGATGAAACCTAGAAAGGCTAAAGCTTATAAATGGATAGGTCTTGCTGCCAGTCTTTTATTATTAGCAGGTATTTTCTTATTCACGAATGATAATCAGGTAAACAACTACGATATTTTATATGCTGATAACTTCTCAGCATACCCTAATGATTACGTCAAAATAGATAGAGGAGATACTGAGATAACAGAGCTTAAAAATATATTTACTGCCTACGCATCTAAGGACTATGATAAAGTAATCAAGCGCATAGACCTTTACAATACTGATGGTAAGGATCTTCAATTAGAATTTTATAAAGCTAATGCCCTTATGGCGAATAAGCAATATGCAGCTTCTCTAAATCTACTAGAGTCATTGGAAAAAGAAGGTATCGAAAATCTAGAAAATCCCATAAACTGGTATATAGCGCTGAATGCTATCAAGCTAAAAGATCTGAACAAAGCTAAACTATATCTTCAAAAAATTATAGATGGGACGGATAACTTTCGTAAGAAATCAGCTGCGGCACTTTTAGAAAAATTGTAGAACTCATAAGCTTGCCTATGTTAGGCTTAATGTAATTGTCAATTTTTCTGAACCTGAGATTGTCTAGTCTCTATGGCGAACGAAGCAGATATGAGATCATATTTTTTAATATCAAGATGGGTTCTAAACTTCAATCAGTTTCGAGATCTTTATTTATTACACAAGGTATTTTGCATCCATATTCTACTTGAACTAAATCATCTGAATCTTGAAAAATCTTATTAGATATTGAATGAGTAAATCCTAACTCAAAAATTTTCATTAATTGCTTCAAAATTAGTTGTACTCCCACCTGCTGGTAATGGGATTGTACAATCTTTATCTTGGAATTTTCCTTTAAAATGAAACCACCCCAGATAGTAATGTAAGCCATTTTCAAGTTTTGTCACTTGGCTAATTTCTAGTTCTTTATTTTTATCAATTCCGAAAAACATTTACTATCTATTCATGATAATTAGTGCAATGAGAACATCCACAGCTTTTTGAACTGGATGTAGCGAGTTTTGAGTAAGCTTTTAGGTTAATTTCATTGTTGAATTCAATTATCCAGTCTCGATATTTCGTTCTATTTTTTTTATTTTTAATGAAGCATAAAGGTTTTTTGTATCGATCGTCTCCGAGGCACGAGGATATGATCTGATTACATAATGTTGTGGATTCGTTATTATCTATTACCCAGCGATCGGATTTATTTGTATTTGACCTCCTATAGCTTTTAATACTTTAACTATTGTTACAAATTGAGGTTTAGCACCATCTGACAAAGCCTTGTATAAGCTTGGCCTACTTAATCCAGTTTCATTTGCAATTTTTGTCATACCAATTGCTTTAGCTACGTGACCAATAGCATTTATAACATCCGATTCATTTCCTTCTTCTAAAACTGTATTTAAGTATTCGGTAATCATTTCTTTATTTTCCAAATAATCAGCTATATCAAATTTTGAAGTTCCCATTTATTATTTGTTTAATTTTTTCCATATTTCATAAGCTTTCTTGATATCACCTTTTTGTGTTGACTTATTTCCACCGATTAATAGGATTATAATTCTTCTATCCTTTTCTTTGAAATAAACGCTATAACCTTTAGCATAATTAATTCGTAATTCCTTAATACCATTTCCCACAGGTTTTGAATCTCCAAAGTATCCTTCCGTTTCAATTTTTTGAATCCTAAATAGAATTTTAGACTTAGCTCTTAAGTCTTTCAGTTTATGCAACTACTTATCGAATTCACCTGTTTTTTCTACAAAATACATACACCTTAACTGTATCTACTTGGATACAAAGTTAAACTTTTATTCTCTATAAATCAAACTGTTTATTCTCTTTCATTTTTAATGAAGCATAACTAAGCAATAAGTACTATCAGTGTAGGCTATAAAAAATCATTGAAGCGCTTTTCATATAAGTTCTGTATTTACTTGATTGATTGGAGCTGGATATTATAATTATAATGCTCATCTTTGGAAGATCTTAGATTCTCTAAATCTTCACTAGTATCAGTACTACATGAAGGCGAATAAATACCAAATAAACTGAAATGAACTTAAATATTCTTCCATTATTTTTCTTCATGATTATATTGTCTTCATGTAGGGGCCAAAATTCAACAAATAGTACAAGCAGCAATACTAGACCTACTATTGGCAAACAAGTATCGGAGCTTAGTAAAAGTATTTGGATTGTTTTCCAAGCGTCGAATGGTGACTACTGGTATGGCAGCAATATAGATGGTGTATTTTGTTTTGACGGAAGGACAATAAACAACTTCTCTACAAAGGACGGATTAAGTAGCGATAGTATAAGGGATATCCAAGAAGATAAACATGGAAATATTTATATTTCTACTATGGCAGGTATAAACAAATATGACGGACTTGCTTTTACGGAACTGACTCCTATACCGAGCTCATCTTCTAGTGAAAATTGGAAACTTCAACCTGATGATTTATGGTTTAACACTCTTGGCCTGAATGGAGAAAATGGACCTAGTCGATATGATGGGAAAAATCTGTATCAACTTAGCTTTCCAAAGCACTTTATGGCTGATGAATATTTTGCAAGGTTTCCAAATAAAGCTTGGAGTCCTTATGATGTTTATTATATCTATAAGGACAGTAAAGGGATAATGTGGTTTGGCACATCTAACTTGGGTGTTTGCCGATATGATGGAAATTCTATTAGTTGGCTCTTTGAAGACCACTTGACAAATACGCCTGAAGGAGGCTCGTTTGGTATTCGGTCAATTATTGAAGACGAAAAAGGTAAGTTCTGGTTTTGTAATACCCGTTATCGGTTCGATATTTCTCCTGACAGTATAGAAGAAGATGGGGCTACTCTAGTCAGATACGAAAGGGAAAAGGGAATTGGTGATATTAAATCTAAAGACGGTAAAGATTATATTTATTTCATGTCTGCTATAAAAGATAACAAGGGTGATATTTGGATGGCAAGCTATAATGAAGGAGTATGGAGATATGACGGAAATAAATCAACTCATTATCCAGTGCAGGATGAAGGTCAAAACATTACGCTGTTTTCTATCTACAAAGATAAACAAGATCAAATTTGGCTAGGCACACATGAAACGGGAGTATATAAATTTAATGGTAACAATTTTGAAAGGTTTATGCCCTGATGAAGAAAAAAAGCGTTACGCTTATAAATATAGCATGATAGATATCTGCTCTTTAGTAGCATAGACTCTAATAGCGATTGTCCTATGAACACCATTTAATTTGCAGGTAGTTATGGTCATTAATTTGTAGGTAGGGTTTGTTAATTTATCATTAATAATTTTAAAGAAATCTTGACTCAATTAAAATCAAATAGAATGGGAAGTTCAGTCTATAAGTAGCAATCATTGGTTTAGAGTTCTATGAATTGTAAAGCTTAGTTTATGCTTATCATGGATTTGATAAAGGTAGGTTAAAGGTAGAGATAGATAAGTTTTTGTGAATAGATATGGATGAAGGATATAAAGCCTTGTTATATATAAGGCTAAGTATAGAAAGAATTATCATAATGATCATTGCTATGTCTGCAAAACGCGTCAAGGATAGTAGGTATAGCTCGTAGCGCAGCGGAGGGCTAGTGCGCAGCACCAAAGCGAATGCGGCGTACCGCATAGCCTGACTTCCTTGTCTGCCTGCGCCATAGGCGAGGCAGTGACCTACAAGGAAGGGACGCCCAAATCATACAATTTTATAAGGTGTAGATTTCCTCAATCCTAAATAATGGGCAGTTCTAGGTTAAATTAAAATATAATTTATATCTTTGCAGCCCGAAATTATTTCTTAACCACTCTTGCATACGAGCAAGATACAAACCGCGATTCAGATGGAAAACGAAAATCCAGAATCAGAAAAAGCAAAAGAAGTTGTAAGTGAAGTAGTAGAATCTACAGAAACGGCAACAGCGCCTGCCAAAGAGAATGCAGAAACTTCAGTACCTGAAGTAGAATCTGTAGCTCTCGAAGAACTAGTACAAAATAAACTGAAGGATGATTCTCCTCACGATGATTTTGACTGGACAATAACAAACAGACATAGACTTACGTACACGGACAAGGAAATAGAAGATTATCTAGTAGGATATGAGAAATCTCTGAACTCCATAAACGAAAGTGAAATAGTAAAAGGAAAAGTTTCTTCTATCAATGATGGTGATGTCGTTCTAGACATTAACTATAAGTCTGATGGACTGATCCCATTGTCAGAATTCAGAGGTTCTGAGCTGAACGTGGGAGACATGGTAGAAGTATATGTAGAATCTAAGGAAGATGCAAGAGGTCAGCTTTCTCTTTCTAGAAGAAAGGCGAAGTTACTAAGAGCATGGGAGATGTTAGTAGATTCTTACAAAAACGGAACAATCATAAAAGGTATCATCGTAAGTAAGACGAAGGGTGGATTGATTGCAGATTGCAGTGGTCTAGAAACGTTCTTACCTGGATCGCAGATAGATATCAAGCCTATCATAGATTATGATGCATATGTAGGTAAGACAATGGAGTTCAAAGTGGTGAAAATAAATGAAACCATCAAGAATGCGGTTGTATCTCACAAAGCATTAATAGAAAGCGATATAGCAGATCAGAGAGATTCTATCATCGCAGGTCTAGAGAAAGGTCAGGTACTAGAAGGTATCGTGAAGAACATTACAGACTTCGGAGCCTTTATGGATCTTGGAGGTGTAGATGGTCTCCTATATATTACCGATATCTCATGGGGTAGAATAAATCATCCTAATGAGGTGCTGGAGCTGAACCAAAAATTAAATGTTGTTGTATTAGACTTTGATGAAAACAAGAAGAGAATTTCTCTAGGTCTGAAGCAACTACAACCACATCCATGGGATGTATTAGATAAAGAAGTAAACGAGGCTTCTGTTGTAAAAGGTAAGATTGTAAACATAGAAGACTATGGTGCATTCTTAGAAATTATACCAGGTGTAGAGGGTCTTATCCACGTATCAGAAGTGTCTTGGAGTAACCAACCGGTGAACGCTAGACATTTCTTCGAGCTAGGACAAGAATTCGAAGCTAAGGTTGTAACGATAGACAGAGAAGACAGAAAAATGTCTCTATCTATTAAGCAGCTTGCGGATGATCCATGGTCTAAGGTGATAGAGATGTTCCCTATAGACAGTAAGCACGAGGGTGTAGTGAAAAACTTAACACCATATGGTGTATTCGTAGAACTGAAAGAAGGTATCGGAGGAATGGTACACATTTCTGATCTTTCTTGGACGAAGCGTTACTCACATCCATCAGAGTTTACGAAGGTAGGAGAGAACATAGATGTAACCATCTTAGAAATAGATCAGGAGAGCAGAAAATTATCTCTAGGGCACAAGCAGCTAGAAGAGAATCCATGGGACACATTTGAGAATGTATTCCCAGTAGGTTCTTACCACGAGGCGACGATCATCAAGAAAGATGATAGAGGAGCTATCGTACAGTTGCCATATGGTCTAGAATCATTTGCACCGATCAAGCACCTTAAGAAAGAAAACGGTCAGTCAGCTCAGCTGGAAGAAACGCTAACTTTCAAGGTAATAGAGTTCAACAGAGATGACAAGAGAATTATCGTTTCTCACCTTAGATATCTAGATGATATCAAGAAGGAGGCAGAGTTCGAAGTGAAGAAAGAAAAAGATACGGTAAGAAAGAATACAAGGTCTGCAATGACTAAGCAAAATTCTAAAGTAGAGAGAACAACTCTAGGAGAACTAGATGTATTCTCTGAACTGAAGAGCCAATTAGCAGCAGAAGAAAACAAGCCTACACCTCCACCTGCACCTAAGGCAGAGGAGCCAGTGACGGCAAAAAGCGAGGTAACAGTACCAGTCGCTGACAAAGCTGAAGCTGCGGTAGAAGAGAAGAAAGAAGAAGCACCAGCAGTAGAAGAAAAGAAAAAAGCTGCTCCTGCAAAAGCTGATGCTAAGCCTGACGACTTGAAAAAGATCGAAGGAGTAGGACCGAAAATCTCTGAGCTACTAGCTAATGGAGGATTTCCTACATTCGAAGCGGTAGCAAATGCTGATGTAGAAAAGCTGAAAGAAATTCTTGCAGAAGCAGGAAGTAGGTATAGAATGCATGATCCTACCTCATGGCCTGTACAAGCTAAGATGGCTGCAGCAGGAGAGTGGGATAAGCTGAAAGTATGGCAGGATGAGCATGATGGCGGTAAGATGTAATCGTATTCTAGCGCTATAGAAATTATAAAAGCACGGCAGGTAATACCTGTCGTGCTTTTTTTGTGTTTTTGTACTCGAGGCTTCAGCCTCGTCTGCTTATAGGAGTAAGTAAGAACACAGCCGCCCATCTGCTAACGCGGTTCCTTCCCTTGTCGACTCCGTCGCCACTCTTCCGAGATCGGTCAGTCATCCTGAAAATCCTGATTCTGACAATATGAATAGTTGTCTGAACCTTGATTTACATGATTTAAGGATTAATAGGATTTAGAAAAAGTAATAAATTAGTCGTAGATAATGAAAAAATAGAGTTTACGGTGTTTCCTAATCCTGTAATAGATGAAATAAATGTATTTTATTCGAAAATACCAAAGGAGAGTGAGATTAAAATATATGATCTAAATGGAAAAGAGATGTTATTCAAAAAAGAAATAGGTGTAGATGATTTATTATTAAATGTATCTAACTTTGTGGACGGAATATATTTCTTAGAAATTAAAATAGATGAGAAATTACCAGAAGTTAAAAAAATTATAATAGCTCGATAATATGAACTATAAACTCAAAATACTATTTGTAATTTTTCTTGCCTTACCACTTATAACGATAGGTCAAAGCAAGAGAGATTACATATGGTTTTTGGGTAAGGATCAACAAGTAGAACCCGGTATCCAAGGGATGCGTATGGATTTCAATATCACGCCGATGGAACCTCAGGTTGCCATTAATGGATTAGAATTTGACCAACAGCAGATGGGGATATGTGACGAAGAAGGAAACTTACTATTCTATACGAATGGATGTGCTATAGCTAATGCTCAGGACGAGATCATGCCTAACGGGGATAGTATAAATGCAGGAGTATTTTTCGATGAGTTATGGTTAGGAGATTGTGGAAATGGATATCCAGGTCCTCAGGATATGCTAATTCTTCCTGATCCTGCAAATGAGTCTGGTTATTATATAATACATAAAACCTTTGAGTATAATCCTGGACAAGATCCATCCTTGTCAATTAATCATTTGAAATACAGTTATGTCGATCTTAGCCTAGAAGATGGAAAAGGGGATGTTTTAGAGAAAAATGTTATTATTGGCAATGGTGACTTTCTTGCTTCATATTTAGTCGGAATTAGTCATGAAAATGAAAATGATTATTGGATAATTAACCCAGAAGGAAACAGTAATAAATATCACAAATATTTATTAAGCGAGACTGGAGTTCACTTGCACGATATACAAGAAGTTGGGCCGATTTTTCACCCAGAAGCTAGTGGAGAAGGAGTTTCAAGAATATCTCCTGATGGTACTATGTACGCTTATCATAATAAAACTGATCAATTGTTATTGTATGATTTTGATCGATCATCTGGACAACTGAGTAATCTAAGACAATTGTCATTTGAAGTGACCCCGATTTTTAGTAGCCTAGAATTTTCATCTAATAGTAGATTCTTATATGTCATGGGATCAGAAGAATTATATCAAGTAGATCTCGAGTCGGAGATATTGGAAGATGGAGTAGAGCTGATAGATGTGTATAATGGTGATGTAGATCCATGGCCTAGTACTTTTGTAAGAAGTGCATTAGGTCCAGATTGTAGATTATATATACGCCCTAGCCAGAGTTCTAATAGCTTCCATGTCATTAACAAACCTAACGAAAAAGGGAAAGCTTGTGATTTTGTGCAAGGAGGTATCAAGTTGCCTCAGGTTTCAGCCGTAGGAAGTTTCCCTAATCATCCTAGATGGCGTGTAGATGAGGAAGAGAAGTGTGATCCTTCCCTAACCACCTTATTTGGAGAACCAGTCTATTATACAAGAAATTTACATGCCTTTCCTAACCCTACGGAAGGACCTGTACAAATAGAAATTCCGGATCAGGGGAAAGGATATCTTTATGTATATGATATGAATGGAAATCCAGTACAAGCAGCAGAGCAGGTAAGCTCACAAAGAAATATTTCACTAGACCTAAGCAATCGTCCATCAGGCCAATATATTATAGAGTATTTACCTAAGGACAATCCAGAACGGATTATCTATCAGAGTAAAGTTATGAAGCAGTAATAAGTACTCGCTGTTTTAGCTCCTTAGTTATTTTGGAAACTCATCTCCGGATAAGCAAGATTTCTCGACGCTGCTCGAAATGAGGAATAGGAAAAGTATTGTGATTCCTCCGTTCGCTTGGCTCAGTCGGAATGACAATTGCGGGGAATTATAGATTCGATTCGTAATCACAAAGAAAAAATTGAATATTAAATTAAGCGATTGTCATCCTGACCAAAC
>CAYYWZ010000016.1:0-60118 GCA_964475415.1 uncultured Saprospiraceae bacterium | reverse complement strand
GTGACCTCGACAGGGTTCGAACCTGTAATCTCCTGATTCGTAGTCAGGGGCATTATCCAGTTATGCTACGAGGCCATTATAAATCTTGGAATGCAAATTTAATGAAATAAAATTTAAGTATGATAGGTTTACTATAGGGTATTGCATTCCTAAGGTGAACTAAAGCGCTAAAAAAAAGAATAGCGAGAACATCTACATCTAGATGATCTCGCTATTGAAAAAAATCGAAACCTTAAAAATCAACTATTTAGTCTTGTGTAACTGTCAGTCCAAAGAGTATTGTATATTTTGATAAAAAGTATTTTTTTTTAGTTTCTACTTACAGCACCTCCTGGGTTTGTCGCATCTGCATTATTATTCATATCATACGTTACATGATCAAGCGCATCGGAATCTACTGGAGCTACTAAGGGTTTCAGCACGAATGGAGCAGGACTATTATCCGGACTTGGCTCTACTGAAATCACAACAGTTGTCCCTGCAAGATCTGTAGGGAAAGAAAGTCCTGCGGGTGCATTCTGTATAAAATCTTCTCCAGGATAAGCTGGTCCTCCCATTGTTCCACTATATTTAGCATCCGCATCGGCTGAAGCAAAATCTGTAAATGTTCCTGTAGTAACAGGTGTACCATCTATAACTGCCCATCCTTCATATGCCCATCCTGTTGGTAATGTTGGAAGATTTAGTCCAGCTTCAGGCATTCCACTTGCTAGATCTAAAAACCATACACCACTTTTCTCATTATTCATTTCTCCATCTGTAGGCGTTGCAAGTATATATTTTCCTGTAGAGGCTGTAAAGTCAGTACCTAAAGCTGCTTCATGATCTACGGATACAGTCGCATTAGATCCAGAAAAATCTCCAGCAAGAATATGCACATCGGTTGGAGCAGGATCTGTATCTGGAGAAGGCTCTATAGTTAGAACAAAAGTAGTTGCATTGTCTAAGCTAGTCTGTTCTACACTAAATGTAGTCTGATCTAGATTTCCTGACGCATCTACATTGAATACGCCCGTGCTTACTGCAGCACCATCTACAATGATCCATCCTTCGTAAGCAAAATCAGCACCTAGATCTTCTAATCCTGTTAAATTTAAAGTTAAATCTTTATTTGTAATTTCTGGATCATCATCTCCACAAGAGATTATAGCTAGAGACATTATAGCTATCATCATCAATCTACTGTATAATTTCATTTTTTTAAAAGTTTTTAAGTGAACAATATTTATATTTTGAATTATGATCCAAACTTATGATTATGGTATCACGGAAATATCACAGGTCTATTACGAAAGCATTACGAGCAGAAATGAGCGAAACAGCTAGGTCTATCCATCCTTCTTAAATCAGAATAATCAATAATATTTGAGAGATATTTATTCGATAATATTCGGAAAAAAGACAGTATTCAAATTATTATTTTGACAAACTGATTCGCATAAACTCAATTCCAAATTCCGAATAATATTATAGAAGTCTTTTCTATGACTATTTTTCTAGATGTATATAATCTAACTACCTATTATCTTTATTTCTGTATATTCTAAGAACTAGTCGTAGCTTATTCCCCCTTATGTAAGATACATAACCAATCTTCGCCAGCAGTCTAAGTAGATAATTAGCGCCGTATTACTTAAGGCTTTATTCAATTTATTGTAGTTAAAGAGGCTAACTACCATAATCTAGGTATACTACCCATATAATAAAAACTAATATATTGGAATATTAGGGGTCAATTTCATGGTTAATATTTCTTTTTTACTAAAATATCTATATCTTTGCACTCTTGAAAAAATCAGAGACGGCGTAGCTATCTCTATAAAAGAAAGATAAGATGTCTAGAGTATGTCAATTAACGGGGAAAAGACCTATATCAGGTAATAATGTTTCTCACTCTAATAGGAAAACGAAAAGAAGATTCCTACCTAATCTGCATAAGAAGAAATTCTATATGCCAGAAGTGGACAAATGGGTAGACTTAAAAGTATCTTCAAAAGCATTAAGAACAATAAACAAACTTGGTTTATTTGCTTATCTAAAGAAATTAGAAAAGCAAGGTTTTGACCACGGTGTTAAATACTAAATTTTAAGAAAATGGCAAAAAAGTCAAAAGGTAATAGGTTACAAGTAATATTAGAATGTACAGAGCATAAAACATCAGGTATGCCTGGAACTTCTAGATATGTAACACAGAAGAATAGAAAAAATACTCCAGATAGATTAGAACTTAAAAAATATAATCCTATCTTAAGAAAATATACTGTTCATAAAGAAATCAAATAATTATGGCTAAAGTAAGTAAAAACGCAAGAGTTGCACAAAGAGCTGCAAATGCAGGTTCAGGTAGAGACTTCATAAAAGTAGTACAAAGTATCAAAAATCCAGAATCTGGTAAGTACACTTATAAGGAAGTAATGATTCACAAAGACAAAGTGAAAGAATTCCTAGCGCAACACAAGTAAAATATAAAATAATACATATTTTTAAAGGCTTTCTCATTTCAGAAAGCCTTTCTTATTTCAATGATTAACCAATGGGATTTTTTGACAAATTCACTAAAGAGAAAGAAGAGGAACTCAATAAAGGTCTAGAAAAAACAAAAAAGAGTTTCTTTGGCAAAATTGCCAAGGCTGTTGCCGGCAAGTCTAAGGTAGATATAGATTTCCTCGATGAATTAGAACAGATTCTAATCTCAGCTGATGTAGGACTTGAGACTACTGTCAAAATAATAGATAGATTAGAAGCAAAAGTAGCCAACGACAAATACTTCAATGCAGATGAGCTTAACGCTATTCTCAAAAATGTGATTATAGAAATATTAGATGAAAACAATACTGTAGATGTAGAAGACTTCACTCCTCCAACAGAAGATAAGCCTTTTGTCATGCTAGTTGTAGGTGTCAATGGAGTAGGAAAAACAACAACTATAGGAAAACTATCTTATCAATACAAAAAGCAAAACAAACTTATAGTACTAGGTGCTGGAGATACCTTCAGAGCAGCTGCTGTAGATCAACTAGAAATATGGGCCAATAGATCTCAGACCTTCTTCTACAGTAAAGGTATGCACACCGATCCAGCTGCAGTAGCATATGAGACTGTACAGTTTGCTGAAAATAACTATGTAGATGTTGCCATAATAGATACGGCAGGTAGATTGCACACTAAGAAGCACCTGATGGAAGAGCTTACTAAGATCAAGAATTCTATATCCAAAAAAATGCCTGGTGCACCTCATGAAGTACTTCTAGTACTGGATGCAACAACAGGGCAAAATGCTATAGAGCAAGCGCGCCATTTTACAGAAGCTACAGATGTAACCGCTATAGCATTAACCAAGTTAGATGGTACTGCTAAAGGAGGTGTTGTGTTAGGCATCTCTGATCAGTTCAAAATCCCAATCAAGTATGTTGGTATGGGAGAAGGGATAGAACAGCTGCAAGTTTTTAATAGAATGGCTTTTGTAAATTCTCTCTTTAGTTAATGAGATCGTTATTAACACTTAAATAAGGGAATCCCCTCAGTCTTATTAAATTTATTTTGCATAAGTTAGCAGTTCTAAATTAATTACTTATGATTACAAATAGACTAGCTGGTATTTCTACCATACTTATTGCAATATTTATTCTACTTTCTTTTTCATTTAATCAGCCCACAGATTCTAATGGCGGTTATACTGGAGCTCCAGGTGATTCTGTATGTTCGCAATGTCACTCTAACCAAAGTTCCGTAATAGATGGAACAGTAACTATAGATGGTATTCCAGCATCAGTGATGCCTAATACAACCTACAGTCTTACTGTTACGTCAGAGATCACTGCAGGAAATCCTATGAGAGCTGGTTTCCAAGTTGTGGCCTTAAAGCCTAACATAACTAATGGCGGAACCTTCAGTAATAATTCTACAGGCACTTCACTAACCGCTGGTGGCCCCAAGACATATTTTGGTCACAATCCTGCAGAAATGTTTAATGGAAACAATTCGATCAGCTGGACGACTGACTGGACAGCTCCTGCAACTGGAGGTGATATTACATTTTATGGTGTTTCTGTATTCGGTAACTTAGCAAATGGTAACTCAGGAGATAGAGTAAAATTTGCACAAAGTGTTACAACTAATGTAGATGCGGGCAATAGTCCCCTCTCTGTTACTATAACTAGCTCTACGGACATAAGTTGTTTCGGAGAAGCAGATGGCTCAGCTACTGCTGAAGCTGTAGGAGGAGTTAGTCCATACAACTATTCTTGGGATAACGGAGAAACTAATCCTACTGCAATCAATTTAGATGCTGGTATACGTACTGTAGTTGTAACTGATGACGCAGGCATGACTGCTCAGGCTTCCATAACTATTTCAGAACCTAATGAGATAGTTGTAAATATTCTAGAAGAAAATGATGTAAGTTGTAATGGCTCTATGAATGGCTCTGCTACAGTTGATGCTTTTGGTGGATCTGGAAATCTAATCTATAACTGGCCTGGTGGCCTATCAGGTCCAACACAAATAAACCTTGCACCTAACGTATACTTTGTAACCGTTACGGATGACATGGATTGTATGGGCTTTGCAGAAGTAAATATATTAGAACCTTCTTTGTTAACGATTAACTTAGATCAAGAAAACCTTATTAGCTGCAATGGAGCAAGTGATGGCTTACTTAGTATATCTATAAATGGCGGTAGTCCTAATTACAATATAGCATGGGCAACAGGAGAAACAACAAATACAATAGATAATCTCTCAGCAGGTACCTACTCTGTTGTAGTTACAGATGCTAATGATTGTGTAGCGGATGCTGCATATACGATCCTAGATCCAGAAGCGCTCACAGCTAACCTATCTTCAACCCCAGAAACTACAGCAGGTGCGAGTGACGGAACAGCCTCAGCGACACCTATAGGTGGAACACCTCCTTATACTTACCTATGGTCTAACAACGAAACAAGTTCTATGATTACTGGTTTACCAACAGGGACTTACACAGTTGAAATAATGGATGCTAATGATTGTACTATTACTGAAACAATAGAAGTACAAGGTGGAGCTTGTAATATCTCAGTAGCTATAAATATTGAAAACACACCCCAGTGCTTAGACGAAGCTAGTGGTACCTTATCCGTAACTATAACAGATGGGGAAGCTCCATTTAGCTACGTCTGGTCAGATATGTCGACAGGTGAAACCTTAGAAAATGTAACGCCTGGAACTTACTTTGTTACTGTAACGGACGATAATGAATGTGTAGCAAGTAATTCTGTAGAACTAGTAAATCTAGATACAGAAGCTCCTATAGTTTCCTTGCAGGATTTAGAATTATATCTAGACCCCACAGGATTAGCTACGGTGACATATGACCAACTTAATAATGGAAGTTCTGACAACTGCGCTATAGATTCTGTAAACTTTAATGGACTTAGTTTTAGTTGTAATGATATAGGGGACATTGATCTTACTATAAGTATTTTTGATGCTGCGGGGAATTCATCCTCTGGCACAGCCACAGTAACAATAGCTGACACTTTGGCTCCAATTATATCATGTCCTTCAGATCTTACTTTCAATGTATGTGACACTATATTCTATGAACCTATTTCTATTACAGATAATTGTTTCAATGATGGAGCTGTACTTACTGCTGGTATCGAAAGTGGCAACTTGTTTCCCGTAGGTCTTACAGAAATTAGTTATCTAGTTACTGACCAAAGTGGGAATACATCTGCATGTTCTTTTACAATAACTGTAGACATAGATCTAGGGTTAGAAGCAATTACTGAAAATGTATCTTGTGCAGGTGCAGAAGATGGAAGTGCCTCGCTATCAGTATCGGGAGGAACAGGACCATACATAACAGAGGTTATCCCTGACATCTATGATTTCAATGCTATATCACCAGGAACCTATCAAGTACTTATTACAGATGCAACTGGTTGCACAGCTCAGGATAGCTTCACGATTACAGAACCTGACCCACTAAGTCTGGGTACACCTATAATCGTAAATGAATCTACAGCAGGCGCAAGTGATGGATCTATAGAAGTATCGGTTACTGGAGGAACAGGTCAGATCTTTTATTTATGGACAGACGATTTAGGAAATACATTAAGTACTGACCCGATTCTTTCTGATGTACCAGCAGGTGTTTACAATCTAGCTATACTCGACGAAAACGAATGTTGTATAGAGTTGATAGGTATAGTAGTAATGGGCAGTGTTTCATCTGTTGACTTAGATGAAGAGAATTTACTTGTCAATGTTTTCCCTAACCCAGCACATGACTTTATCAATGTAGAATCTGCTATAGATGCAACGAGTATAGAGATCTATAATCATGAAGGAAAGCTGATCCGAAATATATCACAGCCTAGCTCCAAGATGACTATAGATACACAAGAGCTTGAACCAGCACTTTATATCATAAGAATAATGACTGACAACAGCGTAATCATAAAGCAATTTATGAAGTTGTAAAAAGTATAATCGTATTTTAGAAAACAGCAAGTTCATAAATATGGGCTTGCTGTTTTTTTTAATCCCATTGTAAATATATTTGGGTTAATCTATCGCAGCAATCTATTCGACACCCTCCAATGTCGATAAATAATCGATTTAGTTTTATTACAAGTATGAGAATCCTATGGATTTATTTTGTATTTCAAGAGAAACCAGTTTAGCACCAGAGGAGAATGCGAACCATGACATTCTCTCGTAGGGATAAAATATCTATAGCAAATTAATTGAATAAGAAATCTGACCCAGGATCGGTCATACATCATTCAACCCAAGCCAACAATCCATAATAATTGATATTAATTAAACATTTAACTTTTCATTAGTAGAATGCTAAAGAAAAAAACAAGATTTTTGAAAGACAGAAATTGTATAAATGAAACTACTGATTACTAGCATATATATCTTATTAAATTCTTGTCTTTACGGTCAGGTAGAAAAACAAACCCTACCCTTCATAAGTTATGTAGAAAAACATCAAGACATCGGTGAAGTAAAATTAGGAGATAAGGTGTCGGGTGAGTTCATTTTTACAAACAATACGGACCAGGATCTTAAGATAGAACTAGTATCTGCCTGTGAGTGTACTACACTGGATTGGACGCGATCTAAAATTGGGCCTGGAGCACAAGGAAAAGTTAGTTACATTTTTGACAGTAGTCAAAAAGAGGAATCAGAAACAATAGATGTAGATATATACTTCGAAAATATCAACCCTTCTGATGGGAATCCATATTTTGATATAGCAAGCTACAAGTATATCTTGCTAAAATAAAAATCTGCTTTCTAATTATTCATTAAGCTTAAGAACTTCCAAAAAGGCTTTCTGAGGAACTTGTACAGATCCTATCTGACGCATCTTTTTCTTTCCTTTCTTCTGCTTTTCTAACAGCTTTCTCTTTCTTGTTATATCACCACCATAACACTTAGAAGTTACATCTTTTCTCAACGCTGAGATAGTTTCTCTTGCAATAATCTTTGCACCGATAGCTGCTTGTATAGCAATAACAAATTGCTGTCTTGGCAAAAGTGTTCTTAAACGCTTGCATATTTGCCGACCAAAAGATTCTGCTTTTCCTCTATGAACAAGAGATGATAAGGCATCTACAGAATCTCCATTAAGCTTTATGTCTAATTTTACTAGATCTGATTCTCGGAAATCTATCGGAACATAATCAAAGGAGGCATAACCTCTAGAAATAGACTTCAATCTATCATAGAAATCAAATACAATTTCGGCTAGCGGCATTTCGAATGTCAGCTCTACCCTTTCTGTAGTCAGATAGGTCTGCTTAGTCATATTCCCTCTCTTCTCCATAGCCAGATTCATAATAGAACCGATATATTGAGGAGCCGTAATAATTTGTGCCTTAATGTAAGGTTCTTTGACATAACTTAGAATAGTAGGATCAGGTAAGTCATTAGGTGTATTGATAAGTTTTGTCTCCCCTTTTTTAGTTGTTGCGAAATAGCTTACGTTAGGAACGGTAGTAATTACTTCTTGGTCAAATTCTCTAGATAATCTTTCTTGTATTATTTCTAAGTGCAACATCCCTAGGAATCCACATCTAAAACCAAATCCAAGGGCTACTGATGACTCTGGTTCGAAAACCAATGACGCATCATTGAGCTGTAATTTTTCTAAACTATCTCTTAGATCTTCGAAGTGTTCGTTTTCTACTGGATATATTCCAGCAAAGACCATAGGTTTTACATTTTCAAAACCCTGTATAGCTGCCTCACAAGGATTAGCTACTGTTGTAATGGTATCTCCTACTTTGATCTCCCTAGAAACTTTGATACCAGTAATCATGTATCCTACATTTCCCGCACTAAGTGTTTTTGTTGGCACCTGTTCCATTTGTAAAACACCTATCTCATCTGCAAAGTAGTCATTTTCTGTATTGACAAATCTTACAGCCTCCCCGCTCTTGATGGTACCGTTAAGAATTCTAAAATATGCAATAACTCCTCTGAAGGAATTAAATACTGAATCAAAAATTAGCGCCTGTAAAGGAGCATCAGGATCTCCTGATGGTGCAGGTATTCTTTCGACTACTGCTTCCATAATATCTACAACCCCTAAACCAGTCTTTCCACTTGCATGGATGATATCTGACTTTTCACAGCCTAATAAATCTATGACCTGATCTGAAACTTCGTCTATCATAGCACTTTCCATATCCACCTTATTCAAGATAGGTATGATCTCTAAGTCATTCTCTAGTGCTAGATATAAATTAGAAATAGTTTGAGCTTGTATACCCTGACTAGCATCTATAAGTAATAACGCACCTTCACATGCGGCAATAGATCTGGACACCTCATAGGAGAAATCTACATGACCTGGTGTATCTATAAGATTGAAAGTATATTTTTTCTTATCAGATGGCCGCTGATAATACATCTGGATAGCGTGACTCTTAATGGTAATTCCTCTCTCTCTCTCGATATCCATATCATCTAATGCCTGATTTTGCATATTACGTTCAGATATAGTCTGCGTGTACTCAAGCAATCTATCTGACAAGGTACTTTTCCCGTGATCTATATGCGCTATTACACAAAAGTTTCTTAGTTCCTTCATATCCTACAAAGATAATTTTATTTGTATTATAAGATTGCATTATACCATAGCTCAATTGTCAAAACTTAGCTATATAATCAACATATTCAATTTACAGTTGCCGATTAAGCCCCGTTAGTTATAAAGCATCACTTGATTTTAGATATAAGCGTTGTACACTTAGTTGTTATAATTATTATTGATCTGCCTATATTTTGGTATTGTATAAATGAGTAATTCCCAAAATAAGCCTACATTTATACTGTGAAAGCTGTATTTCAGCTTTTATTTCCCAATAAAATTTATAAAATAGCAGCATAGCGAAATATTACATCGTTCCTTATAGTGTACTAATAAAGAGAAATGAGAATATTTGTATTATTTATATTATCAGCTTTAATGTTTGTATCATGTATCCAAGATCCTGATCCAGTGCAAATAATTGCCCTTGATGAAGAGATAGGTATAACGCTGAAGCAAAAACTTACTGAAGTAGGTGCAGAGCCTATTCTAGAGATTTTTTCCACCAAAGAATATGAGTGCTCTAATGCCCAGTTCGATTCGGAAGTTATCCTAAGCGGCGAAAACAAGCATACTATAGTAATATCTTCAGTAATTTTCCCAGAAGAATGCGATAATCAAGATGGTATTATCATAAAAGATCATGAGCTTAACATCATAGCAGCAACTACTGTTGTATCTATCGATATTGCTGATACTTATTCTAATAATGGCTTATTACTCAGCACCTCTGAGTCCATGTCCTTACAAATGGCGACAGAAAATGGATTGTACCTAAGCCAGATAGATATGAAACTTATTCCTTCTGGTTCGATGTGGGGAAATATATACAGTGACGATGCACTAGAAATAGGCGCTATGTACTCAGAAATGCTACAAATATTTGAGTGGAGCGAACTTCCTAAATTAAAAGCTGGTTATTATGATCACTTTACCATAGATGATAACAATAATGTTGAGTTAGCTACAACTAACTCTGCTCATTTCCGATATGGATTTGCTCACTTATATCTTGAGAATGATTGGGAACTATTAGCGGAAAAATTAAGTGAACTTATCGCTGAAAACCCTAGCTTAAGTGCATCCATTTACAACGATAAAGGTGGAGTTATCAATCTCTAAATTTCGAAATTAAACCCTTCTTTCTTAGCCAACTCATAATGTTCACCATCAAACTGGTATAGCTTTGCTGGTCTATGAGCCACACCTTGCTGATATTCTTGTTTATCTGTCAATATTCCCATAGATAGGATCTTTTTCCTGAAATTACGTTTATCTAATTTCTTATCAAGAACCGATTCATAAAGATTTTGTAGCTCAGATAGCGTAAATTTTTTCTTTAACAACTCGAATCCTATAGGTCTCATTCTGACACTCTCTTTTAGTTTATCTAGACATCTACTCATTATCTCAAAATGGTCAAAAGCTAGTGTATCTATCTCATCTACTCTAAGCCATGCAACCTCATTGGCAAAAGAAGCAGCTTTAGGGTTTACCTTATTTATGTTAACTAAGGCATAATATGCTACTGTAATAACTCTTCCTATAGGATGTCTGTTGACCTTTCCGAAGGTATACACCTGTTCTAGAAAAACACTATCGAGACCTGTTAACTCTTTGAGCACACGCCTGGGTGCTTCGTTTAAGTCTTCAGTAGGATAAACTAGATCACCTGGCAAGGCCCACATCCCATTAAATGGTTCTTCTCCTCTTTTGATCATAAGAATCTTAAGATCCGTCTTATCAAACCCGAAGATTACGTTATCTACAGAAAAGGCGCTTTTGAAAAAATCATTAGTTACCGACATGCCTAGTTTGTGTTCAAAGATGTAAATTTATAAAATAATATACTATTTGAATTATTGGCTGTATAATCATATTTCAAGATTTACTTAAAGCCCTTAATGATATTCGAAAGAAGCTATATGAAGTTCGTGAGAAAATAAGAGATTATTCTCCATAAACGTAATACGTTTTGGTATAAAACATATTCTTATTTCCATTCATTTTATATTGTTATAAATTCTGAAAAAATTGACAACATGATTAACCTTATAAGTGATACGGTTACTAAACCAACTCAAGAAATGCTATCATATATGATGCAAGCAACCGTCGGGGATGATGTTTTCCGACAAGATCCTAGTATTAACACCTTAGAGGAACGTATGGCAAAAATGTTTGGTAAAGAAGCCGCTTTATTCTGTCCATCTGGAACTATGACAAACCAGATTGCTATTCAGATGCATACCAAAGCTCTAGATGAACTAATCTGTGATCACTATTCTCATGTATTCCAATACGAAACTGGGGGTTATGCCTTCAATGCTGGAATAGCTGTAAATCCACTTGTAGGTACCTATGGAAAAATAACTGCGGATCAGATAGAAAAAGCTATTAAGCAGGATTATGACTGGCTACCTACAAGCAGCCTAGTTGTGCTCGAAAATAGCTGTAACAAAGGAGGTGGCACTTACTATACACTATCTGAGATAGCACCGATAAGCGCTTTGTGCAAGCAAAAAGAAATCAGCTTACATCTAGATGGTGCTAGATTGTTCAATGTGTTAGTAGAAACTAGCGAGTCCACGGAGGAGGTAGGAAAACATTTTGATAGCATATCTATTTGTTTGTCAAAAGGCTTAGGAGCTCCCGTAGGTTCTGTATTGATAGGAACAAAACTAGATATCAAGAGAGCAAGAAAATTTAGAAAAGTTATGGGTGGCGGAATGAGACAGGCCGGTTATCTTGCCGCTGCATGCTTGTACGCCCTAGACCATAATATCGCAAGACTCAAGGAAGATAATAATAGAGCTAAAGATTTAGCTAATCATATAAGCAAACTATCTTATGTTACTGATATAAAACCTGTTATGACCAACATAGTCATATTCGAGTTAGATACTATAAAAGCAACTGATATGGTTAGCTATCTAGCGCAAAATAATATTAATGCTTCTGCATTTGGAGAATACGCAGTAAGATTTGTTACTCATATGGAGATAGATGACGCCATGGTCGAGCAAGTGAAAAATGTTATGGATAACTTTAGCGCTTAAGAACTTTTACGCTTATTGATTTCGTCTCTGATTTTAGCAGCACGCTCGTAATTTTCTTCCTCTAAGACTTTGCTGAGAAGTGTTTCTAGAGCATCGACTGTATAACTATCCAGTGTCGAACTATCATCTTGTTTAGTAGGTGCCTTCTTTCTAGTAAGTTCCTCTTCTGCAGAATCCTCTAGAACTACCCCCGCCTGCTCCATAATAAATTCAAAAGTATATATAGGACAGCTAAACCTTACCGCCATAGCGATGGCATCTGATGTTCTGGAATCTATAACCATTTCTTCTCCTGTAGGACCTACGCATATTAACTGTGCATAGAAAATTCCATCTAGAAGATTATTTATAATGACTTCCGTAAGTCTTATACTAAAACTCTCTAGTGTATTTTTAAAAAGATCATGACTCAGTGGCCTATTAGGGGACATCTGTTCCATAGCTACAGCAATAGCTTGAGCTTCGAATCCTCCTATAACTACAGGAAGTCTCCTCTTTCCTTTTAATTCTCCCAATACGACTGCATAGTTATGCGATTGCGTAACACTATGAGAAAGGGCAACTATATCCAGTTCGATTTTTTCCATCTAATAAGTCCAAACTACAAAAATCAATTATAGCATAAAAGTAATAATCAATTTTTAGTAATCATCTTTAATTGTGCTCTGATTTATACTTTTTTAGGGATTCTGTTAATTTGGGAACCACATCGAACAAATCAGCGCAAACACCATAGTCTGCAGCTTTAAAAAATGGTGCCTCTGGATCTTTATTAATTACAACAATCACTTTAGAATTATTGACTCCTGCAAGATGCTGTATGGCTCCAGATATACCTATGGCTATATAAAGGTTAGGTCTTACAGCTATACCTGTCTGTCCTACATGCTCGTGATGAGGTCTCCATCCTGTATCAGAAACTGGTCTACTGCATGCAGTTGCTGCTCCTAGCACATGCGCAAGATCATCTATTATGCCCCAATTTTCAGGTCCTTTCATTCCTCTTCCTGCTGAAACGACAAGATCTGCTTCTGGCAATGGTATTTCTCCATCTACTGTTTTAACTTCTTTGAGACTTACTCTTCCAGTTGCACTTGCCGCCTGCTCTTCAGCACTTACCGCTTCGCCCACAATTTCTGGCTTAAGGGAATTCCCCATTACAGTTAGTACTTTGACCTCGGAATCCAACTGATAAGTTGCTATAGCTTTTCCTGAAAATACTGGCTTCTGCACCTTCCATGCAGCAGCGCTTACATCAGGAAGAGCTGTTGTCCCTGATACCAACCCAGCATCTAGCTTCACTGATAATCTTCCAGCAACAGATTTTCCTTGTGCTGTATGTGATAAGATTACGGCCTTAGCACCATTAGCTGCTGCTACACTTGACACAACTGCTGCAAGCTGTTGTGAATCAGCTACATTTACTCCTGTTTCTATAATTACCTTATGAGCTCCGTATTGTCCTAATTCACCTTGGTTCCCTGTGGGTCCAGTTGTGAGTACTATACATTCACCACCTATCTGATCAGCTATTTTACGACCGTAAAAAACGGCTTCTGCTGCTGACTTTTTATATTGACCTTTTACTGATTCTGCGTATACTAATACTGACATTTATATTATGCTTTATAGTTTTTACTAATTATATGATTTTTGCCTCTTCTCTAAGTAACCTTACAAGTTCATCCATGTTTTCAGGATCTACCATTTTAACCCCCGTTTTCTCAGCTGGAAGTGCATAAGATTCTATTGTTGCTTTAGCAGCAGATTCTACTGCAGGAATAACTGTCAGAGGTTTTCTCTTAGCCATCATAATTCCTCTCATGTTAGGAATTCTTTGTTCGGCAAGTCCCTTTGCTGCAGATATCACGAACGGCGTATCTACCGTAACTTGCTCTACTCCGCCTTCTATATCCTGCTCTACAGTTGCAGTATTGCCATTTACTTCCATCTTACTTCCAAAGGAAATGAAAGGCATTTCTAACATCTCTGCTAACATCGCTCCTATCTCAGATCCATTGTAATCTATAGTTTCCTTTCCTAGGAATATCATATCATAATTTTCAGATTGAGCGTGATGAGCTATTTGCTTTGCTACATAATAGGCATCAGTTGGATTACCATCTACTCTTACTGCATTATCAGCACCTATTGCGAGTGCTTTTCTAATAATAACATCGTTAGAACTGTCTCCTACGTTTATTGCGGTAACAGTTCCGCCAGCAGCTTCTTTAAGCTCTAGTGCTCTTACTAGCCCATACCATTCATCATACGGGTTCATTATATATTGTATGCCGTCCGTATTGAAGGCTGTATTGTTATCTGTAAAAGATATTTTAGACGTTGTGTCTGGAGTTTTCGAAATACAAACTAATAATTTCATCAATGTTGAGTTTTGTCCTTAAATTTGGAACATTAGATTAGTACATTTGTTCCAAGACAGTGTTATTAAATTTTCAAGATGTAAATATAGATTGATTTTAATAATATTACCCCTGTTTTTAAAAACTTTACTCTGAGTTAAATAAAATTATGACAGATCGACTCAAAAAACTCTACTCTTTTTTAGAAAGTGATCCTAAGGATTCCTTTATCTTATTTGCCATCGCTAAGGAATATGAGAAAGCAAAAGAATATCCTAAAGCCCTACAGTACTATTTAGCAATAAGAAATGAAGACCAGGATTATGTAGGCGTATATTATCATCTAGGCGGTATATATGAAATTATGGAAGATAAAGAATCAGCAAAAGCAGCCTATAAACAAGGTCTAGAAGTAGCTGGCAAATTAAAAGACTTTCATGCCGCTTCAGAACTAAATAATCAACTAATGAATATGGATCTATAACTCCACTATCCCTTTAAAACTTTCTTCGGCAGGCCCTGTCAACCAGACATTTGTAAATTTATCTTCACCGCTATAATATTTTACAGATAGGTTTCCTCCTTTTGTTCTTATATCAATTTTTTGATCTCCTTGCAAGCCATGCTTAAGACCGTGAGCTATAGCTACAGCAGTTACTCCTGTTCCACAAGAAAAAGTAATATCCTCTACACCTCTCTCGTAGGTAATCACATCTAATCTTTCATCCATTTCTTTGTAAAAGTTAATATTTATACCCTCCTCTTTGTAGTTTTCGTTATATCGGATTGTTTTTGCTCTTGCTTTGAAAGCTTCTTCGGTGAGATTATCTTCATTTTGACATACATAATGAGGCGAACCTGTATTCAACTCGTAAGCATTATCTAGTGATCTTGCGTCCTTAACATCCATCATCTGTAAAGAAACCTGATTGTTTTCTATTATTGCCTTGTGAGGCCCATCTATAGCAATAAATGAGATTTCTGTTTTTTCATCAACATAGTTATAATAAAAGTGAGTAGCACAACGACCACCATTTCCACACATAGTACTTTCCTTTCCGTCTGAGTTATAATAAATCATTCTGAAATCATAATCCTCAGAACGTGCTACGAGAATGAGTCCATCAGCTCCTATGCCAAATCTCCTATCGCATAACTGATATACATTTTGCTCTAACTTTTCTTTCTCTAACCAGTCGTCATTTATGAGGTCTACTATTATAAAATCATTACCCGTTCCTTGATATTTTGAAAAATTTACTATCATCTTTTTAACTAATTTTGAAAAATCATCGTTATAGTAATCATATTAGACGTTATTAGTTTCGAAAAGGAACCTTCTTTGTCAAATTAGAACTAATTTTAACGAGATTTATTCATATTTAATATGTAAAAATACATAAAGCATTTGAAAAATATCTTTTACATAATTATATGTTCCTTCATCACAGCTATTGTAACAGTTGCATTATATGATGTGTATGTAATGCCTAAGAAAATTGACATCATTGCGAACGAACAATTCAAGGCAAGAAATACAAACAATGATGATATATATTTGACAGGAAAGTTCAAACGCCTATTTACTTCTTCCTCTCCTACCGACTTTATAGAAGCTGCTTCTAAAAGTAGGACCTCTGTGGTTTCCATTATGACAATACAAAGAAACACTGCCGCGGATAGAACAGAAAGATATGGTAACGCATCTGGCTCTGGAGTTGTCATCTCTGCTGAAGGTCATATTGTTACTAACAATCATGTTATAGAAGACGCAACCCAAATCTTGGTTACCCTAGATGATAAAAGAGAGTTGATCGCTGAGATAGTAGGTACAGATCCATCTACAGATATCGCCTTGCTTAAAATTAATGCGAATAACTTAGATCATTTAATTTTTGGCAATTCTGATTCTCTCAGGATCGGTGAATGGGTTCTAGCTATAGGTAACCCCTTCAGGCTTACCTCCTCAGTAACTGCCGGAATTGTAAGTGCTAAGGCCAGAAACATCAACATTCTAGAAAAACGTGGAATTGAATCCTTTATACAGACCGATGCCGCCATAAATCCTGGTAACAGTGGAGGTGCTCTGATCAACACAAATGGTGAATTAGTAGGAATCAATACTGCCATCATGACTTACTCAGGTAAGTATGAAGGCTTTTCCTTTGCTGTGCCTTCTAATCTTGTCAGTAAAGTCGTGTATGATCTAAAAGAATATGGAGCTGTACAGAGAGGATGGATGGGCGTTACCATTTTTGATGTGGATGAAACTAGAGCTAAAGAGCTCAACTTAGATTTTATAGGTGGTGTATTACTAGATGCCATAGAAAAAAACAGTGCGGCAAAGGATGCTGGATTACTAAGGGGAGATGTCGTAATTTCCATCAACAAGGTAGCAACCAGAAGTATGCCTGAGTTCCTAGAACAGATTGCTAGATATAGACCTGGTGACCTTATAGATGTAGAATATGTAAGAGCTGGACAAACTAAAACTTTAGGTGTTACCTTAAGAAATCAACTCAACACTACAGATTACATTGCTGTCAGAAAAGATAAAATTCTTACGGAACTAGGACTAGAAGTAAGAGATATGGATTCTACAGAAAAAAACAGACTTAATACAGAAGGTATCGTAGTTGTATCTATTTACAAAGGAAGTACAATAGATGCAACCAACATGGATCCTGGATATATCATCACAACTATAAATGATGAAAAAATAAATAGCGTAAACCAGCTTGTTCAAAAACTCAAAGAATCTGAAAGCAAAGTAATCCTGAATGGATTCTATGAATATTATCCTGGAGAATTTCCTTATACCTTTTCTATTAATTGATCCTTCGATTTATTTTAAATCTAAATTCCAAAGTTAGCTAATATCTCTCCTCTTATTTTCCTATTTTACGGGCATATCAATAATCATAAGATAAAAGAAATGGCAAAAGTAGATCTGGAGTTTAATAAAAATGAAGATGCTATGAAAATGCTGTTGGTCAAGGTCAACAGAAAACTAGAAGCAATTCATGAGGGCGGAGGTCTCAAAAAGATAGAGAAACAACATGCCAAAGGCAAAATGACTGCGCGCGAAAGAGTCGATTTTCTTGTCGATGATCCTGAAGACTTTCTAGAGATTGGAGCTTTTGCAGGATATGAAATGTACGAAGAGTACGGAGGATGCCCAGCAGGAGGTGTTGTTACAGGGGTAGGGAAAGTGAGAGGTAGAACTTGTATGATAGTAGCTAATGATGCTACCGTAAAAGCAGGTGCTTGGTTCCCTATAACAGGTAAAAAGAATTTACGAGCTCAAGAGATAGCTATAGAAAATAGAATTCCTATCATATATCTAGTAGACAGCGCAGGGGTTTTTCTACCCTTACAAGATGAGATTTTCCCCGATAAAGAACACTTCGGAAGGATGTTTAGAAATAACGCAGTAATGTCTAGCAAAGGGATTGTACAGATTGCTGCAATAATGGGGAGCTGTGTTGCAGGAGGAGCCTACCTCCCTATCATGTCGGATGAAGCACTGATAGTTGAAAAAACAGGGTCTATCTTCCTTGCAGGCCCTTATCTTGTCAAGGCTGCTATAGGAGAAGATGTAGACAAAGAAACGCTTGGTGGTGCAACCACTCAGAGCGAAATATCTGGGGTAACAGATTACAAAATGCCCGACGACCAGACCTGCTTAGAAACTATAAAAGATCTTATAGATAAAATCGGAGATAGCGAGAAAGCAGGCTTCAGTAGAATAGAATCAAAAGAGCCAAAAAAGAAGATATCAGATGTGTACGGCATCTTTCCAGAAAATCCGACAAAACCATATGACACAACAGAAATTCTGAAATGTCTTGTAGATGAATCGAAACTTACTTACTACAAAAAAGATTATGGACAAACAATCATATGCGCCTACGCACGTATAGATGGATGGTCAGTTGGTATTGTGGCTAACAATCGATTAGTAGTGAAGAACAAGAAGGGCGAAATGCAATTTGGTGGAGTCATATATTCTGACTCTGCAGATAAGGCAGCACGCTTTATCATGAACTGTAATCAGAAAAAAATCCCTATAGTATTCCTGCATGATGTATCAGGATTTATGGTAGGGAAAAGATCTGAACATGGAGGCATAATAAAGGATGGTGCCAAGATGGTCAGCGCCGTTTCCAACTCTACCGTTCCTAAGATTTCTATTGTCATGGGAAATTCTTACGGTGCAGGAAACTATGCCATGTGCGGTAAGGCTTACGACCCTAGACTCATTGTCGGATGGCCTACTGCTAAGATAGCCGTAATGGGAGGAACCCAAGCAGCCAAAGTTCTAGCGCAAATACAAGTTTCTTCTATGAAAGCTAAAGGAGAAGAAGCTGATGAGGCTAAAGAAAAAGAATTATTTGATAAAATAAAAAACAGATACGATAGGCAAACAACGGCCTATTATGCAGCCTCTAGGTTATGGATAGATGCTATCATAGATCCTAAGTCTACCAGGACTTTCATCGCTCAGGCGATAGAAATGGCGAACCATGCGCCAGTAGAAAAATTTAATGTAGGTGTAATACAGACATGATTTTTCTGATAAAATTTTGATATGAAAATAGTAGCAAAAACCCTAGCGGGATTAGAAGAAATCTTAGCGAAAGAAATTGCTGAGATAGGCGGAAAAGATATAGAAATACTGAACAGAGCCGTACGATATTCTGGTGATAAAAGCATTATGTACGAAAGTAATTATGCACTTAGAACAGCATTGCGAATTCTTCTTCCCGTATTTACATTTGATTTCAGAACACAAGAGGAATATTATAACAAACTGTATAAACATGATTGGTTTCAGTACTCTAACGAACGTACTACCCTAGCCGTCGATGCTTCCTTACATTCACAAATTTTTACACATTCTAAGTATGTAGCTCTTAAGACTAAGGATGCTGTAGTAGATTTTTTTAGAAAAAAAACTGGCAAAAGACCTGATGTAGATATCAAGAATCCGGGCTTCAGAGTCAATGTCCATATCTATAATTCTCAGGCTACTATATCCCTAGATAGTTCTAATATTTCTCTGCACAAAAGAGGCTACAAATTAGCTAATGGAGAGGCACCGCTAAGCGAAGTTCTAGCTGCAGGCTTGGTCTTGCTTTCTGGTTGGGATAAGAAGAAAAAATTAGTCGACCCCATGTGTGGTTCTGGAACAATAGCTATGGAGGCATTTCTAATTGCCAGTAACACAGCTCCTCAGTTTAGGAAATCGAATTTTGGTTTTCAGAAATGGAAGGACTACGATGATAGTCTATTTAGAGATATAAAAACAAAGTATAAAAACCTTATAGATTATAAAAACATAGATATATCTGGTTTTGACCTATCTGAAGAAGCCTTAGAAAACTGCCAGCAAAATATAAATGGCAGCCCTGTTTTTGATAAAATAAATTTCAGTAAGAAGAACTTCTTCCATCTAGAAGGGGAAGAAAACACCCACCTTATCATGAATCCTCCTTATGATCTCAGACTCAAATCCAGAGATATAGATGAGTTTTACAGTGATATAGGCGACACTTTGAAGACAAATTGGCAAAATTGCGAAGCTTGGATATTTAGTGGCAACTTACAAGCTATTAAAAACGTTGGATTAAGACCAAGTAAAAAGATATCTTTATACAATGGACCATTACCTAGTAAATTTCATAAATACGAGTTATATGGTGGGAGCAGAAAAAACAAGTAAATACTTTCTGATAATATTTCTCTTAAGTTGCGGCTTTTCTATGCAGGCGCAAGAAATTACTTCTTTTGATTTGACAACTACTCCAAATCAAGATAAGGTCTTTAGTCTCGAAGAAATTAGATTCCACCCGCTTTATGATTCTGGTATCAACAAATCCATCGATGGTTTTTACAAGCCTATTAATGATTTTGGATTTTTCTGTAAATTAGAACTTAAGCAAGAACAGCAATCTATAATCCCCATAAGATTCAGATTAGGAACATTAGATTATGTAAACAAGTACGAACGAAAAAATTAAGAATAACAAAACATAAAATATGAAAAACTTATTAAAATATAGCTTTCTCTTACTCATATGTGGATTCCTAGCTATCGGCTGTGGAGAAGATGAGCCGGAAGCAGTTCCAGGATGTACTGATATGGAAGCTGATAATTTCAGTTCGACAGCTACAGAAAGTGATGGTAGTTGTACATATTTCGATAGAATAACAGGTGTGTATATAGGCACCTTCAATTGTGAAGGATTTCTTGCTGCCCTACTTCTAGATGAGACCACACTAACGATTATTGAATTTGAGCAACCTAGTACTGTGGGTATGGGAGTAAGCGTACCTTCGTTGCCGATTCCTATTCCACTAGAAGGCATGATTACAGATAAGAATACAGTAGATGTTTCTAATACTATAACAAATATCGAGCTCACGGGTATAGATGTACTTCCAGCCCATGAGGGTGAGAGGTTTGACATTACGATTACTGGGCAGTTAGTTCTTTCCGAGGATGGATCTATGATCTCAGGTCCTCTCAATTTCAGTCTTAAGGAGGTGGCACTTGGTCTAGATATCGATGACCAACAAGATAGCTGCATTTTTACTGCAGAAAGACAATAGCTGAATATTACTATAAAGATACAATAAGGCCTATACAAAGTTTCTGTATGGGTCTTTTTTCTATGGCACTTCCTACGGATCGCGCTATCTATTCCTACTGCTTAAGTATATCTAGTCTGTGATCTATAGTCGACTCTTGTCTTCCCTACACGGTCAGCTCCGCCTGCCAGAGTACTACGTACGTCATGCAGGCCATCGTGTCTCCTTAGATCATTAGACTATATACACTTGCAGTACCATTACTATCGCTAGTGCTACACCACTACATAATTTAAGTTTAAATTTTAGCTATTTTTTACTTAAGGTCAAATAGGTTTTTAACACCTAGATACCTATTGACAGTATACCCTTCTCCATACTTTGCACCTATAGGCCTTCCATAAGAAGCAGCTCTTGCTTCTAGAAAATCTATAAAAGCTTTAGATGAAATCGGCGTGTTTTTTTCTGTGGAATTAGGGTTATAGAACTGAGAAGAAAAAGCCATGACTAGCTCTATTTTTTTAACAAAATGTTCGGAGATATCTACCACGAAATCTGGTTCTATATGATAATCTTGGATGTAATGATACACCTGCTTAGGACGCCATTCTTTTTGTACAGCTCCATCCATATTAGTAGCGATCATTTTTAAACCAGAATAATAACAAGCATCCGCAACTAACTTAGCTGCTCTACCATGGTCAGGATGTCTATCATTAATAGCATTACATAATACTATTTCTGGCCTATACTTTCTTATGTAGGGGATTATTTTTTTTACAGTTTCTTCATTATACTGAAAAAATCCATCCGCTATTCCCACATTATCTCTGACCTCTGCGCCCATCAATTGACGAGATTTTTCTGCTTCATCTAATCTTAGTTCAGGTGTTCCTCGAGTGCCGAGTTCTCCTCTAGTTAGATCTAATAGTCCAACCTTATTTCCTTGTGCAATCTGACCAAGCAAGGTCCCTGCACATGCCAGTTCTATATCATCGGGATGCACACCTATAGCTAGTATATCTAATTTCATTATTTATTTTTTTATAGCGTTACCACCTGATCAAGGTACTACCCCATGTAAATCCGCTACCGAAGGCTGCTAGACATACTAGGTCTCCATCTTTTATCTTACCCTCTTCCCAGGCTTCACATAATGCTATAGGTATAGATGCAGCAGTTGTATTCCCGTATTTCTGTATATTATTATATACCTGATCATCCCGTAGGCCTAACGTCTTTTGCACAAACTGACTGATTCTAAGATTAGCCTGATGTGGTATAAACATATCTATATCCTTAGTTTCTAATTGAGTAGCATCAAGTGCCTCCTTGATCACTTCAGGGAATTTCTTAATTGCCGTCTTGAATACTAACTGACCCGTCATATTAGGTGCAAACAAATTATCATCCATCATTTTCTGAGTCACAAAGATTCCACCAGGCTTTTCTACATCTGGAAAACCAAATTTTTCTTTGCCCAGATGATAGCCTCCATGAGATCCAGGGTTAATCATAGCCAGATGTTCTGCATGTGTTCCATCAGAATGTAGATGCGTGGTTAATACTCCTTTTTCTTCTTCCTCTGTAGGTTGTAATACTACAGCTCCTGCCCCATCACCAAAGATAACCGTAACACCTCTTCCTTCCGTGGAAAAGTCCAATCCCATAGAATGCATCTCGGCACCAATAAGTAATATATTTTTGTACATTCCAGTTTTGATAAACTGGTCCGCTACCGACAGACCGTATATAAATCCCGAGCATTGATTTCTTATATCCAAGGCACCTATTTCTGTAGATGTAATACCTAATTCTCGCTGCACTAATACACCACATCCAGGGAAAAAATAATCTGCGCTGAGCGTAGCGAAAATGATAAAGTCAATATCCGTTTTGTCTATCCCCGCACGTTCTATAGCTATCTCTGCAGCCTTACAACCCATCGTAGTAGTAGTCTCTTCGTGTTTTTTACCATATCTCCTCTCTTTTATACCTGTTCTTTCTTGAATCCATTCATCAGAAGTATCCATAAAATTGGTAAGGTCATCATTTTTACATACAATTTCTGGCACATAATATCCTATGCCAGCTATCTTGGTATTTTTCATAATCTTCAATTATTAGTACCAATATAAAAAAAAAATAAGCTGCTTTTTTGTTAATTTACAAAATGAAACCATTAGAATTACTTAAAGTATTATATGACCTTACTGTTTCCGATAAAGTCATAGAGCATAAGGAGGTTTCTTTCCTGACCTCCGTTGCACAAAAAATAGGCGCAGGAAACATAACTATAGAAGAAATTAAGAATCTAACTGTAGACCTATCTCCTGAATATCCGAAATCAGAACAAGATAGAATGACTGTCCTTTACTATCTACTTTTCTTGATGAAAGCAGACGATAAAATCACTGAAAAGGAAATTAAATATGTACACCTTGTAGGGTTTAAACTTGGATTCAACACAAGTATGGTGACAGATATGGTCGATACAATTAAATCTTACAGAGATAAGGATGTTCCCCCTAATGCTCTTGTGGAGATAATAAAAAAACATCAGAATTAATTCTTTCTTACACTAATTCCAACTCTAATTGATTGATATAATCTAAGTACTTCTCTAGACCTTCCATATGATTTTGGCTTAATCTATACTCGATGTTTCCACTTAGATACTTATTGAGGTCTATAGCTGGAAAATCAGGCTGATAAGCATCTATAATATCGGAAAGCGATCTTATTGATTTAGAGAATATCTTAGTAAGCTGTTCTATATTTTTATTTTCCACATTATCACTTCCTATCCATATGGCAAAAACAAAAGGCTTGTTTGTCCAGGTTTTCCAAACCTCTCCTAAGTCGTAATGATACTTGTAATGTTCCTCGTTAGCAAAGACCTTATCTCCTATCATAAGAACCGCGTCATATATAGAATTCTCTATAATTTCAGTTTTGACAAATTCAGGGCCTATATTCCAGTAGAATTTACATAGAATTCTAAGCAAAGAACTAGAAGTAGTAGAATGATCATCTAGAGCTATATGTTCTATAGCTTCCAAAGGCTTGTTTGACAAGAGTTTTACTGTTCTCACAGCTCCTGTACAGGCTATACCATGACCAGTTATATATCTATAATCCCTTGTTAGATGAGGCAAAAACCCAGTAGGTATTAAACAAATATCAGCTGCTCCAGAAATAAAATCTTCACCACAAAGAGAAGGTATTTTTTTTTGAATCAGAAAAGGATGTGATGCTCTATCTAAGCCCCATAAAAAGGGCAAGGTATTGATATAGTTTACGATAGAAAGTTTACTGGACATAATTTAAACTTCTAACATCTTCTATTTATAAAAGTTTTACCAAACGTAGCTTATCGTTAAAAGAGAATGGTATTATATAATTTAAGAATGCTATTATAGTCATTAAATCTTATATTGCAGCAGAATATTTTACCAGCTTATGGCAAGTGCTTGGAAAAAGTCAGGTCAAAACTTAGTTTACGGAATTGTAGATCCCCTAATCAAACTGTTTATCAAATTAGGAGTAACGCCTAATATGGTTACCTTAATGGGGTTGATTCTTAATATTGGTGTTACTGTTATACTCATCTTCGGTGCGGAATATGGCATAAGAAATGATCATAAGCATGTTTTTTGGGCTGGTTTGCTTATACTAATTGCAGGCCTTATGGATATGCTAGATGGTCGTCTAGCAAGAGTCGGAAATATGGCGAATGATTACGGAGCATTATTTGATTCGGTACTAGATAGGTATAGCGAGCTTGTGATGTTCTTGGGCATATGCTATTACCTCATTACTCATGATTATTTTCTTAGTTCCTTGTTTGCCTTTATTGCTATGATAGGCTCCATAATGGTTAGTTATACAAGAGCTAGAGCTGAAGGTCTAGGTGTCACAGCAAGTGTAGGTATGATGCAGCGACCAGAAAGAATTCTTATTGTTGGAATTTCTGCATTGCTATGCGGAATAGCTTCCTATTACTTAGGCGGTGAGTTCAAAATAAGTTGGAATGGCATAATCATAATCGAGACAATTACCTTCTTTACATTCCCACTTTTCTTATTAGCTATAGGAGCAAATGTAACTGCAATAAAAAGATTGCTTTATGCTAAAAATGAAATGAATAAACAGTAATTTTAGATATAAGATAAAGAATGCTTACAGAGTTAACTAAAAATATTATTGATTACCAAGGAATTAAAGGTCTCCCAGAGAACTACCCTACACCTTGCAATAATGACTTATTACTGTTCTACATTCAACGTAATCTTAATACCAATACGGTAATTTATGAGCTAAATAAAAATAGCGCAGGACAGATAGATGAAAATTCTCCTATAAAAATTTACTGGATCAAATACTCTGAGGGTGGGTTCAAGAAATCGCTAAATTATATTCAGACTCAATTAGCTTATGGGTATACTTCTGAGAAAATATCATCTTATTTGTATGAATTTTATATTGTTAGCTACAATAAGATAAAGTTCTACTTAGATGTATCAGACGACTATCCTAAAGTCTTTACTAGAATGGACAATGAGTTAGTGCTTTTATCTAATATCTATGTCTATGCAGACGAAGTAGGGGTCTTCCCTGAAGTACGATATGTTGAAATATATGGGTCTAGCAAAGAGACAAATCTTCCTGTATACCAAAAAATAACATTTTAAGCCTTCATGCCATCCCTTTCTAATCTTCTAGCTAACAAAAAAATAGGTTACCTATTATATGTAGCCTTCTCTATAGTCTATTTCTTATGGTTTAGTTTAGTTGTTGGCCTGAACCCTGGTCAAATAGTATTCTATGTTGCTATAACAATACTAGTCTTTAGTTCTCATATCACAAGAAAACTAGCCTTATGTTTTTCGCCATTTTTTATATACTTGACACTGTATGATTCGCTGAGAGTTTTACACGAATACAATATATTCAAAATAAGAAATGAAGAATTATACCTACTAGAAAAAAGTCTATTTGGAATAAATTTAGAGGGAGCTAGATTTACACTTTGTGAATATTTTGCAGAACATACGCATATATTCCTTGATATAATATCAGGTATTTTCTATATAAGCTGGGTACCTATACCTATCGCTTATGCTCTTTATCTATTTATTAAAAAAGAAAGGAATATAGCCTTTGATTTTTGGACATGTTTTCTGATTGCTAACCTGCTAGGCTTTGTTCTTTACATAATCTTTCCAGCCGCTCCCCCTTGGTACTATTTGAAATATGGTGGTGTAATAGATATCCATGCTCCAGGAGAAGCTGGAGGTTTACTTAGGTTTGACCAATTAGTAGGTCTTCCGATATATCAGAATATGTATTCTGCGGGCTCTAACGTTTTTGGAGCTATACCTTCAATGCATGCTGCTTTTCCTATGATGCTAGTATTCTACAGCACAAAAAGAAGAAACCCATTTTTGACAGGGCTATTTATCATTAGTATGTTATCGATTTGGTTTGGAGCAATTTACACCTCGCATCACTATCTTATAGATATTTTATTGGGTATGTCTTGTGCCATTCTTGCAATTCTTATCGTTGAAAAAATTATCAAAAAAGGTAGATTCAAGAAATATATGGAACGCGCTTATCTCTATCTGCAATAAGATAGATAATTAGCAACAATTCGAGTTTTGTTGAAATAACTTAGTGAAATTATACTTCCATATAACATTGAAGATTACAGGATAGCAAGGTCTATATATTTACTAATCTAGCGCCATATTATAGTTTAATCGGTAAACGCACATAATTCATCAAAAAAATATAATATTTTACCCTTTTTTACGATCTTTGTAGATTAAGAGGGAAAGCTAAGTATATAGAAAATTCTAATATTTAGATTACTGTGCTTTTTTGTTTTATAGGTATCATACTCTATTTCTATTCTTATATTTAAGATAAAAAAGAGTAATATCTTATAAATTTACTTAGAAGTTATTTTATGTAAATAGATATATCATTGCTATGCTTCAAAAAAAAATGGCCAATTATACGGCTCCACAACAAGTACAAAAACTAGGATTATATCCTTTTTTTAGAACTATTGAATCTGAACAAGATACTGTTGTTAAAATCAATGGTAAAGATGTATTGATGTTTGGTTCTAATAGCTATCTAGGACTCACAACACATCCTAAACTTAAAGAAGCATCAAAGCAAGCGATTGACAAATATGGTTCTGGTTGTGCAGGTTCGCGTTTTCTTAATGGAACATTAGATCTACATCTAGAGCTAGAAGAAAAGCTAGCTAGGTTTGTAGGCAAAGAGGAGGCAATAGTATTCTCTACAGGATTCCAAGTTAACCTAGGGGTTCTTTCTTCCCTACCTGGAAGGCACGACTACATAATTATAGATGATCTGGATCATGCTTGTATCATAGATGGTGCGAGATTATCTTTTGCAAAAGTGCTCAAGTACAGGCATAATGATATGGCCTCTCTAGAGAAAATATTATCTAAACTGAACGAGGATAGCATCAAGCTTATCGCAGTAGATGGTGTATTCAGTATGGAAGGTGATTTATGCAAGCTACCAGAGATTGTGAATCTTGCGAAAAAATACAAGGCTAACATCATGATAGATGATGCCCACGGCCTAGGTGTTGTAGGAAAACAAGGAAGAGGAACAGCAAGTCATTTTGGACTCACAGATGATGTAGATCTAATCATGGGCACATTCAGTAAATCGCTTGCATCCATTGGAGGATTTATTGCAAGTGATTTCAACACTATAAACTTCCTGAAGCATAATGCAAGGTCACTTATTTTTAGTGCTAGTATAGCACCTGCAAATGCGGCAAGTGTAATTGCTGCTTTGGAGATTATGGAAAATGAACCTGAGCGTTTGGCTAAGCTATGGGAGAATACGCATTTCGCTATGGATATGCTGAGAGAAAAAGGATTCGATATAGGACATACAGAAACTCCTATAGTTCCGATTATGATAAGGGATGACTTTAAGACATTTGAATTGACGAAGAGATTACTAGAAGACGGCATATTTGTAAATCCTGTTGTATCGCCAGCAGTACCAAGTTCATCTTCACTACTTAGATATTCTCTGATGGCTACACATACTAAGGAACAAATAGAAGAATCTATTACTAAAATTCATAAAATATCTAAAGATATAGGAGTTTTCGAACTTCAAAAATCTTTACATGAATCTTAAGATTGTTCCTGTTTCATCGAAACGTGATATCAAGAATTTTATTGATTTCCAACATGAGCTCTATAGCGGAGATAAGAATTATGTTCCCGAAATATACCTGGCTCAAAAGGAATTTTTTGACAGAAAAAAATATCCTTTCTATGCTTATGGAGACGTGCAATCTTTTCTTGCTTACAATGACAACAAAATAGTAGGACGTATATCTGCCATAAGGAATGAACGATACAATGAGTACCATAAATCTAACTTTGGATTCTTTGGTTTTTTTGACTTTATTGACTCTATAGAAGTAGCGAGTGCTTTATTAACTGCAGCTAAAGATTGGTTAGCGCCTCACAAATATGACTCTATAATGGGTCCTACTAATTTTACAACTAACGAAGTATCTGGTTATCTGATTGATGGGTTTGATTCTCCACCTATGATTATGATGCCTTACAACAAACCTTATTATCTGGATCGCCTTGCAGAGTTAGGTCTTGATAAGGAGATGGATATGTATGCCTACATGATTTACACAGAAAAAGCCGCAGAAAAATCTATTAGGTTGTATAAGGTTCTAGAATCCAGACTAGAAAAACAAGGTATTAGAATAAGAAATGTAAACCTGAAAGATTTCAAAAAAGAAGTAGAGAGACTTAAGAAAGTATACAATCTTGCCTGGGAAAAGAACTGGGGATTTGTGCCGTTTACTGATGCAGAGTTTGACTACATGGCCGATGGTCTAAAAATGCTAGCGGATGAAGAATTTTGCTACATTGCAGAAGCTGATGGAGAACCAGTAGGCTTTTCTATTTCTCTTCCTAACGCCAATGAAATAACGCGTACTTTCAAAAAAGGTAGACTTCTACCCTTCAACATCATAAAACTACTGCTCAAAAAGAAAAAAACTAAGCACGTCCGTATCGCTGCAACAGGAGTAATCGAAGACTACAGGCGTAAAGGTATAGAAGCCATATTTTTTGCTAAGAATATACTGGAAGCAAGAAAGCGAAAACTGATCGGTGGTGAAGCATCTTGGATACTAGAAAGTAATGAAGAGATGATGGCAGCTGCAGATAAACTAAATGGGGAGTTATACAAAACCTATAGACTCTATTCCAGTAAACTATAGTTATCAATAGATACTACATGTTAAAAGGGAAAAAATTACTTATCACTGGAGCTAGCGGATTCATAGGAGGATATATATCTGAAGAAGGTATTAATAGGAACTATGAGGTACATGTAGGGATAAGAAAAACCAGTAGTAGAGCATATCTTCAAAATCCTTCTCTTACATTCCAAGAAATAAACTTCGAAGACGAAGATGCTCTAAGGGCATTGTTACTTAAAGAAAAATATGATTACATCATACATAATGCTGGTATAACCAAAGCCTTAAATAAAGAGACTTACTTCAAAGTCAATGCTAATTATACGAGGAAATTCATAAAGATCTTACATGAAGAAGATGTCATTCCGACCAAATTTGTATTTATGAGTAGTCTGGCTTCTCATGGGCCTGCCGACTTCCAGATAAATCAAGTAATTACCGAAGATCCCAGCTTCCATCCTGTAACAGATTATGGTAGATCGAAAAAGCAAGCGGAGGACTTTATTACGGCATTTAGTAATTTTCCTTACATGATCCTTCGACCTACTGCCGTCTTCGGTCCTAGAGAGAAAGATTTTTTGACAGTTTACAAAACGATACAAAGTGGGCTAGAAATTTACATGGGAGGAAAAAATCAGTTATTATCCTTCATATATGTCCATGATCTGGTCAAGATCGTCTATTTAGCACTAGAATCAAGCTATAACCGACGTGCATATTGTGTCTCAGATGGCCAAGTTTATCCCATTGAGACTTATAATTCGGTAATAAAAAGCGTCCTTGATAAAAAAACTATTAAATTTGTGCTCCCTCTAAAAATCGTGGAAACGATAGCCGCTATATCTGAGCGTATATCTAAAGCGAGAGGTAAAGTCTCTATTCTAAATAAAGACAAGGTAAATGAATTGAAAGCTAGAAGCTGGGCCTGCGATATATCAGCTTTAGAAAAAGAACTAAATTTTAGGCCTGATTATAGCTTAGAAGAAGCAATAAGAGAAACAATAAATTGGAACAAAGAAAAAAACTTACTTAAATAAAACAGTATATGGGAAAAATGAAAATATCAAAACCAACAGGAAAACTAGGTATTCTCCTTCCAGGAATGGGTGCCGTTGCAACAACCTTTATAGCTGGTGTTATTGCCTCTAATAAAGGTATCGCAAGCCCTACTGGGTCTCTTACTCAAATGGGGAGAATCAGAATAGGAAAAAGAACTAAGGTCAACAAGCCATTAATCAAAGATGTCATTCCTATTCAAGATACCAAAAAGATAGTTTTTGGTGGGTGGGATATTTTCACCGATAATGTATATGAAGCGGCAGTAAACGCTAAAGTCCTTGATGAAACGATGCTTAAAAAACTTAAGCCTCAACTATCTAAGATCAAGCCTATGAAGGCAGTTTTTGATAAAAGGTATGTCAAAAAATTAGATGGTAAAAACGTTAAGAAAGCTAAGACAAAAATGGATCTTGCTAAGCAGCTTATGGCTGATATGCGTAAATTCAAAAAAGATAACAAGTGTGATAGATTGGTAATCGTATGGTGTGGTTCTACAGAGATCTATATCAAAGAAGGACCAGTGCACCAAACTATAGCAAGCCTAGAAAAAGGTCTTAGGAACAATCATAAAGATATTGCACCAAGTATGATATATGCTTACGCTGCAATCAAGCTAGGAATACCTTATGCTAATGGAGCTCCTAACTTATCTTGTGACGTACCTGCACTAGTAGAACTTGCGAAGCAAACTCAAACACCTATAGCTGGAAAAGATTTCAAAACAGGACAAACACTGATGAAAACTATACTAGCTCCAGGCCTTAAGGCAAGAGCGCTAGGGGTAGAAGGATGGTTCTCAACTAACATCCTAGGTAATAGAGATGGAGAAGTATTAGATGATCCTGATAACTTCAAAACTAAAGAGGTTTCTAAACTGGGTGTACTAGAACAAATTCTAGAACCAAAATTATATCCAGAATTATACAAAGATCTTTACCATAAAGTAAGAATCAATTACTACCCTCCTCGTGGAGATAATAAAGAAGGATGGGATAATATCGATATCGTAGGATGGATGGGTTATCCTATGCAAATAAAGATAGATTTCTTATGTAGAGATTCTATTCTTGCTGCTCCTATTGTATTAGATCTTGCTTTATTTTTAGATGTTGCAAAGAGAGCGAGTATGTCAGGAATACAAGAATGGCTTTCTTTCTACCTTAAATCACCACAAGCTAAGAAAGGCTTGCATCCAGAGCATGACATATTTAAGCAATTGTCTAAACTAGAAAACACAGTAAGACATATTGCTGGAGAAGAGCTGATAACACATTTAGGACTAGACTATTATGAAGAATAACTTCATACTAAATGCTCAGTATATATAAACTAATAGCAACAGCCCTAGGTGCGGGGTACTTACCAAAAGCGCCTGGCACCTGGGGATCTGTTTTTGCTATCCTTACCTGCATACTTCTTCACCACTTCCTACTTCTAAGCAACAGTCTACTTATTATCCTTACAATAGTTTTTACCATTGTTGGAACTTGGGCTACCTATAAGCTAGAACCGCTATGGGGTGAGGATCCGTCAAGGGTTGTTATAGATGAAGTCATAGGAATATGGATTAGTTTATTGTTCCTCCCCTATTCTATAACGACCTTTATCCTTGCACTTATCCTGTTCAGAATATTTGACATATGGAAACCCCTCTTTATAAGAAAGTTAGAAAAAATACCATATGGCATAGGCGTTATGGCAGATGATATACTAGCTGGAATTTACGCCAATCTCGTCCTGCAAGTTATCCTATATACACAACCTTCATGGCTGACTTAGATAAAGTCGATAGCAAGGTGCCATTTATGGAATCTTTCTATAAGTCGCAAATAGGTTCTGTATTAGCTACGGCTACAGATATGGTTGTCTTAATTTTCTGTACAGAACTATTGCATATCTATTATGTTGTATCTGCTGCTATAGGCGCTGTCTGTGGTGCTCTTGTAAGTTTTTTCTTAGGGCGAAATTGGGCCTTCAGAAAAAAGGATGGTAAACTCTCTAATCAGGCAATTAGATATTTTTTCACCTCACTTACTAGCCTCTTGCTAAATGTCGGAGGGATCTATCTTTTGACAGATCTACTTGGTTTTCAATATATAATGTCCAAGATCATCATTTCTGCCATCGTAGGAATATTTTTTAATTTTTTCATGTTTCGATATTTTGTTTACAAATAAGATATGATACTGAAGCAGACTATAAGATTCATTGTAAATCCTTTCTCAGGTACTTCTAGCAAATGTGATATTGAGAAAATTATAGTAGATACACTAGATCACAGTAAGTATAACTATCATGTAAAATATACGGAAAGGGCAAAACACGCTTGTTTCCTTGCCAAAGAAGCCAAAGACCTAGGTATTCCGATTGTTGCCGTAGTAGGCGGAGACGGCACAGTAAATGAGGTTGCTCAAGAACTAATTTATTCTGAAGTTTTACTTGCTGTATTACCCGGAGGTTCTGGAAACGGTTTTGCTATGCACTTAGGCATGGGAAGAAGTATAAAAAAGGCCATGGCGCTACTAAATAATGCTACATCACTAACCATAGATACTGGAAAAGCGAACGGCTCTTTTTTTATCAATGTTGCTGGAGTGGGTTTTGATGCCCTAATTGCAAATAAATCAAAAAACGATTCTGTGCGAGGACTAAAAGCTTATGTTAAGCATACCTTCTTAGAAGCTCTTAGATATAAATACTTAGATGTTACTGCAAAAGTAGATGGTCAAACTTATACTTCTACCTGTGTAAGTGTAACAATAGCCAATGCTTCTATGTTCGGTTATAATTTCACCATAGCTCCAGAAGCCTTATTGACAGATGGACTTATGGACCTTGTAATGATCAAAAAAGTATCTCTACTCAATTACATATTTTCGTCCTGGAGATTTCTAAACAAAAGCATTGACAAACTAAGGTATGTAGAAATCATAAAAGCAAAGTCTATAGAAATCATAGTGAAGGAAGACGCATACTTCCATGTGGATGGAGAGGGTTCTGGTCTCACTAATAAACTAAGCATAGAATTACAAGAAGCATCTCTTAATATCCTAGTTCCAAAACATGAAGAACTATCCTAATTCAATTAGCTTAGCCAAGCTAGTTAGCTACAGGAAGCGACACATAGCCTTTGAAGGAATTATCATCTTCGAAAACATGATCCTTGTAATCTTGTACAACATTATAGAGTGTATCTCTTTCTATCGCATCTCTCCCTACAGCTCTAATCAGCTTAACTAATTGTTCTGTAGATAGTGCCGGAGTAGTTTCTTCTGATCCAGCCATAGAATATATCTTTGTCGTATCATCTATTGTACCATCTATGTCATCGACTCCAAAAGCTAATGACATCTGAGCGGTGTCTCTTCCTATCATCGGCCAGTATGCTTTTATGTGATCGAAATTATCAAGATAGATTCTACTGATTGCATAGTTTTTTAAATCTTCTACAACCGTAGATTCTGATACATGGGACATTTCGTTATTTGTATTTCTAAACTTTAGTGGTATAAAAGTTTGAAAGCCTCTAGTCTTGTCCTGTAGGTCCCTAAGTTTTTCTAAGTGATCTATTCTGTGACCATAATTTTCTATATGGCCATAGAGCATAGTAGCATTAGATCTCATACCTAGTTCATGCCATACCTCATGTATTCTTAACCACTCTTCTCCCGAGCACTTTCCACCTGCAATCTGATCTCTTATTTCCTCATGAAATATCTCAGCTCCTCCACCAGGCATAGAATCTAGGCCAGCTTCTTTCATAAGCTTCATACCTTCTTCGTAAGAAACTTTACCTTTCTTAAATATATAATGATATTCTACAGGCGTAAGTGCTTTAATATGTAAATCAGGTCTGTGTTTTTTGATATTTTGAAATAGTGACGAGTAAAACTCTATATCATACTGAGGAAGAACTCCTCCTACAATATGTACTTCCGTGACAGGTTTACCATCATATGATTTTATGATGTCCATAATATCATCCATCGTATATTCCCATCCTTCCTCTCTCTTCTTTATCCTTCTTGAGTAAGAACAGAAAGTACAGGTATACAAACATATATTAGTAGGTTCGACATGGAAATTTTTGTTGAAGTAAGTCGTATTACCATGTCTTTTCTCACGTATATGATTAGCTAGTTTGCCTACAAATCCTAGAGATGCATGTTCGAAGAGATACGCAGCATCTCCATTAGATATGCGCTCATCATTCATTACTTTCTTACTTATTTTATTTTCTATTTCTGTCACTTTATGCCTTTTATACCTTAACAAAAATAAAGTTACATAGTTTTCATTCACCCTATTAGTTATTTACATTATTTTGCAGTGTGTTATCAATATTAATTCCCGTATATAATTGTAATATTACTAAGCTTGTCAAAGAATTGCATGATCAATGTTCAAGAGCTAGTATTGGATTTGAAATATTAGTGTTTGATGATGCTTCCCAACAAAAATATAAAGACAAAAATCGAGAAATCGCTAACTTATTCTGTGTCAACTATGTCGAACTGACAAGCAATCTAGGAAGGTCAAAAATTAGAAATAGATTAGCCAAAACAGCGATGTATGAAAAACTGCTATTTCTCGATAGTGATTCTTCCATTCCTTACCGAAAATTTATTAAAAACTACAAAGAAGTCATAGCTGCAAACAACGTCATTTGTGGAGGTAGAATTTACAGTAAAAAACCTCCGAAAAATAAGGCTAAAGTATTCCATTGGACCTATGGTAGCAAAAGGGAATGTCCACCACTAAAAAAACGGAAAGCTAACCCTGTTAGCTATTTTCATAGTAACAATTTTGTAATAAGCCGTAGTCTTATCCTCCAGTTTCCATTCGAAGAGAAAGTAGAAGGTTATGGTTACGAAGACATACTCTTAGCATATCATCTTAAACGTGCTGGAGAAAAGGTTTTACATCTAGATAATCCTGTATTGCACAAGAGTTTAGACCCTATTAAAAAGTTCTTAGAAAAACACGAAAATGGATCTAAGAACTTAGCAAAGATATATTATGATAATCCTGATTTTCCAGTTAGATTATGTAAATTTCACAAAAGACTAAAATCTATAGGAATAGAGGAAATAGTATATAAAATGCTCACTAAGCGTAAAGAGCATTTCAAAAATAAACTATTCTCAGGAAATACTAAATTAAGGACTTTTGACTTATACAGGCTACAAGTTTTTATTTCGACTTTAAAAACATTTAAAAACTAATATTCTATGAACCATACATTTATATCATAAAAGCTAAATAGAAGCTCGTTTTTCTAAAATTAATTACTAATTTACACTTGGAGTTCAGAAAATAATTCACGAAGAAGGAATATGGATAAACTAATCAAGCTTTTTTTTCTCTTATTGCTTGTAAATCAAAGCATTGGACAGGAACAAATTAAAGGCGAAATACTAGACGGAGCGAACGGAGATCCATTAATTGGGGCAAATGTGATAATTAAAGGAACATCCATTGGAAATATAACGGATTGGGACGGTTCTTTTACTATAGATCACTCACAATCCTACCCTCTAACTTTAGAGGTTTCTTACCTAGGTTACGAAACTATAGATTTCCCAGTTACAACTGGTGCTGAAAAATTAGAAATAAAACTTAATGAAGCCTCCGTTACTATTGCTGCTGTGGAGGTCAAAGCAACTAGAATATCTGAGGAGACGAAAAAATCACCATTGACTGTAGAATCATTGGATGTACTGGCAGTGCGAGAAACACCTTCTTCTAATTTCTATGAAGGATTAGGTGCGCTTAAAGGAGTCGATATGACTACTGCAAGTCTTGGATTCCAAGTAATCAATACGAGGGGGTTCAATTCTACTAGTCCAGTGAGATCTTTACAAATAATAGACGGCGTAGATAATCAAGCCCCGGGGCTTAACTTCTCGTTAGGAAACTTCTTAGGCTCTTCTGAGCTAGACATCCTTAAAGTAGATATTATAGTTGGTGCTAGTTCTGCCTTTTACGGGCCTAATGCTTTTAATGGGGTTATCAGCATGGAAACAAAAAATCCATTCTTCCATAAAGGTCTTTCGGCTTTTGTAAAAGCTGGAGAAAGAAATATGAAAGAAGGAGCAGTCAGATATGCTGATGCACTAAAAAACAAAAATGGAGATGATTGGTTAGCTTTCAAATTAAACTTTTCTTTCCTAGATGCTGATGACTGGGAAGCTAATAACTTTGACCCTGTTTTTGATACGGATACAGGTTTTGATAACCCAGGAAGATTTGATGCTGTAAATATTTACGGCGACGAGTATCAAAGTATATTTGATGAAAGTACAGCTGCTCCCTTCGACCAAAATGTTAAGGGACTCGGAACTTATCATAGGACAGGATATAAAGAATCAGACCTTGTCAATTATGAAACAAGAAACCTAAAAACAAATGCAAGTATACATTTCAGGCTAAAACCGGAACAAACTTTTGATTCCCCCGAGCTTATCCTTTCTTCTAACTTTAGTAATGGTACAACCATATACCAAGGAGACAATAGATTTGCACTTAGAGATATCTTATTTTTCCAGAATAGGATAGAACTTAAAAAAAGAGATAAGTATTTTCTTAGAGCCTACATGACTAAGGATGATGCGGGAAACACCTATGATCCTTATTTTACGGCCTTACTTTTACAAGAAGCTTCAAAATCAGACCAGGACTGGAAAACAGCATATGTTAATTATTGGAACGGTAATATCACGCGAAGAATGGATGATTCTGGTTATCCACAACTAGAGATTATTATTGACGAGAATGGAAACTTTACATCTTCATTTGACACAGACGCACTTGCTGAATGGAATGCACTAAACCAAGATTCTCTTTTTGTATGGCAAGCTGAAGCTGAAGCTGCTGCGAATATTGCCAATCCTGCTACAGAAAATTTTACAGAAAATTTCTTACAGCCAGGATCAGAAGCTTTCCAAAATGAATTTGATAGAATAATTAGTACTCCATCGGGTGATAATACTGGAGGAACTAGAATTATAGATCGTTCAGCTTTATATCATTTACATGGGGAATATCAGTTTGAGCCTTTTTCCTTAAATTATATCAAGGTAGGAGCTAATGCAAGGTATTATACACCAGAATCTGAGGGCACTATATTTGTAGATACCGTAGGTAATGATATTACAAATTTTGAGTTTGGTATATATGCAGGAGCTGAAAAAGACATCAAGGAAAATCTAGCGCTTAGTGCTACACTCAGAATGGACAAAAATCAAAATTTTGGCTATCTCTTTTCTCCTGCTGCATCACTGGTATACACACCAGATGAAAATAATTTTCTACGGGTTTCGTTTTCTTCTGCAATTAGAAACCCTACTTTATCGGATCAGTACTTAGACTTTAATGTTGGACCTGCCATTCTAAGAGGAAATCTAAACGGTGTGGACAGTCTTATTACAATAGATTCATTCAATGAATTCAGAAAAAAACTATTAGACGCTGATAGACCGGATCTCGAATTTTTCTCTATAGATGCAATTCGACCAGAAAAGGTTAAATCTTTTGAGATTGGATATCGTTCTACACTCTTCGAAAAATTATTCTTAGACGCCAGTTACTATTATAGCATCTATGATGACTTTATTGGATTTAATATCGGACTTGATGTTGCGTTTGCTGGTGGAGGAAATCAGGGCTTACCAACGAACGTCCAAGCCTTCCGTTATTCAGCAAATTCTCAGAATACTGTTACAACACAAGGATTCAGTATCGGTTTGAACTATTTTCTGAGTAAGTACTATAAGCTTGCAGGTAATTATTCTTGGAACAAACTGAATACAGAGCTTGATGATCCTATTATCCCTGCTTTCAATACACCAGAACACAAATTTAATATTGGTCTTTCAGGAAGAGCTATTCCGTTAAATTTCTTAGGAAATAAAGCGAATAAATTTGGATTTAATATTAACTACAAATGGGTAGAAGGATTTATATTTGAGGGATCTCCCCAATTTACAGGATTTATAGAAAGTTATGGCCTTCTGGATGCTCAAATTAATTATAAGATTGAAAAAATAGGTACTACCTTCAAGATGGGAGCATCTAATGCGCTGAATAACCAAGTTTTTCAGACCTATGGTGGACCATTGGTAGGAAGACTTGCATATGCTTCGATACTATATGAGTTTTCTAAAAAATAAATTAATACTGAACTTAAATACTATTTTAACTGATTAAATACTAATAAAAACTATTGATATGAAAAAAATTTACACTTTACTATTTTTTCTATGTATAAGTTTTGTATCCATGGAATTGGATGCTCAGAGATACCTAGAAGAAACCTTTAGTGATGTAGAAGTAGAGGAAAATATTATCTACGGTCAGAACACTACCATCCTGCCACTTCTAGTTGGACAACCTCCAGCAAAAAGATTATTGAATCTTAATCTTATGACGCCTGCAGGAGATACAGAAACTAATAGACCATTAATTATCTTACTGCATACGGGTAACTTTTTACCTCAGTTTGCTAATGGTGCGATTAATGGAACAGAGAATGATCCATACGTTGTAAATCTTGCAACCAAGTTAGCTAAGCTAGGATATGCTGTTGCATTAGCAGATTATAGAAAAGGTTGGAATCCTCTAGGAGAGCAAGAAGTAAGAACAGGTACACTGATCAATGCAGCTTACAGAGGCGTACAGGATGCTACTACCTGTGCAAGATTTTTTAGAAAATCCGTAGCTGGAGGAAATCCTTACGGTGTGGATCCAGATAGAATTACAATCTGGGGTGTAGGTACTGGAGGATATATATCTCTTGCTGCATCTTCATTAGATTCTTATACCGATGTACTTATACCTAAGTTCTTTGGTTCTGATATAGACGGAAACGGTACACCAGATCCATTTGTTATACAACCTATTAATGGGGATCCTTTCGCTGAAACGATTGTAGGTCTTAATCCTTTGACAGGAGATACACTTAACCACTTAAATCACACTGAAGGCTGGTCTAATGAATTCCAGTTATGTGTAAATATGGGTGGTGCTGTCGGTGACACTTCATGGATAGATGCTAATGATCCTCCTATGATAAGTTTCCATGTACCTACAGATCCTTTTGCACCATACGAGGAAGATATCCTTATTGTACCGACTACAGGCGATCTTGTTGTTGAGGTTCAAGGTTCTTATACGATACAAGAAAGGCTAACAGCGCTAGGTAATAACACGGTGTTCGAAAATGGTTTATTTAATGATGACTTTACAGATGCTGCCAGTCAGGCGAACGATGGTCTTTCTGGTCTATTTCCTTTTAGAAGACCTAATTGGGATTTGACAGATGACGGAATGGACAATCCTGTTCCAGTAGAAGCTTCTCCTTGGGAATTTTGGGATGAAACAACATTCAGTACGGCACCACTTGGACAAGTAACGCTTACCGATCCTGGAGATCCTTGCGAGGGAGTTCCTATCGAATCCTGTAACTGGCATTTAATTTCTCTAGGCAGTAATCCAGATATGTCATTTATGAAGGCAGATACTTATCAGGATTCTATCGTTAATTTCTTTGCTCCTAGAGCCTGTCTTGCGCTAAACTTACCAGACTGTGTAGGTTTGTTTTCAGATACAGAAGATTTGATAGATGATTCATTTGTAAAAATGTCACCTAATCCTACATCTGCTGATCTGAATATTAATGCATCAGACCAAACGATTCTTGCTATGGAAGTATATGATCTTCAAGGCAGATTAGTTAAAGCTGTAAGAGAGATAAATGATGCTGGATATGTGCTTAATACATCTGACTTCAATAAAGGAATGTATGTTATTAAATTACAATTTGAAGAAGGTATAGTATCTAAGAGAGTTATGTTCCAATAGAACTTATATCAATATATACAAAAAAGGCTGTTGAAAATTCAACAGCCTTTTTTATTTTCACTTTATATCTAGAACCTCTGCTCCAAATAATCATCTTACATTTTATACAGTAGCCGCTTCGCTTACCGGAAGCAACTCCGTCCATCCCCATTCATCTTTTACCGTACCATTTCTCAGACCATCTATAGTAGCCTTAAGCATAGTCGCTACCTTGAACTCTGTAGCTAGATTATAATCTTTTCCTTTATAGGCTATTCTATTAACCTGAGCTATTACTGCTGCAGTTCCAGACCCGAAACATTCTTCTAATGTGCCGTTCTCTTGAGCTGCAACTATCTCATCGATAGACACTTTTCTTTCTTCTACCGGAATATTTTTAGACTGCAACACCTTTAGAATAGTATCTCTTGTAATTCCTTTCAGTATCGCTCCATCTGTCATCGGTGTAACAACATTACCATCTATTACAAAATAGATATTCATCGTACCTACTTCTTGTATGTATTTTTTCTCTACGGCATCTAGCCATAATACCTGATCGTAACCCGCTTCCTTAGCAAGCTTAGTTGGATACATGGCAGCTGCATAATTACCTGCAGCTTTGGCCTCTCCTACTCCTCCTACAGCAGCTCTAATGTAATCTTCGAATGCAACCAAACCTACAGGTCTAGCGTAATATTTTCCAGCTGGTAAAGTAAGAATCATAAATCTATAGGTGTTAGATTCTCTTACACCTATATGATTATCTAGGGCAAACATGAAAGGCCTCACATATAGTGCTGTCCCAGGATGAGGAGGAATCCAAGCACTATCTAATTTGATAAGAGTCCTAAGTGCATCTAGAAATAAAGCTTCTGGAATCTCCGGCATACACATTCTGTGTGCTGAAGCATTAAGCCTCTTAGCATGCATCTCCGGTCTGAATAACATAGGATTACCTTTCGTATCTTTAGTTGCCTTCATTCCTTCAAAAATAGATTGGCCATAATGCAGGGCCATATTACCAGGATGCATACTCATTTCTTGAGTAGGTATAATCTGAGGTTCTTTCCATACACCATCCTCATAATCTACCATAAACATATGGTCAGAAAATAAATGACCAAATTTGATGTTATCAAAATCGACTTTGCCGATATTCGTCTCCTTAGTTCTCGTAATTTTTATATTAGATTGGCTCATATTAAATTGGTTTGTACAAAAATACGTATTTTTAATTATTCTATAAAGAAAAGTTTTCTTGATACTATTTAAAATAATATTTCCTAATTCATATTTTTACAATATTTAATATTGGATACACTATTTACAGATTCCGAAATTTATACTATTCCAGATTTCGATGTCGCTCTTATAGAGCAGCAAGGATACATCCACTCTGACTTACTTATTGTAGTAGGAAACGAAGATTACAATGCTCATATAGAACTATTCGAAAACATCAAAAAGGCAATGAAGATAAATTCTGAAGAGGATTATCAACTACTTATAATTTCTAAAGATTCTTATTGCCCTTTACACCGAATTCAAAGTATAGAACTAAAAAAACTTATAGTTTGTTTTGGTATCCTTCCAGAAAAAGTGTCGCTTGAGGCGAAGCTTCCCTTAAATGTGCTGCATACAACAGAAACATATAAGATTTCTTTTGTAGGTTCTTTAGAATCTATGAATGAAGACAAGAAAAACAAACTACTATTCTGGAATTCTATCAAAGATCACGTATAAATGCAGATTATCTTCGCAACGCACAATCAGCATAAGCTATCTGAAATCAGAGTTATGCTTAAAGAATCTAAAGCATTAGATTTTATTTCACTTTCAGAACTAGATTATCATGATGAGATTGTAGAGGATGGAAAAACCTTAGAAGAAAATGCTACTATAAAATCCTCACATATCTATAAGCTCTATAAGAAAGCGGTAATTTCCGAAGATACTGGTCTAGAGATAACAGCTCTAAACATGAGGCCAGGAGTCAAAACGGCCAGATATGCCGGCGAAGACAGGAACAATACCAATAACATGAATAAGGTATTATCAGAACTATCTAGTCTTGCTGATCGTTCAGCTCGATTTAGAACCATTATCTCGTTTATTGACAAGGACAAAGAGTACCAGTTTGAAGGTATCGTTAATGGAAAAATAGCAGAAGAAATTAATGGAGATGGAGGATTTGGCTATGATCCTATTTTTATACCTGAAGGATATGATCTTACTTTCGCTAATCTAGATGCCACAATTAAGAATCAGATGAGTCATAGATTCAGGGCTATGGAAAAATTTATAGCATTTATAAAAAACTATAAGTTTTAAATAAACTGTAGAACTGTATAGATTCTATAATGAATTTATGTTAGTCACCTACTTCTCATTAAAAATAGAAGTCGATAATAACCAATAAGCAAAAGATCATACTACTGATACCGTTAGTTGTAAAAAAAGCTAGATTCACCTTACTCAGATCATCTACCTTGACAAGCGTATGCTGGTATATTAGTAACATTATAAAAAATACGATTCCTGCTATATGAAATAATCCTATGTGTACGTTCGCTTCTTGATAATGAAAAATGGTATATATGAGGATAATTGCGGAGATAATATGTAAACTCATGGATATCAAAAGCGCCTTCCTACTCCCAAAAAAACTAGGGATAGAATATAAATTAAGATCCTTATCTATATGCTCGTCCTGAAGTGCATATATAATATCAAATCCTGACACCCAAAACAATACTACAAGACCATAAAGAACTGGTATCCAATTAAATACAGGATTTACCGAAAGATACGCTCCAATCGGCGCAAGCGCTAAGCCTAGGCCTAAGATAAGGTGGCACAAAAAGGTGTACCGCTTAGTATACGAATAACTAAGAACGATAAACAGGGCTATCGGACTGAGATAGAAACAAAGTCTATTGATAAAGAAAGTGGTTGCTATAAATAAAACTGCATTCAGTATCACAAAGAATAAGGCCTTGTTCTTGTGTATTATACCTGAGGGAATTTCTCTAACTGCCGTCCTAGGATTTAGTTTGTCAATATCACTATCTGCCCATCTATTAAAAGCCATCGCGGCACTTCTTGCAAACACCATACATAAAACTACAAGTAAAAAAAGCGATATAGAAAAAGACTTATCACTAGTCTGTAATGCCGTAAAATAACCTAACATAGCAAAAGGCATTGCAAATATTGTATGGCTAAACTTTATAAGACTGAGATAGCTTTTCATAAGTAGTTTGTAAATATTCCATGCAGGAAATTACGGTTTGTTATAAATAACAAATTCAACAAAATATAGTTGTAGAATAAATAAGAAAGAGCTTATACCGAATAGGTATAAGCTCTTTGTAATTTTTTATAATCCAATAGTTTTTGACTAGCTAGGGTTAGTAGCAGCTTCATCTTTGTTTACAGTACCTTTAATTGTAAGGTACGTGTTTACTGGATCTGTATTTGCAGTAAGTGTTACTCTCTTAGACTGAGGGTTTCCTCCTACTTTACCTTTGTTCTTAGAATCAAATTGTACCATGATCTCACCTTCTCCACCAACTGGGATCGGTTCTCTTGGCCATGTAGGAACAGTACATCCACAGCTACCTTTAGCATTAGAAATAATTAAAGGCTCTTTTCCTGTGTTCTTAAACTTGTATACATGTTGTACTTTTTCACCATCCATTACTTCACCAAAATCGAATGTGTTATCATCAAATTCTAGAGAGGTAGTAGGACCAGTTGGTACTGCAGGTGTGTTAGTAGTTTTTGCCTGTTCTTTCAAAGTGGCTGGACTAGTAGTCGCTGAAGTCGTCTGTGTTGTTGCAGGTACTGAACGTTCGTCAGTTGCTGTTGTAGAATCATTTTTACAAGCTACAAAGCCTAGTAACGTTAACGCAAATAGAAAAACAAAATTTTTCATTTATAAAGTATTGTTTGTTAATAATCTAAATTTACATTACAAAAATAAGCATATTAATGTCAATAACAATAGGGGTTTACCCGATTAACAACGCATTAACAATGTATTTTCATATTATCATAAAATATAATATCAATTTTTGAGCCAAGAAGTAAATTCGGCTGTATTCTTAGCATTAAGCGTATAATCCTTAGTAAGTAGCCCTTTTCTTGCTGCTAATACACCATATCTAATATCCTTAATTCCTCCAGTAGAATGGGCATCAGGATTTATAGATATCTGCAATCCCTTTTCCATAGCATAGGGAATCCATTCCCAATCCAGATCTAACCTGTAAGGATTTGCATTAACTTCTATACTAACGCCATTAGCAGAACATGCGTCTATTATCTTTTTGTAATCTATAGGATAACCTTTTCTACTCAGTAATAATCTACCTGTAGGATGTCCTAAGATCTTAGTCGCAGGATGCTCTATAGCTTTTACTAGCCTAGTAGTTGCTTTTGCTTCGTCCATTTTGAGATTAGAATGTATACTTGCTATTACTACATCTAGTTGATCTAGGATATCATCCGGATAATCCAGAGAACCATCAGATAAGATATCCGATTCTATACCTGAAAATATCTTTATGTCATCCCTACTATTATTTAAGGCCTCTATCTCTCTGATTTGCATCATGAGACGCTCTATCTGTAATCCATTCGCGTAGAAAGCAGATTTAGAATGATCTGTAATGACAATATACTCATAGCCCATCTTTGCCGAAGTATCTACCATAGTGGGCAAATCATGAATCCCATCGCTGTAGGTTGTGTGGCAATGGACAACTCCTTTTATATCCTTTTCTGTAATTAGAAGATCTATTTTCTCCTGAGTCCAGGATACCACACTACCCCATTCTCTGGACTCCGATGGCAGAAAAGCCTGTCCAGCAGCAGAAAATATTACTTGCTCTGATTCTGCTTTTTCATAAGTCGGACTATTTTTTAAGTAGTATTCGCTTGAAGACTGCATGATTTTATCTAGATAAAAGCCATCCTTAGTACTTTGGACAAAAGCTACATCTACACTCTTAAAGCTCCACTTGCTCTCTTCTAGATATTCTATTCCTTCAATTTCGGTTATACACTCATAAAAAGTATTGTCTAAATTGTAATCCGTAAGAATACTTATTTCGGTAAGCACAGGCATCTTCCGCTCAAACAAACCACAAAAATCCCACTGATAATCAGCGTATTTCTGCTTAAGAATTTCTAATAACTCTAGGCCTTCCTTTTCTATATGACCATATAGGTAACTCCCCTTAGAATCCAAGAAGTAACTTAACTTCTCTATAAGTCCTGTCTGAGTTTTCTCACCAAAACCCTTAAGATCTACTAATCTATTTTCATTACAGGCATATAGTAACTCGCCAGGACTTTCTATCTGCAACTCTTCCCATATCTGCTTGATCTTCTTAGGTCCTAGGCCTTTTATCTGGAGTAACTCTACAATTCCCGTAGGTGTCTTATCTAAGTATTTTTCTAAAGCTGATATCTTTCCAGTCTGTCCTAGTTCTACAATCTTAGCACTTATAGCTTTACCTATCCCTTGTTGTTGCGACAGCTCAGACTCATCCATCGAAATTACCTCTTTTTCCATTTTCCTGATGGTCAGATAAGCATTAGAGTAAGATTTTATTTTGAAAGGATTCTCCTTGTACAATTCCATTATCTTTCCTAAAAGATTAAACTTAGCAGCAACTTGTTTATTTGTCATATAATTTGTTATTTTTTACCAAGCTTTTGTTGAATCTAGCTTGTAAACTTATATTTTTGTACAAATATAAAATTTTTAGATATGAGAAACCTCTTATTATGTTTATGCGCTAGTATGGCCTTATTAGCTTGCGGCACTGGCGCTGGCGGTTCTACAAAAGGAGAAAAGACAGATCTTAGTGGTTATGAAACAACAAAATCAGGAGGTATCACCAAGGCTATCAAAATGAATGATGGAATGCTTGTGGAGGAAGGTTATCTTAAAGATGGTGTAAAGAACGGCACTTGGATTACCTACCATCCAAACAAAAAGATCATAAAAACACTGGCAACTTATGTAGATGGAAATCTCCACGGGACCTACTTAGAGTTTTCTAATAGAGGCCAAATAGAAACTAAGATTAGCTATAATAATAACACTTATGATGGTCTCTATGGCACTTATAAAAACGGAAGACCCGTAAAAGAGATGGAATATGTAAATGGAGAACTACAAGGAATCATGTCTGAATATGATGGCAGAGGTAATTTACAGAAAGAAACGAATTTCAATAAAGGTCAACCTCATGGTGATATGCTTTTCTATGACGAAAGCGGTGACCTTATGATGCAATACAAATATGAAAATGGAAATAAGCTAAGCGGCGGCATCATAGAAAAAGAAGAATAGCTGTATCCGTAGATTACATTATACAACTAGTAAGATCAATCTACATTTTTTTTATTTATTCCATTACTTATTTATATATCCCTATTCTATAGCTTATTGTCTTAAGCTATATGTCAAAAAAATAGGCGGTTAAGTTATATACACATCGTTCTATATGAATTTGTATTTTCACAACTTAGCTATCCCCTAATATATTTATAATTAAATATAAAATAGGGACATTACATATTAAGATATTTTATATATTTGAGATATTATAATATGTTCTAGCTAAAGTAGAAAACATGCTTCACCTACCATTCGACGAAGAAATCCTAAACCACCATATAGCGATCAGAGAAAACCAATCTCTTGTCGTACAATATCATGATCCAGAAAAGAAGAATAAAGCGATATTACAATTTCTGATCAGCCAGCTCTATGACAACAAGAAAACACTTCTTGTGATTTCGGAAGAGCTGGATTACAAACAATTACCAGACCTGCTTGCAGAATATGATCTAGATAAATATTGCTTAACAATATCTAACAATTACAGCCTGTCTCAGGAAGACCTAACTATATTCAAAGAAACACACAGTCCTGCACCTCATCTTTCCAGAGATATTATAGAAAAGCTTGTAACTAAACTTAAAGAGGAAACGAAACAGGTAGAAAATAAATTCAGTACTCTAGAAACTAAAGTATTCGGTAATTGGAATAGAAAATCTCTGATTGCCACCTACTACAATTTACAATCTGTAACCAAGGGTGCTGAAAAAACACTTAAGATAAAGGAACACGGTCTGAGCTTCAATAAAAAAGAATTTTGGAAGGTAAGAAAGGAAGTAGAGCAAGCAACTAAGCTATATCATAATTCTTTCAAATTTCTTGATACTATAAATCTATACACCTCTAAATTTATAAGTGATCAATTAGATATAGAACTGAGAAATGAAAGTAAGTTATTAATTAAAAGACTCAAGGATCGAACAAACGATATACAATACAGGCTTACAAACCTCCTAGACAGAAAAATAGAAGGTATTGTCAAAGAGTGTTTTGATCAGAACAAGTTATACGTTAAACAACTCAATAAGCTACTATTAGAATTTTTGACAAATCCAACAGAAGACAAAGTAAGCACTGCAAAAAAATCATTTTTCTCTAAAAAGAAATCTATAGAAAAGTCTGGCCATCCTATAAAGGAATCCTTAGATGAGATTGTAAGTTTTTACAAAGGTAATACTTACCTCAATAAGCTAGTTCCTGCTTACTTACTTGACAATGTAATCTTGTCAGAGGAATATATCGACGAGTTGATAGATGCACTTAAGGGTATAGACACAATAGATTACACTACCCTAGATGAATATCTCAGACGTATAAATAAAAATAATGCTAATGATGAGCAGCTATCTATTATCCACACTCAGATAGATGAACTGATACAAGATGTAAATAAAAGTGAATATTTTCCCAAACAATATGAGCACAATGGATTTACCCTGCAGCATCAGATAAAAATGTTACAGGATATAAGTTCTACACTAGACCTTTTGCTAGAGCGTAACGAACTAAATGTTTCTTACATAAAATGGTTACAATTCTTACATACTGCTGATGATTCTACGATTAGGATTTTAGATAAAATAAAATCCTACCATAAAAATATATGGGTATTTCTATTTGAGGGATGGTATATCTTACAATTATTAGATAGAGAAAGTAATATCAGGAACAACATAGATTTAGACTTGTTTGAATTTCTTACAGATCTCAATATCAGCATACTAGGAAAGAAAGAACAACTTATAGAAAATAATATCTATGTCAATAAAATTACAGCAAGAAAGGAATTACAAAAAACAAATGCCAAATCCTATCAAAAACTAATAAAGAAGGATAGACCTGTAAACGAAAACTGGCTAGAGCTTCTAGAGGAGGCTACTGATCTTATTACATCACACTATCCTATTATAATTATTCGAGAAAACTATGCTAAACATCTACATAAAATAAGGTCTAAATCATGGGATACAGTGATCTTAGATCAAGTAAGTAATCACCGCTACTTCAGAATGGAAACTATCAAAAAACTGTCAAATCAACAACTTGTATATAATACCTATAACGGTAGAATTTATGACCGTCCAGAAATAATAGATCAGATAGACGAGGACACTGATAATATAAACATGGTACTCTCCTACCCTAAGCTTGTAGAAGATCTAGAAGAGCTATCAATGACAGATAGACTTAGATTTTGCAAGCGCATAGCTACTAATCTAAATCAAGTCAATCCACAAATAAGTCTTTACCAAACTAAAAATCTAAGCATAATTTCTTTCTGGTCTTCTTTCCATAATTCTATATTGGAAGAGCAGTTAGAAGATCTTGGCCTAAAAGAAATTAAGAAAGAAAGCACAGAAAATAAAATTGTCGAGGCCCTACTAGACTCTGAAAAAAATTCCATCGTACTTATAGAAGATGGATTGATCAATAGTTCTAAATCTTACTATTACCAATGGCAGTTTTTCTTAATTAATAGCTTACAACAAGCCGGTGTAAAGTGCATGAATATATGGTCACACGATCTTATAGACAATGGGATTTCTAGGATCATAGAGAATGTAGAAGAAATGAAAGCCTTACAAGCACAAACATCTATTGAAGAACAGATGGTAAATCCTTAATTTCTATATAGCTATTAACAATGAACGAGATGTATGAAAAGTAGCCTCTGTCTACAATTAGAACTAGATCAATTTTTTGATAGCCTGAAGATCATAAAACGTGAGGGCAAAAAATACATCTATGATCCCGTAAGAAAGAACGAATATATACTAGCTCCCGAAGAAATCACAAGACAACTTATCATACAATACCTTATCCAGAAAAAAGACTATTCTGTCGCTAACTTTAGTGTGGAAAAAGAATTCCTGCTTTATGGCAACAAGAGAAGATATGATCTCATTATATATCTAAAAGATAAACCACTTATATTGATAGAATGCAAAGCACCTCATATCAATATATCGGAAAAAACCTTTTTACAAATTAGCAATTACAATCTAGCACTTAATGTTCCACTAACCATTGTAACTAATGGTAGAGAAAATTATATTTACAAACTAGACTTCGAAAATGAGAGCTATGAGTTCATGGACTATATCCCTACTAAAGCAGAACTTAAAAAATATATACCTAGTAAATAAGTTCGACTTTCTATCAAAATCAAATAATATAAATAAGTCGGGAAAGACAAGACAAAATAGATGAATCTACTTATGATTAATCTATATTAGCACCTCATAAAGGTAATATATGCAACAGGAGAAAATACTCATCACAGGTGCCAATGGTCAGATCGGAACTGCACTCACTAAATCTCTAAGAGAAATTTATGGAACGGCAAACGTAATTGCCTCAGACATAACTGAACCAAAAAAAACTGATGGCCCATTTTGCTTTCTTGACATCCTAAACGAACAAAGATTGCGAGAGCATATTGCTGACCACAAAATTACACAAGTATATCACCTTGCGGCCATACTATCAGCAAATGGCGAGTGGAAACCTATAAAGACTTGGAACGTCAATCTAAATGGTCTTCTATCAATTCTTAACCTCGCCAAGGACCACGCTATCAATAAGGTTTTCTTTCCTAGCACTATAGCGGTATTCGGACCTACAACACCTCGGATCAATACACCTCTACATGCTCCACTCTTACCCGGAACTGTCTATGGTATGAGTAAGGCCAGTGGAGAATTATGGTGCAACTATTATGCAAAGAGATATGAGGTGGATGTGAGATCTGTAAGATATCCAGGAATAATAGGTTATCAGTCGATACCTAGTGGAGGCACAACAGATTATGCAGTTGAGATATTTCATGAAGCTCTTAAAAAGCAGCAGTACGAATGCTTTCTAGAAGCTAACACTAGACTACCTATGATGTATATGGAAGATGCCATTAGAGCTACTATAGAACTTATGGAAGCTCCAGCTTCTAGCATCAAAGTACGATCTAGTTATAACCTTGCTGGTATGGATTTTACTCCAGAAGAACTGAGTACGGAGATCCTAAAATATATTCCAGAATTTACCATAGATTACAAACCAGATTTCCGTCAAGAAATCGCTGCTAGTTGGTCAGAAAGCATAGATGACTCTGCAGCAAGAACAGACTGGAAGTGGCAACATAGATATGGAATAGAAGACATGTCAAAAGATATGCTTGTCCAACTTAACAAACAATATAAAACTTCGTATATATGAGCTACATAGACCATGAGCTAAAAAAAGAACTTGGAGCATTAAAACATGCTGGACTTTTCAAAGAAGAACGTATCATTATCACTCAACAAAAAGCGGAGATCAAAACGGATCAAAACGTAGAAGTACTGAATTTCTGCGCCAATAATTATCTTGGACTCTCTGCTAATAGTGATCTTATGCAAGCTGCAAAAGATACTATAGACTCCCACGGATTTGGCATGTCCAGTGTAAGGTTTATCTGCGGTACACAAGATATTCACAAAGAACTCGAAAGAAAAATAGCCGCCTATGTAGGCAGGGAAGATGCTATATTATATGCTGCTGCTTTTGATGCTAATGGCGGTCTTTTCGAACCCTTGTTAGGACCTGATGATGCCATAATATCTGATCAGCTGAACCATGCTTCTATTATAGATGGTATAAGGTTGTGCAAGGCTAAGAGATATAGATATCTTAACAATGATATGGCAGATCTCGAAAACAAACTTAAAGAAGCCAAGACGGCTGGTGCAAGACGAATACTAATTGCAACAGATGGTGTATTTTCTATGGATGGAATTATTGCACAGGTAGATGCTATATGTGCACTAGCGGAAAAATATAATGCGCTTACGATGGTCGATGACTGTCATGCAACAGGCTTTACTGGTGCAACAGGGAGAGGATCCGCAGAACATTGTGGTGTGCACGGAAAAGTAGATATTATAACAGGAACATTTGGGAAAGCCTTGGGAGGTGCTTCCGGAGGTTTTACTGCAGCGAGTAAAGAAATTGTAGAAATGCTAAGACAAAAATCACGTCCCTATTTATTTTCTAATACACTGGCTCCTTCTATTGTTGGAGCCTCGCTAAAGGCACTAGACATGCTTAGTAATTCTACTGAGCTAAGGGATCAACTAGAGAAAAAAACAACCCGCTTTAGGACTGGTATGGAGGCTGCAGGATTTGACATTGTAAAAGGTACACATCCTATCGTTCCTATTATGTTGTACGATGCTCCACTTGCTCAAGAGTTTGCTTCTGAACTACTGAAAGAAGGCATCTATGTGATAGGATTTTTCTATCCTGTTGTCCCCAAAGAAAAAGCTAGAATAAGAGTACAAATTTCTGCTGGACATGAGGACGAGCATATCGATAAGGCTATATCCGCATTTACTTCTGTAGGAAGAAAACTAAAAGTTATATCATAGGAATTATTTACTTTTAAGAATTATTTACTTTAACCAATATAAATAACCACCAAACATTGTTAGAAATGAAAGAAGAGTACAAATGGAATTATTCCGAATTTCTAGGCTTTTTACTCATACACGCTTCTTATGCGGATCTAGAGTTTACAGCTGATGAAAAAGAGCTTATCCAATCAAAGGTAGGTAAGGAAACTTTTGAAAAAATGCATGCTGAATATGAAGAACTCGGAGATTACGAAATACTACAAGAGATCTTAAAATACAAGGGTTTATATTATCCCACAGAAGATAGAAGGAATGAAGTTCTAGCAGAAATAAACAAGTTGTTTAAGGCTGATGGAGAGTTTTCAAAATTAGAACAAAATCTCTCTTTATTCTTGACTAAGTTATTGTAGATATAATGGATAATGATGTATTAGGCTTAGTAGCAGCTATACTTACAACTCTATCATTTATTCCTCAAGTTTATCGGTGTTATAAAACGAAATCAGCTGGTGATATATCATTATTTATGTATCTCCTCTTTAGTTTAGGTGTTCTTCTTTGGTTAATATATGGGATACGGATAAGTAATATGCCCATTCTTGTAGCTAATATATTTACACTTACTTTTACTGTAATCATTCTATATTACAAAATAAGATACAGCTCTAGACAAAGAGAATAATGATAGATAATTTTGTTATTTCATCTTCATGATAGGAATACTTTTCACTACCATCTGAGTCATTTTTTCTAATTTCTCTTCAAACAAAACAACCTTCCCTTTCTTCATCGCATCTATAGTCTCATCATTATAATGTCTGATGGTAATTAACTGTAATTGATCATCCGTAACGACATTGAAATCTTTCTGCAAACCTTCTACTATATCCTTTAGTTTTCTTTCATGTCTACTCATGCATATAGTAAAACTTATGGCAGTGTTCCGCATCAGGTTTACTTTCATTCTAGATTTCGCTATGAGGTCAAATATCTGAACTAGATGGTTCTCAGCTACAAAAGAAAAATCTCTAGTACTTATATGAAGCATAACTTGATTATCCTCAATTACTACCATTGGTGGATATTTTAGTACCTCTTCTTCCCCTATACGAGTTCCTACTCCATCTGAATTAATAAAAGATTTGACATACATAGGTATAGACTTATTTTGCAAAGGTTTTATGGTTTTAGGGTGGATAACCTTTGCACCATAATAAGTCATCTCTATAGCTTCTGTATAATCTAGACGCTCTATGAGACTAACATTCTCAAACAAAGTAGGATCGCCTGTAAGTACTCCTTCCACATTTTTCCATATCGTAAGGCTAGTTGCGTTTAGACAATAAGAAAAAATAGCCCCAGTATAATCCGATCCTTCCCTACCAAGAGTTGTAGTGAAATTTTCAGATGTAGAACCAATATAACCCTGAGTTACAAAAACCTTATTATCTACAATCTTTGGTATTAGATTTTGATCGATTCTATTTTGTGTAGTTTTCCAATCAACTACAGCTTCCATATATGAATTATCTGTGAATAGGACGTCTCTAACATCCAACCAACTTGCATTAGTTTCTTTACTGATAAGATAATGTGCAAGAATCTTAGAGGAGAGCAACTCTCCAGTGGATACGATCTGATCATAGAAATATCCATAAGAATTATCTGGCTCCTCTTCTAGAATCCACTCTATGGTAACTATCAATTCGTTAATATCTTCCAATACAGTAGTATTTCCAGGCATAAGCTTAGCGGCTATATCTATATGCTCTTGCTTAAGCTCATTTACTAATTGCATAGAATCAGAACGTCTATCCATATATGATTTTACAATCTTCTCTAGCTTATTTGTTGTCTTTCCTAGCGCTGACACAACGACAAAAAGAGGTTCTAAAGCATTAGCCTCTATAATACTCGCTACATTCCTAATTCTCTCTGCATTTTGGACAGATGCGCCCCCAAATTTGAATACTTTCAAAATATTTATTTTTATTCCTAATGTTTTACAAATATATCTTTTACTTCGCGTTCCTTTAGAATGTATATTATTCTTATTTTAGCAAACTAAATTTTTACATGGAAGCTAATATTGAAACATCATTTCGTCTTATACTTATAGGCATGTCGACTGTTTTTGTAATTCTATTACTTGTAGTATTATCTTCTAAGGTCCTTATAAATGTTGTAAATAGAATCGTCAGTAAAAAAACTAAATTAGTTAATCTTCCTGACAAAATAGACCCAAGTATGGTAGCAGCTATAGTTACGAGTGTCCATACAGTTACTCAGGGAAAAGGTGCTATCATCTCCATAGAAAAGGAATAAGGGACCTATTACAATGACTGAATAAATAAAAGAAGAATGGCAAAAGAAATAAAACTAGCACTAGTCTATAGAGATATGTGGCAATCAAGTGGAAAGTATGTTCCTAGGGTTGACCAATTAGTAAGAGTAGCGCCTGCAATCGTAGATGTAGGTTGTTTCCATCGTGTAGAAACTAATGGAGGAGGCTTTGAACAAGTAAATTTGTTGTTTGGAGAAAATCCTAATATATCTGTAAGAAAATGGACTCAAGCGTTTAACGATGCTGGTATACAGACTCAGATGCTAGAAAGAGGACTGAATGGGATAAGGATGAGTCCTGTACCTGCAGATGTAAGACAACTCATGTTCAAAGTAAAGAAAAAGCAAGGTACTGATATATCAAGATCATTCGATGGGCTTAATAATCCACAAAATTTAGAGCTTTCTTTTAAATACGCAAAAGAAGGAGGAATGATAGCACAAGCTGCTCTTAGTCTAACCTACTCCGAATTACATACTGTAGACTATTATATAAGTCTTGCAGATAGTTATATAGAGCTAGGAGCTCAAGAAATATGCATCAAAGATATGGCTGGGATAGGCAGACCAGTATCTATAGGTAAAATAACTAAGGGGATAAGAGAAAGACATCCAGATATCATCATACAATATCATGGTCACTCTACCCCAGGTCTGAGTATAGCATCTTCGTTAGAAGCAGCAAGAAACGGCGCTGACATTATAGATGTAGGTATGGAGCCATTGTCTTGGGGGACTGGTCATGCTGACCTTATCTCTGTTCATGCTATGTTGAAGGATGCAGGTTTTTCTCTTCCTGATATAAATATGAAGGCCTATATGGAAGTCAGAAAACTATCTCAAGAATTCATAGATGATTTCCTGGGTGCATATATAAATCCTCGAAATCGATACCTAAATTCTCTTTTATTAGGTCCCGGATTACCTGGTGGAATGATGGGAAGTCTTATGGCAGATTTGGAAAACAACTTAAAGAGTGTAAACAAATGGTTAAAGAAGAATGACAAACCGGAGATGAGTCAGGATGAACTTATGATCAAGCTTTTCGAGGAAGTAGAGTATGCATGGCCCAGATTAGGATCTCCACCGTTAGTAACTCCTTTCTCTCAGTATGTCAAAAATGTTTCTCTAATGAATGCCATACAAACCATCAAGGGTAAAGAAAGATGGAGTATGATAGATGAGAATACCTGGGGAATGATCCTGGGTAAGTCGGGCAAGCTCCTTGGGCCTCTAGGCTCGGATATTATGGATCTAGCTGAAAAACAAGGAAGAGAATTCTATACAGGAAAACCACAAGATCTCTATGAAAACGAACTAGATATGTACAGAGCTAAAATGAAAGAAAAAGGATGGGACACAGGAGAAGATGACGAAGAATTACTAGAATATGCCATGCATCCTAAGCAGTATGAAGATTACAAAAATGGCAAAGCTAAAGAGAATTTCCTCAAAGACTTGGCCCAAAGAAAAAGCAAAACAGATATACAATCATCTGCTAATCCTTCAGCTGCTGTATTGCCAGCAATGAGTAATGCATCTGCAGTACATATGCCGCAGAAACTAGACCTTAATATCAATGGAGAAAAATTCCATGTCAAAATTCATTATCCAGATATAGAAACTGGAATACAATCTACATCTAAGGTAATTCCTCAGCAAAATGCCATTGCAGAACAGACTGAAGGACAAGCATCTGGGATTTATATCATTGCACCCCTAGAAGGGAAATTTTTCCTGACTAAGGACAACTCCGATAAGGCTATAAAAATAGGAGACAAAATAAATGTAGGAGATACGGTAGCATATATCGAATCTATGAAGGTTATTAATGCTGTTACTTCAGACAAACAAGGTACAGTTGCAGAAATCTTAGTGCAGCATGGAGATGAAATAGAAGAAGATCAGAATATAATAAAGCTCACATAAGTGGAAGTATTAAATAAACTATATGAAATGACCGCCCTTGAGGAGATAATAAATTCTCCTCTTGTTTTGCTGATGTTAGGCTTAGCCTTACTCTTACTATATCTAGGGATTGCTAAAAAGTATGAACCCTTACTTCTTGTACCTATAGGATTCGGCGTATTGCTTGCTAATTTCCCAGGAGGACAGATGGCTGTTATACAAGCTACAACAGAAAACAATCTTGAGCATCTCACTATTTTAGAAATAGCTAAAGAGTTCGGTATTATGAATATGCTTTACTATTTACTTATCAAGACTGGTTTACTTCCTCCACTTATTTTTATGGGTGTGGGAGCTATGACGGATTTTGGGCCAATGCTTCGAAATCTAAGGCTTGCATTCTTTGGTGCAGCGGCTCAGGTAGGCATATTTTCAGTACTTATCGCTGCTATATATTTAGGGTTTACACCACAAGAGGCTGGAGCGCTAGGCATCATAGGAGGCGCTGACGGACCTACGGCAATATACACAGCAATCAAGCTAGCTCCACAACTGTTAGGCCCTATAGCCATAGCTGCATACTCTTATATGGCTCTTGTTCCTGTTATTATTCCTCTCATTGTGAAATTCTCTATGACGAAGAAAGAATTGAAGATCAACATGAAAGCTCAGGATCGACTATACCCTAGTGAAACAAAAATCAAAGATATCAAGACTGTCAAAATAATTTTCCCTCTTATGTTAGGGACTATTGTTGCTATTCTTGTGCCTAGTTCAGTACCATTAGTAGGTATGCTACTGTTCGGAAATCTAATAAAAGAAATCGGACAAGATACGAGTAGATTGTTTCAGGCTGCTTCAGAAACGATAATGAACACTGCAACCATTTTTCTAGGTCTTACGGTAGGAGCTACTATGTCAGTCGATACTTTTCTAAATTCTAAAACCTTAACTATTGTAGTAGGTGGCTTTATTGCCTTTGCTATTTCTATATTAGGAGGCATTATGGCTGTAAAAATATATAACCTATTCGCTAAGAAGAAGATAAATCCTCTTATAGGAGCTACTGGACTAAGTGCTGTTCCTATGGCATCTAGAGTTGCCAACGATATAGCCTTAAAGCATGACCCTACTAATCATATTTTACAATATGCTATGTCATCTAATATTTCTGGTGTTATAGGAAGTGCCGTTGCTGCAGGAGTTCTGATATCATTTCTAGGATAAAAAAAGAAGCTACCTATGTGATAGCTTCTGAATCGGACCAGTATGAAAAAACTACTAATTGCGTTTATCAATTTAACATTTAACGCAGTTATATATATAAAGTCTTTTTATACCTTAAATATTATGCAAAACCCAATAAATTTTCGGATAAACTTCGAATTATGATTCTTTTGTAGCTAATTCAATGAGAATAGGGCTTTTAAAACCCTATTCTAGAAAATCTTGATTTTGTATCCTCTTAATCTGTTTACTCACTTTATAATACTATTACTTAACTGAGTATATAGATTCACTAGTTAATAATGAAAATATAAAAAAGCTGCCATTTTACTAAAGCCAGCTTTTTTATAATGAATTTACCTATAGTTCGATTGTTATTATTTCACTTCAGTAGTCACATTTTTATAATCATAAGGACAGTGCCTGCATTTGTTACCACAACAAAATCCTCTATTTATATGATAACTTTCAGTCATTACCATAAGTCCATTTTCAAAATAATAATCCCGATCTGACTTCATCAGATCTTCTTTATCAGAGGTATTTTTTTTCGAACTATCCATTAATGCTTATGATCTCCGAAGTAAGCGTGTTCAAAGTCATGAATGGCTTTATTAAGTAAATCTACATTCTTTGCATCTGTAGATTGTTTTGTCTTCATAGCATAGACAGATATTTTATGTAATGATTCTAACTGGGCATAGTAATTAGTTTCCATTTTACGCTTAGAGTCTGTAGGAAGTAACTTTACTCTTTGATGTGTAAAATACTGACTTACTATTTCTTGTATAGCCTCTGCATGATGTTCTTTATTCATCACCCATCTTACAATTTGATTATAATTAGGAGAAGAGTCTTTTGATAATTTATTTACTTGATCTATGCCTTTAGCAATAGTTTCGGAGTGTTCTTTCAGTAATGCTACTCTCAGAGAATCGCCATAGATTCCACAAGGAACCTCACAATGATCATCATCAAGTGCACTTATTGCCTTTGTTAGAGCATCTATTTTACTATTGTTTTCCTGAACTGACTGTAAGCTCTGTGCAGAAACAGAAAAAGTTAATGATACCATTACACATAAGGTTAATATTATCCTATTCATACTATTGTACTTTGTTTAAATTTTAAAAAATAATCTTCTAAGTTGTCTCTAATATAAAGTAAACCTCTGACAAAGACTATAGTTTTGTTTGAGGTTTATTAATTCCAAAAAAAAACGATCTAATATCAAATCAATGATAAAAGATCGTTTGTTGCGGAAGAGGAGGGATTCGAACCCCCGGTACGCGTTAACGTACGTCGGTTTTCAAGACCGGTGCATTAAACCAGCTCTGCCACTCTTCCTAGTTTACAATTTATTCTTAAACAAAATCATCTATATGATTAATATCGCTTAGGTTTTATTGCACCGCGAAATTACACATCTATTTCGAAATACAAAAGAAAAAAGACACAGATTACTCTGTGTCTTTTTAGGATTTCAGGTTAACTACTAAATCGACCAATTATGAAAAAAACTTTTTTCTTATGACAGAGAGGCCATATCTCTTATTAAAATACTCTTTCTCTTGAAATATATCTTGTTTGACTTCTTAAGATCATTAAGCACTGACGTTACAGTCTGTCTAGATGTTCCGGTGAAATTAGCTATATCTTGTTGTGTGAGACTATGCTTTATAAGCATCTCATACCCTACTTGTCTACCAAAATCTTTTGCATTATCCTTTAAGAAATCTATGATTCGTGCTCTAGCATCTTTAAAAACCAGAGATTCAAATCGCTTTTCTGTATGTCTTAATTTTTCTCCTAAGCTGTTAATTAACTTAAAACATAGTTCAGGATTGTGCGTCAAGAATGATTTAAAGTCTTCTACTTTTAGAACGTAGAAAGAAACTTTAGAGTCCATTGCTTTTGCAAAATTATCGTAATTATCAGCTCCTAAAACTCCACTCTCTCCAAAAATTGCATTTGGCTGAATGATCGATCTAATAATCTCTTTGCCATCTTCTGAGTGCTTTCCTATTTTAACTGTTCCGCTATTAAGGAAATAAAGCTCGTGGCATGGCTCGCCTGTGTTATAAATAAATTGGTGTTTAACTACTTTTCTTTCACTCATCAATCTAGAAAGACCTAACAACTTTTCTTCTGATAGTTCAGAAAAAAGTTTTACATCTTTTAGAAAGTCTAATTTTTTAATTAAGTCCATTTGTTTAAAAGTAATCAAGGTTTGTTGTAATCAATTCTCATAATAATGACAGTATTTTTACATTAAACCCCTACCTTCTAATTAGGTATTAAATTTTTATTAACTACAAATCATATTATAAATAATACTAATATGATAGTAAATACGGCTATCTCAGGCGATATATTTCTTATACTTTCGGTGATTTATTATTTGTAACGAATTAAAAATTTTAACTTGATTTTTGGATAATTTCCAAAATTTTATTTTAATAATTTTATCGAAGAGCGCATTTAAGCAGCACTAAAAATTTGTTTATAAGTTTGTGATTCACAT
>CAYYWZ010000015.1:0-60741 GCA_964475415.1 uncultured Saprospiraceae bacterium | reverse complement strand
GAGACAACTGTTACAAAAACCGTTAGGTACAAAAAAAATAAAAATGGATACTGTAGGTATAATTGTATGTTTATTGGTAGGAATAATAGTAAATATAGTTATTACTATAATGGAATCTCGTTCAACTAAATATATAGACTTATCAAATCTTAAAGCAGTTGAATTAAGAATAAATAGATTGTATCAAATACTTGGTATAATTATAATCTTAATAGGAATATTTACTTCAGTTAGTTATTTCTTCAAAGTAGAAGGAAGTTATTTCGAAAGTATTTCACTATTAATTTTTATAAGTGGTTTGGGACTTTTATTATTAGTAAGTTATCAAAATCATAAATTGAAGTTTAATGAAGATTATATAATGATATATGATTATTTAGGAGTTGTTGATACATTGAAGTGGGAAGATGTAAATGAAATCGAATTTGATTCTAAAATTGGATTTCTTAAGATTTCTGGTGATAATAAAGTATTGAAAATCCATAGACATATGAGAAATATCAATGTGTTTTTCAAAGAAGTTAAAAAGAAGACAAAATTAGATACTTATGAGTTAGAAAAGTATTTTAGTAAAAAATAAAATGTACCTAACAATGCATGACCAGTTAATACTCCCATACGGTCGCACTACTGGTATGCTGGCCGTTAGCTTTGTAAGCTAAGAATATAAGATTAAGCTATTCTTGCCTAACTGTAGGATAGATTTATAATAATATCAGCGTATTTAGCTAGGTGGAAAAGTATCTCAAGTAACAAATTGATTTTTTACCAAAAAACTGTATTTTCGCGAACTTAAAAATCAACATTTTTAGATCGTATGCTTTCAGTAGGTAGAAAATTGGTAACAATTGTAGATTTCTACAAGGTAGTAAATCAAAACAGCGAGGTTAATATCGACCTAGAACTGCTGGAAGAATTACAGAAATCCTATGAGTTTCTTCTAGATTTCTCTAAAGATAAAATCATATATGGTGTAAATACAGGGTTCGGGCCTATGGCTCAGCATGTTATAGCTAGAGAAGAGATCAATGAACTACAATATAATTTGATAAGATCTCATGCTTCCGGATCTGGTAAAGCTTTAGATCCAGTCCTTTGTAGATCAGTCGTTTTTTCTCGAATGACAAGTATGGCTCAGTGTTATTCTGGAGTTCATGCATCGACAGTAAGCTTATTATCAGAAATGCTTAATAAGGGTCTAGCACCTGTTATCTATGAACATGGAGGAGTAGGAGCTAGCGGAGATCTAGTTCAGCTATCACATCTCGCTCTTTCTATGATAGGAGAGGGAGAGGTATATAAATCTGGTGAAATTGTAGATACTAAATCAGCTATGACTGAGGAAGGTATTAGTCCTCTGAAAGTACATCTCAGAGAGGGACTTTCCCTTATAAATGGTACCTCAGCTATGACAGGAATAGGACTAGTTAACACTATTCAAGCTAGAAAATTACTGCATTGGTCTATGGTTATGTCTGCCTTTATGAATGAGATTACTAATGCCTACGACGATCATCACTCCTCAGCGCTTAATGGGGCAAAAAGACATGCAGGTCAAGAAGCTATTGCTACAAAAATGAGATCTATACTAGAAGATAGTAAACTTAGAAGGGATAGAGCAGAGATATATGAACATAAAAATGGTGAGGCGGAAGAATTAGTTGAGAAATTTCAAGAATACTATTCTATAAGATGTGTGCCTCAGATATTAGGACCCATAAAAGACACTATAGATCATTGCGAACAGATATTGATACAAGAGTTGAATTCAGCAAATGATAATCCTATAGTTGATAGAAAAGCTAATAATGTATTTCATGGTGGAAACTTTCATGGAGAGTATGTTTCCATGGAGATGGACAAGTTAAAAGTAGCGATAACTAAGTTGTCTATGCTTTGCGAGCGTCAGATAAATTTCCTAATGAATAGCAAGATCAATGATAAACTAAGTCCATTTATCAATCTTGGTAAATTAGGGCTGAACTTTGGACTGCAGGGAATGCAATTTACTGCTACCTCTACTACTGCTGAGAATCAGACACTTAGCAATCCTATGTCTGTACATAGTATTCCTACTAATAATGATAATCAGGATATAGTGTCTATGGGCGCTAATTCTGCACTTATGGCGAAAAAGGTAATTGATAATACCTTCGAAATCATGAGTATAGGTATGATGTCAGTGATGCAAGCCGTTGATTATCTTGATATAAGGTCTAGTATGTCAAGTGTTACTGGAAGAAGCTATGATGAGATGAGAATGATTGTAAAAACCATAAAAGAAGATAAGGCTAGATATAAAGAAATGAGGGATTTATCGAATTATTTGTCAGATTTTGATTTTTTAAAAATTATTGATCGGTAAATATTACAATAATTTATATTTTACCCTTAGAAGAAAACGAGAACAAAAACAACTTAATGGAAAGTAAAAAGTTTGCATTAGTTACAGGAGGAAGCAGAGGTATAGGAAAAGCTATTTCTAAGAGATTAGCTAATATGGGGTATCATGTATTGATCAATTATAGAAGTAATGATGCAGCTGCGGCAGAAACTATTGCCGAGATAGAGACTAATGGAGGTTCAGCTTCTACTTTAAAGTTTGATATTGCAGATAAGACCACCGCGCGAGAAATTTTAGATAAGTGGCATCAGGATAATCCTAAAGATTGTATAGAAGTACTAATAAATAATGCTGGTGTACGTAGAGATAACCTAATGGTATGGATGACTGATGAAGAGTGGAATACAGTGATGGATATCCACCTGAATGGGTTTTTTGTGGTTACGACAGAGGTGTTAAAGAAAATGATAAGAAATAAATATGGTAGAATTATCAATATTGTTTCTCTATCAGGTTTGAAAGGAATGGCTGGTCAGACTAATTATGCTGCAGCAAAAGCGGGCGTAATAGCTGCTACTAAGTCCTTAGCTCAAGAAATAAGTAGAAAAAAAATAACGGTTAATTGTGTAGCCCCAGGCTTTATCAAAACCGAGATGACAGAAGATATCAATGAAGCGGATTGGAAAAACTTTATCCCAGCCCGAAGATTCGGAAATGTAGAAGAAGTAGCAGCGGTTGTAGAGTTTCTTGCTGGCAAAGAAGCTAGTTATATAACTGGAGAGGTGATTTCTGTAAATGGAGGTTTACATATGTAAATCTTTTGTAATTAAATGAAGATGTATATATTTAGGTAATGCGAAGAGTAGTTATTTCAGGTATTGGGATTTATTCATGTTTAGGCTATACATTAGATGATGTAAGAGACTCATTATATAATGGTAAGTCTGGTATTGTATTAGACCCAGAAAGAAAAAACTTTGGTTTTAGATCTGGTCTTACTGGATTTGTGGAAAAGCCTAATCTTAAGGGTCTTCTTCATAGGCGTCAGCGTATCCAACTTGCTGAGGAAGGAGAGTATGCCTATCTAGCTACGGTTCAGGCATTGGAGATGAGTAAGATGGACAATGACTTTATGGAAGCTAATGAAACTGGGGTTATCTATGGGAATGACAGCTCAGCACGAGCAGTTATTGAGTCTGTCGATAAGATAAGAGAGAAAAATGATACCACCTTATTAGGTTCAGGAGCCATATTCCAAGCGATGAACTCTACCGTAACTATGAATCTTTCTACTATATTCAAGGTAAGAGGGATAAACTTTACGGTAAGTGCAGCCTGCGCCAGCGGATCTCACTCTATAGGCCTAGCTTATGTGTTGATCAAGAATGGCTTACAAGAAAGAGTTATCTGTGGAGGAGCACAAGAGGTCAATAAGTTTGCCATGGGTAGTTTTGATGGATTAAGTGCTTTTTCTACCATGGAGTCCGATCCTTCTAAATCTTCTAGGCCTTTTGATAGAGATAGAGATGGTCTTGTACCTAGTGGAGGCGCTGCTACAGTGATCTTAGAATCCTATGAATCAGCGGTAAAACGTGGAGCTCCTATATTAGCGGAGGTCATAGGTTATGGATTTTCGTCTAATGGTGCACATATCTCTAAGCCTAGTATAGATGGACCGATACACTCGCTTAAGAGATGTTTAGCGGATGCGAAATTAAATGTAAATGAAATAGATTATATAAATGCGCACGCCACTTCTACACCAGTAGGAGATACAAGTGAAGCAGAGTCTATACATCAGGTATTCAAAGGTAGTAGTCCATGGGTTAGTTCTACTAAATCTATGACAGGACATGAATGCTGGATGGCAGGCGCTAGTGAGGTGGTTTATAGCATTTTGATGATGCAAAATGGGTTTGTAGCACCTAATATTAACTTTGAAAATCCAGATGAAGCTTCTGCAAGATTGAAAATTGCAGAAAAAAGGATAGATTTGAAGTTAGATACAATACTTTCTAATTCATTTGGATTTGGCGGAACCAATTCTAGTTTGATTTTGAAGAAATTTAAAAAATAGTAGCGTTTTCTACCAGTATGGAGTACAATCAAATAGTAAATACAGTAAATGACTTCCTTGTTGAGGAATTTGAAGTCGATGAGGAAGTGATCCAGGACGATGCAGGCCTTATAGAGACCTTAGATCTAGATAGCTTAGATTTTGTTGATTTAGTTGTAATTATAGAATCTAATTTTGGTTTTAAAGCCCAAGGTGAAGATTTTAAAGAAATAACAACTTTTAAGCAATTCTATGAGTTTATAGATAATAAGGTTAATAACTAGTATGGCAAAAGAAGGTTCCTGGGATGGTAAAACCAGGGGAGGAATAGCAGGATATACAATATTTCATTTTATTCTTAAGTACTTAGGTATATCGTTCGCCTACTTCATTCTATATTTTGTAGCCTTCTACTTTCTTATCTTCGGTGGTAAATCCACTTCTTCCAGTTTCTCCTATTTCAGAAAAACACACGATTATTCCATAATTAAGTCAGTATGGTCCGTATACATCTGCTATTATAAATTTGGGCAGACTATATTAGATAAAGTGGCTATAATGAGTAAGAAAGAGCATCCCTTTACAAGTAATTCTATAGGGGCGAAAACCCTCTGGGATCTTGCAGATAATGGAAAAGGAGCCATCTTGATCAGTGCTCATCTTGGAAATTGGGAAATTGCGGGTCATTTTCTCAAAAAACTATCCGTACCGATTAACATTGTCTTGTTCGATGGAGAACATCAGCAGATTAAGGAAATGCTGGATAATGTAATGAAGGAAAAGCGATTTAAAATCATAGCAATTAGAGATGATTTTTCGCATCTTATAGAGATTAATAAAGCTCTGAAAGCCAAGGAGTTTATCTGTATCCACGGTGATAGGTATTCAGATCACGCAAAGGCTAAGACGATGAAAATGAATTTCCTAGGTAAAGAAGCTATTTTTCCGCTAGGCCCCTTCAGTTTAGTGAGTAGGTTGAAAGTGCCACATGCCTTTGTTTTCGCACTTAAGGTTAAGAAATACCACTACGAGTTTATCGCCTTTGAAGGGAATGGAACAGAGAATACTGTGCAAGAAGTATTACAGGCCTATGTCAATAGATTGGAAATTATGGTAAAAAAGTATCCAACACAGTGGTTTAATTTTTATAAATTTTGGGAAGAAAAGGAGGAAATTAAAAAATTAGGATGAAACCAATAGTAGATAAAGACCAGATAGAGCAATATATACCGCAAAGAGCCCCTATGATTATGATAGATAAGCTTGTGCGTATAGAAGAAGATAAGGTTACCACTTCATTTGTTATAGATAGTCATAATATTCTAGTCAAAGACAATTTGTTCAGTTCCATGGGACTGATAGAAAATATGGCGCAAACGGCTGCTATGGCTTCAGGACATTATTTTATTTCTAGGGGAGAATCTGTCAAAAAGGGTTTTATAGGAAGTGTCAAAAACTTTGTAGCCTCGAAATGGCCTTCGGTAGGGGAAGAAATCTACACAACAATAAGAGAGGTACAAGAAGTTATGAACATTAAAATCATCGAAGCTGAGGTGTTTTTAGACGAGAACTGTATAGCTTCCTGCGAATTAAAAATTTTCATTTTAGAAGATGACGTTTAATAATCATAAGAAAATATAACTTTGCGTTTGAAAGAAATCGAAGCAGTGCAGAAATCAATATTATCATCAGAATCTGAGATTTTAGTCAGGTTTAACGAAGTCGACGCCCTAAAAATCGTTTGGCATGGTCACTATGTCAATTATTTCGAGGACGGAAGGCAGACTTTTGGGAAAAAGTATGGTCTTGGTTATCTTGATATGTTTCATGAGGGATACACAACGCCTATAGTAGAATTCCATATAGAACACAAATCTCCATTGTCTTTTGGAGAAAGCGCTATTGTAAAAACAAACTTTATTAATTCGCCTGCAGCGAAAATCCGTTTTGAGTATGAGGTATTAAAGGCTGGAACAGATATTCTAGTCGCGAAGGGTTCTTCTATTCAGGTTTTTTTAGATAGGTACACCAACGAGCTTGAGTTATACCCGCCTGATTTTTACATTGCTTGGAAAGAAAAATGGGGGGTAATCTAAGATGTGAATATGTCCAAGATTTCCATAATAGCAGATAACATTATCAGTCCACTAGGATGGTCCACAGAGGAGAACTTTGATCAATTATACTTGGGCAATACAGGATTAGCGAAGCATTACGACGAGAAACTACAACTAGATCATGTTAGTAGTATCATAAGTCCAGCTTCCATAGAAAAATATTTACATCATGCGATAGATACAGATAGATATACACGCTTAGAAACCTTAGTTATCCATTCTATAGCTAGTGCCTGTGCAGGAAACTCTATAGATCTCACTAGTCCAGACACTATATTCATTTTTACAACCACCAAGGGAAATATCAGTTTGTTAGATTCTGAGCAGGATGTCAAAATTCCTAGAAACAGACGTTTCTTAAATGTGATGGCTAAGATCATAAGTGAAAAATATGACAATCCTAATCAGCCCATAATCATTTCTAATGCCTGTATTTCAGGTGTTTTAGGAATAATTACTGCTAAGCGTTTACTAGAGTCAGATAGCTATAAAAATGTAGTACTGTGTGGTTTTGATGAGGTAAGTAGATTTACCTTATCGGGATTCAGTGCATTGCATGCGCTAAGTGATGAACACTGCAGACCCTTTGACATAAATAGAAAAGGTATAAACCTAGGCGATGCTATAGGTACAATGCTGCTGTCAAAAGAGAAAGGTGGATTTCCTGTAGATCTGATAGGCGGAGCTGTAACCAATGATGCAAATCATATAAGTGGTCCATCTAGAACAGGCGAAGGAATGTATCGCGCTATAGATCAGACTTTAGTAAATATTTCAGCTGATGACATAGAATTTATTTCTACACATGGAACAGCGACGCTTTATAATGACGAGATGGAATCAAAGGCACTTAATGATCATGGATTTTCTGAAACTCCTGTAAATAGTATGAAGGGTTTTTGGGGGCATACCTTAGGAGCAGCTGGAATTATAGAAAGCATCATCTGTTACCAATCTATTCTTAAGAACAAATTAATTGTTTCACCTGGATACGAAGCCCAAGGAACGGAACAAAAACTCAATATATTAAAAGCATCTCGGGAAGCAGAAGTGAATTGTACGCTCAAGACAGCCTCTGGTTTTGGAGGATGTAATGCAGCTCTAGCCTTTAAAAGCAGATGATATGGCAAGAATTGTAAACACAGCATATCATACTCGGGGAAAGCTCCTCACCAAGGATGCTTCTACTACAATAAATTCTCATCAAGAAAACTATACGGATAGATCTAAAGAGCTATACAAGCAAATGAATCTATCTTATAGTAAGTTTTACAAGATGGACTTACTATGCAGATCAGCTTTTCTCTGCGCGGAAAAATTATTAGCAGAGCAAGCCATTACCTATGATCTGAACAGGGTAGGGATATTCTTAGCTAATCACGCAGCATCCTTAGATACAGATGAGCTATACTTCCAAAAAAGTATTGATACTGATGATCCTCAGAAGCAGCCAGCTCTTTTTGTGTATACCTTGCCTAATATAATGCTAGGAGAACTCAGTATCAGGCATGGCTTCAAAGGGGAACAATGTATGTGGATTGATGATGAATTCAACCAAGAATTTGTGGCTAATTATGTAAATTCACTATTTGACAATAACAAAATAGATGCCTGCCTTATTGGCTGGGTAGATTTTTATCAGAATAAGGAAAATGTTTTCTTATCTTGGGTTGATAGATCTGAAGCAAAAACCGAGGATTTATTGACATCCGAAAACCTAAAAACGATCAAAAATTATTTAAAAAGCATTAGCTAATGGAAGCACTTATAAGTAAACTAAAGGAACAACTCATAGAACAACTAAATCTAGAAGATTATACGCCTGAAGATATCAACGAGGATGAATCATTATTCGAAAGTGAGATGGGTTTAGATTCTATAGATGCACTGGAAATAATTGTATTATTAGAACAAGAGTATGGTGTGAAAATTCAGAACAAAGAGGATGGCCAAAAAATATTTCATTCGGTAAGAACTATAGCAGAACACATACAGGCGAATAGCTAATATGTCTAAAAAAATATACATAACTGGACTAGGCGCTATATCTAGCATAGGAGATAATGTGCAAGAGATACTTGCTTCGATTAGAAACTCTAGGCACGGTATACAACATATAAAATTTCTAGATACTTCTCATAAGGGTAAATTGTTAGTTGGTGAAGTAAAAAAATCCAATAAACAGCTAGCAGAATATTTACAATCCGAAAAAGTATTACAGTGTAGTAGAACTACTTTGTTAGGAATAGCTGCTGCTAGAGAAGCTGTAGCGGATGCTGGTTTCAATATGCATGACGGGCTTAAGACAGGAATAATTTCTTCTACTAGTGTGGGTGGTATAGATAAGACAGAAAACTTTTTCAAAAAGTTTTTTGCTGATCCTGCAAGTGGAAAATTGAGAAATATTACCTCTCATGATTGCGGTGATTCTACGGAAAATATCGCAATAGACCTAGGAATATATCATTATGTTTCTACGATAAGTACAGCTTGCTCATCTTCTGCTAACGCTATTATGACAGGCGCAAGACTTATAAAGCACAATATTTTAGACAGGGTAATTGTAGGAGGAACAGACGCACTTACTAAGTATACACTTAATGGATTTAATGCGCTTAAGATATTAGATACAGAGCATTGTAAGCCTTTTGATCAGAATAGAAATGGACTTAATCTAGGAGAAGGTGCTGCATATCTTGTGTTAGAATCTGAGAAATCGCTGAGGAAAAGAAATGGAGAACCTTTATGTTATCTGTCGGGTTATGGAAATGCTAACGATGCTTATCATCAGACCGCTTCTTCGCCTGAGGGTAATGGTGCATACAGTGCAATGGAACTTGCCTTAAGACAAAGCAATTATGCACCGGAAGATATAGATTATGTGAATGTGCACGGTACAGCTACCTATGTCAATGATCTTTCTGAAGGGACAGCAATGACTAAATTATTTAAAGAAGCAATGCCACCATTTAGTTCTACTAAGTCCTTTACGGGACATACCCTCGCAGCAGCAGGATCTATAGAAGCAGTTATTTCTGTGCTCAATATTAAGAATAGATTTATTGCTCCCAACTTAAATTTTAAATCTGCGATAGAGGATCTAAATATGACACCTATAGGAACCTTACAAGAAGATGTAGATATAAAACATATCCTTTCTAATTCTTTTGGCTTTGGTGGGAATTGTTCAGCCCTTGTAATTTCAGCTTTATAAATCTACGCGGATGAATGTTTTTATAAATGGAATCGGAAACGTATCGCCTCAAAATACCTTGGATAATGATGACTTTCTGAGTGAGCTGGTAAACCATACAGGTGAGGCCTTATATAGTGTAAAACCAGATTACAAATCTCTTATTAAGGGAGTCAATCTCAGAAGAATGAGTAGACTGTTGAAAAACGGTACCTACAGTGCGCAGCAATGTCTAGCGGACGCTGGAAATACAGAATTAGACGCTATCATAACTGGAACTGGAATGGGTTGTCTTCAGGATACTGAAAAATTTCTTACTAATGTATACGCTCAGCAAGAAGGTGTTGTTTCTCCTACACAATTTATACAGTCTACTCATAATGCTATGAGTGGTCAGATTGCTATGATGCTACAATGCAAAAAATATAATTTTACGTATACGCATAGAGGTTCTTCTTTTGAGTCTGCACTGATGGATGGTATGATGCTTATAGAAGAGGAGGCAAACCACGTTCTAGTTGGAGGCTTAGACGAACTGACAGACACCTATGTTGCTATTACTAATAGAATGAGGCTTTGGAAAAAAGAAGCTATCGCGCAATTAGAACTTTTGCAACATCCAGGGAAAGGAAGTTTAGCAGGGGAAGGAGCTGCATTTTTTATGTTAGGGAAGCAGGCAGGCGATAAATGCTATGGTAATGTAAAAGGGATGAAAATGCTATTCAAGCCTAAGTCTATAGACATTATAAAAAATGAGATAGACGAATTGTTAAGAGAAAATAATATTACAATAGATCAGGTAGATCTCGTTATCGAAGGACTAAATGGAGATGAAGAAATAGATAAGATATATCATGAACTGAATGCATCTCTTTTTAGTAGTTCTAATATTTGTTATTACAAGCATTTGTGTGGCGAATTTAAGACAGCATCAGCATTCGGTCTATGGGGAGCTTGTCAAATTTTAAATAAACAACATATTCCTGAGGTACTCAAGCTTAATAAATTTCAAACCTCTGATATCAAAAGGATTTTAATTTATAATAATTACAACAACTGTAATCACTCTGTACTGTTACTAGAACATGTCGCCACATAGAAAAATACTAATACTTTATACCTGCATTATTGCATCGATTTTTCTATCGTCTTATTACATGGAAGTACCACTTTTCTGGTACGCAGTCGTAACGATTCCATATTTTCTTTTTCTGGCTTACGCTTCTTTGAATTTAAACCTAAATTTTTTCACTAAGTCCCATATAGAAGCAACAACCGATATGCGCTATATTGCTCTAAGTTTTGATGATGGTCCTGATCCAGAAAATACTCCGATTGTACTTGATGTTTTAAAAAAATATAATGTAGAAGCTGCGTTTTTCTGCATAGGTAGAAAGATAAAAGAACATGGAGATCTTCTCAAAAGAATACATGAAGAAGGGCATATAGTAGCTAATCATTCATTTGCACATAACACATTGCTAGATTTTTTACCTCCTTTCCTTATCAAGAAAGATTTAGCTAAGACGATAGATTTGATTCATGATAGAATAGGGAAGACTTCTAAGCTGTATAGACCGCCTTTCGGAGTTATGACGCCATCTATGGCCTTAGCTATAAGAGACCTAGGACTAAAAACTATAGGATGGAATAATAGATCCTATGATACCACTGTACTAACAGATGATATCATACTAGAAAGAATCGCTAAGCATCTAAAACCTGGTGGAGTAATATTATTGCATGATCATCTTCCTAGGCAGGCTCAGCTATTGCCTAAATTGATAGATATGCTGAAAAAGAAATCATATGAGATTGTGAGATTAGATAACTTACTAGAACTAGAAGCATATGAGGTTTAGAGTAATCTTGTATTTCTTGTTTGTTTCTTGTTTGTTGTCATGTGCAGCATCCCTAGGAGATCTGAGAGAATTGCCCAGTTCGATACAGCCAGAAGTTAAGGCTCTTTTTCCTGATGACAAGAAGGAGGTCTTGTACGATATGAGTATTAAGTTTCTTAATAACTATAATAGTGGTATACTAGTGATATCGAGAGATACATCCAACCATAGAGAGTATAGAACAGTATTTATGGCCAAGGCGGGCGTAAAGCTTTTTGATTTTGAGTTTACAGATAGAGAAATGAAGATCAATTATATTTTACCACAGCTCGATAAGAAAATGGTAAAGAAAATTCTTGACCAAGACCTGAGGATGTTACTAGACCCTATAGAAGGAACGCCATATAAATTCAGACAGGAAAAGAAAAACTTCGACTTGATTAGTACTGTAAAGAAAGCTGATATCTATTATCATTACTTCATAGACAAGAAAGGAAATGTGTCTAGAGTGGATAGAGGTAAGAAGAATAACTCTTCTGTAGTTATGGAGCTAAGTTATGGGAAAGATAATTGGCCGGATCAAGTTCAGATAAATCACAAAAAGATTCCTTTCTTTATAAAGCTAAATGAAATAATTTCTGTAAAATAAATGCTTAATTTGTAGAAATGATAGATTCCATATATAAACTAGAAAAAAAGGAGGAAACTTCTGAAGTTGAAACTAACTACCAACTTCTACTAGATAAAAGCCATCCGATATTCGAAGGGCATTTTCCTGGTTATCCGGTATTACCTGGTGTAGTGCAGATAGCAATAGTTACTGAGTTATTAGAAAAAAAGCTAAATAAAAAATTACAATTGCTAAAAGCAAGTAACACCAAGTTTTTGAAAATGATAGATCCATTAACTATGGAAACTATACACCTAACGACCAAGGTGTTAAGTCTTACCGAAAATGGTGTTAAGATAAGCTCTTCTATAGCGTCAGAGGCAGGTGTTTGTCTTAAGTACAAGGCGCAATATAAATTTGCTTAAATGAATAAACTCCAAGAACAATTTATTAATGTCAATGCCTGTGTGCTCGTACCTACTTATAATAACGAAGATACGCTTAAGGAGGTTATAGATAGTATCTTGAAATATACTGATAGACTTATTATTGTTAATGATGGTTCTACAGATCATACCTCGGAAATATTACTAACTTACCCTGATATAGATATACTTTCTTTCGAGGAAAATCGAGGCAAGGGTATGGCTCTTAGAGCTGGAATGGAAAGAGGTTTAGAAAAAGGATATGAACATGTTATAGCATTAGATTCTGACGGACAGCATAAGGCTAGCGATTTAGGAATTTTCCTTAAAGCCTTAGCAGAGTATCCAGAATGTCTTTATGTAGGGGCGCGAAATATGTCAAGTGAAAACGTACCTGGAAAAAGTAGCTTTGGAAATAACTTTTCTAATTTCTGGTTCAGGGTAAATACGGGTATAGATCTTCCCGATACCCAGTCAGGCTATCGTTCCTATCCTGTAAGGCTAGTGAAAGATATACAATGGAAAACAGAAAGGTTTGAATTTGAGATAGAGGTATTGGTAAGGAGTGCTTGGAAAGAGATAGATGTCAAAGCTGTACCTATCAATGTATATTATCCTCCAGCAGAAGAGAGGGTTAGTCATTTTAGAACAGTTAGGGATTTTGCTCGAATCAGTGTGTTGAATACGATATTCGTTACACTAGCTATCTTTACATTTTGGCCTAAAAAGTTAATTGGCTCCCTTAAAAAAAAAGGACCTAAAGAAGTATTCAGGCAGTATTTTTATGATCCTGCTGAGACGAATAAATCTATAACACTTAGTGTGATGCTAGGAGTCTTTATAAGCATAACACCGTTTTGGGGTTTTCAGATTATACTGATTATATTTTTTGCGCATTTGCTGAAGTTGAATAAAGCCATCGCATTAATTGCAGGACATATCAGTATTCCACCCACTATACCATTTATTTTATATGGTAGTTATATGTTAGGAGCTAAAGTCTTAGGTAGTTCAGCTACAATAGATTTTTCGAAATCTTTGACCTTAGAAGTGGTAAAAGAGAACTTCTTACAATATGTGGTTGGTGCATTTTTTCTTGCAGCTATTACGAGTATTATTATTTCAGTGATAACCTACATTCTACTCTTAATTTTTAGACCTAAAAACCCACAGAAATTAGAATTATAAATAGGAATATAATTATTTACATATTCTTATATTAGCGAAAATTGAAGGCTGTAAACGTATGATTTTTGGGATTGGTGTGGATATAATAGAAGTAGAAAGAGTAACGGAAAAATTACAGAATCCATTATTTAAGGAGAGAGTTTTCTCACCTATAGAAATAGCCTATTGTGAGAAGTTTCATAACCAAGCAGAACACTTTGCTGGTAGATTTGCTTCTAAGGAGGCTTTTCTCAAAGCTTTAGGTGATGGATGGCAGGGAAGATTTGCCTTCTCAGATATCGAAATATATAACAATGATGACGGCAAGCCGTTTATACGATTGTATAATAAAGCAATAGAGGTTGCTGATGAATATGGAATTACAAGTATGCATGTTAGTATTTCCCATGTCAAAGAAATGGCAACTGCATATGTAATCTTAGAAAAATAAAAATGGAGATAAGCACATTGGAGACTGCACTTTCAAAATTTATAGAAGAGAACTTAGTAGCTGAAGGAATTAAAATAGTTGCTGATTCAGATCTTGGAGCATTGGGATTAGATTCTTTTTCCTTGATAGAGATTGTTCTTTTTTTAGAAAGAAAATTTGGGATAGAACTTCCTGACGAATTACTTATTTCAGAGAATGTAGGATCGGTGGGTGCTATTGCAAAATGTAGCTATAATTTTGTCAACCAAAAATAAGTAACAATCACATTGAATAAAACAACCTCCAGTGGATCTGATCAATTTCAGTTATTGCTAGATCGTCAGATGAAAGCACATGCTTCTCCCGGTAATATAGGTAGGATTATTCTTGAAGTAGAAGAAGCACATACGCTTGAGGTTATTAAGGAAAAGTTAGCTAGCACTTTGGCAAAAAGTATATACCGACTCAGATATGTTTACAGATGGTTGAAGGAGGGATCTTATTGGGAAGAGGAACAACATGAAGTAACCTGCCAAGTAGAGATTCAAGATGCCTCGAAAGATGAGTTTCTTGACGAATTGCCGATACCAGAATTTGGGGTAACACAATCAAGATTGTATAAGGTTTTTTGGATAGAACAGCAAAATAGATATTTTATGATGTTGTCATGGCATCACTTACTTTTCGATGCACGAGGAGCAGAAGTATTTGCCAAGTATCTTATTGATAACATTGCCACTATAGAAAAAGAAGACTGTTTCCCTAGCTATGAAGCAATTTCAGTAAAGGATGCCATGCTAGGAGCTAGAGATTTCAAAGCATATTTAATGCGAGAGAAAGGCCTGCCTATAGATACACTGATCACCAAAGCTAAGGTAAACGACCCTGTTATTAAGTATAAGAAAATTAATTTTGACATCGAGGAAACAGAGGCTGTACATAAGCGAGCTGCCTCGATGATAAGACTGATGAAAAGTCCTTTCTATCTGGCCTGTTGTGGAATGGTTGTAAGATCGATAATGGAGAAAAGAAAAATAAATTTCACATCACTTTTGATGCCCGTTCCGCAAGATCAGCGTAAGAGAGGTTCCATTAAGCCACTTGTAGGAAATAATATTTCTTACTTATTCTTTAGATTAAAAAAAGATGATTTTGATTCTCTGGAAGCAGTTGTGAAAAATCTTTCTGCTCAAATGATGGAACAAGTAAAAATTAAATTACCGGCAAAGTATGCAGGCATGATGCATGTGTTCAAAAGAACGCCACTATCCTTTTATAACTTCCTTACTAAAGGTCCTACTAAAGGTAAGTTTGCTAGTTTCTTTTTCTCAGATACAGGTATTACGACTGCAGGAGTTCCGCAAGAAGGTAGCACGCAAATAATAGATATGATTCATCTCCCACCTCCTAATACTTTTCCTGGACTAACTATTGTATTTTCGCAATTTGCTAAGCGTTTAAAAATTTCTGTTTGTCATACAGATGATACATTAAGTAATGAAGAATTTCACTATTTTGAAGAGGAGATAAAAAGATTACTGATTGGAAAAGCCTGAAGTGTATAATTACGATGTGATAGTTGTGGGAGCCGGTGCTTCTGGAATTGCAGCTGCTTATGCAGCAGCAATAGAAGGCAAGAAAGTAGCGATAATAGAACGTGCAAGTATAGTGGGAGGTAAGGCAACTGGAGCCTATGTAGCAACTATATGTGGAGCTTATTTTAGATCATCTACCGACATTGGGAAATTTGCCTTTGGAGGATGGCCCGCGACCTTTGTGCAGCGACTATCAGAACTAGGTAATACATCTGTTGAGCAAGAAAAAAACGGTATCCAGTTCTTGCCCTACGACTATTTTGATTTTATGAGATTGTCAGAGAATTATCTAGATCTACCCAACATAGATCTGTTCCTGCAATCAACGGTTTGTAAGGCAGAAAGCGCTGAAGGTAAAATTACGCAGTTAGAAATATTTGTACAGGATAGAATGGTCAGTTTTGCTGCAAATAATTTTATCGACTGTTCAGGAAATGCTCTAATTGGAGATCTTCTAGGTCTTCCCTTGTTGTCTAGTGATCAGTATCAGGCAGGCGCAAAAGTATTTGGTGTAGAGCAAATAGAAGTAGCAGATTATAAGCTGTTAAAACTATCCATATATAAGGCTATAAGAAAGGGGGTATTGGACGGATCGCTTGATAAGAATCTACTACATATTTCAGTTGTACCTGGATCGTACAAGAAAAAGAAACTATTTTTAAAAATTGGACTACCAATGCCAATTTCCGATAGAGCTAATTTACTGACAGACCTTAACCTAGAAGCAACAAGATTAATGGATGAAGTATTCCTTCATCTTAAGCAAAATGTAATTGCTTTTGCTAATGCTCATCTAGGTTATATACCTAGCGAGGTAGGGGTGCGAACAGGTAAACGTTATAAAGGCCAACATATATTGAGCAAGTACGAGGTACTAACTTGTGTGAAATCGGAGGTTAGTATAGCTAGAGCAGTGTGGCCAATTGAGTATTGGGATTACAAAGAAAAACCTCGTATGGAATATTTTGCAGAAAATGATTACTATGATATTCCGGCAGAGTGCTTATGCAATGATTCCATTACTAATCTATACTTTGCTGGTAGAAATATAAGTGCAGAAAATGAAGCAATTGCTAGTGCAAGAGTTATCGCTACTTGTTTGCAAACTGGTTTTTCATCAGGAAAATTAGCTGCGAATAGTTATTTGTTGTGCGATGAGCAGCAAAAAAAATCTATCGTTAAAAATATTCAAGAATCATTAGAGATTATATAAGATGAATATAGTAGACATTGTATTCCAAGCTAATAAGGATCATGGTAATCAAGTAGCTATTAGAGATGAAATAGGATCACTTACTTACAAGGAATTTACACAAGAGATATTAAGCTTATCAGAGACCTTGAAAGCAAAAGGTCTAAGAGAAGGCATGGGTGTTGGAGTAATGGATCGTAATAGTAGATATTTTATCATTTCTGTTTTTGCTGTTCTCTATTGTAAGGCTGTAGCAATGCCTGTTTCTAATCAGTTGAAAACACAAGAACTGGATACAATATTGAGTAAGTCGGGATTGAACTGGTTACTAGACGCTGGAAACGGTCCGACTTCTTCTGCAAAAACTATAGATGCTTATGAAATACAAGTTAGTCAATGGACAATAAAGGAGTATAAAAATTTTACAGGGACAAGATTTGCTGACCATGTAGCTGACCCTGCTATTATAAGATATACTTCTGGAACCACTGGACTAGCTAAGGGTGTAATAATAGGTCATAAATCTATTAACGATCGTATAGACGGAGCAAATACAGCTTTGAAACTGGGAAGAACAGATAAGATAGTCTGGGTCTTGCCGATGTCTTATCATTTTGTAGTTTCTATTATCTTGTACCTCAAGTATGGAGCTACCATTGCTTTAACCAAAGATTTTCTTGCAGAGAGTATCTTTAATTGTATTACAGAAACGAAAGGTTCTTTCCTTTACGCTTCTCCTATGCATATCAAACTATTGTCAAATTATAGTGCTGCAGATGCCTTGCCTACATTAAGGACGGTTATTTCTACCTCTACAGCGATATCTAAAGAACAGTGCGATATGTTCTACGAGAAATATAGAATACCTGTTTCTCAGGCTTATGGAATTATCGAAATAGGACTGCCTATAATTAATTTTGATAAAGCTGCAGAAGAACCGGATGCAGTAGGTCATGTGCTAGAAGGATATGATGTTGGTATCTTATCAGAAGATAATGAGTTGTTAGACGTGGGACAGATAGGTAATCTGGGGATTAAGGGACCGGGAATGTTTGACGCATATCTCAGTCCACCTAAGTTGAGATCAGAGGTACTTAATAGAGGTTACTTTATGACAGGAGATTTAGCAAGTGTAGATGCAGGAGGATTGGTACGGGTAGAAGGAAGGAAAAAAAGTATGATCAATGTATCTGGAAACAAAGTCTTCCCAGTAGAAGTAGAGCAGGTGTTATGTAGTCATACAGATATAGAATTGGCAAGAGTTAGTGGATATAAGCATCGTTTTATGGGTGAGATTGTATCAGCGGAAGTAGTCCTAAGAGAAGGAGTGGCACAAGATTCCGAGGCTATTATTTCCTACTGTAGACAAAGATTGACAACCTATAAACTACCTCAGAAAATTACATTTGTTGATCAGTTAGAAATGACGGATAGCGGAAAACTTAAGCGATAATTGCGATACCATCACAAATATGATTCTTCTAAAATAAAGCCTCTGTATGACGTAGCAATAGTCGGTACAGGTCTAGGAGCTTTGACCTCTGCAGTTTTACTGTCTAAGGCTGGAAAGAAAGTAATATTGCTAGAGCAGCATTATAGACCAGGTGGATTTACTCATGTATTTAAAAGACAGAAATATGAGTGGGACGTGGGTGTCCATTATGTAGGACAGGTCAATAATCCTGACGCAATGATGAGTAAGCTATTTGCTAAAGTTACAGATGAAAAACTGGAGTGGGATGATCTAGGAGAGGTTTATGATAGACTTATACTAGCTGGAAAGAAATTTGATTTTAGAAAAGGAGCTGATAAGCTGAAGCAAGATATGAAACTTCATTTTCCTGAAGAGCATAAAGCAATAGATGCATATTTCTCCATGCTGAAGGATGTCAATAAGTATTCAGGTATGTTTTTTGGTGAGCGTACTATGCCACCTTTAATAAGTAGGTTTTTTGGATGGTTGTTGAGAAAAGGATATGAACCCTATTGTCAGCAGACTACCTATGAGGCCTTAAAGAAATTTACAGATAACGAAGAACTTATAGCCGTTTGGTGTGCTCAGTGTGGAAACTATGGTCTGCCTCCGAAGAAAAGTAGCTTTGCGATGCACACAACTATAGTGGGTCATTATATGGACGGTGCTGCTTACCCTAGAGGAGGAGCTGCTAGGATTTATGATACTATGGCGGATATTATCGTACGTAATGGGGGAGAGATTTATGTCAATGCAAGAGCTAATAAATTTATAACAAAGAAAAAGAAGATTAAGGGAATACAAATGGACGATGGTAGTCTAGTTAAAGCTAAGAATTACATCTCCAATGCAGGCTTGCATAATACCTATAATCATCTTCTGGCAGAATCTCCATTAACTGAAAAATATAAGACCATAACCAACAGTATCGGTGCAAGTACTTCACACATATGTCTGTATGCAGGGTTTACTGCCTCGGATGCTGAGATAGGGTTTCCTAAATATAATAATTGGGTATATAATGAACTAGACTTAGAAAACTCTTATGATCGTTTTTTCAATAATCCCAAGGAAGCTATTCCTCTCTACTACATTTCTTTTCCATCAGCAAAAGATAGCAGTTGGCCATCAAGGTATCCAGATAGATCGACGGTACAGGTCGTTATTCCTGCTAATTATGATTGGTTCAAAGATTGGGAAGGTACATCATGGAAAGAGCGACCGGAATCATACGAAGCATTCAAGTCTAGTATGGAAAAAAGAATACTTCATAAGCTATTCGAATTGTATCCCAAAGCTGAAAAATACCTAGATCATAGTGAACTATCTACACCACTTTCTACCAAGCATTTTTCTAATTATCAGCATGGTGAGATCTATGGATTAGCCCATACTACAGAGCGATTTTCTCAGAAGTGGATAAGAGTATATTCACCTTTTAAGAATCTATTTCTAACAGGGCAAGATATTCTGACAGTAGGTGTAGGAGGAGCCTTGTTTTCGGGAGCTTTTGCAGCCTTCGGGATATTGAAGTTGAGGATGTTAAAAGTTCTAATGAGTAAAAAGTAGCTAGTATAATCTACAAGTTGAGCATACTTAAAAACTAAAGAAAAGTGTTAAGAAATAATCAAATAAGAGTGTATATGATCATCTGTGATGTAGAAATCTTATTTTTATAATAGAAATAATCAAATGAGCCTAAAATCAATCATTATAAGCTTAGTATTACTAAGCAGTTTTGCTAGCCAAGCGCAATACACGGTTATCGAGGATATAAGCGAATTTAAAACGAGAGTAGATGCATTGACAGAAAGTACGATGAGTATGTCTAGTGACTTTTCGCAGGAGAAACATCTATCCTTTATGTCAGAACCTATTGTAACTAAGGGGATATTTAAGTTTATGAAGCCTGGAAGTATACGATGGGAATACACCAAGCCATTTAGTTATATCCTTATTATAAAGGACAATCAGTTATTGATAGATGATGAAGGAAATCAAAACGAGATAGATCTTGGAAACAATGCTATGTTCAAGGAGGTCAATGGTATTATGTCTAATGCGCTTATGGGAAAAGTCTTAGAAGACGATGGCAAATTTTCTAGCGTGGTAGAAAAATCAGATAAGGATTATAGGATCACCCTTTTGCCAAAGGATGAAACGATGCTGACTTACATTCAGAAAATAGAAGTATTCTTTGACTTAGATAGCCTTATTGTCTCTGAAGTTATATTGAGAGAATCTGAAGAAGATTTTACACTCATAAAATTTACAAATAAAGCATTAAACGCAAACATTGATGAAGCTGAGTTTGCCATCAAATCAAAATAAATTTTAACTATTCGAAACAATATATGATGACCAATCGAATACTTTTATTAGCGGTGCTCTTTACTTCGAGCATAAGTCTACAAGCACAAAAAAACAAAAATTTACGAAGGAGATTTTGTTAAACTGAAAGGACAAAGTGAAGTACTAATAGAGTTCGTTTACGATGATATGAAAGTGGGGAAGAAGACGGAAGCTGAGTACATAGAGGAGAAGGTAAAAGATAAAAACAAAGATGAAGCGGGTTCAGGAGATCTATGGAAAGAAAGATGGGTTGCTGATAGAGAAGAAAGATTCGAACCAAAATTTATAGAATTATTCAATAAGCATATAGAAGAAAGGGGCATAGCTGTAGGTAAAGACTATAAGGACGCTGCCTACAAGTTAGTTGTATGGACAACTATGACTGAGCCTGGTTTTAATATAGGTATTGCAAAAAGGCCGGCTGGGATAAATGTAGAGTATTGGTTATACGATACGTCCACTTACGAAGTTGTTGCTAAAGCTGAGATGAAAAAGTTAAGAGGTACTGATGGGATGGGCTTTGATTTTGATGTAGCAAAAAGATTAGAAGAAGGATATGCGAAGGGCGGAAAATATTTTGCTAAACATCTGAAAAAGAAGGTTATAAAAAAAGACAAGAAGTAGGGTAGCTCTACATAAAAAGCTGCTGAAGCTTTGTTGTTTTTTTTTAATTTATTATTTTAATTACTTATTACATAACCCGATGAAAAAATTAAGATGAAAAAGTTTATTTTTCTATTTGCTGCATTTTCTCTTCTTACAACAAATCTTCTAACTGCTCAAGTCAGAAATTCTGATTCAGAAGTTACCTGGTATGGTTTAGATTTTACTGAAGCTAAACTAATAGGAAGCGAGGGATTTTCAGATCCAGAAGCGATCCAGTCATCGTTTTTCAAAAAATGGAATAACTTGCTTATAATGGAGAAGGAAAAATATGATATAAAGAAATTCTTTGACAAGGAGAAGGTCAATTATGATGTAGATCTTGCAATAGAAAGAAATAATACGGTAGATCCAGAAACTTTAGTAATAGACAAATCTCACAAAGTAGATAGATCTACAGTTGAAAATATTGTACAGCAATATAAGTCGGCAGATAAGAATGGTCTCGGATTGCTTTTTGTTATTGAGTCTTTTAACAAGACGGAATCTAAAGGATATATGTGGGTGACCTCCTTTGATATAAAGACTGGACAGGTGATTAAATCGGTAAGAATGGAAGGAAAGAGTGGAGGATTTGGACTCCGAAACTATTGGGCAAAGTCTATATTCAATGTTATGAAGTCTAGCAAGAAAAATTTTAATTAATTGAAATCAATAAGTTTTTACTATTTTACGAAATAGCCTCTATCACTTAAAACTAAATTTATTCTATGTTTAATTTTGCCAACCTAGCAAAGACAGTAATCAAAGCCATTCAAAATAGCAATGATTCCAATCCTAATGTGAAAACTGTAGATAAATCTGTTTTCGAGAAAATGGAAAAACATGCTGAAGAAGTAGAGCATGAGGTGAATGATACTAATCATACAAGAAGTCGGGCGGATGTATATAAGGAGATGAATCGAAGGATGGAAGAAGTACGAAGAGAAAACGAAATGGATCAGAATGTCGAAACTGCGGATGCTAGCGTTTTTGATGAGATGCAAAGGAAGATAGAAGAGCTACAAAAAAAGATAGATCAACAAGCAGGTTCTACTCCGGGCGGTGTTGCTACTAATGCTGCGCTTGCTGTAGTGAATAGCAATGGAGGAAGCCTAGAGCTAAGAATGGGGCCAGATATGGGAGCTGACAAGCATACGATGAGAGTACCACATAATGCAACTATAAAAATATTGGAGCGATCTGACAAATCTATTTTCTTAGACGGAAAGCAATCCAACTTTGTATATGTAGACTATAATGGAACACAAGGCTGGTTGTTGGATTCTTATTTGCATTGATTAGAAATAAAACATGCTAGAAAGAAAAGAGAGAGTCTTTTGAAAGTCTCTCTTTTTTTATTTTCTATAGAATCAGTATTATTTCATTTCATAGTTTATTTATTAGTCCGATAAAATTCGATTTTCAATATTAGGATTTGCAAGATTTATATCCTGTATTATTTCAATGACTGCTTCAAATGATAAACTTGCTCTATGGCTATATGAATAATTAGTCTGAAGTAGCTTGTTGAAATTATCGATGCTGAGTAAACTGATTTTATTATATCCTTCTTTTGTATTTATTAATAACAAGGATATTATTTTTTTTGCCATCACTATCTTCCCAGTTTTTCCCTGATCTACTTGTTCCATCCACAATTGCTCCGTCTAATCCAAAAAGACCAACGTATCTGCCTCCTTCTATAATCTGTTTGGGAGTTTCTTTATTGATTACAAGGACACAGACCTGGCCTACGATATCTAATTTCGCATAGACACCACGACTTTGAAATTGTTTATTATATTTTAAATTAACATAGACTGTGTCATTCATTTTAATTCCCCAAACATTTATTCCTATTTCTTTGATTGTGGGGCCTTTCTCATGAATATTGTAAAGTAGGACGTAACCGTCTTCTTTGTGTTTGATCTTAGTATAGTGAACATCACGTATGTTGCTATCTCGAAAACGAAGAGAGTTAGATAATATTGAATATCGACTCTTTCTTCAGGTGGAATAATTTTCTTAGTACAACCTAGAATTGTAATGAATAAGAGAAAAATTATTATTCTTAACATTTTCTACTGCATCTGTATCACCCTCGAAAGTGACTTGACAGCTTTAGCATGCTTTCTTACAAAAGGATTGGTTTCATCCCATACATATCCCGCTAATACGGAACAGATCTGTTTCTTCATCGTAACATTAGAAGGAATCTTTTCTGTCTCGCTTGTGTAAAAGAAGATCTCTTGTAGGCTTCCGTCATACCATGTTTTGACATAGGTGCTGAAAGTGTCTACGCCATGTAATATAGGTTCTGAATATTCTTTTTCCCAGTCTACTTGTTCCCCAGATAACTGTCTTGCAGCAGCTTTGGCAGCTAGTAATCCAGAATGGGTAGCAAAGGTTACGCCACTAGAAAATATAGGATCTATAAATTCTGAACTGTTACCTGTAATTACAAATCCATCTCCATAGAGTTGTTTTGCAGAAACAGCATAGGCTTCTATCTGCTTAGCAGGTACAACTATGTCTTGAGATTGGAATCGCTCTCTCATCTGTGGTACATCCTTAATCATCTGGGCGATTCGCTCATCTGTTGTGCCAGTGAATGATTCTATATAGTCTGTATTTCCAACAAAGCCGACAGAGGTAATGCCATCAGAAAAAGGAATTATCCACATCCATACATCTAACTTATGGATAACGAAAGTTATCTGCTGTCCTGGAGCCCCTTCTGGTCTAAGCTTATCTGTAAGATGGGCAAAGATAGCCTTACGCGCAGGCTGATCAGTTTTCTTTTCTAAATCAAGCAGTCTAGGAAGAACTCTTCCATATCCACTGGAATCTATGATATACTTTGCTTTTATTTGCGATCTATTGCCTTCTTTGTCGACTATAGTTGTAGTAGATTCTGAGCCTTCAAATTCTACATCAGTTACCGATTGTCCAAAACTCACATCTACACCCATCTTCTGTACTTCAGTGGCTAGAACCTGATCAAAATGAGCCCTAGGAACCTGCCAAGTCCATGTTCTACATCCCTCCGTAAATTGTTCGGAGAAATCAAACAGACAATCTTTGTCTCCTCGGATAAAACGAGCACCAAATTTTTTCTGATAATTCTGAGCTTTAAGCACCTCCATAAACCCTGCTTCTTCTAAGTGTTCCATACACTTAGGTAAGAGACTTTCTCCTATTACAAATCTCGGGAATATAGATCTTTCTACAACTTTTACTTTTAGGCCTTTTTGATTTGCTATAGATGCAGCTACACAACCAGAAGGGCCAGCACCGATTACAAGTATATCTACATTTTCTATGCTGTCGCTCATTATCTAATAGTTTGCTACAAGTTAATAATTTTTCTTCCTTTTATCGATCAATTTTAATGGCTTTCTACTCGTGCTTGGATATTTAATTTTCCGTAATTCGGGAACTGAGATCATGTCAATAGATGGTGTTACACGCAAATGGGTAATACACTTCTCTTTGATTTCTGATATGATCTCATCATGATTTATATCTTGATCAGAACATAATATTAACGTTAGTTCGTCTGTGTCTATTTCATTGGACTCTAGTAATACGATATAATCCTTTACTTCTGAGATACCATTAAGTAACTCGTAGATGGTTTCAGGAAAGAGGGTAGTTCCCCTATATTTTATCATTTGTTTCTTTCTTCCTAATACTGGACTGAGCCTTTTAGTATTTATCTTACAGGTACAATTGGAAGCATCTTTGATGCAAATATCACCCGTTCTATATCTTAGTAGAGGCATAGCTTCTACACCCAGGCTAGTGATACAAACTTCTCCCTGTTGTCCGTCAGTAACAAGATTGCCATACTCATCCACAAGTTCTAGGTAGATGAGTTCTGTAGGTATATGTCCCCCTTGCCCTGATATACATTCCGTTATGGCTGTAGACATCTCTGTAGAGGCATAGGTAGAAAACAACTGCACCTTAGGCCAAATAGCTTTTATCCGTTTGCCCAGGTTGTTTAATTCGTATTGTTTATTTTTTACAGGTTCTCCGATACAGATAATTTTCTTTACCTGATCTTGTGGTATGTCAATGTTATTTTTCTTCGCATACTGTAAAACATTCAGTAAGAAGGAAGGAACAGCTATGATAACATTAGGACTGAATCGTAGCATAGAATCCAATTGTAATCCAGGATTACCTGAGCCTACTCTTATCGTTGTGGCGCCAAATGCTTGGGCTCCGAGATAATACGCGAGGCCTGCCATAAATCGCTTGTCTAGGGTAACCATCAGCTGTATACAGTCGTCTGGATTGCATTCTGTGATAGCAAGTGATCTTGCCTCATTCAGCGCAAGCCTTTCTAGATCCTTTTTGCTGAGGGCAAAAGATACTGGAGACCCTAGTGTACCGGAAGTGGTAATCCATTCTGCAACATCTGTTGAAGGAACACACAGGAACTCCATATTGTGTATTTGTAAATCTTGCTTACTCGTTGTAGGGATTTTTTCAAAATCTTCAAAACTATTTATCCCAGCACTATTGATCTTACGTTTAGAAAGAACTTGTTTGTAGTAGCTAGAATGATGTTCTAGATAGGATAGCGCTTCCTTTAATTTATTGATCTGGAAAGTTTCGATTACTTTTTTGTCTGCATATTCTATTTTCGCTATCATTTTGATTATTTGAGCTTACAATTTTCTAATTTCTCTTTGATTTCGTCTATTTCCTTTTGCCATGGGATGTGTCTTTTTAGCGCTTCGTTTAGATAAGGAACGGATTTGTCACAAACGCCTTCATCTGCATAGAAATCTCCAGCAAGGAGGTAAGGTTTGTACAGTTCGGGATTCAGTTCTATCAGTTGTAATAATTCTTTTTCTCTAACTACTTTGTTCTGATCTATTTTTGTTTTTAGACTTCTGTATAATTTTTGGTAGGCTATGTAATTTGTAAATGCTTTACTTTTCGCCCAAGAAGAGGATGGAATAATTTCATCACTGTATAAAGGCGTTGATTTTAAGCGAACACTATTAGAAAAGATATGGAGTAGATTGTATTTTACAAATTGCTCTTCAGGACTGAGGCCTACGGATATCCATACATCGTCTGTTTCTGGCTGGAAGATGATAGAATGGTGGGCCATCAGAATATTTATATTTTCTTCATTACCGTAGCCTAAAGATGTTTCCGATAAGTTGTTTCTATCTCTTAAGATCTCTACGGCTTTTTTGACATCTATACGATTGGTATCCGTAAGTGTATTAAGTCTTTCTATTCTTCTTCCGGTACTCGATACCAGCTTGAAATTTATATTTTCTTCTAAGGATGCTAAGTCTTCTGTTTGAAAATGGTTTGTACATAATAATAAACCATCTTCAGACTCAAGAATATTCATCTTGTCAGGTGTTTTTTCTATAACAATAGATCTTTTATCATACTTAGAACTGATAAGAATGTTTTGGCTGACAAAAATATCTCGATTGTTAGCTATCTGGATTGCCTCCTCTATATTTGCAGCGTGTTGCAGTATTTCTCTTGCAAGGATAGAGACTGGAGTCTTGGCTTCCATCGGCAGTTCTGGAGGTCCTGCATTGATGCTCACAGATAATCCTTTTTCGTTCATTCCCGAGAGTACGCCTACCATACCGATCCAGGAATAAGAGACAAAGGCGTGACCTGCGTATGGCTTAGAAAATAGCAATACACGATTTTTTCTAAAAGCTTCACCGATATAAAAATCAAAATTCCTTCCAGTTATAATCTTACTATCTGCAGAATGTTCTCCCCAGGCAGAGAAAGCGCTACATCCTACTAGGCCCATGTTTTGTACGGTATGACCTATATCATGAGCAGCATGATACATTAGTTTACGTTGGAACTTAGGACCTATAAAATCATACTGGTCACTTGCAAATCGAGAGACACCATAGATTTCTTGCTGATATTCTTCTGGAATATATTTATCTAGATTCCTATTTTGCCAGGCTACAAAATATTTAAGGAAAAAGAGCTTTGTTGAGGATTTGAAATTGCTATATACATTTTCTACAAAGGACTGTTCTTGGAAATCCATCAACTCACTACCTAGATGACCCATCAGAACGCCTCGTTCATAAGGTGTACCTTCGACGTACATCTCCCAGATACCGTATTTGTTTTTTCGTAACCAGTTGTTTCCTATTTGGAAATGGGTATCACTGATTCTTAATAGCGCCTTTTCTTCTACATCTGTTTCTTCTACTTCAGGTGCAGGAATGTATATAGCCCAAATAAACAAGGCTAAGATTATGGCAAGAATAAGGAGTAAGTAGAGGAGGATCTTATATTTTTTCTTTACCGCCATTTTTTGGGGTATTAATTAGAAGCCTTTATTTTGGTGATGAGCTCATTACTATCCATAAACTGCCCGCAGGTAACTATAGAGCCTACAGTCACGCCCAGCATACCGTGCATGTTGAGATTTTGTCCTGTAAGAAAAAGGTTATCTAGTTTAGTCTTAGGAGAAATATAAGTTTTCAGAGGATCTTTGAAATCCTTTCTTACACCGTACAATGATCCATCAGATGTTCCTATGTAGTCTCTAAAGGAGAGTGGTGTAGAAGCGTAGTAAGATTTTATTTTATCCTTTACACCTGACATCCTAGTTTCTAATAAGTCTATTAGTTTTTCGCATTTTTCTTGTTTCCAATCTTGATAAGATTGATCTCTGATCGACTTATGTTTAGGGACAGTATTGAACGTGTTTACCCAGGGTTCCACTTCAGAATAATTCATGTAAGCCATGAGATTCATTCCTGAAGCATATTTTTCAGACTTAGATTCTGCTGGAACGAATACTGCAAAACTTTCAGGCCACTTGGTTTCATCATAATAGATGGAAGACCAAGCATCCTCATTTTCATGATGATATAGATTATAGTTTAGATATTCGAATGTATTTTCTTCGAACACAATATGAACTGTAAAAACAGAAATACTATTCTCTAGCGATATCATTCTGTTCTTATAAGATTTCCTTATAGATCCACCTTCTATTAAGTTCATCGTAGCTGATGGATGGATGTTAGAAATGTAATTTTTTGCTTTCAGTAGTTCTCCGTCTTGTAACTCTACAGAAGTGATACTACCACCATTGACATGGAGCTTTTTCACCTCAGAATAATTCATAAGCGTACAGCCCATCGACTTCAGACTCTTCTCGAAATGTCTGGTTATCTGACCTCCTCCATCTATACACTTATAGGCACTTTCGATATAAGTATTTATAACAAGGGCATGAACATATAGTGGAGTCTTGTCAGGATAGCCGGCATAAAGTGCATTAGATCCGCCTAGCACATTCTGTAGCATAACATTATCAGTACAAGAAGCAATAAAATCTTTAGTATTTATACTGAGGTAAGTCATGTCAAAAGATACTTCCGTAGAAGTTCTCACATTATAAAGTGGAAAATGTTCGCATACTTTTTTGATTTCAGATACATACTTATTGATGCCTTCAGCTTCTTCAGGGAATTGCTCTAGTAGCTCGTTTGTAAAGCCCTCATATCCCATAGCATGCTTGTATTCTTTGTCAGAATTCCCAAAAGAAATTCTATCAAATCCTCCCTCATCCATCTTCTTCAGTTTCAGAACGTCCATCAACCCAAAATATTTCCAGTACTGGTACAAATTCTGTCCAGGATCTAAGCCCCCTATATAGTGAACACCAGTATCAAAAATCACCTTATCCCTAGAAAATATTTGTAGACAGCCCCCGTATTGACGATTTTTCTCAATAACACATACATTATGTCCTTCTTTGGATAGAATATAAGCACACTCTAGTCCTCCTAGACCACTTCCAATTATAATTACGTCATATAAGTCTGTCATACCACAGATAGCTTGCTCTGATCTTTATTTTTTGTTGTTATTAAGCACAAATATAACATTAGAAGTGAATTTCGTGTTATCCAATCTTTGAAGATTTAATCCTTTAGAATGTGCCCATTTTTCTAATTCTTTACCAGATAGGTAGTGTAGGTCGTTTTTCGTTTTATTAAATCCTGATTTTGTGGAGAATATTTCAGTCATTTTAGTCCCTTTATGTCGCTCTTTTAGGTCTCCATCGCCATCTCTTAGGATAATTTGACCATTATTGTTTAGTTTGTCAAAACATCTGTCCAATAGTCGATATTGTTCCTCTGAGGTCAAGTAGTGCGTAACATCGGAAATCAGAAAAACATCTGACTCAGGGAGTTCATAATTTGTAATATCTGCATGTACAAATTGCATATTATCAGTTCGTATAGCACAATGCTGAGCGACGTCTATTTTATGCTGATCATAATCCACACTGATAAATTTTCTCTCAGGCTTAGCTTTACCTAAGAAATAAGTCATATAGCCATAGCCACATCCTAGATCGCATATACTAGCATCAGCAGATATAAGATTGTCAAACACAGCATAATTGTCCTCCATCTTGGTTTTTACCTTGCTATACCATTCTGTCACAGGACCTTTGTATAGATAGTTATGAATGATTTCTGTTCGATGATAATGTACTGTCTCTAGTTCCTCTCTAAGATTATTATATTCTCCCTTGAACCACTTGCTGAAATTTTTAGTCACGGCAGAGTAATTATCTCCAAAAGTCTTTTCATCGAAGAGGATACGATCATATACTTTTACAGTAATATCATTTGTACGACCCCAGAAGTTACCCTTGCTCAGGAAGGGCTGAGTGCCGTGTATAAATACAGGTACAATATCTAATTTCAGTTGTTCCGCTAGATAAAAAGAACCTTTCTTAAATCTCAACATTTTTTCAGAAAAGGATCTAGTACCTTCGGGAAATATCGCAATCGAATATCCTTGTTTAACTCTTTCTTCTAACTTTTCTAGTAGATCATCTGCTCCCTGAGATATAGAATAGAAATCTGCCATTTTACACACCGACCTATATAGCGGGGATTTTGCTACCCAGTCATTAGTTATAATAATGATTTTGGGCGTAAGCTGAAAAAACATAGGTGTGTCTATCAGTGATTTATGATTAGCTAGAAATAGAGATGGTTTCGAGAAATCTATGTGACTTTTGAATTCCTGTTTGAACTTTCCGAAGGAAGAAGCCTTTATATAAAACTTGGAGGCATAATAGATGCAATAATGGAAAAATGTTTTTCTTGTTTCTATGGGTATAAAAAATAAGACTGTCAATAATAATCCTATTATGGTTAATACAAAACAACCAAATATCAGTAAGCCATAAACTACAAGCGTTTGTAAGATATTTGTGAATGTCAATGGGTAGGAACGCTTTTTGCCTTTCTTTTCTATAAGCCAATTAAATATCAACGGTTGTATCAAGAAGGTTACAAGCACAACGGAAAATATACCGATCAAAGAAATAGATGCAATAGAACGCAAAGCTGGATGATGAGCAAAAATCAAAACTCCGATACCGACTAGTGTAGTCATAGACGATAACACAATAGAAGTCTTGTAAGAATTTAGATTTTCTTGTCCGGTTGCATATTTCTGTAGTAGTCCTCGCATTACAAAAATACTGTAGTCTATCCCCAGTCCGAAAATGAATGAAGTGATAATGATGTTGACGATGTTGAATTTAATTTGGAAAACATTCATCAGTCCTAAGGTGATCACCCATGAGAAACAAATAGGTAGAAAGGCTACCCATGCTAGTTCTGGACGGCCGTATACAAGATGTAGAATAAAAAATACTAGAATCAGCGATATCCAAACTAATTTGCCGAAATCATTTTTCAGAATGTCGACAAATTGCTGGACTATATATTCCTTGTCTAAGATCGCTACACGATCAAGGTCTGAAAATGCAGCATGTATATGAGTTTTCTGATCAGGTTCTAATCGTATCATTGTGGTAGAACTAGCACTACCTTCCTTGGTAGAGAAGTAGTCTTTTACTATATGACCTGTCGCCTTATCTAATGCTAGAGGATCTACAGTGACAAATTTTTTCTCTAGTAAGTTGAAGAATGCGGCGAAGGCCTCAGGCTTAAACTTAAGTGTCTCTGTATTTCTGATTATACTGGCTTTGGTTCGCTCTTTTCTTTCTTCCGTCCAGAATTGATTCCATCTATCTATTTTGACCTGTTGTTCTTTTCTGGAGGATATGAGTTGATTAGGACTTACATAGGATTCTATTTTTCCTTCCTCTTTAAGCTGCTCTAATTTTTGTAGTATGATCAGATTAGTTTCTAATGCTTCATCTATATTCTTTCCAGAGCTTATCAGATAGATTCCTCTTTTTGTTACATCAGAAATATTATCTAGTTTGGCCTCTGCCTCTAGTAATTCGTCAGACATGTAATTAATATTATACAGGTCGCGCTCAAATTTAACACCAGATGCATTAAAAGTACAAAAGATAAATAGTATAAGAACAGTATAGAGTAACCACTTGTTTTTGTGGAAAGGGTAGTAGGCTATTTTTTCTATAAAGGTTTGCTTTCTGTTTCCGGTATTTCCAGGAACAAAAAAATGGGGTAGGATAATAAGCGCGAAGAAAGCACAGCTGAATACACTGATAGCCGCAAACAAACCTAGATCATGCAAAGCCTCTGATCTAACAAAGTACAAACATAAAAATGCACAAGCTGTTGTCAGTGCACTTAAGAGCATAGGCATACTAACATCTTCTATCACCTGAGTTACAGACTGGGTTTTTCTGAAATGAGTAAATAAATGAATAGAGAAATCTATTCCGATACCGATCAGGACAGAGCCTACGCCTATAGCAATAATGGATAAGGTAGGTTTTACTATACCTATAACGGCTAGCGCGAAGGCGGCACCTATCAGAACAGGAATAAGAATGTAAAAAAATATCTTCCAATTACCATAAAAATATCCTATCAGTAAAAACAGACTTAACAAAGCTATACCTACTGTAATACTGACATCCTTCTTGATTCTAGTTGCATTTGCTAAGCCGATAGCTGGACCTCCGAAATAAGAAACCTTTAGATTTTCTGAGTACTTATCGTTTATTCCTGAGGTAATTTTATCTAGGGTATTGATCAGTTGCCCATTTGCGCTAGACTCAGCAATTCCTAGCTTAGGATTGAGGAAGAAAAGAAGATTTTGCTGATCCTTAGATAAGATGAATCCATCATAGAGTTCGAAGTTTTCGTCTAGTTGAAAATTTGTCAAAGATTCGAAGACTAGACTAGATAAGCCTAAGGGATCCTTTCTTATTACATCCTTAAAGGCAAAACTTGCGGGAGAGATGATGGCTTTATAAGCGCCGTAAGTCCTTTCTTGAATGGCCTTTTCTTCTATTCTCTTAGTTAGTTCGGTATAATCATCTTCTTGTAAGAACAAGGGTAGGTTAGCTATAACACCACTGGATACTTCCTGCAGCAAGGTTGGGTCTATTTTGTAATTAATATCTTTTATAAGCTCGGCAATATTGCTGGCTTGTAGGCTGTCTACTAGTTCCTGACAGGTATGAGTTAGTAAGTCAGCTTGATCTGTTTTGTCAGTGCTTATGTGTAGAACAATTCTACTTGACAATTCGGAATCTAGGAAACCCTCGTTAAATTTCTCTGTTTCTGCATTACTCGGAAGTATTTTAGTGATGTCTTCTTCTAGATTGGAATAGTATAATGCTAATCCACAGGTGACAAAAATTGCCAAAATACCTACCACAATAAGCCATCTCCGAGTAGAGAGCCAAGTATATAATCCTAAGAAGAAATTGGTCATTTAAGCTGGTTAATATGCAAATATGGTTAATTTTCACTAGCTACTTAGCCATGATATTATAATTTTTTGAGTTATGAAAATTCTTTAGCTTTTTTTAGTGAAATTCTACTTTTAAGCAGCGCATCTTTTTACATCTTTGCATTTCTGAATCAAATAGAAAGATTGACTAGCAGAAATATATTTTACATAGTAATTTTCCTTATGATACAACTGGTTAGCCTTAATGCGCAGAAGGTTACTCGTGTCAAAGGTAGCGTGCTAGATGCTAGCACCTTAGAACCTATTCCGTTCGCTAGTCTCAGCTTCTTAGGTACAAGCATAGGAGAGACCACAGACCTATCTGGAAAGTATCGTATAGAAACTAGGTTTGCTAGCGACTCGCTACAGGCTAGTTTCCTAGGCTACAAATCTGTTGTTCTTCCTGTTAAGAATACAAAAAGAAATACGATAGATTTTCTTCTAGAACCGGAGGTTACAAATCTAGAAACCGTAGAACTTGTTTTTAAGAAAGAAAAATATTCTAAGAAAAATAATCCAGCCGTAGAGCTGATGCGAAAGGTACTTGCTAATAAAGATAGGAATAGAATAGAAGCATCTGATTATTACTATTATGATCAACATGAGAAAGTAAGAATAGATGTCAATAATATAACTGAGAAGTTTAAGAATAGGAGACTCATGCGGCCCTTTGAGTTAGTTTGGGAATATATAGATACTTCTGATATTAATGGTAAAAATTACTTACCAGTATATCTCAGAAATATTTTATCTACCGTCTATTATAAGAAAGCTGGAGATGTAAAAAAAGAATATAGAAAAGCAATAGAAAGCACAAACTTAGATGATAACTGGGACCTCACAGCTATCAATGATATTCTAGACGTATTATATGTAGACTTAGATATCTATGATGAGGTGCTACCGCTTATGGAAGTCCAGTTTCTAAGTCCAGTTTCTAGAAAGGGTATAGATTTTTACAGATATTATATACTCGATACGATAGAGCAAAATGGGCAGAAGGTGATCGATCTTGCATTCATACCTGCAGTTAAGGGGAATACAGGTTTTACTGGAAACTTGTATATAAGTCTAGATGGTCGTTTTGCAGTGACCAAGGCTAGTCTAGGAATAACTAATGGGATCAATTTAAACTTTGTCAGAGATCTTCAGCTCACACAAGAGTATAGTCTTAGAAATGATCAATATCTGAAAACCCTAGATGACCTGACGGTTGATTATACCCTTACAAAAAACAGTATAGGTTTTTTCGGTACAAGAAGCATGAGTTATGGGAATTACAGGTTTGAGCCACCCGATGATTTGTCCATTTATGATGGCTTGGAGAATATAGTGATAGCGGAAGATGCTTATGTCAAAGAGAAAGATTATTGGACATCAGATGCTATCTACCGATTAGATGCAAATGATGAGGGCTTAGATGAGATGGTGAGCAGGCTTAAGAAAACGTTTCACTATAATGTTTTTATGCGTGTTCTGCGGTTGTCTACTACGGGTTTTGTTTCAGTAGGTTTTTTAGATATAGGACCCATAGTTTCTCTAGCAAGCTTTAACGATGTAGAAGGATTAAATCTTCAGTTAGGTGGTGAGACAAATTATAAATTAAGCAAAAAGTTTAGGCTTCGAGGTTATCTTGCTTACGCAAGGAGAACAGAACAATGGAAGCATCAGGCCGCTTTACTCTATACTTTTAATAAAGCATTCAGAACGAATCCTCAGCATTACATAGAGTTTAGATCAGAGCTAGAGAGTAGCTTTCCTGGACAAGGTCTTGAGTTTTTTAATCCTAATAATTTCTTATTGTCCTTTCAACGGGGGATAACGACTAGAATGTTGTTAGAGCGAAAGTATGATTTGCGTTATGTCAAAGAAATTTCTAGTTACGGATTTATATTGGGCTTAAATAAAAATACTAGAACACCGTATGGTAGTCTAGAATTCTCTAGTTTGGTCGCTGGAGATACCATTAATCAAGATAGAATAAGTACGACGGAGATTTTTGCAGGAATCCGTATAGCACCTAATGAACAATTTATACAAGGACAGGATAGAAGGGTTCCTATATTTAATAAGTACCCAGTAATAAATCTAAGTTATTCTCTGGGTGTACGAGGTTTGTTAGGTGGAAATTATAGTTATCATAGACTACAATTGGATATTCTAAAACAAGTGGAGTGGCCTAGACTCGGCACTACTAATCTTTTGCTAGAATCAGGAAAAACATGGGGAGATATTCCTTATCTATTACAGTTTGTCGTAAAGGGAAATCAGACCTACGTATATGATTTTAATGCTTTTAACATGATGAATTTTCTAGAATTTGTCAATGATCAGTTCGTTTCCTTTAAGATGGAGCACTTCTTCCAAGGATATTTTTTCAATAGAATCCCACTGGTGAAACATCTAAAACTCAGAGAGATTATTGGTTTTAAGATGATCTACGGTTCTCTGTCAGATGATAAGAATCCTAATTTCAATCCAGGTCAAATACAATATACCGAAAACGAAAACGGTATTCCGGCGACTTTCTCCTTTGACAATAGACCCTATGTAGAAGCTAGTTTTGGTTTATCCAATCTACTGAAGGTACTAAGACTTGATCTGATCAAAAGATTTACTTATCTAGATAATCCAGAGATCCCCACTTTATTTGGCGTTAATGGATTAGCTATAAGAGGTTCTATGTTACTAGAGTTTTGAGCATTGTTATATATTGCAGTCCTATATGGATGGTTCTGTGAGATAAGAATGAACTATAACGAAAATATAGTAGTTGTACATCCAACAGTATTTACAATAAGATTAGAAAATATATTAAGCATAATAAATGAATAATGGTGATATCCTAAGGAGAATAAGATATACATTTAGTTTTTCAGATGATCAGATGATGAAAATATTTAAAATAGGGGGGAAGCCCGCTACAAGAGCTGAGATAAGCGATTGGTTAAAGAAGGAAGATCACGAAGACTATAAAGGAATTTATGATAAAGATCTTGCCGTATTTCTTAATGGATTTATAACAGTTAGAAGAGGTAAGAAAGATGGACCTATGCCAGCTCCAGAAAAAACCTTAAACAATAATCTCATCTTCAGAAAACTCAAAATTGCCCTTGCCCTTAAGGACACAGATATAATTGACATACTAGAACTTGCAGATTTCGATGTCAGTAAGCATGAGATTACAGCGCTATTTAGAAAACCAGGGCAATCTCAGTATAGAGCTTGTAAGGACCAGTTCCTGAGAAATTTCCTTCATGGTATGCAACTCAAATATCGAAAAGATACACCCGCGTAAGTAAGCGATGATATTGCTCTAAGTAAGAAAGAAACTTCATGAAGAATCAGAAAAAAATACTGGAAAAGTTAAAGATATCGGAGCTCAATGAAATGCAACAGCAGGCTCAGCTAGCGATACATTCTTCTGCAGAGGTTATATTATTATCACCTACAGGGACAGGTAAGACCTTAGCATTTTTATTACCTATTATTCAGAACTTAGAGAAAACAACGGACTATATAAAAGTGCTTATTCTAGTGCCCTCTAGGGAACTTGCGATACAGATAGAACAGGTAGCTAGAGAGATGGGATCAGGATATAAGGTGAATGCTATCTATGGCGGCCGATCAGGAACTAAGGATCGTATAGAACTGAAGCACGCTCCAGCAATCCTAATAGGTACACCAGGAAGAATCGCAGATCATCTCAGAAGAGGACATCTGGATATGGAGGAACTGGACACCCTAGTTCTAGATGAATTTGATAAGTCGCTAGAGACTGGCTTCGAAAAAGAAATGATGGAGATCTTAGATTATTTGCCTACTAATTATAAGAAGGTACTTACCTCAGCAACTTTTGGAGTTAGGATTCCAGAATTTGTCAAAATGAAAAATCCACTAGTTATTGATTATCTCGATGATCAGCGGCCTAAGCTAGATATAAAGCTGGTTAAGTCACCTAATAAAGATAAGACAGAGACGCTCGTTAAACTTCTGAGGAATATAGGTGATAAGCCTGGTATTATTTTTTGCAATTATAAGGACACGATACAGTTTGTTAGTGATGGACTTAAGGATGCTGGAATTATCCATGGATGTTTTTATGGTGGACTAGAGCAGAAGGATAGAGAAAGAGCATTGATAAAGTTTAGAAATGGTACCCATCTTATCTTACTAGCCACAGATCTAGCAGCTAGAGGATTAGATATTCCAGAACTCAACTTTATAATCCACTATCAGCTTCCTTACAAAGAAGAAGAGTTTGTCCATAGAAATGGTAGGACAGCGAGGATGCATTCTGAGGGTACGGCGTATGTGTTATATAGCGAATTTGATAGACTTAAGGATTTTATACCAGATACACCAGCTATAGATTTGCAAGAAGAATATGAAAACCCCTTACCTAAGTGGTCTACGCTCTTCATATCTGGCGGCAGAAAAGACAAGATATCCAAAGGAGATATAGCAGGGTTTATTATAAAGCAGGGGCAGCTTCCTAAGGATGCTGTGGGTGTCATAGAGCTAAAACAAGATTGTGCCTTTGTATCAGTAGCTGCGTCAAAAGCTCATGAAGCAATAGAAAAATTGAATAACCAAAGACTAAAGAAGAAAAAGGTAAGGGTAAGAATGATCTAAAATGATTAATTTTTGCTTTTATTTTGATATTTTGCTCTAGATTTAAGAAGAACAAATACCATTTATAGTTCGTTATAATTCTGCATGTTACATTATACTACATATATAAAAAAAGAAGCTAGTGACTGGGTAACCTTTATCCATGGTGCAGGAGGTAGTAGTTCTATATGGTTTAAGCAGATCAGAGACTTTAAAAAACACTTTAATGTCTTACTAATAGACCTAAGAGGGCATGGCAAGTCTAAAAAGCCCATTTACGAAAAGATAAAACAGTACAATTTCAAAGTTATAGGGGATGATGTATTAGAGGTTTTAGATTTTTTGAAAATACAGTCTACTCATTTTGTAGGTATATCCCTAGGAACTATAGTAGTAAGGGAGATTACTGAGCGATTTCCTGCTAGGACAAAAACCATGATTTTGGGTGGAGCGATTATGAAGTTGAATCTTAGAGGCCAGATTCTTATGGGCCTTGGGAATTTATTTAAGTCTGTTATTCCATATCTTTTTCTTTACAAGCTACTTGCGTTTGTGATCATGCCTAAGAAGAATCATAAAGAATCCAGATTGCTTTTTGTAAATGAGGCCAAGAAATTATATCAGAAAGAATTTATCAGATGGTTTTCCCTAGCTTCTAAGGTCAATCCATTGCTGAATTTGTTTAGAATAAAAGATAGTGGTGTTCCTACCTTATATATTATGGGAGAAGAGGATTATATGTTTCTACCTTCTATTACAGAACTGGTAAGAAAGCATGAGTTATCTTTTCTATTTGTTATTCCTGAGTGTGGACACGTTGTCAATGTGGAACAACCCGAAATCTTCAACAAAGAAGCACTTCAGTTTATGGGATTCTAAAAATGAGTTATATAAGCTATTTAGTGTTTTATTATTTTTGGTAATCATAAAATACTCAATATGTATCTTTTAAGGATTAATATAATAATACTTCTCTTTCTATCTGTACACCAGCTACAAGGTCAAGAATTATATGATCCTGAGGTCTTTGAGAAAATAGAGATTGATTTTTATAATGATAATTGGAAAGCTATTCTAACACAAAGCTGGTATGAAAAGACAAAGCTGAGAGAGCCTGCAAGAATCACCTATGGTGATGATATTGTCCTAGATGATGTGGCAGTAAGGTTTAAGGGGAATTCTACTTTTTCTTTAGTCAATGATATCGGAAATGCAAAACTGCCTTACAATCTCGATTTTAATGATCTTGTAGATCAGGAACTTTTAGGCTACAATAAACTCAAGTTAGCCAATGCCTTTTTTGATCCTTCTTTTGTTAGAGAAGCTTTAGCCTATAATGTTTACAGAAAGTATATGCCAGCATCTTTGTCAAATCATATTTCACTATATGTAGAAGGTGACTTTCTAGGTGTATACAGTGCTTCGGAATCTATCAACAAACAATTTCTAAAAAAGCATTTTTATTACTCTAAGGGCAGTTTCTTTAAGTGTGATCCGGTTCTGCAATTTGGTGAAAATGGTGCTTGGACCCCTCCTGACTTGGCTTATTACGGAGAGGACTCTACTAGTTATCAGAGTCGTTATGAACTCAAGTCTGATTCAGGATGGGGCGATCTTATTGAGCTAATAAAAACTATAGAATTTGATCCTGACAATTTAGATCAGGTTTTGAATATAGATCGTGCACTATGGTATATGGCAGTAAGTAATGCTATCGCTAATCTAGATTCTTATCCAGGATTATACATACATAATTACTATCTGTTCAAACATGAAAACAGCTTATGGCAGTTTTTGCCTTGGGACACCTCAGAAGCCTTTGTTGGAGCCTTGCTTAATGCGGCTTCTAGTGATGAACTCACTAGCTGGGATATTTTCTTTGATAGTGGTCTTGATGCAAAACCATTAGCCAAAGCGTTATTCTCAAATCCGTTATACAAGAAACAATATGTAGCACATCTTAAGACTATTATAGAGGAATCATTAGATGTGAACAAGTTACGAGAGCAGGTTCAGATCCTACAAGATCGAATAAGACCAATGACATCTCAAGATCAAAATGCCTTTTTTAATTTTGGTGATACCTTCATGGAATCAAATGTGGAACAAACAACTAATATCTTCTTTTTCCAGACAGCGGGAATAATTTCTACATTAGAGGATAGGTTAGCATACATCAATTCGTTGCCAGAATTTAATACTATAGATCCTACGATCCTTTCAGTATCTCAAGACTTAGAGGTACCCAGTAGTGATCAGATGGTTACAATCAATGCAATTGCAGAAAATACAGATGAGTTAGATGTTATGGTTTCTACAAACGAATGGGCTTCTCATTTTGAAGCTTACCCGATGGCACAAACTAATGATAATAACTTTATGGCCATCCTTCCTGCTTTTGCTGAGGGAACAGAAGTGAAGTATTATCTACGAGCACAGAATGAAAATGCTATGAAGCTGATGCCTGAACGTGCTGAGTACGAATTTTTTGAGTACACCGTATCTTCTTTAAGTTCAGTGAGTAGTCTGTCAAATGATGAATTGCATATAAGTCCTAATCCATTTAGAGATGTGTTTACAGTTGAGATTCCTGTTTCAGCTAAGCATGGGTTTATTGAAATCTTTGATAGTAGGGGACAGAAGGTGCGAGAAATATCGCTTTATGATATTACTAGTCCGATTAGTATAAATATGAAATCTATGGCAACAGGTATTTATTACCTCAAAATCAATTCAGATCATAGAACGCATAAGCTTGTAAAGTTGTAACTATCTATGTATAGAATTTGAGTAATACAATTAAATGAAAAGAATATCATAAAAGAAGATGTCAATATATGAGCGAGTATAAAAAAAACACACAAATTAATCTTGGTCTAACCATAGGGATTTTAGGTTTTATCGCTGGAATTGGCCTATTATTTACGGATAGCTGGTTTATAGGAATTTTTGGATTGATTGCAAGTGCTAGTGTAGCCTATCAAGGATATCAAACTACAAGAAATTCCCCCAAATGAAATTTCTGATAATTTATGAATAATCAACAAGGTATAGATTTGGCTACATAGAAGATGGGATTCAATTGTGCTAGATCAGAATTAGAGGTAATCTGTTATAATAATAAGAATTTTACAATTTCAAGTACACGTAGGTATCCGTATCATCTGCTAGCCCAGCTCCATAAATAATATCTTCTGAAAAGAATTGCATTCCGACACTCCATCTGAGTTCTTCCTTTTCTGGCTCTAGGAAAAATACTAAATTATTATTGACTTTATAGAATGTTAAGGTCCAGTTGGAGCTTGTTTCTTCGCCAGTATTTAGGTTTATAAGTGTAAGAGACTCATTATCTATTGATAGCAATAAACATTCTAATGTAGGTTCAAAAGCTTTCCAACCAGAGATTATACCAGTCAAGATCCAATCACCTATGAGGTTCGCTTCTATCTCGGAAGAAGATAGGATGAGGTTTTCATTGCATTGCACAAGAAGCTCATCTAAATCTTCCTTACTTTGCACAATGCTACAACTATCTACAGTAGAATTTTTTTTACATCCTAGAATAAGGAATAGAACCAATAGTAAAATTAAATGTTTGTTCATGCTTCTATTTATACTGTTAGACATTAATTTCTATTAAAAGGTTGGGTATTGGTGAGGATGGCGGTCTTATATATTTTGTGTTTTAAATTCATTTTATTATTTATAGCGGATTTTGTGAAATGAAGCGAATGCAGCTATAGCAAGTCTGCTCTTACATCACTGTTCGTGTAGTGTTTTTTATTAGTTGGGTTAGTCACTTTCTCCGTATGTTGTAATAATAGTCCGGAGAATCAGAGAACTCGTTTAATTAGTAAAATACTATTTATCTTGGTAGATCAAAAATTTAATTATGCGTGTATTATTTATTCTTTTGTTGTCCTTTAATTCAGGATTGTTATTGGCTCAAGCAGAATTCCAGTATCCAGTTATTAAGGATCATGGTGGTATATATTCTATAGAAAAGGCTACAGTAGTACCCGACCCTGAACAGAGGTATGATATTATAGTTGATTTATTTTCTGGAAAAGATCCTGCACAATTAAATAAGGCACTTAATAATGTAGCAAGAATGATAAACCTTCATGCGATTGCAGGTGTGCATCGGGATTCCATTAATGTGGTATTGGCTATTCATGGAAATGCAACAAAAGTAGTTCTGAAAGATGATGGATTTGTAAGTCGATTTAATATTAAGAATCCAAATTTACCATTGATAAATGAACTGAAAGAGGCCGGAGTAAAACTTACCGTTTGTGGACAATCATTAATAGGAAGACAGATTGATCTAGATGAGGTGAACGAAAATATAGAGATTGCCACTTCGATGCTTACAACTGTGACAAATTATCAACTGAAGGGATACACCTTACTCAAGTTTTAAAGTTGCATTAACACTATCCTATTAAGATTTTTGAACTATCAAAAAGGCCTGATAAAATAGAAGAAGCCATTAATTATTTTTGGAAATGTTGGGGCAATAGCTCCAACTTGAAATTCTATGAAGATTGTATTAGAAATTCACTTGAAGAGGAAAAAGCATTTCCTAAATTTTATGTAGGAATAGAGTCTGATGCACTAATAGCCTCATATGCATTGATCACAAATGATTTTCTAAGCAGGCAAGATCTATTGCCGTGATTTGCTTGTTTATTTGTTAATGAGCCTTGTCGCAAAAAAGGCTATGCAGAAAGATTACTAGAACATGGGCTTCAGGAAGCTAAACTTGAGGGGTTTGAAAATTTATATTTAAGTACAGATTTAGTTGATTTCTATGAAAAGAAAGGTTGGACTCAACTGGGAAAAGGATATAGTTTTTCTGGAGATGCGATTTGAAATCTATAAGAGGTCAATAATATGAATTAGAACTGCTTTCAACATTAATGTACGAACAGTAAATATTACGAGTAATTTTATTTAATTTTATGTTAGGAACTAAATTGAGCTAGTCTGAGTTTATTCTATGTGGCAGAGGCGCTAATTAAAGCATCTCGCCTATTTAAATTTATATATATTAAAATGAGTAACGGTACAGTTAAATTTTTCAACGAAAGTAAAGGTTTCGGATTTATCACACCAGATGACGGTGGAAAAGATATGTTTGTTCATGCAAATGGATTAAACGGAACAATTATTAAAGAAGGAGACAAGGTCTCTTACGATGTAGAAGAAGGAAGAAAAGGATTGAATGCAGTTAATGTCGTTTTGACATAAGAATTGTATTTAATTTCTAAAATTATATTGGCCTGTCATTAATGATGGGCCTTTTTTTTTAGTGCTGTCTAAAGTATTGTACCTTAAATAACGTATGCAGAGTCTAATCAAAAATATTCTTGCTGTTGTTCTTGCGATTTTAGCTGCCGGTATCATTTCCTACTGCATCATCGTAATAGGTCATCTTATTGTTCCTCCACCAGAAATTATGGATACAAATGATTTTGATAGTATAAAACGTAATTTCCATTTATTCCAAACTAAGCATTTTCTGTTTCCTTTATTCGCGCATATGATCTCTACATTTGTCGCTTCCTAGGTAGTTGCTCGTTTTGCTGCAACGTACAAATTTATATTTGCACTTGGAATTGGGATTGTATTTACTATGGCAAGTTTAGCGCTTAGCTTAAGAATTAATCAGTTTCATTGGATGGGTATTGTTGAACTTGTACAATATATACCACTTAGTTTTTTAGGTTACAAATATTGGGAACTCAGAGAATCTAAAAAGAAGGCTATTGTATAGATTTAATGCTGTTAGTACTTAGTTTAGATATTTAATTAAAAAATTATAGAGCTATGAATGATATATATTGTGATCAAATCATACCTGGAAAACTAAAGGTTGAAATAGTATTCGAGACAGATAAAGTAATGGCTTTTCATCATACCAAACCATACTGGGAACATCATGTTGTTATTATTCCCAAAACTCATATCGAGTCTCTTTCTACTTATCCGAATGATCCTCTACTAAATAGCGATTTGTTTGAAGCTATGAAGCTTATCACTGAAATTTTCGAAACTAGATATGGAGGCTGTCGCATATCTTCTAATATAGGTAATTACCAAACAAGTAAACATTTGCACTGGTATGTACATTATGGAAAAAGACTGGTAAAGGAGAGTGAGACTCCTAGTTAGAACTTTTGGATCTTGATCGTCGAGTATATAAAGTATTTAAGCAGGCAATTAAACTTCAGAATCTAGCATATCTGTAACCACATAATATCTAGGATCATCTATGTTCTTTTCTATATACTTTCCCCATTTAGGATTAGACTTGGTAAGTAACTTTTGGCTATCAGGACTTAGGTGAGTTATCTTGATCGTCTTGCCAGCATCTAGATATTTGTTGGCTAGATTAGTAAGTGCTTCTATACCTGAGTGATCACTAATTTTAGATTCTATAAAATCTATTTCTACTGCATCTGGATCGTTCCTTACATCGAACTTAGCATTAAAGTTCTGTACAGATCCAAAGAAAAGGGGCCCCCAAATCTGATAAACTTTGGTACCATCTTCTTTTATAGATTTTCTAGCCCTAATCATAGTAGCGTTCTTCCAAGCAAAAACAACCGCAGACATAATTACTCCCGCTATAACTGCTATAGCTAGATCTTTCCATACGGTAATAAAAGATACTGCGATCAATACAAAAGCATCTGGTACAGGTATCTTATCTAATATGCTAAAACTACTCCAAGCAAAGGTTCCTATTACTACCATAAACATAACGCCTACTAGTGCCGCAATAGGAATTTGCTCTATAAGAGCTGATCCAAATAGGACAAAACACAGTAAGGTTACAGCTGCTACTATACCAGATAGTCTTCCTCTTCCTCCTGAATTAACATTGATAATCGATTGTCCTATCATCGCGCACCCTCCCATACCTCCGAAGAGTCCTGATAAGATGTTTCCAGCCCCCTGAGCAATACATTCTACATTACCACTTCCTCTTGTTTCTGTCAGTTCGTCTACGAGGTTAAGTGTCATAAGAGACTCTATAAGTCCCACAGCAGCTAGTAAGAAAGCTGTGGATATGATCAGCGACCAGTGACCAGAAAGGGTAGGAAGCATAGAGAATATCTGTGTCTGGAATATCGGTAATCCTCCTTCTAGACCTGTTCCTCCTCCATCTCTTATAAAAGAACCTACAGTACTTACATCTATTTTTCCTAGGATAGTGATTGCTGCTACAACGCAGATAGCGGCAAGAGCTGCAGGTATTTTCTTAGTAAGCTTAGGTAGGAAGTACATAATTGCCATTGTCAATGCAACTAGGCCTATCATAATGTTCATTTCTGCCCCTGCTAGCCATACTTTTTCGCCATCCACTGTTTTTTGAAAAAGGGAAAGTTGGGCTAAAAATATTACGATGGCTAGACCATTTACAAATCCCATCATAACTGGATGGGGTATGAGTCTGACAAACTTACCTAGCTTAAATAAGCCACCCATAATCTGGATAAGTCCTACAATAAGTAGAGTTATTAATAACCACTGTAGACCTAGATTAGGAATAGCGTTATCTAACATTTCACCGACCTTATTACCTTCTTGTATCATATGGACCATAACAACAGCCATGGCTCCAGTTGCACCCGATATCATTCCAGGTCGTCCTCCGAATACTGCCGTAATAATACCCATGATGAAGGCACCATATAATCCAACTAAAGGATCTACTCCTGCAACAAAGGCAAAAGCTACTGCTTCTGGTACTAAAGCCAAGGCTACAGTTAGTCCAGATAAAATATCATCCTTTGGATTGCCGGTGAAAGTTTGTAAAAATCTAGTCATGTGTCAGACTTATTTGCAAAAAGGCACAAAGATATGATTATATCACACTCCTGTGTACTTATGGAGCTTTATTACATTATGGGTTTTCGTAATATGTATTATTCTGAATAAAATATAATTAAGTGCTATTGTGGTTTGTGATCATTATGATATCCGTAAATAAGTTTGGGTAAAATAATGTTTGCTAAAAATCAGTTTTCTTACACTTTTATAAAAGGAAATATTTTTTGTAATTATATGATATTCTGTAAGGCGTTAGGCAAATAGATGTACCGCACTAAGGATAGAAGTGGTACTGCAAGTGGCTGTGGACTAGTGATCTAAGGAGCATTGCAGACTTGTCCGAAAGGGAAGACAAGAGGCGACTGTAGAGCACAGATTACAGACGCTTAAGCAGTAGGAACGGATAGCCTGGACCCGAACGTAGAGAGGGTAGTGCCCTCTCCATAAAATAAAAAAAAGCCTCCCAAAATTTCTTTCGGAAAGCTTTATATTAAAGTTGGATTGACTATTTGTCTTATACGGCCTTGTTCCTTCTAGTTGGGTAAGCAACTTCGATACCTTCTTTAGCAAATGCATTTTTGATCTCTTTGTAAGAGTTGAAATACACATCCCAATATGTCTCATCTGTTGCGAAAGGTCTTACAGCAAGTAAGATATTACTCTCGTCAAATTTTTCTATCTCGATAGTTGGCTCATCAGGAAGTCTTTCTTTTACATTGTTAAGAGCTCCTTTTATGATGTTCTGGATCTTACCAAAGTCTTCCTCGTAAGGCATAGCAACGTTAAGATCTACTCTTAACTTACCGTTCGCCGTAAGGTTAGTCATGATACCACTAGTAGCTATACCATTAGGCATAATTACTTTTTTGTTATCTAGTGTTTTGATAATAGTATTGAATACTTGGATACCTTCTACATGACCTACTGTTCCTTGGATATCTACAAGATCACCTACTCTGTATGGCTTAAATATAAGTACCATTACACCTGCCGCGAAGTGACTAAGTGTACCTGACATAGCTGCCCCTATGGCAAGACCGGCACCAGCTATTAATGCAGCAAAAGCTGTTACTTCTACTCCTACAACACCAGCTGCTGTAATTACAACCATTACTTTAAGTAGTACACTTACAAGTGATTGTAAGAAAGGAATAAGATCTTTGTCTATTCCTGATTTAGTAAGTGATTTTCCAATCATTTTAGAAATCATGCCTACTATCCAGAATCCTATAATAAGAACTACTATTGCAGCTACTAATTTAGGTGCCCATGCTAATACAGTGTTGGATAATGCGCTCAGATCGATGTTTGCTAAGTCCATTTAAAGTTTTTTTTTTGTATTTGTTAAAAAATTATTCTAGTTACAATGTTAGACGAGCAAATGTTAAAACTGTCACTATTTTAGTTAAGAAATAATTAAATTAACTTTATAGATGGTACTTATAATCCCTTTAATGGAACTAAATAGTTCTAGAGCGTATAATATAAATATGAATTTAGATCTGATATGTACGAAATAAGCTTCTAATTTCCGATCCTACCTTCTTCCGTTTCTATTCCTGTCTTTCTATTTCTAGACCTTACCTTATCGTTTCCAAAGTTATAATTCAGATTGACAGCAAATCTTCTCGAATCCCATTGTCCTTCTCCTCTGGAGATCAGTCCATCGAACTCAGCACTCCCACTCCAGAAAGCTTGAAGGAAAATATCTTGGGCACTTAGTTTAACACTAAGCTGATCATCAAAGAATTTTTTCTGTAATCCTAAGTTAAGCGCCCAGCTTGTATCATACTTAAAAACGCCTCCCCAGATACCTGGACCTGAAAACCAACCAGAAAGTTCGGCGGTATAACCCGCGGGCAAGGTGAATGTTTGTTGTTGGAAAATATTGTAACTCCATGCTTGTAAGTCCACGACAACACCATCACCATAATCTGCCTGATTGTTAATATAGGATCCAGATAGGTTAAAGTATCCACTCCAGAAATTATTAAACTGGACTGGCGCACTTAGATTTACACTATAGACTATTTGCTCTGCAAGATTATCCCAATTAATAAATCGTGCTCGTGGATCACTATCATCTGGACCTATAAGTCTCGTGATCTGATCAGTTGTTCTACTATAGGCTAGCTTCAGGTTATACCGATAAGCATAGAGGTAAGACCACTCTATATTATTTACGATTTCCGGACGTAGAAAGGGGTTACCTCTACTGAAAGAAATTTCGTTGAGTTGATTTCTAAATGGGTTAAGTACATTATAGTCAGGTCTGTTAATTCTACGGCTATAGTTTAGAGAGAAGACATGACTAGGAGTCATTGTATAGCTAATACCTGCGCTAGGGAATATGGATAAGTAATCATTCTCTACGGGTGGTTCTTGCAAACTTATATCAAAAGTTTGGAGATCTCCATCTGCATCAGTCTGTTCGAGACGAAGTCCAGAAGTAAGACTCCATTTCTGGTTAAGTTGTCTTGCATAAGAGAGGTATCCTGCATATACCTTCTCGTCATAGAAGAATAGATTGGACTTGTTATCCTGTCGTATTCGCTCGGTTTCTGGGACGTCAAAAAACAAGAAAGTATTGTCTGTAGCAACCTTACTTAATTTAGTTCCTAGTCCAAGTTTTCCGTTCAAGAAGTTGGTTTCGTAATCTACCTTAAAGGTTAGTATGTCAATATCTACTGGTGTATTGATAACAGTATTTATCTGACTTAGTAAGGTCAATGTATCTGGAGTGAAGTATTTGTTGGGTTGGATATTTTCAGCTTCGGTTCTGTATCTTCCATAATCTAGATCTACATTTAGCGTAGCATCTTGAATTCTATATACATAGTTAATATTTACACTCTGTGAATTGAATTTACTTTCAGAATTAGTATCTGCAATAAGGATACTATCTACTACATCAGGTGTGCTAAGAGAAGAAATGCGATTATCTGAATTGCCTAAGGAGTTTTGGTCTCTCCAGTTGCCAGAAACTATAAAACCTAAGGTTTGGTTCTCGCTTACAAAAAAGTCAGTTCCCCATCTGAAATTGAATCCATTTTCGTCTGTAGATTCTGTAAGATCATTTATTATCCTTGTTCCATTTTGTGCATCATCGAAAAAATAAGTTTGGAATCTATTGTTGTCAAAGAGTCTGACTTGGCCATATGTATTTAGTTTCCCATTTCTATAGTTAAGATTTCCTCCTATGTTAGAAGACCAGTTGGTAGCCTTTGTAATAGTGCTAGATAATGAACCGTTTGTGCCGAAGTTTTCATTTTTCTTTAGCCTTATATCTATAATACCAGCGTTACCTTGTGCTTCGTACTTAGCACCAGGGTTCGTAATGATATCTATCTTGTCTATCTGGTCAGAACTTAGGTTTCTGAGATAGTTTGATAGGTCGTCGCCTGTTAGGGGCAGTCTTTTTCCATCGACATAGATAAGAACGCCAGTTCTACTGAGAACGGTGATGTTATCATTGTTATCTAATTGTACGCCTGGTGCTTTTCGAAGTAAGTCTAGTCCATTGTCACCTGTACTGTTGATCGTACCTTGTACATTGAATACTGTTCTGTCTGCTTTGACTTCTACTATCGCTCTTCTAGCGGTAACGGTAGCTGTTTCTAGTTCTATTCCTGAAGCAATCATTACAATCTGTGGTAGTTCTATCGCATTGCCATCTTGTATGACTAGCTTGTCAGCAAGGTAGTCTTCCATTCCTACATAGCTTACTTCTAGGAAATAGTTTCCATTCGATAGATTAGAGATTGTGAAAGCACCGTTTTCGTTTGTGGTTTCTACCTTGATAAGGGAGGAATCTATAGCACTGTATAGAACAACGTTTGCAAACATTACTGGTTCTCTATCAGAAGTTGCTGTTCCTATTATGCTGCCAGTGTTTTTTCCTGTCTGCGCGAACACAATAATATGAATAGATAATAGGATTGTAGTCAATATGGATTTCATCAACATTTATTTTTGCACAAAAATACGCTTAAATCTATTAGTTATGATGTACGTTTATCTATAATACTTTGCATTTTGTCTTACTTCTATCAGAAATTATAATGCTTTAAAATATTTAAATAAAATAACATATGTAAAAATTAAATTTTCAATAAATCGAACATTATTTATGGAGTAGGAGTATAATGGTCAAAGAATACAGTCATGCAATTAAAAAATATAAACAATAAAAGAAAACTCAAGTCTTTACAACTTAAGAACTTACGATACATCTTACCTATGATGAAAAGGATAAAGCTACGACGAAAAGATAGTATAGAGAGGAAGGAAAGAAGAAAGTTAGATCAGAATCTTTCATTATTGATCAGTTAGCTGTTCTAAATAAAATCGTCATAGAAGAATAAAACTCATATCGCAAATTACAATCTGTAGAACATTGACTTCCAGGTTTTTTAACTTAAAAAAATATAAATGAATTATTTGGGAATAGAAGAAAATAAATTAGAAAAAGTAGGTAATAAGTTAAACACTTTACTTGCAACATATAGCATATATTATCAAAATTTAAGAAGCTTTCACTGGCATATACAGGGAAATAGTTTTTTTGACATACACGAGTTATTTGAAGATCTGTATAATGATGCAAAGGAGAAAATAGATGATATTGCCGAAAGAATCTTAACAATTAACAATAAACCATTAGGCAGCTTATCAGAGTATATTGCTTATTCAAAAATACCTGAGTCTAAGGATGAAATGAGAGATGATAAGATGGCTACAGACATATTGGAAAATCATAAAAAGCTCATTGAAATCATGAGGGAAACGATAAGAGAGGCTAGTGAAATAGGGGATGAAGGTACTGTAGATATGCTAGGTGGATTCTTAGGAACGATAGAGAAAAAATCATGGATGCTAAATGCATGGAAGACAAGTAGAAAAGCAGAATTCATGATGCCTAGTGCTTCGTAATAAGTTGCTTGCAGAAAATACATTAAAAAAAGAGCGTCACAGAAGAATATGTGGCGCTCTTTTTTTGACTTAAGCCAGTAACTCCTTTACTCCTTTTTTGAATTCTTGCCAGTCTAACTTTTCATCCTCGTCACCATCTAGTCCTTTAAGCATTTGCCCAGCAGCTATGCCAGAAATAAACCTACTTACTTCAGCTGCTCTAATTAGTTTTTTCAATTCCCTTTTTTCTATTTTACCATCTTCATTTTTGTCAAAAAACGAGAAAGCATCTTCTGGGTTATCAAAACTTTGAGTGATCAATAGTTTTACTTTTTTAAGTATTTCTTTTTTCTTGCTCATATTGTTTTATAGTTCTATTTAGTTGACGTTAATCTCATATACTTTTAAGATGTCAAATATAAATTATTTGTGGTTGATGTTTATCTATATACGTTTTTACAATAACATTAGTTTCTGGATTAGGATTTTCTACGTAATCTATGGCTTCTTTTATTTCTTCTATTCCAAGGTCTAAATCACTATTTGCAATAAAGCCATACCCTCTATAATGTCCTTCTTCTATCAATACAACTGCTTTTTCTTCTACCGTTCTTCCTTCTTCTATAATTATAAAATCTAGATTGAATAAGTTTTTGAGGAAATGTAAAACTTCCGTAGCTCTTATGTTGTAATCCTCTGGAGATTCTTTACGTATACAAGCACCTTCACATTTTCCTACCTGATGTCCGAAGCAAGCATCTTCTTTTTCTGGACTAAGGCCAGATAGCTGATCACATAGATTATATTCATTTACATACTGCGTAATATGACCTATTGCAGATACCTTAGAACCATAAAAGTTAAGGACTTGTTTGTTCGTAGCTTTTTTCTTACTGTATTTTTCAACTCTAAAATTTAGATAGCCATACAGATCGAGGTAGCAGTAGGAGAAGTAGGGATAGCTCTTTGTTCTTTGAGCAACATTGAGTAAAGGGCTAAGCGATTTTATTTCTCTTGACTCTAGTAACATGGCTACAAGATCATTGCCTGTAAGCTCGAAGGAGAGCGCATTTACTATCTGCACCATCTTCTCGTTTTTGCGCGAGGTAGAATTGAAGTGTTGAAAAATTCTTTTTTTGATATGTATACTCTTTCCTACATAGACGACTTGCTTATAAGAGTTATACATATAATACACTCCAGGAGCTTCTGGCAGGCTATGTAAGAAATCCATAGTAATTCCTTCTGGAAGTTTACTCGCTTTTATACCATTGTTGATGAAGCTACTTATATCGTCTTCTCCTTTTTTGTCTTTTATAATTTTGTCAAAAATAATGGCTGTTGCTCTCGCATCTTCTAAGGCACGATGTCTGCTATGAACTTCTATCCCAAAATGTTGGATAAGATTGCCTAGACTATAGGATCTTAGTCCTGGATATACTTTTCTGGTAAGCTTAACAGTGCATAATTGTTTTCTGCTGAAGGTGAATCCCAGTTGCTCGAATTCGTTCTTTATAAAGTTGTAATCAAACTTAACATTATGAGCGACAAAGACTGCATCTTCAGTAAGTTCTACAATTTTCTTAGCTACCTCATAGAACTTAGGGGCGTCGGCAACCATCTCATTTGTTATTCCTGTGATTCTTGTAATATTGTTAGGGATGCCTCTCTCGGGGTGTACTAATGTTTCATAGGATTCCGTTATATTATTTCCATCATGTATGACGATTCCTATCTCGGTGATTTTGTCTCTGTTAGACATGCCACCTGTCGTTTCTATATCGACTATCGCATACTTTTTCTTTTTCACCGTAATTTATTATGCACAATTATAGAAATAAATTGGCCAGATACCGAATATATAACTAATTTTATATTATGTCTTTTTATAATATGTTATTTTCGATAGTGATTTGTCTTTTTATGTCTTGTGATTCTAGGTCTCAGGTGGATGCTGGAAAACTTGTCGACAAAAAAGAAGAGATCGTTTCAGTAATCATTCCTGCGGCGGATCGTCAGCAAGATGTTCTACGAATTGTAAAGGGTAAGTCCATAGCCTGTGTTGTCAATCAGACAAGTAGGAGCAAAGAAGATCACATAGTAGATTTCTTATTGGCTAATGATGTAGATGTCAAAGTTATTTTTGCTCCAGAACATGGCTTCAGGGGGAAGGAAGACGCAGGTGCTCAGATTGTCAATGGGGTAGATAGCAAAACTGGACTAAGTATTATCTCTCTATATGGTAAGAAGAAAAAACCAGCACAAGAAGATCTGTTAGGTGTAGACCTCATACTTTTTGATATACAAGATGTAGGAGCGCGATTTTACACTTATATAAGTTCCATGCATTATGTTATGGAAGCTGCTGCGGAACAAGATATAGCTATGGTTGTCTTAGATAGACCTAATCCTAATGCGCATTATGTAGATGGACCTATGTTGTTACCAGAGTGGAGATCATTTGTCGGTATGCATACAGTGCCAGTTGTGTACGGTATGACGATAGGAGAATATGCTCAGATGATCAATGGTGAAGGATGGTTGTCGAGTAAACCTTGTGAGCTTATGGTTGTAAGATGTCTGAATTATGATCACAATAAGATATACGAGTTACCGGTTAAGCCCTCGCCTAATTTGCCTAATCTAAGATCTATATTACTATACCCTTCGTTATGTTTCTTTGAAGGAACCAATGTTTCTATAGGTAGAGGAACGGATAAGCAGTTTCAGATTGTAGGTGCTCCAGTTGCTGAAGGTAAGTTGTATCAGTTCACTCCTAAACCTTCTGAAGGAGCCAAGTATCCTAAACATCAAGATAAAGTTTGCTATGGTGATAACCTAAGTGCTTTAGATGTAAAAACATTACACTCAGAGAAAAGATTAAACCTAAGTTATTTACTGGAGTACGCAGAAATATTCAATCAGAAAGATAAAGCATATTTTCTCGAGAATTTATTTTTTGACAAACTAGCAGGAAGTAATCAATTACGAAAACAAATCCAGCAAGGCCTTAATGAGGAGCAAATCAGAGCAAGTTGGCAGAAAGATCTAGACGCTTTCAAACAAATAAGAGCTAAATATCTACTGTATTAAGATGCAGGTATAGGATATACTACCTAGCTTGTATAAGATTGTAAGTACTAATGCCTTGATTAGCTGCAGTGAGACTAGTTTTCTATCTGAAACCATGTAAATGACCTTATCTTTAGTAATAGAAAAATTAGCATTATGAAGATAAGTCTATCGTCGATTTTAGTATTTCTTTTCATGGCTCAGTTTGCGTTCAGTCAAAGTATCGAGTCTAAATTTGCTTATGATCTAGGTATAGCTTATCCGATAACCCTATCCGGAAGTAAGGCAAACTTTGATCACCAAATAAATATGGGTATAGAGTTCATAAATGAGAGTAAGAATGGAATTCAACTATTAGGTTCTTTCAGAGGAGTCGCCGCAAATGATTACTTAATTTTTTATGGATTAAAAGGTAGATATTTTTATTCTTTAAATAACGGTAAAAGAATTTATGGAGGCATTGGTTCATCTCTAATTGGGAATAATCAACAAGGATTAGGACAGTTCTCGGCAGAAGTAGGTTTGGTATTAAAAAATAAATTTGGATTTCATATTTGTTATAATGAGATAACTCAGGCTAGAAGGAATAATAACAAAACGATTTCCTTAGGCCTAAATGTTCAAGAAAATAAAGCAGGGATAATTGTAGCTTCAGTCGGAACTATAGGTGCACTAGTAGGATTTATAGTATATAATATTATTCGTGGGTCAAGGTAGATTTGACTTGATAAGCATTCTTACAAGATTTTTTTAACTAATAATTATATACTAGAACTTGAATTTTGCTTGCATCTTAAAGTCAGTTCTTTTGTTGCCGTCGATCTCGTTAAGACCACTTCCTATCGTTTCTCGGTTAGCGAGATAGGTTCTAGAAATCCTGAACTCTATCATCATGTTATAAGTTACATTATACCTTACATTAAGATAAGCTCTAGTTCCTTTATAGAAGTAGGCAGGGATAAAGAACTCATAGAGGATATCATTTTCATATGCAAATATTCTAGAGTCAAAATCATCAGTGTCGTACAAAGCATACCTAGCAGTAAAAGACAATGGAAGACCTACTGGTTTGTATATAACATCTTGGTAGACCATAAATCCTGTCGATGTATCCGGTCCGTGTCTGAAAGAGGTAAATTCCACTCTGTTTCTCAGCTCTAAGTTTTTATTGATATTATAATTAGCATTAAGTCTTAGTCTATTTCTATAGGTGCCTAGAACAGGATTTATAGGGAGATCATCATCTGTGAAGTTTAATTCTTTTTTCTCATGATTGTATTGCAGGTATATGCTGTAGGATCTCTTCTTTGTATACTGTATCCTAGCGAGAAAGTCATATCCACTAGACGGACGATCTACTCTGAAACGAAGCCAAGGGAAAGTAAAAATATCTAAGTAAGAAGAGATTGTCCAGTTAAAGTTAGGCCTGATTTCTATTCCTGTGTAAATTCCTTTTTCGTTATTTGCTTCGGTAGATTCTCCGAAGGCGTTACTTCTAAGTGTAGGGAAAGCTCTGTCATAATCTCGATGCAATATAGATACAGATACCTTAGGGCTCATAGCGATAAGTACTCCATTGACATAAGAATAAGAGCCATTATCAGCTAGAGAAAATTCTCCAAAGAAATTAAAGTTGTTTAATCTGAAGGAGTAGTCTAATCCATTGTACCAGACCTGTTCTCCAGAAAATCTAAACTGGTTATAGAGCTGATCACTTCTTGTAAGTGGCCTGTTGAGTCCGAAGTAAGTTGAGTATGCTCCTAGCTTAAACCTCTTTCCAGTATACTTAAGATACAAGCCAGCAACGCTTTGTTCTATCTGATCTTTTTGTGCTATCTCGTTTTCTGTTCTATGGAAACCACTTTCTAGTAAGCTAGAGAAAAACTCTAAAGGTTCTCCAGAATCTCCAGAGCTATCTATCTGAATAGTTGCATCTCTCTTGCTAAAAGATAAGAAAGGACTTATTTCGATCTTTTTGCTAGGTCGTAATGACATGGCAATTCCTCTGAAGTTATTATTTTCTGCGACGGAGTTGTAAGGTCTTACTGTTCGGCCACCTCTTTTTATATTGCTAATTCTAGTGGTCTTGCCAGCACCAAAATCATTATGCATCACAAGGCCTTGTCCTAGGCTTATCGTATAGTCTCCTATAACTAGATCCTTAAGCCATGATCTATAATCTCGAAGATGAAAGTGTGCAGAATAGTAGTCAAACCCTAGGGGCGTATCATCTCCAAAGAATGTTTCTCCTTGATCCTTTTCCGCAAGGAATCCTATTCTCATTCTATTCTCATACTGATAGCGATAACGGAGCGTGTATTTCCCTTTAGATCCTCTGAATCCATTTGTAGCTTCTTCGTCAAAACCAGCTTGATCTTCTAGAACAGTGATGTACTTAGCGTAAAGTGTGGAACTTCCATTAGCTATCATGTGTGGAATAGAACGCTGGAAATCGTTTTCGTTATTAGATTTAATGAATGGGAGTAATCGCTGGATAATCTCAGCATTGAATCCTTCCACTACTTGTAATTCTTCTAGCGCTATAAAGTCACCGTACTGAGCTTTATAATTTAGAAATGCGGTTATTTGTAAATCGTTGAGCAAGCCAGTAGACTTAAAGAAGTCTGTATCCGCATTATTTATGTTGATAGGATTACTTATGTAAAAGTTTAGGTTCTCATAGAGATCAGCAAAACTACTATCATTAAGATCTTCATCTTCCGTAAATAGCTGATCTAAAATTTCATCAATAGACAGTGCACCGCTCTGCTCCAGATCTGTCTGGGCCAATAGGGAAAAATTAAATGCTGAGAACAGACAGATAATTATTAAATGGTATGAAAAATATCTTCTATGCACTTGTCTTCTTGTAAGCTTTCTATCCAGAGCAGAAAGTTAAAATATAAAAATGGTCTTTTTGATAATTTTTGCTTTAATAAATTACTAAATTCTACTGATAGTAATTCTATTTCCTTCTGAACAGGCTTTCTTTTTTCTTTCGCCATTTTTCTTATAAAGTCAATAGTGAGACCTACCACCTTGCTTTTTTCATCATTTATAGAGAAACTTCTCTTAACATTGACATGCGTATTGTATATCAAGTCATAGTGCTGAAGATGGAAATGACAAACTAATTCTAAGAGTCTAGAATAAGATATGATATCATTTCTAAGGTGATTTTGCTTAGTGTTGAGTATTGAACTTACATAATCCAGGGCTTCATTATATTTTCCAGCAGCGAAATAAAGCCATGCTATCTTATATAAGAAGATAACCGTTCTGTGGCTATCGAGTTTGTTTGTAAACTGGGACATAGCAGCTTCGTAATGTGGAATTTTGCTGATACCTTCTGAAAACTTGCCACTAAGATAGTTAAGATTGATCTCTGCGTTTGTTCTATAATTTGTGTACATGATCTTCGTATTATCGATAAGTTTTTGCTGAGACTGGTCTTGGAAATCTACAAGTTTGTTATAATGTATTTTAAACCTATCGATATCGTTGAGATAGAAAGTATGGGTTAGCAAGTAATGTAGACCTCTGACATATAGGTCAGGATCTTTTTCTATCATAAGTGGTTTTTCTTCGAATTTCTTGACCCACAGATAGGCATGTTTGTAACTAAGCTTGAAGTTTAGTTGCATGTTGTAAAACCAAACGTAACTCTGATGTAGAAGAACGGACTCATAGAATGTTAGTCTATGGACATCGTGGTTGGGTAGGTGAGACTGGAAGTAATCTTTTACTAGGAACAGATCTTTTTCGTTTTTGGCGTAACCAAATTTTATGTAGAGGCCTTGCATTCTGAGACTGAGATTAGCGAAATGGGAAGTGCTAGAGACAACCTCCTTAGTCTTATCAGAATGAGAGATAAGGTTCTCTACTTTATTTTTAATTTTTCTAGATCTAGTGATATGTCTAGATTCTATCATCTTCTGATATTCTAAAATCTCGAACAAAAGAATGTTCTGTGAAGCGCTTTTAGCTTGATCTTTAGCTTTGTCTAAGATTTTGAGACTTTGTAGATATAGACCTTTACTGTATAGTATCTTAGCATAGTCTAGATATTCTCTAAGCAGTAGTTCTATGTCTTTTTTAGAGTTGACTAAACGGAGACTCTTGAGAATCTGGGCGTAAAGATGTCTTCTCAGGTTAGATAAGTTATTGTTACTAAGTGTGGGAAACTTCTTTTTTATAAGATCTTCGTTGTAAGACTTCATCTTATCCATAAGGTCGAATAGTTGTACAAACTGGTTGTGCTTATTGCTTTCTATTCTGCTTACATATAGTCTGAAACTGCGTTTATCCGATCTATCTAAGCTGCTTATAAGGCTAAAAAGTTGGGCAGAATCACTTATAGGCATAACATTATAATATTTTTTATATACTGATAATCAAAGAATTAATACACAAAATTGCTCATTGAGTATCACATTTGCAAATATATTTACATATATATGATTTTTTGATATTTATACATTTGTGGCTTTCATAACCAAACCCGCTATTCCCTATGGCAAAATATAAGTTAGAATACGTATGGCTCGATGGTACAGAGCCGACTCAAGAAATGAGATCTAAAACGAAAGTTGTAGATGACAGTAAGTTTAAAGGAAATATAGAAGACTGTCCGATGTGGTCTTATGATGGATCCTCTACCAACCAAGCTGAAGGCAATTCTTCTGACCTTTTGCTTAAGCCTGTAAGACTATTTGTAGATCCTTCTAGAAAATCAGGATATATCGTAATCTGCGAAGTTCTCAATGCAGATGGTACTCCTCACCCAACTAATGGTAGAGCAACCATAGACGATAATGATAATGATTTCTGGTTTGGTTTCGAGCAAGAATATGTTTTCTGGGATATAGATCATCATTCACCACTAGGATTTCCAGCACGAGGATCTTATCCAGCTCCTCAGGGGCCTTACTACTGTTCTTTAGGAGCTGAGTATGCTGTAGGAAGAGAAATTGTAGAAGAGCATATGGATTATTGTATTGCAGCAGATATCAATATAGAAGGAATCAACGCAGAGGTAATGAAAGGACAGTGGGAATATCAAGTATTTGCTAAAGGAGCTAAGGAGGCAGGAGATCAAGTATGGGCAGCGAGATATCTAATGGAAAAAGTTGCTGAAAGATATGGTGTTAGAGTAAATCTGCATCCTAAACCTGTCAAAGGAGACTGGAATGGATCTGGTATGCATGCTAACTTCTCCAATACACTTCTTAGAACTTCTGGTAAGAAAGAAGACTATGATATGATATGTGAAAAATTTGGTAAGCCAGATAGAATACAGGCTGCTATCGATGTATACGGAGCATATAATGAACAACGTCTTACGGGTAAGCATGAGACACAATCTATACACAAGTTTTCTTATGGTGTGTCTGACAGAGGAGCTTCTATAAGAATTCCTATTGCAACGGTAGAAAACGACTGGAAGGGATGGTTAGAAGATAGAAGACCAGCATCTAATGCTGATCCATATAAAGTAGCAAGTTCGATCATAAAAACAGTTAAGTCTTAGGCTGTGAATTTATAGATCTAATACGATATAGAAAAGACGTTTTACTTTAGTAGAGCGTCTTTTTTTATCCACTTTCAGGTATTGGATATATCTAGATTAAAAGATGATTATATTTGACTGTTAGGCATAAGATGAGAATGAAAAAAAACATACTACCATATTCAGTACTATCTATTTTGATATTGCTTTTCTGTTCATGTTCAAAAAATGACACAGAAGACAATTGTATTCTTCCGAAATTCGAAGTTCCAATTATTCAACCTTCAGGAAGTGAAGATTATCTCAACCTCAACTCTGAAATAATATTCAATCAAGATTCACTTTATAGTTTTCATATTAAGATCCCTGGGGAGAATTTAGCTTTTTTAGATGCTGATCCTAAAAAAGAAGAATATACTGAAGCCATGCTTATCTTTCAAAAAGATACAATAAGTCCGATTGGAATAAGATACAAGGGGTCAAACCAATCTTGGAATGGATTTTTAAGTGAAGGTAATACTGGATCTAAGTCAAGTACTAAGCTCTCAACAAAAATTAAAATTAACTGGCTGAACAAAGGCACTACTTTCTACGGATTAAAGAAATTGCAATTCCATTCATTAAACAATGACCCAAGCTTAATGAAAGAAAGATTAGGTTATTGGCTTTATGGAAATTTCGGGGTTAAATCACCTAGATGTGTTCATGCTAAATTGTATATAAATGATGAATTTATTGGTTTATATGCTTTAACAGAACAAATTGATGGCAAATTTGCAAACCTCAACTTTCAAAATGACGGAAATATTTTAAAAGATATATGGCCTATACAGCCTGATCGCAAAGCAACAATTCAATCTCTTATGATTCAATCTCTCAAAACGAATGAGGAAATTAGTGACATTTCAAATTTTGCAGATTTTGCATATGATATTGAAAATACCAATTCGATGAATATGAAGACGCTAATTGAAAGGTGGTTTGACGTGGAATCTTTAATTAGAAATATGGTTGTTGGTTTTTCAATAGGACATACTGATGAAGCTGCATTTTATTGGTGGTGTGGAGAAGGAGATTGTGTAAATGGGAATATTTATTGGTTTTCTGACGACATTAATCAAAAGGTACATCTGATACCATGGGATTTAGATAATTTAGAATTCAAGGCAATCGACTCCACGATATATTTTAAAAACAATTCTTGCATGACGGGTGATACGATTCCCTTCTATGATGAATCTATAAATTTTTTGGTTTATAATGACAAACTACAATGTGGATTTATGGAATTTCAAGACGTTTATGAAGATAGAATGAGTATTTTCAAAAATACCTTATTTAATGATCAAACAATTGACCCTTTACTCATAAAGTGGAAATCTCAAATTGAAAATGATGTCTTGAGGGCATCAGATATTTATGATGATGCTCCTTCTATTACTACTTGGGAAAATGAGATTCAAAAACTTAAAAACTGGTAATAAAATCCTATGCCTAACATTAGATATCACAGCATATCTGCTCGTACCTCACAGAGACGCTGGATATCATTATTCGTTATAGGTCAGCAACTCAAAAAATAGAACTATGAAAAACGAACCAATCTTTAG
>CAYYWZ010000014.1:43052-69911 GCA_964475415.1 uncultured Saprospiraceae bacterium | reverse complement strand
AGTTCTTTCTTATATACCTTAGGTTAGGTGCAGGCCCTGTAACTTTTGTTCCTAGGATAATTTTATCTCGATCTGATCTACCATGCAACCATGTTCCAATATACTTTTCTGTAAGTCCTTGTGTTTCTTTTCTACTCGGCACTGCATATAATTCTGCTGTGTCTATAAAATTTACACCTCTACTGAGCGCATAATCTAATTGCTCATGCGCTTCTTGTTCTGAGTTCTGTTCTCCAAAAGTCATTGTTCCTAGACATATCTTACTTACCTCAATATCTGTATTTCCTAGTTTGGAATATTTCATCAACTTAATTGCTTATTTGGTTTCTAATATTATACTTCTCTTTTGCTCTAAATCCTTAAGTGTAGCTTGCACATTTGTCAATTCACTATTTAGCGACTGACATATACGGGTAACCTTATCCATATTCGACTGTACATTAGATAGTGTATTTTTTATCTTTTGTTGCACGATCCAGTCAGAAATAAGATTATCAAAAAAGAAGTCTATAAATGTATTGAAGTTTTCCATTTTAATATGAAAATCTGCATTGACACCAACGTCTCTAAGTTCTGTATGGAAGGCGTTGAGTTTTCTCTTGGCTTGGTGTAATACACTATTAGCACTATCTATTGCTCTTCGCTTATTATAATTACCAAGGCGACCACTTCTGCCACTATAGTTCCCCCATTGTCTAGCACTTTTAAGATGATGGTTTATCTTAGCTAGCATATCCAGTGCTTGGCTTCCAGCATTATAAGCCTCCTTTATTTCTTTAATGAGGACAAAGTTCTTGTCTCGTTTTTTAGCTATCAACAACAATTCGTTTGCCGCTAAAGACCCACTAGACATTATTTCACGCTCTCGTATTTCTTTGAGCTTATTGAGTCTAGCGATATAACTATCTAAAGAAGCCGTTTTCTTTTCTAATAAATCTTTCTCAAACTCTAACAACTCTTGCGTCTTTTTTAACTCATTATACTTCAGCGTAGCTTGTAGATATTCCTGTCTCTCTCTATCAAGTTGTTCTTCTTTATTTCCTAGCACTTTAGAAAACAAAGATTTTAGACCTGCCTTTTCTAGTTTTTGTACATCTTTGAATTCTGCTTCAACTTGCTTATCTAGTTTACTCAATTCCTCATTACCAAGGTTATATTCTTGCGTAATTTGATTAAGATGATTATTCACTTTAGTAAGGGCGCTAATCTCTGAGAGTACTTCTTCTATATTATGTTGCGTATTCGTTTTCATCTTAAGCACAATATAATCATCTGTGCTTACTGCTTCAAGAAACTAGCTGAAAACCTTTATTTCACTTAGTAGCGTATTTCTATAAAACCAGTTCGTTTTAGTATGTCAAAAGCACTATGCTTAGTAGGAGTTAATTCTTCTCGATCAGGCGCTTAAGGATCTGATTGTAAATTTTACATCATAACTCCAAAAACATTTACATCTAAAGGATAAAAGCCGTACTTTGTAGTTTATTATAAAAGCATTTACATATATAAAATCAAAAGAAAATGGGTATTCTAAGTTCAATGAAAAAATTGTTATTTGGTGCAGAAAGTATAGCTAAGTCTGCTGCAGATAAAGCAGGAGATTTTGCCATAGATAAGGGGTCCGATATAGTGAATAAATCAAAAGACCTAGTATCTGATGCTGCAGATGTTGTAGGAGATAAAACAAGTGGATTACGGGATGCTATTCTCGATGGTTCCGAAAACATAATAGAAAAAACAAAAGATATCGTATCTGACACAGTAGATAAAGTATCTGATTCTGACATTGTAAAAAAGGCTACGGATGGCGTAGAATCATTAGGGTCTAAGATTATGGAAAAGGGAACAGACGCTATAGAAAAAGCTAAAGATCTTACTACAGATGCAGCGGATAGTGCGGTAGATCTGGGCAAAGATGCAGTAAGCTCTTCTAGTTCTACCATAGAAAATGCAGGTTCTGCCGTTGTCGGTGCAGGAGCTAGTGCTCTCAGTAAGACGCAAGACTTTACAGAAAAAGTAGGTGAAAAAGTATTAGATACAGGTTCTGATATGGTAGACAAGGCAAAAAGCTTTACAGAAGACGTGGGATCTAAGGTATTAGAAAAAGGAGCCGATGCAACGGAAAAATTCGGAGAAATAGCAGAAAAAGTAGGTGGTAAGGTTATAGATACCGGATCAGACTTATCAGAAAAAGTCGGAGAAAAAGTGTTAGACATCAAAGATTCAATGGTAGAAAAAGCCCAGGATATCACAGAGAAAATGAGTGATAAGCTAGATGAAACCATGGAAAAAGCAGAAGCCTTCCATGCTGAAGAGGCAGCTAAACCTAAAAGAGAATTTGCTGAAGACACCCTAGATGCTTCAGGTTCCTTACTAGAAGGAACGGATGATTTCTTTTCCAAGGCATCAAGATATGCAGATGGTGATCATGCCGCTTTTTCTGAAGGAAAGATAACAATCAATGAAAAAAGAGTAGATATTCAGAAAGATACACCAGAGTCTAAAGCAGCTGGTTTTCTGGATCTGGATGGTGATGGAGATGAGATCATAGATGATGCTATTGTAGAAGAATAAAAATATTTTTGATAGCAAAGCAACGAAATTGCTTTATGCGGTATCTACATAATGAAGCAACAATAATTGTATGTCTCCTTTAAACATAAGAGGTATTACAGAAATAAAACTCATAGAACAATGTCTTCTGAATGATCGAGTATCACAGAAGCAACTATATGAGCTATATGCACGTAAGATGTTCGGTGTTTGTAAGAGATATGCGAGATATGAAGCTGAAGCTGAAGATTTTATGCAAGAAGGCTTTGTAAGTGTGTTTAGAAATTTACACCAGTTCAAAAGAAATGGCTCTTTCGAAGGATGGATAAGACGTATCATGGTGAATACTGCGCTTAAACATATCAAGAAGAAATCATTCAGTCATGAAATTCCTGGCATAGAAGATTACAAGTCTAGATCTGCAGATCCAGATATCTTTTCCAAACTATCTGAAGATGAGCTTATGAAACTAATTTCTGAGCTGCCTGATGGATATAGAGCTGTATTTAACCTATATGCAATAGAAGGCTTTTCTCATAAGGAAATAGGTGAACAACTCGATATAGGGGAAAGTACTTCCAGGTCTCAATTAGTAAAAGCTAGGAGGTTGCTTCAACAAAAAATAGAAAATTTAAAAAATATAGCAGTGTGAGTAAGCTAGATAAAGCATTTAATGAAAAACTATATGACCGTCTGGAAACTGTACCAGAGGGATTATGGGATAAGATAGAATCAAACCTAGATGCTGCTGAGGCAGCTGATAAAACTAGGTTACCGATCTGGGGTATTGCAACCACAGTAGTTGTTCTCTCTATACTGTTAGCAGGTATATATAGTTATACATCTAGAAAAAATGATATATCTAGGTCAAATAATCAAGATTTGCTTTCAGAAGTAAGCAATGGCGATAAAAAGGAAGACATCACAAACATAAATAGAGCTGATTTCAATAATTCGACAGACAGTAATAGTAATACAAAGAGCACTATTGCTAACAGTACAACTAATGCAAGTCAAACAACTAGTAATTCAACTAATACATTAAGCAACATAAAAAATATTACTGATTTACAATTAGATATTAACAATACAAATAATAGAACAATAGGCTTATCAGCAGAAATGCAAAGATCTGGTATTCTGAATGAAAAACAATTTGACATAAAAACAAGTGATAATATTGACAAGTACCAAAAGTCAAGTAGTGATAATTTCGGTGAAGTTGATGGAAATAGCAGAAACAATGTCAATAACAATAGCAGAACTAATGAAGTAAAAAATGCTCAAGCGAGCCTTAGCAAAGATAAAGTGACAACTGAAGCAGTTTCTATTATTGGTGATCAGAGCAGAGTGCTAGCAGAATTAGCTATATTAGGTAAGCAAGAAACCTTCTCTCTTCAAAATGAGCTAAGAGAATATGATGCTAATAGATTACTGACGGACTGCCCTTCTTTTATAGAAACTAGACCAGGTTTTCATCTAGAGTTATATGTATCACCTGATTTTGCTGTAAGATCCTTTAGTTCAGCAGACTCAGAATTAGATAATTATATCGCTCGAAGAGATGTATCAGAATCTGCTTTTTTATCCTTTTCTGCAGGATTCAGAATTTCTTATACAACTAAGTCTGGAATTGCATTCAAAACAGGCGTAAATTATTCACAGATTAATGAAATATTCGATTATCGAAATCCGGACTCTCTACAGATTACTCGTGTGCTAAATGAGGCTGGAGAAATTCTAGAAGAATCAGAAACATATGGCCTAGGAGAAATCAGGACCCATAACGCTTACAGAAGTCTAGATATTCCTTTGTTAGTAGCTCTTGAGATGCCATTTAATGATAAGTTTAGTGTAGGTCTTAATACAGGTGTATTTGTCAATCTTCTATTTAGCCAGAAAGGTAGTTTTCTCAATCAAGAGCTGAATCCAGTGAGTATATCTGGCAGCAATTACAAATCAAGCTTAGGCCTAAGTTTTACTGGAAGTATAGCTTTACACTTTTATCTATCGCCAAGAGTCGATTTCATGATAGAGCCTAACTTAAGATACTATTCACAGTCTTTTACTTCTAACTCCTATCCTATTTCACAAGAATACTTAAAATTAGGGCTATTGACAGGAATTAGATATAATTTTTAAAACACGAAGGCAACGAAATCATTAATCATAATCTCTTAGATATATACAACTAAAATTAAAAATGAGAAGTAAAAGAACATTAAAAACAATGACGCTCCCAATTGCGATCTTGCTTTTAGTATTCAGCGCTTGCGTAGATGAGTACAATAGATTTACACCCTATGAGAATAATCGACAGATAGATAATTTCTTCAGAACAGTACAAACTTTAGAAAATACGGTTACTATAGATAATCAGAAAGAAAATATAATCTATACAGATAATTTGGTCGTCATTAGGATACCAGAAAATGCTTTTGCCGATGCTGATGGAAACATTGTAGAAGGTCAGGTAGAGTTTACTTACCTAGATATAGTAGATCAAGGTATAATTATGTTATATCATGTGCCAACTATATCTTCAGGAGATCTTATAGAATCTGCTGGCGTATTCAAACTTAACGCTCAAAAAAATGGTCAAACACTGCAATTAGATAAAAGGATAAACATTCAATTACCGAACGAAAATCCGGTGAATGATATGCAATTATTTTATGGAGATCGAGTTGGGTTAGATGAATTTAATTGGGATGTATTACCTGAAACAGAAATCGGATGGGAACAAATAATACTTTCTGAATGGAATTTACCTGATTCTTTAGGAAGTTTTGGCTTTGGGTACGAATTTTTAGTGGATGAGCTTACCTGGATCAATTGTGATAGATTTATAGATCTTTCTGAAGACGAAAAGACTTCTGTATGCGTTTCTCTTCCAGAAGAATATACAAATACTAATACTATAGCATTCGTCGTATTTAATGACATAAATAGTGTATTAGGATTATATGGAGATCCACAGAAAATGTTATTTTGCGAGCCAAACAACGCTTGCCCTATAGGATATGGCGTTACTTTTGTAGTTATTTCTGAGAGATCAGATGGAACCTACAGGTTTGGAATAAAAGAAACTGTCTTAGAAAATAACCATGAGGAAAGCATAGAACCCGAAGAAAAAACGTTACAAGAAATACTGGACATACTCGGTATGTTCTGATAAAGATTATTTTTATTCGTAAATGGGAGCCGCCTGTCTAGGAAAAGTACTTAGGCAGGCCTTTTTTTGCCCCTATTCTACTTTTACAACTTAGATTTTATGTCTGCAGGACTGTAGTTTACAGACTTCAGCACTTTGCCATCTTCCGTTCTATATACTAGAAACTCATCACCTTTTTTCTCGATATGAGAAACCGTATTAGACTTTTCCTTATAATGTGCCTGTGTCGCTTCAGCTTCTTCTAAGGTCTTGCACACTTTACTCATATTAGAGCGTTGTACCTCATCGAAAAGCTCTTTAAACTTAGATCCTAGACCAAACTCTAGTATAGCACCAGAAAGAACATATTGTATATCACAAAAGGCATCAGCAACTTCTACTAGATCATCTGCTTGTATAGCCTCCTTCAGTTCCCTTAGTTCTTCTTCTAGTAGATTTATCCTAAGCATACAACGCTGTGCAGAGGGAATAGTCGGTTCTTCTAGGATTGGAAGATTAAAAGTATCATGGAATTTCGATACATCATTTAGCGCATTAGGCTCCTTAATTTCTTTCATCTTTAGCGTTGGTTTTTATAAAAGCTCAAAAATACATTATTAAAATTTATTATATTAATTCTCATATAATAGTATATGAAAAAAACGAGTAGAAAACAGTTCTTGAAAACAGCAGCTTTAGGAACGCTAGGTATGAGTCTAGCTACTTCTTGTCAGGAAGAAGAAAAAGTAGTAGCTGCCAATATCAATTTCAACAAAACCTATCAATGGAAGATGGTATCTACATGGCCACCGAACTTTCCAGTCTTGGGTGAGGGCTGTACGCTGTTCGCTGATATCGTAAACCGCTTATCAGGTGGTCGAATAGAAATCAAAGTATTTGGCGCTGGAGAGCTAGTACCAGCTTTCGAGGTTTTCGAAGCAGTAAGTGCTGGTGCCGCAGAAATGGGAGCTGGGGCAAGTTATTATTGGGCTGGTAAAAATCCAGCCTTACAGTTTTTTGCCAGTGTCCCTTATGGCATGAATGCTCAGCAAGTCAATGCATGGATGTATGCAGGAGATGGTTACGAATTATGGAAGGAAATCTATGCTGACTTTAATTTAGTACCTTTTGTTGCTGGTAATACTGGTGTCCAAATGGGTGGCTGGTTTAACAAAGAGATCAATAGTATATCAGATTTCAAAGGTCTTAAAATGAGAATGCCTGGACTAGGAGGAAAGGTACTCAACAAAGCTGGTGCAACCACCGTATTGGTTGCTGGTGGTGAACTATATACTAATCTAGAAAGAGGTGTAATAGATGCTACAGAATGGATAGGACCATATCATGATTACATTATGGGATTTCATAAAATTGCTAAATACTATTACACTCCAGGTTGGCATGAACCAGGAACCATACTAGAGTTCATGATGACGAAACGCTTGTTTGACAGCCTTCCTTCTGACATACAAGAAATTCTAAAAATAGCATCATCTCAACTGAACATCTGGACGTTGGCTCAATTAGATGCTAAAAATTATGAGTACCTCTCAAAAATTAAAAAAGAAAGTAGTGCAGAGATCAGAGCATTTCCTGACGATGTTATCGCTAATCTAAGAAGCAATACGAAAGAAGTACTTGACGAGTTAGTGAGTAACAATAAACAAGCAAAAAAAGTGTATGCGTCTTACAAAACCTTTCAAGACAATATAACTCAGTGGTCTAATATTTCAGAAAAACAGTTTTACAATAAATTGCAAGCATAGAATTGACAATCTAGAATTGTATGATTTGCGGAAACTGAACTACCGCTAGTAAGACGATAAGTTGGATAATAAGAAACGGAATAACGCCTTTATAAATATCCTTGGTTTGCACACTTTTGGGAGCTACACCCTTAAGATAAAATAAGGCAAAGCCAAATGGCGGTGTCAAGAAAGAAGTCTGTAAATTCAATGCAAGTAAAATCCCAATCCAAACAAGATCAATATCATAACTGATAAATATAGGTGCCACTATAGGAACGATAATAAATATGATCTCTATAAAGTCAATAAAAAATCCAGCGATAAAAACTACGATCATTACGAGTAACAAAAATGATGTTGCGCTTAGATTAGCATTTTCTATGAGTTCCACTAAAAACTTATCTCCACCTAAACCTCTAAACACGAGTGCAAAGGTAGTTGCACCTAGCAAAATCATAAACACCATACTAGTCAGATAGGTGGTTTTCTGCATAACGACTTGCAGTACCTCTAGATTAAATTTTGACTTATGCATTGTTAAAAGAATAGCGCCCAAGGCACCTACTGCAGCAGCCTCTGTAGGAGATGCAATACCTGCAAATATAGAACCGAGCACTGCTAGCATAAGTAGAAAAGGCAGTACAAAAGCATTGATCAGTTTCTTATAAAAATGTTCTCCCTTAAAAGCCTTTATCTCTTCTTCAGATATAGCTGGCGCGATGGAAGGATTGAGCCATGAGATTACTAGTATATAAACGATATAGGCTAGCACTAGAAACATACCTGGAACTAGTGCTGCTCTAAAAAGATCCCCTGTAGAAACATTCAGTACGCTCCCTAGCAAAACAAGCACAACAGAAGGCGGTATAATCTGTCCCAAGGTTCCACTAGATGTTATCGTACCTGCAGCGAGCGCTGGACTGTAGCCTCTCTTAAGCATGGTCGGTAGACTTATAAGTCCCATAGTGATAACAGTAGCTCCTACTATGCCTGTACTTGCAGCTAATAATGCGCCAACTATAATAACAGAGATGGCTAATCCGCCTCTAATCTTTCCGAATAAAATAGCCATTGTATCTAACATACTTTCAGCTAGTCCCGATTTTTCTAGCATCAATCCCATAAAGATAAATAATGGAACAGCTATCAGAACTTGGTTTTGCATAATCCCCATAAATCTCAAAGGCAATAAACTGAAGAAATCAGGAACAAAGAAATAACCAACTATTATAGATAAACCTCCCAATACAAAAGCAACAGGATATCCAGATAATATCACAAAGAAAATCAAAGCAAATAATATAACAGCTACGATCTCCATTATGCTGATTTATTGAACAAGACTGTAAGGTTACCTATAAGTTCAGCTAGGGCTTGTAGAATTAACAATACAAAAGCAACCATGATAGAGAACTTTATAATATACCTAGCGGGTAATCCTCCAGGATCTGGTGAACCCTCAAGTATATGAAGGGAGTTCATTCCGTAATTATAGGAAGTATAGATAATTACTATACACCAAGGAATAAGCAAGAAAAGAATACCAAAAATATTTACTAGTGCTTTTCTCTTCGGGCTAAGTTTATTGTAAAACAGATCTACTCTGACATGTTCATCCTTAGCCATAGCACCAGCGGAGCCAATAAGAAATAGCAAAGCGAAGAGATGCCATTCTAGTTCTATTATCCATGTTTTCGTATTAGAAAACAAGTACCGCATAATGACATCTACACAGATCAATACTATAAGTGCAAGGGAAAGCCAGGAAACCCGCCTCAGTATCCAGCCATTCATTTTACTAATACCCTTAGAGAAATTTGTGAGCATTACACAATTTAATAAATTCATTAATGCTCAGCCTTATTGAGAAGATTATATTTGATGGTCAAGTAACATCCCTTCTATAACAAAGTAAGAGAGGATACGACTATTTTACTTATTGTCTTTATAAGTTTAGGTTTTTAATTCTTTTCATATCTAAGAACATTTTTCCACTGTCCGGAAGCTTTACAAAACCAAAATGTGAAAAATAACTTTCAGCATATTTATCAATCGGGTCTATAATTACTGCTACACATTCTCATAATAAATACTACCATTGGATAAAGTGTAGAATCTTGCTACAGTTTTATTGTCATCTGCTAATAAAACAAAACAAACAGATAGTTTCTTTTTTACATCTTGACTTACTTGCTTCTTGATGTAATCATTTAGAGATGAATTTTGACAATCAAAATCACATCTAGCAAATGATTTTTCAAGAGTAACAGATAAATAATCCATTTATTTAATGGACTTTTTGAATGCTTTTAATGCCTTCTTTAAAGCTTCATTTGGCTCAGCCGTCTGAAGTAAAGATGTGAAAAGTATTTTTTATCTTTTTCTGATACCAGCTATGGGCAAAAAAAAGAGTCATCCAATAAATGAATGACTCTCTTAGAATTTATTTATAAGTTAGCTTAGTTCATGCTATCTAACTTTGCTTTGTATTCGTCAGCCTTGTCTAGCTTATTCATTCTTGCATAGATTTCTTTCAGGGCGATGATCGTATTTACATCATTAGGCTTTAGCGCCTCAGCTTCTTTGAAAAACGGAAGAGCTTGTTCGAAAATTTTATCCATCTCTACTTTCTTAGCATCATATTTTTTCATACCATCAGCAGAAAAATCATTTGCTAGCTCGTTAAGTCCATCTACCATACCTGCAGCTTTGTTATAATAAAGTGCCCCTACGCTATATGCAGCATCAAAGTTCTTAGGATCTTTAGCTTTAGCAGCATTAAAGTATTCTAAAGCTTTTCCAAAATACTCAGTGCCTTTAGCTGCATTTCCAGCCTTAGTTTCTTGCTGATGCAGTTGATCATATACAGATCCCATAGTTGTATAAACGGTAATATTATCAGGCTCTTGCTCTATAGCTAATTCTAACTTAGAAATAAGTTTTTCTAGTTCTCCCGCCTTCAGATAATGATTTATTTCGCTAAATAACATACCTGTATCTTCAGGGTGTGCTTTTCTACCCTCTTCTAAGTACATTAATGCCTCTTCTTGGTTTGTCTCAGAAGTCATAGAATATAATGCTTCATATACAACTGCGTCTGCATTTCCAGCCTCTTTAAGTTCTAAAAAGTAAGGCTTAGATTCTTCTGCCATTTCTCCATAGAAACCACTTACGGCTGTAAATAGAACTTGATCTCTATATAAGGTGTCTACATCTAATCTAGATTCTTTTCCTGCTGCATTGAGCATTTTTTTAGCATCAATACTTGTTTTAAATAATTGAAATGCACTTTTATAATCTTTATTTGAATAAACAAGAGCTGCAGTATTATTTAGATGACCTTCCAATCCATCTATTCCTGATAGATATTTCTTTTCATCTCCTAACTCTTTAGCTTTCATGTAAGCCTGATAAGCATCTAGAGCAGCATCTTTATACTGTATCTGATAGTTAGCGCCAGGAGTAACAGATTTTATATATTCTATATCAGCAATCTTAGTTAGAAGATCTCCTTTCTTTATCCAGTTCTTAGATTGATCACTAATATCAGAACTAGCAAAGGCGGTATCGAAAGATTCTTTTATAGAAGCAACAGAGTTAGATTCATCTGCAGGGTTTTTTATAAAAGATTTTACTGCTTTTTCAGCTGATTTAAACGCTTTTTTAGCGTCTTGCGCTTGTAATGACCCAGTGATCATAAACAAAAACGCTAAAAGGGTGAGACTGAGATTTTTCATTTATTAATATTTATTTAAAAATTGATTACACAACTATAAGACAAATTTAGTATTAATAATAATCCTTAACAAATGTTAAATTTAATTTATGATACGTTAAGATTTTATTCTTCTTCATCGCTTTCTTCTGATTTTGCAATTACAGCTACATCAGAAATAGACTCTTTTCCAGTTAATTTTATGACTCTGACGCCCTGAGTAGCCCTACCCATAACTCTTATATCTGATACTGGCATTCTGATAATAATACCAGATTTAGTCGTAATCAAAAGATCTTGTTCAGATGTCACAGCTTTTAGCGCAACCAGTTTGCCCGTCTTATCGTTTAGCTGCATGGTTTTAACTCCTTTTCCACCTCTATTAGTTACAGAATACTCTTCTAGAGCTGAACGCTTACCATTTCCATGTTCAGAGACAACCAATAAAGAATGATCCAAATCCCCCTTGTCTATACTTACCATTCCTACTATCTCATCCTCTTCGTCTGTCATTCTCATCGCTCTAACTCCAGCAGCAGAACGACCCATTTCTCTTACCTTACCTTCATCGAATCTTATAGCTCTACCATTTCTGTTTGCTACAATAATTTCGGAATTTCCATTTGTCAATTTAACTTCCAACAACTGATCACCTTCTTTTATAGTAATGGCATTTATACCATTTACCCTAGGTCTGGAGAAAGCTTCTACTAGTGTTTTCTTGATCGTACCTTTTTTAGTACAGAAAACAATGCAGTTATTCTTAAGGAACTCCTCGTCTTTAAGATCTTCTATTTTGATGTAAGCTTTTACCTTATCTTCTTTAGGAAGAGAGATGATGTTCTGAATGACACGCCCTTGAGAAGTCTTAGCCGCTTCAGGAATTTCATATACTCTCAACCAGAAACACCTACCTTGCTCTGTAAATAGAAGTAGATAGTTATGTGTATCTGCTACGAACAAATGCTCTATCATATCTTGGTCCCTTGTCTTAGAACCTCTGGATCCTCTCCCTCCTCTACTTTGAGCTTTGAATTCTGTAGCTTTCGTTCTTTTGATATAACCTAAATTAGAAATAGTAATAACCACTTTCTCATTAGGAATCATATCTTCTATACTGATATCACCATCAGCAAAAGTAATATCTGTTCTTCGCTCGTCACCGTACTTATCTTTTACTTCTCTTAGCTCTTCTTTTACAATCTCCTTCTGTCTACCTTCACTAGCTAGAATATCTTTTAGGTCCTCTATAAGAACCATCAATTCGTTGTATTCCTTTCTTACTTTTTCTATCTCTAAGCTTACTAGTTTCTGCAATCTCATCTCTAATATAGCCTTAGCTTGAATCTCTGATAGCTTGAAGCTAGTCATCAAACCATTTTTCGCATCTTCTACCGTCTTAGAGTTTCTGATAATTTTTATAACCTCATCTAGGTTATCTAGCGCAATAATAAGTCCTTCTAATATATGCGCTCTCTCTTCTGCCTTCTTAAGCTCGAACTGTGTTCTTCTAACAACAACTTCGATACGGAATTTAACAAACTCATCTATAATTTGTCTAAGGTTCAGTATCTCAGGTCTGCCATTGACAAGTGCAACATTATTTACACCATAAGAAGATTGTAGCGGCGTCATCTTATAGAGTTTACTCAGCACTACATTTGCCATAGAATCTCTTTTGATATCTACAACTATTCTTAAACCTCTTCTGTCAGACTCATCTCTAATATCTGATATACCTGATATTTTTTCTGTATTGACAAGCTCAGCAATTTTCATTACTAGATTAGCCTTATTTACCTGATAAGGAATCTCTGTGATTATTATAGTCTCTTTACCATTTGCGTTTTCTTCTATATTCGCTTTACCTCTTACAACAACTCTTCCTCTTCCTGTAGCAAATGCTTCTCTTACCCCATCTGTCCCGTATATGGTTCCTCCTGTAGGAAAATCTGGTGCTTTTATATGTGTCATCAACTCTTCTAGCTCCATTTCTGGATTATCTATTGTAGCTATTGTGCCATCTATAACTTCGTTAAGGTTATGCGGTAACATATTCGTTGCCATACCTACGGCAATACCTGATGCGCCATTTATAAGTAAATTAGGTATCCTGGTAGGAAGAACTGTAGGCTCTTGTAAGGTATCGTCAAAGTTAAGGCTAAAGTCTACCGTATCCTTCTTAATATCTGACAAAATCTCATCAGAAATCTTTTCTAATCTTGCCTCTGTATACCTCATCGCCGCTGGACTATCTCCATCCATAGAGCCAAAATTCCCCTGACCATCCACTAGTGGATATCTCAGTGACCAATCTTGTGCCATCCTTACCATAGAATCATAAACTGATGTATCACCGTGAGGATGGTACTTTCCTAACACCTCTCCTACTATCCTTGCTGATTTCTTATGAGCCTTATTATTTGTCAAACCCAAATCAGACATACCATATAGCACTCTTCTATGTACAGGCTTCAATCCATCTCTAACATCTGGCAAGGCTCTAGAGACTATTACAGACATAGAATAGTCAATATAAGCCGATTTCATTTCATCTTCTATATTAATTGGTATAATCCTCTGATTTTCTGCCATTTATATATTTTATATATTTCTAAACTTAAGGTGCAAATTTAGTGAAAAATCAGCAGAATAGGAAAGAATTTCTTATTAATTAAGCATGTCAAATAAGCTATTCTAAAAATACTCTATACATATTGATATTTTTGACATTAGTAAGTTGTAATTTCGCTTTATAAGCGCATAAATAAACCGATTTTTAGAAAATATCATGATGTTTCTATTTATGCCAGTATTATGAAATTATTCTTTATAAAATTTTTGGTTGATTTTAGCCGTTAAGTATAGATTATCAGTTGATTGTATTCGATTTTATGTCAATATATTTATCAACTATAGATAGAACGAATTAGTCCACATGAATAGAGGTTTGAAAATATTTTTTGTTTGTAGCTTTTTGCTTTGTTTCTTGGATCAGGATATAAGTGCTCAATTCAGTACTAGAGACAACTATAACTATCTAGATTTTCAGAAAAAGCCTTATTACTTTGGAATGGCATTTGGTTACAATAGTTCTGGTTATAGGATTTCTAAATCCAGAGAATTTGTTGCAAATACAGATATAAATGTGGTGGAAAGTATAAGTGGGCCAGGTTTAAATCTTAACATGATTGCTAATCTAAAAATCGGTGATTATTTCGATTTCAGAGCACTTCCTGGCTTTTCATTTTCGGAACGAAATTTTGAGTTTATCAACACAAATCCAGATCTACCTAGGACAACTCAGAAGATAGAATCTGTATTTTTCGAAATACCATTCCAACTTAGATTCAAATCTTTACCTTATAAGGACAAGAGAGTGTTTGTTATTATAGGTTCTAAATATACCTTTGATGTACAATCTAACTCTAGAGCAAGAGTAGAACTCGCAGAAAATCTAATTCAGCTTTCTCCACATGATTTCCAGATAGAATATGGGGTGGGAATGCAATTTTTCTTTCCTTACTTTATTTTCTCACCTGAGATTAAAATATCCAGAGGAATAGGCAATATTCACATTTTCAAAAATAGTCTGAACCAATCTAGAATCTTAGAAACTGTTCAGAGTCGCACTTTCACCCTTTCCTTTAATTTCGAAGGATAAGTAGAACTGATTTTAATGAGTGCAGTTACATTCTACTTTCGCTAGATGAATCAGATCCGGAAAGAATTCGTTAAATAATTTATTGAAGAGATCTTGATTTTCATTTATATCATCTATAGCATCTACAAAATTAGACGGAAACTTAGTTCTTCTATCCATATGTCCAAAAGATTCTTTCAGTCCTTCTAAGCTTCTATATCTCAGCAAGAAATTGGCCGCAATCATACTGTCAATATTTTTTGACATACGTAATGGCATCTGAGATTTAAATTTTTGAAATATGGTATAAGTTCTAGTTGTAAAATCTTCTAATGTTTCATCAGAATATAAAGACCAATTATTAGCTAGGTAATAATCCCATAAGATATCAGATACGACAGGTGCATATTTACCATGTCTTTCTCGAAGCACAACTACAGCTTCTTTTACTTTAGGATGTTTATCAGTAAAAGTATCTATCTTCTTATGTAAAGCAATACCCAGCTGTATCTCATTACTAAAGGTCTTAGGAGATTTCCTACTAATACTATCCGCTATAAAATTTCCAATCAGAATTTCTTCAGTAGAACAGGAAAGAAAACAATGCGCTAAATAATTCAATTATTAGTTATTTACCGTATTCAATATAGGTTGATACTCATAATTTCTAAAGTCTACAGGACTTATCCCCGATACTCCTTGCTCTTGCATGTATACACCATATAATACGTCCACAGCAGCCATAGAGGCCTTGTTGTGCGTGATGAGTATAAACTGCGACTCACCTTTAAACGCATTGATAAGCTTAGTAAACTTAAGTACGTTAGCATCATCAAGCGGTGCATCTACCTCATCTAGTATACAGAATGGCGCTGGCTTTAGTAGATAGAGTGAAAATAAAAGAGCTGTTGCTGTAAGTGTTTTTTCACCCCCTGATAACTGAGCTAGAGATTTAGGTCGCTTACCTTTAGGCTTTGCAACAATTTCTATATCCGATTCTAGCGGATGTTCAGGATCGAGTAAGACAAGATCACAATCATCATCCTCAGAAAACAGACTTCGGAATACTTTCTTAAAGTTAGCTGATATCTGAGTAAAGGCTTCAGAAAATTTCTCTACTGCATCAGTCTCTATTTCTAATATAGTTTCTAGTAGAGATTCTTTTGCTTTTAGAATATCTGCACGCTGGACTATAATCTCGTCGAGACGTTCTTTCATTTCATTGTAGGCTGTTACAGCCATAGGGTTTACCTCTCCGAAATTAGATAATCTATTTTTTACTTTATTAAGCTTCTCACCTAGAGCAGTGAAATCAATTTGATCTTCGTTTTCTGTTTTTTCCTTAAGAATATCCGCAATCTCTAGATCAAATTCTATTTTCATTCTTTCAGCAGCAGAGTTCATATTGAGCTGATAACCGTGATGATCTTCTTTTAGTTCGTTCAGTCTAGTCTGAGATTGCTGTTGCTTTCTATTAAGGTTTCTTATCTCTTCTTCTTGCTCATTTATCTGATTCCTTACAGCATAATATTCCTGTTCTTGTTCTCCTAGAACTTTCTGTTCATTACTTTTCTGTTCGTATAACTCTACAAGTTTTTGTTCTTGGTTTTTAACTAGTTCTCCTGCTTGATCTATGGAACTTTTAAGCTCTACTAAGCGCTGACTGTCTGCATATATACTTTCTTTGTTTTCAGATATCTGCTTCTTTATGTAGTCTAGATCTGTACTAATCTTGTCTACTAATCCTTGCTGCTTGATATCTTGGATTTGTAGGTCATTATAAATTTGCGACTTCTCCCCTAGTTCTTTTTCTATCTCTATAATTTCTTCTTCAGATTGTTCTGGTGCAACAGAAAGATCACTAAACTTTTCCTGTAGACCGTCTAACTCATTTGCAATCTCCACAAGATTATTTGTAGAAGTTTCTATCGATTTTTTCTCTTCCTCTATATCTTCGTTTAGACCAGATATACTTTCGTTTTGATTCTTTATTTCTGTATCTAATTTCGTTTTCTGATTAGAGTAGTTATAATTTTTTGATTTAATTTCTGATAACTCATATCTGAGTCCTGGAATATTTATTGCTTGCAAGTTTTTTACTGCCTCGTTGAGGTTGTCTTCTAGTTCCTGTTTACTTTTTTCTAGAGTCTTTATTTTTTGCTCTAGCTTATCTAGTGCCTTTTTACGACCGAGCTTTTTCCCTTCGAACAAGCCTAACGAACCTCCTTTTATTTCTCCCGGAGATTTTATTATAGATCCATCTTTACTAATAAATGTATAACTAGAAAGCTGATCTTTTGATAAATTATCTAGCTTGTTATCTTCAACTATATAGACATTTCGAGTAAGCATTGCAATAAGATCCTTATAGATAGTTTTGCATTCTATAACAGATTCCAAAGCTATACAATTATCCACAGGACTTGTAGAGTGAGTTGTACCGTTCTTTATTTCATCTAGAACGAGGAAACTAGCTTTACCACTCTGCGTTTTCTTTAAGAGGTTCAGTCCATCTAATCCATCCTCAGCATTGTTAACAACAAAATAGTTTATATATTTCTCAAAATACTGTTCTACACAAATCCTATAAGACTCATCGTAATCGATTATATCTGTCAGCAATACAGCGTCCTTTTCCCACTTCTTATTTAGATACTTAATAGACTCTGGGAAACCTTCTAGATTTTCAATCATATTTTTCAGAAGATCTCTTTCTGACATTGATCTTTCTAGATTTTTATCTACTGCACTGATTTCACTTCTATAACCATCTAGTTGCAACCGTAGTTCTTTTTCATTATTAACAGCAGCTTCTAGTTTAGCATTTTGTTCAGTTTCTTGCTGCTCTAACTGAGTAAGTACTTCTGTAGTCTTGGCTAACTGATCTCTTAACTCTTTAAGATAAGGTGCTTTTTCTTCACTCGTCTTATGCAACATCTGCAGACGATTCTTATTTGTATCTAACTTATTTTCTTCTATTGCTTTTTGCTTCTCCAGATTTGTCTTTTGTTCTTCTAGACTCCATATTTGTTTCTTATTCTTGTTGAAATCTTCTTTCAGCTGAGTATATTTTCCTCTTATATCCTGGTAGATATTAGACGCTGCAAGAAAGGCAGTAGAAATTTCAGTTGCACTTAATTTTACAGTAGACAACTCGGTATTTAACTCTAGCATTTCCTTCTCTAAGCTAGCAACTCTGTTATTCTTGAAACTTATCGAGTTTTCGAGATTAATTAAGGAGTTTTTGTTGAACTGAATTTTTTCTTCGTTTATGTTTTTCTTATTCTCTTCTAGTCTTATAGTGTCGAACAATTGGTTTAAGCCTTTTTGCTTAGCACTTACACTTTGTTCTTTTTGTAGATTATCAGTTTTGAATTTTTCTAACTCAGATTCTTTAGTAAGAAATGCGGATTTGATTTTAGCATAGTTGACTTCTTCATCTTCTATTTTGACCTTGCTCTTACTAAACTTGTCTTCTAGATCTTTAATCTGAAATCTTGTAAAGACTATAGATTTTTCTTTGTATTCAGCTTTAAGCTGGATAAACTTCTCCGCACGTTTCGCTTGTCTTTCTAGAGATTTGAGATTATTCTCGAGTTCAAATATTATATCTTCTAATCGCTCAAGATCATTTTGTGTGTTGTTAAGCTTTTGCTGTGTTTCACGTTTTCTGACCTTGTACTTGGATATACCAGCTCCTTGCTCGAACATTTTCCTTCTAGAATGATCCTTGTTTTGAAGGATGGTATCAACCATAGCTAGCTCAATAATTGCATATGAATTAGAACCGATACCTGAATCTAGGAAAAGGTTAGTAATATCCTTTTTTCTACAGGTTACATTGTTTAGTCTATATTCACTATCGCCATTTCTATATAATAGTCGGGATATACTTACAGTATCAAAATCTATAGGGATAAGGTTCTTCGTATTTTCAAATACTAGGGTAACCTGGGAAACGCCAGCTGGTTTTCTAGTTTTTGTTCCATTGAACAATACATCACTCATTTTTTTGAGCCTTAGCTCACTACTTTTCTGCTCTCCTAGCACCCATCTGATAGAATCGACTATATTGGATTTACCTGATCCATTTGGTCCAACAACACCTATAAGGTTATCATCAAAATTGATAACCGTTTCGTTTGCAAAGCTTTTAAAGCCTTTAATCCGTAAACTCTGTAATCGCATGGGACAAATATACCCAATTAATATATGTATTAATTCTATATTTGGGTTCTATTTCAATATTTCTAACTTAAGAAAACGGTCTTTTTTTTACATATAAATAATCATTATATATATCCATTTTACAGACAAAAAACTACCTATAAATAAAGCTATATACAGAAATGAATAATTCATCAAAAATTTATCAAAAAATAAATTCACTTAGACCTCCAATTGCCGAAATCAAGCCTCATTCTATGGAAATTCATGGAGATTCTCGCATAGATAACTATTATTGGATGCGCCTCTCAGATGAACAAAAAATGGCGACTAGTCCAGATGCTCATACGCAAAATGTGGTCTCCTATCTAGAACAGGAGAATAAATATAGGTCAGTAGCTATGGCAGATCTAGATGAATTCCAAAGTGAGTTGTTTGAAGAAATAAAGTCAAGGATCAAACAAACCGATATGTCCGTTCCTTATAAATCCAATGGATACTGGTATATCAGTAAATATGAAGAAGGTAAGGAATACCCCATTTACAGTAGAAAAAAAGGTGATTTAGCAGCTCAAGAAGAAGTACTCATAGATGTCAATAAATTAGCAGCTAAGCATGATTATTATAATACTTCTGGAAATAATATAAGTCCAAATAACAGGTATTTCGCTTATGGAGAAGATACTTTAAGCCGAAGAATTTACACCATAAAAATAAAAGATCTAACAACTGATTCTTACTTAGAGGATGAAATTCCGAATACGACAGGTTATGTTGTTTGGGCTGAGGACAATAAGACCCTATTTTACACTGTAAAAGATGAAACACTTAGACCTTACAAAATTTTCAGACATATCTTAGGTACTCCAGCTAGTGAAGATGTAGAAATATACCATGAAGCAGATGATACCTTCTATCTATTTATCAAAAAATCCAAATCCAAAAAGTTTCTAGTTATAGGTTCTTCAGCCACGCTGACCAACGAATTTCAAATTCTAGAAGCAGATAATCCTTATGGTGAATTCAGAACTTTTCAAAAAAGAATCAGAGGTCTGGAATATACTATAGACCATCTTAAAGAGAAATGGTACATACGAACCAATGATAATAAAGCTACCAATTTTAAATTATCAATATGTGATAGTCTGAATACTGAAAAAGAAAACTGGGAAACACTCATAGAACACAGAGAGAAAGTGTTGTTAGAAGGCTTTGATCTATTTGACAGATACATTGTCCTATCCGAAAGAATAAATGGCATTACACAACTTAGGGTAAAATCATCATTATCAGATCATTATATAGATTTCGGTGAAGAAGCTTTCTATACTTACACCAGTAGGAATCCAGAAGCAGAGACAGATCTACTTCGATTAGAATTTACTTCTATGACAACTCCTAATAGTACCTATGATTACAATATGGAGGAACAGACTCTTTGCTTGCTGAAGCAGCAAGAGGTCATCGGTAGTTTTAGCTCTAAAGATTACAAGTCAGAAAGATTATATGCTACGGCTGCAGATGGAACAGAAATTCCTATATCATTAGTGTATAAGAAAGATCTCTATGTAAAAGGTAAAAACCCTCTTCTATTATATGCGTATGGTTCTTATGGAAACAGCATGGATCCTTATTTTTCATCTGTTAGACTTAGTCTACTAGATCGAGGTTTTGTTTATGCTATAGCACATGTAAGAGGTGGGCAAGAATTAGGTAGGAAATGGTATGAGGATGGCAAACTACTCAATAAGCGTAATACTTTTACCGATTTCAATAGTTGCGGAGCTTATCTAAAAAATCTTGAATATTGCGCTCCAGATCAGTTATATGCTATGGGGGGCAGTGCTGGAGGATTACTTATTGGCGCTGTAATCAACATGAAACCAGACTTGTGGAAAGCAGCTATTGCGGCGGTACCGTTCGTAGATGTAGTTACAACTATGCTAGATGAAACGATTCCGCTAACTACAGGGGAGTTTGACGAATGGGGTAATCCGAAAGATAAGGTGTACTATGATTATATAAAATCCTATTCACCTTATGATAATATAGAAGCCAAAGACTACCCTGCACTACTCATTACCACGGGCTACCATGATTCTCAAGTGCAATATTGGGAACCAGCTAAATGGATTGCTAAATTGAGACTACTCAAAACAGATAATGAACCTTTATTGATGTATTGTAACATGGATACTGGACATGGAGGTCAATCTGGAAGATTTAGTCGATATAAAGAAATTGCTATGGAATATGCTTTCCTTCTAGATCTATCGCTTAGAAGTTAATAGTCTAACAAAATTTTATTTAGTGAATATAAATATAAGTTAAAATATAAAATATTTATAATCAAGTCTTTATACATTATGTATTACCATATATGAAAAAATTAAATAGAATTTTAACATTTATCGATTAATGCATAGGTGTACCGTATATTTATGGTGTCATAAACTTGAGAAATATATTCAAAATGTACACCCTGGATAAATATCTAGGATACTTTGCTTAATAATGAGACTAATTTCATTTATTATTACGTGCTTGCTTTGTGTGAGCCAAATAGAAGTTTATGCTAACTTTTATGACACTGCCGCTGCTTTAACTACTGAAGTCCAGCTTAATCGCGTATACCAATTCCATTCTCAAAACAAAGGAGCTTCTCCAATCAAGGACAATCAAATTATCTCTTCAAGCAAACTAGTAAAGAAAAAGACCTATAGCTTTATTGCTACACATAAAGAATTAGAATTATTATACGGATCCGGAGGAGCATATACTGTTGCACTCACCGAAAATTTAAGTAAAGGCTTAGATGAGGGTGTACTATATTTCTCAACCCGTGATGGTATTACTCTTTCCGGAGCTCCGTATAAAATAAAAGATCTCCAACTAAACAAGGAATATTTCTTGGTCATAAGTCAACAAAGTGAAGGGGTAACAGATTTTTCTTTCGAACTTAATGCTGTCAAGAAAGAAGCATATGACTTACATGAATTTCCTTTTACAAATAGATTTTTATATCCTAACAAAAACGAAGAACCATCGATTATTGAAATTAGCAATACTTCTAGTAGTGTTGTTAACTCTATTATATTAATGGATGGTTGTGGGAGCGCTACTCCACTAGTAAATGGAGCCTTTCCTACTGAAGACAATATAGGTTCTACAGCAGATATTGACTACAGTCCTATTACTTTCTGCCCTGTAACTAATTATCAATCTACTGTTTGGTATGAATTTACTGCCAGTGGATCTAATGTAGAATTTGACTTTGCTACTTTTACTGGAGGTCCCTATACCATATCGATTGTAACAGATTGTTCTCTATTAACTTCTCCAGTAGAACACTATTGTGAAGTAGCTAGTGTAAGTGAAATTATCTGCGGACTTACATCTGGTACAACTTATTATATACAAGTAGCATCAGAATCTGCAAATACAGGACTTTTCAATATAGGAGTAGATTATAACGAAGAATATGGAGCTATAAATGATGATTGTATAAATGCAACTCCTATAAATGCTAATACCTGGGAAACTGCAAACACATTATGTTCTGATGGTTTTGTTTGGTTCGAGTATACAGTAATAAATGGAAACAATGTAGATATAGATATTAACGGAATAGATATTACACCTGGTATACAAACAGTATTACTTGCAGAATTAGGTAGTGGTCTGAATTGTTTTACTGGAATACCTTCTCCAGCCAATATATCTTGTTTATTTCCCGGTGATGTCTTGTATATCGAAGCTGGTATAAATCCTGGCTCTGGAGGATTCGGATCATTTGAATTAATTGTAAATGACAATGAAGTGCTATATGATGAGTGCATAGTTTCTAATGATATAGGAACATTAAACTGTGACAACTCATTTGATTATGATGGTGTAGTTTTCTCTTGTCAAGATATAAGTATTGGATGTTATGGATTTGCAGAGCACGGGACATGGTTAACCTTCGATGTAGATCCAGAGTTAGACTATTTTAATGTTTCGGGTTCCCATTTTGAGTTGTTTACCGGTACAAGTTGTAATAATCTTACCTCTGTAGGATGTGATGGAGATGCTTCATTGGTAGATATAATAGATGTAACGAGCACCTACTATGTACTACTAGATAGTTTACCGAACGATAATGGACATATAGAGATAGATCCAGGGTTCTGTTGCGAATCTGATGCAGGCAATATATCTCCAATAAATGATGTCTGTCCTGGAGAAACAATAAATGTATTTCCATCAGGTAATCAAACAGCAAACCAATATCAAACTTATGTATACCTTTTGGACGATGCTGGAAATATAATTGTTAGACAATTTGAAGATTTAAACTATACTCTACCTAATGTATGTGCTGATTATACGGTTGTTATTTATAATTTATATATAGGTGACACAGGTCCTATACCAAGTCCATCTTTACCGAATGTGGGTGGGACTATATCGGATTTTGATTGTTCTATTTCTTGTTGTGATTTTGTCTCTACAAGTTTTAGTGCTACTGATACAGAAAGTCCAGTTTTTATAAATACGCCACCTGCTACTTTGACATCTGATTGCTTTGAAAATATTCCAGTTTTAGGTCAGTTAGAATACATAGATAATTGTGATAGTCCAGGACAAGTGCTAGGAACGGAGGTTAGCAACTTCGACAGATGTGAAGGAAGTACGATAGAAAGAACATGGACGTATACAGATCAGTGTGGTAATCCAGCAACATTTATGCAAACCATCACTGTCTCTCCACTTACGCCAGCTATTTTAGACGTAACACCGGCACCAGATATTACGCTTACTTGTAATGATGCTATACCTACTATAGTTCAACTTATTTTTGATAATGGTTTAGCTGGTCCAGGAGTATGTCAATTACAAGGAGTACTAAATGGAAGCGAAACTTTCAATAATTATAACAAATGTGATGGAGGAACAATAATAAGAGAATGGAATGGAATGGATGCCTGTGGCCATATATTGAGCCACACTCAAACTATAACTGTAGATCCCATACCTCCAGCAATTATAGATCCAGTTACAGCACCGCAAGATATTACAGTTGACTGTGAGGCAGATGTTCCAGATTTCGATCCTCTCCCTTACGATAATGGTGAAACAGGAGGTTGTGCAAATTCAGAATCAATAACAGGTTCTTTAATTTTCTTTGACCCTCCTAGCAATCCGTGCGATAATGGACTTGTAACCTATAGATGGAGTGGATTTGATGATTGTAATAATCCTTTGGTATGGGAACAAAGTGTAACAATCAGCCCTGCACCAGATCCTATGTTTCTATCAACACCAGCTGATGTGACGATAACCTGTGGGGATCCAGTACCACCACTTATAGATCTACAGGTTTCTAATGGTTTGACTGGAGCATGTGAAGTTGCAGGACCTCAATCTGGAGTTCAGTCAGGATCTTATGATGGATGTGGAGGAGAAATAACTTATACTTGGGAATTCAATAACTTTTGTTTCCAACCAGGATCTATGATATCACATACACAAACGATTACCGTAGAGCCTGCAATTGGATTGAGTTTTACAGAGCCGCCAAGTATAACAATAGAATGTATCGATGATATACCGAGTGCAGATGACATTTTTATAGATAATGGACTTACAGGGATATGCGCTGCATCATCCACTATTACTGTCACTGATAATAATATAGATTATGATCCTTGTACAGGAGGAACCTACGAATATATCTACACAGGTGACCTTTGTGGCACACCTGTTAACTATACACAAACTATACAAATCAATCCTGCACCAGCAGTAACATTTATAAATCCACCAGCCGATATTACAATAACTTGTGGTGATGCTTTACCCCCTCTTATCGATTTAGATGTAGAGAATGGACTATCAGGGATGTGCGAGCTTTCTGATGTAGTTTCTGGAACCTCCATGGAAATGTTTGACGGCTGTGGAGGAACTATAGAATATACTTGGGAATATAATGGTGCAGATGCTTGCCCCCAATCTCAAATTTCTTATACACAAGTTATCACAGTAGAACCAGCAAATATTCCTACTCTTGTATTACCTCCAAACATTACAATAGAGTGTGTGGATGATATTCCTGTTCTTGAAGATATAATGTATGACAATGGTGAAGGGGGTGTATGTCAAATAATGGGTACACTTACAGGAATAGAAGGAGTAGTATCCTATGATGCCTGTTCAGGAGGAACACTTGAATATATATTCGAAGGTCCAGATCCTTGCGGTTCAATTCTATCACATACACAGGTAATAACTATTAATCCAGCAGCAGCTGTTTCATTTGTAAATCCACCAGCAAATATTACCATAACATGTGGAGATCCTTTACCTCCTCTAGTCGATTTAAATGTAGAAAATGGATTGTCAGGTATGTGTATGATCTCAGATGTAGTATCTGGAAGCTCTACAGAAATGTTTGATGGTTGCGGTGGAACAGTAGAATATATCTGGGTATATAATGGTGCTGATGCTTGTCCACAATCCCAGATTTCTTATACACAAATTATAACTGTACAACCTGCAGATATACCTACGCTGAGTTTACCAGCAAATATCACCATAGAATGTGTAGATGATATTCCACCATTAGAAGATATTACGTATGATAATGGTGAGTTAGGCATATGTCAAATAATGGGTACACTTACAGGAATAGAAGGAGTAGTATCCTATGATGCCTGTTCAGGAGGAACACTTGAATATATATTCGAAGGTCCAGATCCTTGCGGTTCAATTCTATCACATACACAGGTAATAACTATTAATCCAGCAGCAGCTGTTTCATTTGTAAATCCACCAGCAAATATTACCATAACATGTGGAGATCCTTTACCTCCTCTAGTCGATTTAAATGTAGAAAATGGACTTACTGGAATGTGTATGATTAGTGATGTTGTACCTGGAAGCTCTACAGAAATGTTTGATGGCTGTGGAGGAACAGTAGAATATACTTGGGTGTATAATGGTGCTGATGCTTGCCCTCAATCTCAAATATCTCATACGCAAATAATAACAATAGAACCAGTAACTCCTACTTTGGTAAATCCGCCCCCGGCTTTTATTACCATACAATGTGGTGACATGATACCTGCCGTAGCAACAATAGATTATACCAATAATGGTTCTGGAGCTTGTCTTGTAGAAGGATCAATTACTGGTGTACTTAATGGGACTCCAAATCCATGTGGAAACATGGTAAACTACGAGTGGAACGGAACAGACGAATGTAACAATGTATTTAACTATACCCAATTGATACAAATCGAACCTGCGCCAGCACCAACGCCACAAAATCCACCTGCTGATGTAACGATCACATGTGGAGATCCTTTGCCTACATTCCCGCCGCTTCAGTATAGTAACGAGTTAACGGGGTCATGTCTGATAGAAGGTCAAATAGCTAGTGGAACCTACAATGAAAATCCTAATCCGTGCGGTAACATTATAGAATATACTTACGAAGAGATTGTTAATTGTAACCACACAGTAACTTATGTTGTAGAAGTAACTGTAGAAGAAGCACCAGCACCTATGGTTGTAAATCCTCCGGCTAACATTACGATTACTTGTGGTGACCCACTACCTCCCTTTGTAGACATAGAATATAACAACGGTCTTAATGGTGATTGTGAAATTTCTGGTTTCTTTAACAATGGTATGCAAGTAGGAACTCCTAATCCTTGTGGGAATACTATTATCTATGAATATAGTGGATCTGATGTTTGTTCAAATCCATTGACTTACACGCAAACGATAACAATTGATCCTGCACCTGCTGCAGTGGTAACGGTATTTCCTCCAAATATGACCATACAATGTGGTGATGCTTTACCGCCTTTTGGTACAGTAGAATTTGATAACG
>CAYYWZ010000014.1:29799-42952 GCA_964475415.1 uncultured Saprospiraceae bacterium | reverse complement strand
ACCATACAATGTGGTGATGCTTTACCGCCTTTTGGTACAGTAGAATTTGATAACGGACTTACCGGTGATTGTGCCAATGCTGGTTCTTTCAATACCGCTATGCAGGTAGGAACACCAGATCCTTGTGGCAATACGATAACTTATGTTTACTCAGGAATGGACAATTGTATGAATCCATTAGAGCATACTCAAACGATAACAATAACACCAGCGGCGCCTGCTGTAATAACAAATTTCCCTGCTAATATAACCATACAATGTGGTGATGCTTTACCGCCTTTTGGTACAGTAGAATTTGATAACGGACTTACCGGTGATTGTGCCAATGCTGGTTCTTTCAATACCGCTATGCAGGTAGGAACACCAGATCCTTGTGGCAATACGATAACTTATGTTTACTCAGGAATGGACAATTGTATGAATCCATTAGAACATATTCAAACGATAACGATAGATCCGGCACCTGCTCCAATAGTTGTAAACCCACCAGCAGATCTTACTATCACTTGTGGTAATCCTTTACCCCCATTTGTGGATATAGAATATAACAATGGTTTAACTGGAGATTGTGAAATATCAGGTACATTTAATAATGGAATACAGGTAGGCACACCAGATCCTTGTGGTAATACTATTACTTATGAGTATAGTGGTAATGATGAATGTGGTCTTGCTTTGACATATGTTCAAACAATTACCGTAGATCCGGCACCTGCTCCATCATTAGTAAATCCTCCAGCTGATCTTACTATCACTTGTGGTGATATACTTCCTACTATCCAGCCAATAGACTATGATAATGGAATTGTAGGTGATTGTAATATTTCTGGAACAATCAATGGTATGCAAGTAGGTACTCCTGAAGCATGCGGAAATGCAATCACATACGAATATAATGATATAGATGTATGTGGAAATCCTTTGACATATATTCAAACGATAACAATAGATCCTGCACCTGCTCCAATGGTTGTAAATCCACCAGCTGATATAACGATCACTTGTGGGGATGCTTTACCAGCTTTTCAAGACATATCTTATGACAATGGTGTAGTTGGAGATTGCAATATATCTGGAACGTTTAACAATGGAATGCAAGTAGGTACACCAGATCCATGTGGCAATTCTATAACTTATGAATATAGTGGTAATGATGAATGTGGAAACCCATTGACATATACACAAATTATAACAGTAGATCCAGCACCTGCTCCAACTTTCAATAACCCTCCAGCTGATATAACCATCACCTGTGGAGATCCACTTCCTAATGCTGATCCGCTAGAATATAGCAATGGTCTGAATGGTGATTGCGAAATCACAGGTTTTGTAGATGGTGTTATAAATGGTACTCCCGATCCTTGTGGAAATTCCATAACGATAGATTACAATGGTACCGACGAATGCGGAAATCCACTAATGCATACACAGACGATTACTATCGATCCTGCTCCTGCTCCCATATTTACAAATCCTCCAAGTGATATAACTATTACTTGCGGTGATCCACTACCCACAGCTAATCCAATAGCTTACGATAATGGTGTTGTAGGTATATGCAATATTTCTGGAACAATAGACGGAGTACTCAATGGCTTACCTGACCCATGTGGCAACTCTATAACCATAGATTATAGTGGCGTAGATATTTGTGGAAATCCATTAATGTATACACAAAACATAACTGTAGATCCTGCTCCGGTGCCTGTAGTGGTAAATCCCCCAGCTGATCTTACGATTACTTGTGGTGATCCATTACCAGCTTTTGAGGATATATCTTACGATAATAATGTTATCGGAGATTGTAACATTTCTGGAACCTTTAATAATGGTATGCAAGTAGGAACTCCAGACCCTTGTGGCAACGCAATTACCTATGAATATAGCGGTACAGATGAATGTGGAAACCCACTAATGTATACACAAAACATAACTATAAATCCAGCTCCAGCACCTACTTTTACTAATCCTCCAATGGATGTAACGATAGCTTGTGATGAGAGTTTACCTCTACTAGAAGACCTAGACTATGATAATGGAGTGTTAGGTGATTGTAATATTTCTGGAGCAATTACCGGAATCCAAACTGGAACTGTCGAAGCTTGTGGCTCAACTATCACTTATGAATGGACAGGTGTAGACATTTGTGACAATCCACTCACTCATACTCAGACTATAACTATTGAACCTGCAACTGAACCTACATTTACTAATACACCAACTGACATTACTATAAATTGTGAAGATGGATTACCACTGTTAGAAGATCTGAATTATGATAACGGCATAATAGGTCTATGTAACATATCTGGAAGTATAGCGGGTGTACAAACTGGTATGATAGAAACTTGTGGCTCTGTTGTTTCTTACGAATGGACAGGTGTTGACGAATGCGGTAACCCATTAAGTTATACACAGATAATAACGGTACTACCTACCGCAGCAGCTGTTTTAATAGATGCTCCAGCTGATATAACAATAGAATGTGTAGATGCTCCGCCAGCGCTTAACCCAATTGCCTTTAGTAATTCTCTTCTGGATCCTTGTGCAAATGATGGAAGTATAGATGGAATTTCTTCAGGTTCTTTTGATGCGTGTGGAGGAACACTTACTTATACTTGGACAGGTATAGATGACTGCGGTAATCCACTTTCTCACATACAAAATATAACGGTAAATCCTGCACCAGAACCAACAATAACAAATCCACCGGCTGATATAACAATTGCTTGTGGAGATCTTATCCCTGATTTAATTGATCTTGATTACACTAATAGTGCTGCAAATTCTTGCGAAATATCAGGAAGTATAATAGGTACATCTTCTGGAGGACCTAATGCTTGTAGCGAAGGAACACTTGTATATACTTGGGAAATTCTAACTGAGTGTAATTATCCCTTATCACATACTCAGACGATAACTATAACTCAAGCTGATGCAGCTACACTAGTAAATCCACCTACTGATATTACGATAGAATGTATAGATGGACTACCTGCACTAGATCCTATCGACTATACTAATGGAGGAGTAGGAAGTTGTGAAAACAGTGGCTCAATACCGGGCTCTATGACGGGCGATATAGATCCTTGTGGATCAACAATAGTCTACACATGGATGGGAACAGATAATTGTGGCAACCCACTTTCACATGTTCAAAATATAACGATCAATCCAGCACCGGCGCCAAGTTTTATAGATCCTCCGGTTAATATGAGTCTTACTTGTGCAGAAGGACTTCCAACTTTAGAAGATCTTGCTTACACAAATAACTTAAGTGATGCATGTGAGATAAGTGGAATGATTACAGGAGTAATTATGGATAATACAAGTCCTTGTCAAGGAGGTGATGTCACCTATACTTGGGAAGGATTTGATGAATGTGGTAATCCACTTTCTCACAGCCAAACACTTACGATCGAAGAAGCTCCTATTGCATCATTTATCAATGTGCCAGCTAATATAACTGTAGATTGTAATACTGTTCCTGCCACAATAGAAGACCTATCTTATACGAATAGCGAAACAGGTGTATGCGCTATTACTGGAAGTGTAGAAGGTGTTCAGACTGGAAGTTTCGATGCATGTGGTGGAGAACTTACAAACACATGGACTTATACAGATGATTGTGATAGAACAATTACAGCAACACAAATTATAACTGTAGAACCAGCTGCCGAAGCTAGCTTTACAAATCCTCCAGGTAATCTAGAACTTAGTTGCTCTGATATTCCTGAAATGTATGAGTCTATTGCTGTATCCAATGGATTAGCAGGAGATTGTGGAATAAACGGAATAGTAGATCCAGTCGTAATGGATAACACCACTGAGTGTGGAGGAAGTATTACTGTAGAATATAGTTTTACAGATGATTGTGATAGAACCATAATTCATATACAAACAATAACGATCAATCCGGCTACAGAACCTAGCTTTATAGATGTTCCTGGCAATATAACATTAGCATGTGGCGCTGACTTGCCAGCAATGACGGATCTTGAATATACGAATAATGAAACTGGAAGTTGTTTAATTAATTCTACAGTTACTGGAACAGCAATAGATAACGGTGGATCATTTACCTACCATTGGGAATTCACAAATCCTTGTACAAACAATACGATCGTTCATGATCAGTTAATTGAATTCGATCCAGAACCTGAAATTTCTGCGGATAACATCCCTGCTATTTCTTGCGAAGGCACAGATATAGATCTATCAACGATCACTATAACTGATGCAAATTCAACCGGTGCAACGATCACCTATCATAGTGGTACGCCTGCAACACCTGGTAATGAATTAGGATCTACAATTGTAAATATTAACAGTACAACTACCTATTATATATTAGCTACTATAGATAACTGTTCTAATGAAATTCCTATCACCATAAACATAGAGTCTCTACCTGAGATATTAACTACAGATATGCCGCTTATATGTTCTGGTGATAATTTTGACTTATCTTCCATTTCTGTAACAGAGGCTAATGGTGGTAGTCCAGTTATAACTTACCACAGTGGAACTCCTGCAACGGTTATTAATGAAATAACGAACACAATAGTTACGCCAACAGAGACAACAACTTATTATATATTGGCTAGTAACGGAGACTGTACCTCAGAAATTCCTGTTACTGTTATGCTTCAAGATCCTCCGATTGTTGGTGATAATAATGCCATAGCTATCTGTAACGAAACAGGTTCTACTATAGATCTTAATACACTTCTTACTCCAGGAGTAGATATCGGTGTATGGACAGAGACGACGAGTACAGGTCAATTTGATGATGCTACAGGAATACTGAATGCAGAAAATCTAACAGGGGGAACTTATGAATACATCTATACAGTAACAGGTAATGGTGTTTGTCTAGATGAGTTTGTAACTATACAAGTAACAATAGATGAAATTCCAAATGCTGGTGCAAACAATATGACCAACGTTTGTAATGGTGGAGATGTCAATTCAATTATTAGTTTAGTCGACCTACTGAGTTCTGATGCTGATGTAAATGGAACATGGGCCGATGGAGGTGCAGGAGTAAGTCTTGCTGATCCAGCAGCTATAGATTTTAGTGGAATTACTCCTGGAAGTTACGACTTCATTTATCAGTTAGATGGAGGGGATAATTGCGCTGATGATGCAGCGACAATTACGGTTATTGTAAGTGAACCACCAAGTATATCTATTATATCAGTAGCGTGTGATGGACTAGATCTTTATGATGTAATATTTATGACTGACGCAACGGAAGTTAATAATTCTTCTGGTACGCAATCAGATGATGGTTCTGATACCTACACGATTTCAGGAATTGACATTAATAATGTATTAACCTTAACTCTAGTATCAGGAGATGGCTGTGAATTTACACAGGTTATCAATCCACCTAACTGTGATTGTCCTACAGTAAATCCTCCTGTAAGTGATGGCGATCAAGAAATATGTTTTGGAGAGCCAACACCTACCCTTTCAGTAACTATTGATGTTGACACTGACGCAGTATGGTATACTGATCCTACAGGAGGAACGCCTATTTTTACAGGTGTAAATTATCAACCAACTGAAACAACAGTAGGCACTTATAATTACTATGTAGAAACAGTTAGCAATGTTGATCCTAGTTGTATAAGTACAATAAGAACACTTATCACTTTAACGATAAATGAAAATCCTGTTGCACAAAACACAACGTTAGAAATTTGTGACGGACCTGAAAATGATGGACTAGCTACTTTTATTTTGACAGAGGCAAATCCTGCAATAACTAGTGAATCAGGAAATACGATAAACTACTATGACAACCTTGGCGATGCAAATGCAGGCACTAATCCGATAGGACCAAACTACGAAAACACAACAGCTAATAATCAATTAATATTTGCAGTTGTAGAAAATACCTTTGGATGTATAACTACAGTAGAAATAGATCTTACTGTAAATCCTACTCCTACACTAGACCCTATTATAATTGGTGAATCTTGCTTTGGCAATTCAGACGGTCAGATCGATGCAAATAGCAGCAACGGTACTCCGGTAATAGAATATAGCTTAGATGGTACGACATGGCAAACATCTTCAATATATACAGATCTTGCACCAGGTCCATATACTGTTTATGTAAATGACATCAGCAGTTGCGGCACTTCAGTAGATGTTGTTGTTCCTGAAGGTACCGACCTAACAATAGATCCTAATATACTTACAGTGTGTAATGATAATGGAACAGGTACAAACGATAATGATGACTTTTATACGGTAAGTCTTACTGTCAATGCAACTAATTCAGGAGTTACGAATAGTTATGAAATATTCCTTAACAGTGTATCTCTAGGAGTATATACTTATGGATCACTTGCCAACTTCCAGCTTGATGCTGTAGGAGGAAACGTAACGCTAGTAATAAATGATGTAGATAATGTCAATTGTAGTCTAACACAAAACATAGGGCCACTAGAACCATGTTCTGATGAGTGTACACTAACTATTACACAATCAAGTGCAGTGTGTAATGATAATGATACTGGAACAGATGCAAGTGATGATTTTTACACAATTACAGTTAATGCATCAGCTGTAAATGCTTCTACTACTTTCGATGTCTTTGCAAATAATATATTAGTAGGTACTTACACTTACGGCCTGGGTGGTACTTTTGATTTACCAGCTGACGGAACCGATGTTACGCTAAGCTATGAAGACTCAAATGATCCTGCGTGTAGTGATGATATAAATATAGGTGAACTAGAACCTTGTAGCTCTGATTGCGAAATAATTGTAAATAGTGTAACTATAGAATGTAATGATAATGGTACAGGTACAGATGATACAGATGATTTCTATACTATAACAACTAATGTGTCTTCACTAAATGGATCGACTCAATACAATGTCGTCATTAATGGTAATAATGAAGCAACCTTAGACTACGATTTAGATCAGATGTTTACCTTGCCAGCTAATAATGCTACTATAAGCATTACTTTTGTTGATTTCAACGATCCTGCATGTCAAGGCACTGCAGAGATTGGACCTCTTGTTCCTTGTTCAGATGATTGTCTACTTGATATTACGCAGCTAGATTTTGTTTGTAATGACAATGGTACTAGTACGGATCCTTTAGATGATTTTTACACACTCACACTTAATGCTAGTGCTACAAATGGCGGAGTAAGTAATAGTTTTGACATAGAAATAAGTGGAACAACTTATGGACCATATACTTATGGTGTAGGAGGAACTTTAGACTATGTCGCTGATGGAAGTACGATTACTGTTAATTTTTCTGATACCGATGAGGATGCTTGTTCTGCTTCTCAAGAAGTAGGTCCATTGTCACCATGTTCATCCACCTGTGATATTATTATAAATAGTATTACAATAGAATGTTCAGACAATGGAACTTCAACTGATCCTACCGATGACAGTTATACAATATCGATAAATGCCTCAGCACTTAATGGTAGTGTAACTGGACAGTATGAAGTATTTCATGGCAGCACTTTGTTAGGAACCTTTAACTATGATGCCATAGAAACATTAACACTGCAAGCTGATAATACTGATGTAACCTTATCTATAATCGATCTTGATGACAATGCTTGTTTTGAGAATTACAACTTAGGACTCTTAGCTCCTTGTTCAGATGATTGCCTCATTGACATTACGCAATTTGATATAGAATGTAATAACAATGGAACGGGTACAGATGCCACCGATGATACTTATACAATTACCTTAAATGCATCTGCGACAAATGGTAGTGCATCTAACACATACGATGTAATTATAGGTTCTACTGTAGTAGCTACCTTTACATACGATATAGGAGGAACGATAACGCTAGATGCTGATAATACAGATGTAACGATCATCCTAGAAGATACAGATGATGCATCATGTACTATAACTCAGAATACTGGAATCCTTACGCCTTGTTCGACTTCTTGTGAATTAACAATAGTAACAGAAACTATAGAATGTAATGATAACGGAACTGGAGGAGATGCGACCGATGACTTTTACACAATAAACTTAGAAGTAACTGCACTTAATGGATCTGCACAGTATGAAGTATTTATAAACAATGTTAGCCAAGGAATATTTAATTATGACCAGTTAGAATCATTTACTTTAGATGCTGACGGTTCGTCTCCTACTATCGTAATAGAAGATGTTGATGATGATGCATGTAAAGTTATAATCACAATAGCTCCACTAGAACCTTGTTCTAATGATTGTCTTATTACGGTTTTAAGTTCAGATATTTTCTGTAATGATAATGGCACACCGAGTGATGCTACAGATGACTTTTACAATATTGACATACTAGCTAACGGAACAAATGAAGGAGCTAGCCAAACGTACTCTATAGAAATTGGTGCTGATAACTATGGACCTTTTGACTATGGTACAATAGGAACATTTACATATCCAGCAGATGGTTCTATGATGGATCTGATTTTGACAGATACGGACATAGCATCATGTAGCGTGACGATTACTGAAGGACCACTAGTAAGCTGTTCTGATCAGTGTGCTATAACGCTCAACTCTATAATAGATAACTGCAATGATAATGGAACAGGTACAGATGATTCAGATGATTTTATCAGCTATACATTTAACGTTAGTAGTGTAAACCCTGGATCAACTAATCAATATGAAGTATTAATAAATGGTGGAACAGAAGGGATATTTGATTACGATATAGATAACTCTATAGATGTTCCAGCTAATGGACTCACTGTTACCATAACGTTCGTAGATGTAGATAACCCTTCTTGCTTAGTGTCACAATCTATTGGACCTAATCTTCCGTGTTCTAATGATTGCCTAATAGAGTTTACGCAATCATCAACTATATGTAATGATAACGGAACAGGTTCTGATGCAACCGATGATTTCTATACTGTAACTATTAATGCAAGCTCTGTAAATGGAGGTGCATCTAATCAATACAATATTATAGCAAACTCAAATAGCCAAGGAAGCTTTGCATATGGAACTGCTGCAACATTCGATGTGCCAGCCGATGGATCCAACCTTATAGTAGAGATAGTTGATGCTGACAATCCAGGCTGTACAGAAATGATAGACCTAGGCGCACTATCTCCATGTTCTTCTGATTGCGAAATTACTATTCTAGAATCTACAGCAGTTTGTAATAACAATGGAACAGATTCTGATCCTAGTGATGACTTTTATGATGTTACTGTAAATGCAAGTGCAATAAATGGTTCTACTCAATTTGATGTTAGAGTAAATGGAATTTTACAGGGTACTTTCGATTATAACACTGGAGGTAGTTTTACCTATCCAGCTAATGGATCAATAATAACGTTAATCTTCCAAGATATTCTAGATAATGCATGTCAAAACTCTGTGGAGCTTCCTGCTCTAGTAAGTTGTTCGGATGCTTGTTTATTGGAAATAGTAGAATTACAATATACTTGTAATAATAGTAACACAACATCAGATAGTTCAGACGATATATACAATTTCACTGTAAATGCCACAGCAAGCAATCCAGGTCCAGATGGAGAATATATTGTCATCATAAATGCAATAACCTATGGACCATTTGCCTATGGTACCCAAGGAACTTTTGACCTCCCAGCTGATGGAATCAGTTATGGTGTGGAGTTCCAAGATGCTAATGATCCATCGTGTAATGCATTAGAAATCACTACAGCACTCACACCATGCTCTACAACATGTGAATTAGCAATAGAAGAACTAACACACACTTGTAATGATAACGGAACAGAAGCAGACAGCTCAGATGATTTCTATGAATTTAGTGTTGATGCAAGTTCGGTAAATGGCGGCGCTTCAAATCAATTTGTCGTAGTTATAGGATCAGATACTTTTGGACCATATGATTACAACTCTGGAGGAAGCTTTACACTTCCAGCGAATGGTAGTACATTCAATGCAGTATTCCAAGATGCAGATAATTCTAGTTGCTTCTTCACTGAAAGTATAGATGCTCTTACACCTTGTTCTACTGCTTGTTCTTTAGATCTTATAAGTTTAGAATATAGCTGTAATGATAATGGTACAAGTTCGCAGGCCAATGACGATTTCTACACTGTTATAGCAACTGTAAATGCGTTAAATGGAAGTAGTACTAATCAATATAATATAACAGTAGGTGGAGACACATACGGACCATTTAATTATGGGGTTAGTATTAATTTCGATTTACCAGCGACTTCTAATGCTGAGACCATAGTATTTACAGATACAGAAGATAATGGATGTACAATATCTGATATAACGGATGCTCTACTACCCTGTTCTTCTAGCTGTGTTCTAACTATAGATGCTTTAGAATATACTTGTAATGATAACGGTACACCTTCAGATAATACGGATGACTTTTATGAGTTTACAGTTAATGCAAGTTCTGTAAATGGTGGTGTATCAAATCAATATGAAATTCTAATAGGGACAGATATATACGGACCATTTAATTATGGAGAGGCAGGAAACTTTACTTTACCGGCTTCAGATAATATAGTTACTCTTACGTATCAAGATGCAGATAACAACACTTGTAATGCAATAGAAAACACAACTGCCTTAGTTAGTTGCTCAGATGTATGTGCTATATTGATCAATCAAATAAGCTACAATTGTAATGATAACGGTACGCCGGCACTCAGCAGCGATGACTTCTACACATTTACAATAAATGTTACAGGGTTGAATACTGGAGTATCTAGTCAGTATGTAGTTAATACTGGATCGGAGGAGTTAGGGCCATTTATATATGATACAGATGTCAATTTTACGCTTCCTGCTGATGGAATGGTATACAACTTAAACTTTGCTGATGCAACTGATAATAGTTGTTCAGTGATAGAAGTTACGACACCATTAGTAAGCTGTTCTGAGGAATGTGCTTTGAGTATATCTCAGTTAGATTTTGAATGTAATAATAATGGAACCGAGTCTAATAGTTCAGACGACTTCTACACTATCACTGTTAATGCTTCAGCACTTAATGGAAGTTTAAGCAATGAATATAACGTAACCGTGGGGGCTCAGACATTTGGACCATATACTTACGGTATGACGAATAGCTTTGGATTAGATGCTGATGGTTCTACACCTACTTTTGTGTTTACGGATGCTGATGATGTAAATTGTTTTGCTGAACAAACGGCAACACCATTGACATCGTGTTCTACTTCTTGCTCGCTTACCATAGATGAGCTAAGTTTTACTTGTAATGACAATGGTACAGATTCTGATAATGCAGATGACCTATATGACTTCACTGTAAACGCTACAGCAATAAATCCTGGAACGAGTGGACAATATATAGTTATCGTAGGAGCTGATACCTTTGGCCCATTTGCTTATGGTACCCAAGGAAACTTCACTTTACCTGCAGATGGCACTGTGCAGAATGTAGTATTCCAAGACAACGACGATGCTGATTGTAGTGCGAATGAATCTACCTCAGCACTTACACCTTGCTCTTCAGCTTGTTCACTTACAGTAGATGAATTCTCATTTACTTGTAATGATAATGGAACGGAAACTAATGCAACGGATGACATATATAATGTAGAAATAAATGCAAGTGCTATCAACCCTGGTGCTTCTAATCAATATATTGTAACTATAGGCACTGATATATTTGGACCTTATACTTACGGTACTCAAGGCAGCTTTACACTTCCTGCTGACGGTTCTATTCAAAATCTTACGATTTCTGATGTAGATGATAATACTTGTTCTGCTCAAGAAATAACTACAGCATTGACATCATGCTCTACAGCTTGTGAGATAGTAGTAAACATATTAGAATATACTTGTAATGATAATGGAAGCCCTTCTGATGATTCTGATGACTTCTACAACTTCAATATAAATGTTTCTGGTTTAAATACTGGTCTTTCTTCGCAGTACACTGTGGATAATGGTACAGATATTCTAGGACCGTTCTTATATGATACAGATGTCAATTTTACGCTTCCTGCTGATGGAATGGTATACAACTTAACATTTGCAGATGCTACAGATAATAGTTGTTCAACTCTAGAGGTGACTATGCCATTAGCTACTTGTTCTGACCAATGTGCTTTGACTATAGATCAATTGGATTTTGAATGTAATGATAATGGTACAGAGTCTGATAGTAATGACGACTTCTATACAATCACTATTAATGCTTCAGCACTTAATGGAAGTATAAGTGATGAATATAATGTTACAGTAGGTACTCAGACCTTTGGGCCGTATACTTACGGAATGACAAATAGCTTTGTATTAGATGCTGACGGTTCTGCTCCGACCTTTGTATTTACAGATGTCGATGACCCAAGTTGTATTGCTCAACAAACAGCAACTCCATTGACATCTTGTTCTACTTCTTGCTCGCTTACCATAGATGAGCTAAGTTTTACTTGTAATGATAATGGTACAGATTCTGACAACTCAGATGATTTGTATGATATTACAGTTAACGCTACAGCAATCAATCCTGGAACGAGTGGACAATATATAGTTATCGTAGGAGCTGATACCTTTGGCCCATTTGCTTATGGAACCCAAGGAAGCTTCACTTTACCTGCAGATGGCACTGTACAGAATGTAGTATTCCAAGACAACGAGGATGCTGATTGTAGTGCGAATGAATCTACCTCAGCACTTACACCTTGTTCCTCTGCTTGTTCACTTACAGTTGATGAGTTTTCATTTACATGTAATGACAACGGAACAGATACTGATGCAACAGATGACGTATACAATGTAGAAATAAATGCAAGCGCTCTCAATCCTGGAGCTTCGAATCAATATATCGTAACCATAGGCTCGGATACTTTCGGACCTTACACTTATGGTACTCAAGGTAGCTTTACACTTCCTGCTGATGGTTCTGTCCAGACACTTGTCATCTCTGATGTAGATGATAGCGCGTGTTTTGCGCAGGAACAAACAACCGCTCTTATTCCTTGTTCTAGTGCTTGTTCACTTTCCGTAGATGAGTTCTCATTTACTTGTGATGACAATGGTACAGATACTGATGCAGCTGACGACATATACAATGTAGAAATAAATGCGAGTGCAACTAACCCTGGAGCTTCGAATCAATATATCGTAACCATAGGCTCGGATACTTTCGGACCTT
>CAYYWZ010000014.1:13857-29699 GCA_964475415.1 uncultured Saprospiraceae bacterium | reverse complement strand
CCTGGAGCTTCGAATCAATATATCGTAACCATAGGCTCGGATACTTTCGGACCTTACACTTATGGTACTCAAGGTAGCTTTACACTTCCTGCTGATGGTTCTGTCCAGACACTTGTCATCTCTGATCTAGATAATAGTGCATGTTCTGCTCAAGAAGTAACTACTGCATTGACACCTTGTTCTAGTGCTTGTTCACTTGCTGTAGATGAGTTCTCATTTACTTGTGATGACAATGGTACATCAAGTGATCCAACTGATGACTTTTATACTATAGAAGTAAATGCTTCTGGACAGAATACAGGTATTTCAAATCAATATACAGTAGCTATAGGTTCAGATACTTTTGGTCCATTTACTTACGGGCTAGTAGTATCTTTTGATTACCCTGCTACAGGAAATATAGCAACTTTAGTTATCGAAGACGTAGATAACTTAGGATGTATTGCAACAGAAGAGACAACTGAACTTGTTACTTGTTCTGATGCATGTATATTAGATGCTCCACTTGTTTCAAACATTACGTGCAATGATAACGGTACGACAAGTGATGCGACAGATGACACCTTTACATTTGATCTTGAAGTAAGTGGTAATAATATTGGTGGTTCGTATGAAATAAGTTCACTTTCTGTAACAGCGCCATATAACACAGTAATCAATGTTGGACCATTCTTAATATCTGATGGTGTCCAAACACTTACAATAAGTGACATTGATGATCCAGCATGTATTCAAGAAATAATGGTTACACCTCCTAATACTTGCTCAGATGCTTGTAACATATCTATACTTACATCAGAAGTTGGAACATGTAATGATAATAATACTGGAGCGGATTCTAGTGATGACACTTTTGATCTTACTATACAAGTTACAGGAGTGAATGTAAGTTCAACTAATGAGTATTTCGTAACAGATGGTATTACAATCTATGGACCATATAATTATGATGTAGATAATATTATTACAGATCTACCAGCAAATGGGATAGATATAGAATTTACAATCTATGATTCAGAAGATAATGATTGTTCTACTGTTCTTACTGTTTCTCAGGAATCATGTTCCGAATGTCTACAAACCATGGATGCTGGATCTACTCAGACAATAAGCTGTACAGTAACAGAAATCATGCTTAATGCTACAACTAGTGAGGCGGGAACTTACAATTGGACAGGACCTAATTTTAGTTCAAACATGCTCAATCCTATTGTTACAGAACCGGGAATTTATTATCTAGAAATCATCTACGATAACTTATGTTCTGATATAGATTCTGTGATAGTAGATCTAGATGAAGATGTCCCAGTTGCTGATCCAGGTCCTGATCAAATAATAACTTGTGATGATGAGTTAGTAATCTTAGGTACAGAGAATACAACTCAAGGTTCTGGAATCACTTACGAATGGACTAACGAGGATAATGAAGTAGTTTCTAATGATCTATTCTATGAGACTTCTACACCAGGTATATATTTCTTACAAGTTATTGATACTGCGAATGATTGTGAATCGCCTCTAACTTCTGTACTTGTAATAGATAATACAGATGCACCATCAGTTGCAATATATACAAGTCCAGATAATATTATCAATTGTCTAATCGAGTCTGTAGATTTATCTACTGATAACGAAACTAATGTTGAATACACATGGTCTATCGATGATCAATCTGTTGTAGCTTCGACATTTACAACAACTGCAAGCGGAACGATTACACTTACAGCTATAGATACAATAACTGGTTGTTTTGCCACTGGAGAAATAGAGATTATTGATGGCATACAATTTCCTATAATAGAAATCGAAGAACCTCTAGCTATACAGTGTAATCAATCTGAAATAACGATAGATGCATCAGCATCATTGACAGGTAATAACATATCACATCAGTGGCTTGATAGCAACAATGATACAATTGTTGGCGAAACTTCATTGACACTTACTGTTACAGAACCAGGCACCTATTATATGCAATCTGTAGATGCAGAAAGCGGATGTCAAAATATAGATGAAATAGTCGTACCAGAAGATCTGGAATATCCAATAGCTGAAGCTGGAGATGAAATCAGTATTGACTGTTTCTCTGATGAAGCATTACTGAGTAGTAACGGTTCTACCGAAGGAGAAGACATTAGTTATACATGGACAAATGCTGCTGGACAGTTTATTAGTAATGAATTAGTTCTTATGGTAAATGAGTCAGGCTTATACTTCTTAGAGGTAATAGATGAAACTAACGGTTGTGCAAATATTGATTCTGTATTAGTACTAGATCCAATAATGCCGGAGATAGAAGATATTATTGTAGAGGATCCGTTATGCTTTGGAGAAAATAATGGTATCATCGAAATCTTAAATGTTGTCGGAGGAATTGAACCATATAATTACTCGCTGAATTTTGGCGCAGTAAGTACAGAACCATATTTCGATAACTTAGCACCAGGAATATATACTCTAAGTATAGAAGATGCTAATGGTTGTATTTCTGATACCGAAATCATCTTAGAAGATGGCAATGATTTAGAGCTTACAATTGATGCAATAACTGAAATCAAACTAGGCGAATCTACAGAACTAATGGGCTCCATTAATATCCCTCTATCCGAGATAGAAACTACTATATGGACACCAGAAGATAGTCTCAGTTGCGTGGATTGTATGACAACTATTGCTAGTCCAGTAAGTTCTACTACTTATACCCTAACAGTAATAGATAAGAATGGATGTGAAGTTTCTGCAGAAATAAGAATAGCTGTAGATAGAAGACCTGATGTATATATTCCAAATGTATTTTCACCTAATGAAGATGGTGAAAATGACATGTTTACCCTTTACTCCTCAGAAGTTGTAGAAAGAGTAGATGAAGTATATATATATGATCGATGGGGAGAATTAGTATTCTCAAACCAAGATTTCGACCCTAATGATGAGACAATGGGATGGGATGGAACTTTTAGAGGACAGGATGTAAATCCTGGAGTATTTGCTTACATATATAGAGTTACGCTGATAGATGGAACAGAGAAGATCTATTCTGGTAGTGTTACTGTAATCAGATAGCCTAAGAGAAAGAAAGAGAAAATTCTAAGGATTTTACAAGCTATTGTAAATTCTTAGAAGCTTAGAAGATTCTTTATTCCAGTTCCACGCTTTCTGTGCAGTAGTTGTATTATTTTTTAACTGTTTGTACAAAGCTTCATCTTCTAGCGATAATATTGCTTGCTTTATTATACGCTCATCTAAACTATCAATTAATATAGAAGTATGGATTTCTTTATTCAATCTAGAATATTCTGGAAAATCATTTGCTATTATCGGTAAGCCAGCATGTAGGTAGTCAAAGTATTTATTTGCCAAAGAATAGTAATAACTTAGACTTTTATTATCTAATAAATTGATTCCGCACCAAGCATCCTTTAAAATATGGTTGATTTTATCTGGAGCGATCAAGCCTTTGAAAATAACTCTCGATACTAGATCATGGTGCTCTACTAAACTTTTCAGCTCAGCAACTATATCTCCATCTCCTAGTAAGATCAATCTATATTTAGCTGGCAATATAGTCATAGTTTCTATTAGTTGCTCGAGACCACGACCTTTGTTAAGAACGCCTAGGTAAATGATATCTCTAGTTTGCAACTCTGCCACACTATCTTCTTCTCTCAGTAAAAAAGGAACATTTCTGATCACTTCAAAAGGTTTAGCATAGATCTTACTAAACAAATTAGCAAGCTCCTGCCCTACTGTGTAAGCTTTATCTGTTTTCGGTATAAAGTAACTGGCGATTCTCTTCCAGATTGCTTTCTTCCAGTTTTTGCCTAGAAGTTCAGGTACCTCCGAGAAATATTCATGTGCATCAAAGAGGAAAGCTATATTAGAAGATTTACTTGCATAGTAGCCAGCAGCAATTGTATCTAGATCAATAGCTGTAAGCATGTCATATCTTAACTTCCTACACTTTAGCCATGCTCTAATATTATATTCTAAATAGAACAACGGGCCTTTACTAAATACTGTATTCAAAAAAACATGTTGAGTATCTTCATGCTTAAAGGAGTTGCGTCTTACCCGCGATATCCAGGACACTTCATTTCCATCTTTAATAAGTGTACTTATTATACGTTGTAATCTCCTATCAGTATCAGCATAACTGGTGCTCATAAATAATATCTTCCTCGGATTCATATCACTTAATTAACTTGAATGATAAGATCATTATCTAAGAAAATGACTTCTTGATCTTCTAGTGTAGATATTTCCTCTAGAATTTGATTTCTAAAGTAAGGCTCAAAACTATCAACCAATTTCTGTATTGTATATTTTCCTTTGCTCAATTTTCTTAAGATATCCTTACTTGATATAGATTTACTCCTTATCTGACACAAATCACAAATACCACAATCCTTTTTTTTCTGGTCTTCAAAGTAATCTAATATACGCCATTGTCTGCATTTCTGATTATCTGTTACTAAGTCTATAATGGACAGAAGTTTTTTACCTTCATTAGATTTTTTAATATCATATTTTTTCTGATCAAATTGTCTTGCATGTTGATCACTTCTGTTCTTTAGGAATTTTATTTTATTTCCTCCAGATATTTTATTGTATTTGATAATCCCTTTATGTCTTAACTGTTGTAATGTTTTCTCTATTTCTTCAGTTTTCAAGTAAAGTTTTTTGCTCAGCAAGTCTTCATCTATCTTGACATCCGTAAAAAATAAGCCCTCATAGGTTCTTAGCAAGATTGACAATAATGCCGTTTCATTTTCGAGTAGCCCTGACACCAATTCTACCTCCTTTCTACTTAGTAATATCCTAACTACAGAACCAGTTTCTTTTTTATCAGAAAAAGCAATAAAAGAAAAATCTACTAACACTTTAAATTGATAAATAGCAACACTTCTCTTAAAGTTATAGCTCTCACAAAAGGATTGGAAATTAAATATCTTTTCTAATCCCTCTCCTTCATACAATGCTATCTCATAAAAGTTAAGCAAGGTATTATAAAGCTGAAAAACAGATTTTATATCTGGAAATCTACTGGATAACATTTTCTTAGCATATACAATTTCTGACTTATTGTATAGTAAATAAGCTTTTGACATATTGCCATCTCTACCTGCTCTACCCGCTTCCTGGTAATACTCTTCTATGGAATTCGGAAGATCATGATGAATCACCGTACGAACATCCGCCTTGTCGATTCCCATTCCGAAGGCACTGGTAGCAACTATAGTTTTGACTTTGTTCTTAGTCCACTTATTTTGTATAGTTGTCCTTTGTTTACTGGTCATACCTGCGTGGTATGCTTCAGCAGAAAAATTATGTTGTCTAAGCTTATGTACTAACTCTTCAGTTGTTGATCTTTTCTTACAGTATATAATTCCAGAACTATTTCTTTCTGACAGTATTCTTCTTATGTAATCAAACTTCTTTTCTGTTTCTATAACATGCAGTGCTAGATTGTCTCTAAGAAAACTTTTACGGAAAACTACAGGTTCTTCCATTTCTAATATCTCTTGGATATCCGATATCACCTTAGGTGTAGCTGTTGCAGTTAGTGCCATTATGGTGGCCTTAGGGAAATAAGTCTTCAGCCTATGTAGTTCTAGATATGCTGGTCTGAAGTCATGCCCCCAAAGAGAAACACAATGGGCCTCATCTATAGCAATAAGACTTACATCTACCTGCTTCATCTTCTCTATAAACAACTCAGAATCTAATCTCTCTGGAGCGATATAAAGAAACTTAGTTTTACCAAAAATTATATTGTCAAATATTCTAATTACATCTTCTCTGTTTCTATCAGAAGTAATGTAGTCAGCAATTATATTTTTCTGGTGTAAGTGATTTACTTGATCTTTAATCAAAGATATTATAGGTGAAATAACCAAAGCAAGTCCTGGTAGTATGAGTCCAGGAATCTGAAAAGTTATGGACTTACCTCCACCTGTAGGAAATAAGACTATAGCGTCACGTCCAGATAACACGGAATCTATGACCTCTTTTTGACCAGATCTAAACTGATCATGTGACCAATGTTTTTTGAGTAATGATTCTGGTGTTTTGACTGACAATATCTTTTTTACATATTTAGAAAGTCGGACATCCCATTCCTCCTCCGCCACCGTTTCCGCTAAACAAACCTCCGTTTAGTCTATAAGTAAGGTTAAGCATACCTGTGAAATAGTAATCATTTACAGACTCACTCCCTCTAGTTGTACCTTCCAATTCTGCTGGAATACCTGTATCTGGCAAACCTAAGAAATCATCTCCTCTATATGAAAGTTGACTAGCTAGAACTCCTCTCTGACCATTGAGCAACAAGTCTTCGTTTACTGGATAGCTTGTGCTTATATCATCTATATAGTCTGTAAAAGTAAACCTACCAACAAGCTCTAAACCTAACGTCAAGTTATCATTAATAGCATACCGTATACCTCCTCCAATAGGAATAGAGATCTGAGAAAGACTATATCTTTCTCCGTATCCTGCTAGTCCTTGTCCTTCAGTACCTAATGGTTGTAGCTCTACAGAAACAGTTTGCCCCTGATCATTTATATAATTTGTCTTGGGGTTAAACTGAAATAAAGCGATTCCAGCTTGTACAAATGGTGTCATCCTATATTCCGCTTTATCACTAATAATATCTACAAGATTATACTCTAGCATTAAGCTATATTCTTTCAATGTACTATTAAAATCTATATTCCTTCTTTGTTGCCAGTCTGCCGCGGATTCAGAATCATCCCCATAAACCTTACCAAATAGAGCATTAAACCTTATATCAATTTTTGGTGTGATATATTGTTTGACATGAACCTGAAAAGCAAAACTTGTTCTCTGCACATTATCCACAAAACTAGGCGTATTCAGATCTCCCCAGTAATTACTTCCACCTACACCAAATCCTATAGTTGTTTTTTGACCTATGCACTGGAAACTTATTAGGAGGAAAAACAATATTAACTTTAATCTCACAATTATGACTTTATCTATATGAATAAAAAGATGTAACGTAAGGGATTTAACTTTAATACTATACTTATAGGATATTGACGCAATAATGTCCTAAAAGTCTTATAATTTTTATAAAAATTATACTTTTGACAACTTAATGCGTCTCAAAAGCGTATGTAAAAATATATAACTCATCAATAAAAGAAGAATGAATAAGATAGTAAGTAGTTTTTTTGCAATAATATTAGTGATCGGTGGGCTGAATGCGCAATTTGGACCTCCTCAAGATTGGATACAATTAGATAAGACTGAAGATGGATTTATGGGCGTTTCTGCTAAGAAATCCTACTCTGATCTTCTTGTAAATAAGACTTCCCAACCTGTTATTGTTGCAATCATAGATTCTGGAATAGATATAGAACATGAGGATCTGGAAGGTAATATATGGGTTAATACCAAAGAAATTCCAGACAATGGAATAGACGATGACAAAAATGGTTATATAGATGATGTCAATGGATGGAATTTTATAGGAGGAGCGAATGGTGTCAATATAAATCACGAAACTCTAGAAGTAACTAGAATTTATAGCAAGCTGAATGGACGTTTTGCTAATGTAGAAGATCCATATAACTTATCTAGCAAAGACAAAAAAGACTATGCACTATATCTTAAAGTAAAAGAAGAGGTAGAAAACAAAAGAGCAAGTGCCCAGAAAAACTTAGATCAAGTAATGGAAACTAAAGATGCTTACAATGCATTTCTATCAGCACTAAGTATGGAAATAGGTGATGATAAAGTTCTAACGCAAGAAAGACTAGAGACAATCGAGAGTGAGGAAAGAGAAGTTAGCATAGGGAAACAAATCATGTCAGATCATTTTTCTAGATTTCCAGAAGCTATAGATGTAGATTCATTTTTGATGTTTGTAAATGAAGAACTACAACCAGACATAGATGCACAAAAAGTAAAACTAGATTACCAATACAATCCAGATTTTAAGTCGAGAGAAATCATAGGAGATAATTATAGTGATTCTGATGAGCGATATTATGGGAACAACGATGTAGAAGGACCTGATGCACTTCACGGAACTCATGTTGCTGGTATTGTTGGTGCCGTAAGGGGCAATGATATAGGAGACGACGGTATAGCTCAGAATGTCTTATTGATGTCAGTTCGTGTAGTTCCAGATGGAGACGAACATGATAAAGATGTAGCAAATGGAATAAGATATGCTGTAGACAACGGAGCAAGCATAATTAATATGAGTTTTGGAAAGGGATATAAGTGGGACAAAGATGCTGTAGATGAGGCTGTCAGATATGCGGAGAAAAATGATGTACTTCTAGTTCATGCTGCTGGTAATTCTGCTCTCAACATAGATACTGAAGACAACTTTCCTAATGACAAATATGATAAAGCAAAAGGTTTCTTATTCTGGAAAAAGAAACAAGCTAAAAACTGGTTAGAAGTAGGTGCTTTATCATTTATGCCAGACAAAAATATGGTTGCTTCATTTTCTAACTATGGAACAGCTAATGTAGATATATTTGCGCCAGGAGTTCAGGTGTTTGCTCCAGTACCAGACAACAACTATATGAAGTTACAAGGTACCTCTATGGCAGCTCCAGTAGTAGCGGGAGTTGCAGCAGTACTGAGATCTTATTTCCCAACGTTAAAAGCTGATCAAGTAAAAGACATCATCATGAAAAGTGCTGTCAAACTAGACACAGAGGTTATAAAACCAGGTACAAAAGATGAAATGGTGCCCTTCTCTAAATTAAGTATAAGCGGTGGTGTTATAAACCTATATAAGGCCATACAATATGCGGAAGGTGTAAAAGGAAAAAAGAAGATCAAAAAAGTAACAAGAGGAGCATAAACAATTTAGGATTATAAGATTATAATTTCTTTCACAAGATTATCAGAGAGCTTGCTATTTAGCAGGCTCTTTATTTTTTCTCTGAGTGTAAAAAGCTCTTGCTTAAGTGGTGCAGATTCTACTTTGACATAAAGCTTACCATGTCTAAAATTCACGATAGAAGCATACGCTGTAATTGTAGAGCTCATCTCTGTCTTCCATATTTGCATAAGGTGCTTAGACGTAAGTCCTTCATTAAGGTTCTTATTTCCTTTTATGTAAGATTTTATAATCGAGTTGATATCTTCATTCGATGATTTCATCTAGTATTTTTCCTTCTTGTATGTAAAATGTTTTATAGTCTATTTTCTTATCAGATATTATGATAGGCAATCTTTCTGTGTTGGCATCTGTTATAAAAATCTGCCCATAAGCATCTGTATTCAAAATCTTAACTAAGCTAGCTATCCTAAAATTATCAAATTTATCAAATATATCATCCAACAATAATATAGGCATACGTTCTGTATGATCTTTTAGACAGGCATATAAGGCTAGCTTGAGAGCAATAACATATGACTTCAGTTGACCTTGAGAACCATAAGCATTCAGCTTCGCATTCTTTATCTTAAACACAAGATCGTCCTTATGAATTCCACAAGTAGTCCTATTTAATAATATATCTTTTTCTAGACTCGCTTCTAGTAAGTCTAAGAGGTTTTCTTTTTCTAGAGCACTTTTATAATTTATAGAACAGATCTCTTGCTTGCTGGATATTTCTTCATATAGTGATTGGAATTTAGGAGCTAAGCTTGCAAAAAAGTCCTTCCTAGTATTATAAACTACCTGTGCATGTTCTGCAAGCCCTTGATTAAATATATTGATCAAGGATAAATCTATTCTTGACTTATACTCCGTTTGCTTTAGTAATGCGTTCCTTCTCTTAAGCAGTTGATTATATTGTATAAGGGCTAGGAGATATTTCTTATTAAACTGGACAAGAACTCTGTCCATTAATTTTCTTCTCTCTTCACTGGCATTTAGAAGTATAAATATTTCTTTGGGTGCTATAGCTATGCATGGGAATTGTCCTACTATTTCTGATATCTTATTGAGGGCTTTTCCATTTATGATTATTTCCTTGGATTTGCCTGGAATTACCTTATCGATTATTTTGTATTTTTTACGTTCTATAGTAGCTAATGTTTCTAATCTAAAGAACTCAGCTTCCCATTTTAATACGAGTTTGTCATTAGAACTGATATATGATTTTCCTAAACAAGCATAATGAAGTGCATCTAGTAAATTTGTCTTTCCTGAACCATTTTTGCCTAAAAATAAATTGAACTTGGAAAAAGCTTGTGCATGACCATTTTCATAGTTTCTATAATTACTAAGCTTTAATGAGTTGATTATCAATATTTTAAAATCTAATTGTTAATTTTAATTTCCGATGAACAATTTGATCGGAATAATTATTTACATTGAGAATAAGCGAAGTTATACATTAAGCTTTAAATCTGGCAGCCTTGTTGTATATTCGTATATATATTATGATCACTAACTTATAAAGGATATGGCAGAAGTAGCAGTAAAGAAATCAAAAAAGAGTACAAAAACTAAAAAATCACCATTTTCTAAGGCAACTTATCTTAAGTGGTACGAAATGATGTATCGTATCAGAAAGTTCGAGGAAAAAACCCTCCTAGCTTATTCTAAGCAACTTATAAGAGGATTTTGTCATGTATATATAGGTCAAGAAGCTATAGCAGCTGGTCTTATATCGGCAATCACACCAGAAGATAAGATTGTGACAGCTTATAGACAGCATGGAATAGGCCTTTCGAGAGGATTAAGCTCTAGGTCTTGTATGGCTGAGCTTTTTGGAAAATCTACTGGATGTGTAAAAGGTAAAGGTGGATCAATGCACTTTTTCTCTAAAGAGCATAACTATTTCGGTGGTAATGGTATCGTAGGAGCGCAAATTCCTATCGGTACAGGTATCGCTTTTGCAGAAAAATATAGAGGGTCTAAAAACCTATGTGTAACAATGTTTGGTGACGGAGCAGCAAGACAGGGAGCTTTATATGAATCTTTTAACATGGCGATGACTTGGAAGTTACCTGTTCTCTATATATGTGAAAATAACCATTATGCAATGGGTACATCTGTAGAGAGGACAAGTAATGTATCTGATCTATATAAGATCGGTTCAGCATTCGAAATGCCGAGTGAAGCTGTTGATGGGATGAGACCCGAAGAAGTGCATAAAGCTTTAGAAAAAGCTGCAAAGCATATAAGAGCAGGAAAAGGTCCATACTTCTTAGAGATAAAGACCTATAGATATAAAGGACACTCTGTTTCTGATCCAGGTAAGTATAGAACAAAAGATGAGTTAAACTCCTATAAAGACAAAGATCCTATAGAAATAACTAAATCTAATATTCTAGATAACAAGTATGCTACTAAAAAAGAAATAGAAGATATAGAAAAAGCAATCAAAGCTGAAATGGATGATGCGTATAAATTTGCAGAAGAATCTGATTTTCCGCTTGGTTCAGAGTTATATGATGATAATTATACACAGAAGGATTATCCATTTATAATGGATTAAAGGTATAAATCATAAAAAATATCAAAAAGGGGTTCAACTAGAGCCCCTTTTTCTATTGTGATAGCATTATTTCCTTATTTTTGCACAAATTTTAGAAAGACATAATATAATGACTAGAAGAAGAAAAAATATAGTACAGGAGGAAACTTTAGTAGATATCGTAAAAACTAAAGAAGATGCGCAGGATTATTTCGAAAGGAATAGATATGGCATATTAGGAGTTTTAGGTATTGCAGCTTTGCTTTTAGGTGGATATTTATTTTACAAGTATGGAATGATCAAGCCTAGAGAAAAAGAAGCTTTAGAAAGAATGTATCAAGCAGAATTTCAGTTTTCTAGAGATTCATTCGCACTTGCTCTAGAAAGCCCAGGAGGTGAAGGTGAAGGTTTCTTAGACATTATAGAAAACTACGGAGGTACTAAAGCAGCTAACCTTGCGAAGTATTACGCAGGAATATCGTACTTAAATCTAGGTAGAAATGATGAAGCTATAGAATACCTAAACTCACATTCGGCTACAGGTGATATTACACCTATATGGAAAAATGGTGCATTAGGCGATGCTTATTCTGAGAAAGGTGATTTTGATAAAGCTATAAGTTATTATAGTAAAGCCGCTGATGCTAAAGATGATGTATCTGGTCCTTATTTTCTAAATAAACTAGGACTGCTGAAAAAGAAGCAAGGTGATAACTCGGGTGCTCTGAAAGCTTTCCAAAGGATTAAAGATGATTTCCCAGAAAGCACAGAAGGAAGACAAGCGGAGAAATACATCACTATGCTAGAAAATATGTAATTATATGTCTTCAAAAGACAAGAATCTTTCGAAAGTTGATTTTAAATCACTAGGGGATTGCTCCGCTTTCAAAGTAGGCATTGTAAGATCCGAATGGAATACTGAGATTACAGAAGCTTTGGAATCAGGCGCAAAATCATTATTGATTGAAGCAAAACTCGAAGAGGAAAACATTATAATTACTAGTGTTCCTGGAACATTCGAATTAGCCTTAGGAGCGAAATATCTAATCAGCCAAAAAGCCGTAGATGCTGTTATATGCCTAGGATGTGTAATACAAGGTGAGACAAAGCATAATGAGTATATCAATAATGCATCTGCAAGTGCTATAGCTCAACTCTCTCTTATTTCTAATGTCCCTGTTATATACGGTGTTCTTACCCCTAATAATGAGCAACAAGCGCTTGACAGAGCTGGAGGAAAACATGGTAACAAAGGTATCGAAGCGGCGTTCACAGCATTAAAAATGGCGCTTCTCAAAAAAGATATACATCACTCTAAATCATCAATAGGTTTCTAATGAAACTACACATCATAGAAACTGGATATTTCAAATTGGATGGAGGAGCCATGTTCGGCATTGTACCGAAGTCTATGTGGAATAAGATTAATCCAGCTGATAATAACAATATGTGTACCTGGTCTATGCGATGTTTACTAATAGAAGAAGGTGATCGCAAGATACTCATCGATACAGGTATGGGTACCAAGCAAGATGAAAAGTTCAGAAGTCATTTCTACCCTCATGGCAAGGAGAACATAACCGATAGTCTCCAACGAAAAGGTTTCTCAGCAGAAGATATAACAGATGTATTTCTTACACATTTTCATTTTGATCATGTAGGAGGTGCTCTATACAATGATAGTCAAGGCAATACTCTAACTATGTTTCCTAATGCAACCTACTGGTCTAATGAAGTGCATTATAAGTGGGCTATGGAACCTAATGCTAGAGAAAAAGCCTCTTTTCTTAAGGAAAATTTCGTTCCGCTTAAGGAAAGGAATTGCCTGAAGTTTATAGATGTAGAAGAAGGTGTCCAATTTACAGATCACATAAAAGTTAGATTTGTTTATGGACATACTGAAGCAATGATGCTTCCAGAAATTACGCTTCCTGACGGAAAGAGAATCATATTCACTGCTGACCTACTTCCTTCTGCAGGTCATGTACGTATGCCTTATGTTATGGCGTATGATCTTAGACCTCTTGTAACCTTAGACGAGAAAGCTAGCTTCTACGAACAAATTCTAGACAAGGATACTTTCATTTTTTTCGAACACGATCCGGTTAATGCTTGTGGACAATTGACAAGAAATGAAAGAGGTAGATATGGAATAGATGCCTTCACTACCTTGGCTCCACTAGGTTTTCCTTCCTAATTAGTTATTTCCTATTGATATTCCTTAGATAGATTATGCTGTATGAAGAGCAAATCTGAATGTCGTTCCCTCCTTAAGCATACTTTGTACTTCTATGGTAGAATTATGTAACTCTATAATTTTTTTACTTATGGCTAAGCCTAACCCCAAACTCTTATTTCCTTTTTCTGTAGGAGCAAGACGCTTATATCGATCAAAGATGTGAACCAACTGATTTTTAGACATACCCTCGCCCTGATCCTGAATAGAAAAGATGATATCATCTTTCTCTGCCTCGAGTTTTATTTTTATTAGACTGTTACTAGGAGAATACTTAATTGCGTTATCCAGTAGGTTCTGTACTACCCTTTCTACAAGTGCAATATCGCCATAAACCATTGGTAGATTAGAACCTTCGAAACCAACTTCAATATTTTTCTCTTTAAGAAGGAGCTTATAATTGCTCACCAGATCACTTACTAATTCTTCTAGTGCAAAAGCTTCTTTTTTAAGTTTGATCTGATTATTTTCTAATTTAGATAACTCGAAAAGCTGATTGAGTAAACCATTAGCTCTGTTCGTGCTTTCTGCTATATTTTCTAAATATACACCTTGCTCTTTTGTACTTAAGCTTTCTGACTTGAGCAAAAGTGTTTCCGCATAACCTTTAATAACAGTTAGAGGTGTTCTCATGTCGTGAGATACGTTGGCTATTAATTCTTTTCTGAACTCATCCATAGATTTGATCTTAGCTATGTTTTGTTCTATCTGATTAGCCATCTTATTATAATTCTTAGATATAGTTCCCAGTGTAGAATCATGCTCAGGAATTCTAGTCGAGTAATCTCCATCAGAGAACTTGTTCATTGCATTGAGTATAGGAGATAATTGCTTAGTATGATACCATATATATAACATACCAAACAATAGAGCGACTAAAAGACTACCCAATATCAGCTTACTTGCTAATCCAAAAGCTAAATTAGATTTTATAGATTCTAACACCGAAGCCCGCTCTTGACTTGCAAGAATGATATAGTAATAAGCTATTATGTTATCATTTTTCAATATTGGCGCTGCAGAAAAAACTTTTTTACCAGTATGACTCCTGGGATCATCTCCTTTAACACTTACCTCGCCTTTAGTATCTATAAATTCCTTTATTGGAGCTAAATCTATAGATTCTTTTATTACTTTCTTATAAGGAGCAACATAGGTGATAAGCTTGCCCTTATCATCCACAAGGTATACTTCTACATCTGGATTGATCACCATCATAGAATGCATAATATCCTGAATAGCTGTTGTGTCTACATTATTTTCTTCTGTAAATGTATTGGTATGATCTACAGTAAACTGTGCCAGCTCTTTGTGTAGTTTTTGATTAGCCTCGTCATAATATGCCTCTGCTGTATTGATTGTTATCCATCCGATGAGACCACCGAGAAAAAGAAGTAAAACAAGAAATGCAAGGGCAAACCTTAAAAATAATGGATTCTTCACAATTATGTTTTTTCATTAAATCTGTAACCATATCCCCATGTGGTCAATATGTATTTATGCTCTGTCATATCATCTTCTATCTTAGCTCTTAATCTATTTATATGGGAATTAACCGTATGTTCTAAACCTTCAAAATTATAACCCCAAACTAGATTAAGTAAGTTTTGTCGACTGAAGCTTTTACCTGGACTACAAGCCAGTACACTTAATATCTCAAACTCCTTAGAAGTAAGATCTAATCTTTCCCCTTCTTTGACAACGGATCTTTTATCAAGATCTATAATGATATCGCCTAAAGCCAATATTTTCGATTTGCCAGTATCTACATGCTCTTTCTTCTCTGCTCGTCTAAGTATAGCTTTGACACGAGCTTGTAACTCTCTTATGCTGAATGGCTTAGTAATGTAATCATCCGCCCCTGTTTCTAATCCTACTACCTTATCTATTTCCTCACTCTTAGCAGTTACCATAATTATAGGTGTAGTCAGATCATCATGCCTTATCTGTTTACAAACCTCCACACCACCTATAGACTTAAGCATGAGATCCAGTAATATAATGTCGAATTTTTCTGACTTGACCTTTCTTAAAGCATCGTAACCATCCTCTACGATTATAGAATCTATATTGATATCTTGTAAGCTCATAGAAAGCAAATCTGCTATCTGAGGATCATCCTCTACAATCAAGGCTCTAGAATTCATATTTTATGATTGTTATAAGTGAAAAGATTATAAGATTAT
>CAYYWZ010000014.1:0-13757 GCA_964475415.1 uncultured Saprospiraceae bacterium | reverse complement strand
AAGATTATAAGATTATTCTTTACGTGATATAAAGTTAATCATACCGTATCACAAAAGTATCACAGAAGCTTAACAATACAGCTTATCGAATATAAGACTTAGTCTATATGTCTATACATGACAATTATTAGTGCGGAACTACTTAAGGCCTCGCAAATTCGATACGACTACCCTGCCCTTGTACAAACTTACCTTGATGATTGTAGACCTCTATTCCATTTACATAGGTAGATATAATTCTCCCTTGCGCATTTCTGCCTTCTAGAGGAGACCATCCGCATTTGTAGTAGATATTTTCTTTCTGGATAGTCCATTGGTCTTCTACATCTACGAGTACTATATCAGCCATAAACCCTTCTCTAAGAAATCCTCTTTCTTTCACCTGAAAACAGATAGCAGGAGTATGACACATTTTCTCTACAATTTTCTCTAAGCTTATCTTATCCTTTTTGTAAAAATCTAGCATAATATTTAGCGTATGCTGTATAAGAGGCAATCCTGACGGAGCAGAACTATATGGCCTTGCTTTTTCTTCCATTGTATGTGGAGCATGATCTGTAGCGATAATATCTATAGTGTCATCTAAGACAGCCTGAAATATAGCCTCCCTATCACTTTCATGCTTTATAGCTGGATTACATTTGATCTTATTTCCTAGCTCAGCGTATTGGCTCTGTTCGAAAAACATATGATGCACACATGCTTCTGATGTAATTCTTTTTTCTTCTAGTGGAATTTTATTTGTAAATAGATCTAATTCCTCCTTAGTAGAAATGTGCAGAATATGCAATCTAGAGTTATACTCCTTAGCAAGTCCTGCTGCTAAAGATGATGACTTGTAACATCCTTCCCTACTTCTTATTTCAGGATGGTGCTGAGGCAATAGATTGTCACCATATTTCTCTTGGTAGAGCGCTAAGTTTTTTCTTATGGTTGTCTCATCTTCGCAATGAGTGGCAATAAGAGCATCTACTTTAGAAAATATATTCTTTAGTGTCTGTTCATTATCGACAAGCATCTTACCAGTACTAGAACCCATAAAAACTTTGACACCGCATACATTTTTAGCATTGGTCTTCAGTACTTCTTCGATATTATCATTAGAAGCACCCATAAAAAAGCTATAATTAGCATAAGCAGATTTGTTAGCAATGTCGTACTTATCTTGCAATAGCTCTTGTGTCAGCGCTGAAGGTTTCGTATTAGGCATCTCCATAAATGTTGTAACACCACCTGCAATAGCCGCTCTTGATTCAGAAGCAATATCTGCCTTATAAGTAAGTCCAGGCTCTCTGAAGTGTACCTGATCGTCTATTATACCAGGGATAATATACCTATCTGTAGCATCTACTTCCTTCGCAGAACCTGAATCTATAGAAGAAGCTATCTTCTCTATACGACCATTTGTAATCAAAAGATCGCCTTCTATGATCTTCCCTTCGTTTACTATTTTCCCGTTTTTAAATATTGTACTTGACATAAGCTCAAGATACACAATTACATTTTTTCTAACTTAACTAAAATGTCAAAAGAGCGTAAAAAATATTAGCAATGTCAATTGTAATGCAGCTAATAATTCTATTTTTGTACCTTCTTAATGATAGATTATTAATTATGAAAATAGGTGTACTGGGGGGCGGACAATTAGGAAAAATGCTTTATCAAGCAGGATCACGACTCAATATGGATATAAGTTTCCTAGAAAACAGCCATAGTTGCCCTGTAAGTAAGGTAAGTAATCAGCTGACACTTGGAAGTTTTCAAAACCAAAATGATGTTATCGCCTTCGGTAGAAACAAAGATGTTATAACTATAGAAATCGAAAATGTAAATGTGGAAGCGCTTAAGAAACTAGAAGCTCTCGGCAAAAAAGTATATCCACAGCCTTCAGTTCTAGAGATCATAAAAGACAAAGGAAAACAGAAAGACTTCTATAAAGCAAATGATATTCCTACAGCAACCTATGAACATTTCTCCAACAAATCACAAATTCTAAAAAGTGTAGAAGAAGAAAAATGGGAATACCCTTTCGTGCAAAAGCTGTGTACAGGAGGATATGATGGAAGAGGTGTACAAATTATAAAAAATGCTGAGGATCTAGATAATCTATTCGATGAACCATCTATCCTAGAAACTGCAGTAGACATACATAAAGAGATTTCAGTAATAGTAGCTAGAAATCCCGCTGGAGATCTTGCCATTTATCCTATTGTAGAAATGGAGTTTAATCCAGACGCTAATCTTGTAGAGTTTCTGATAAGTCCTGCAAGAATAACAAAGAAACAACAAGCTGATGCAATTCTCCTAGCAGAAAAAGTTGTCAATAATCTAGGTATCGTAGGTATAATTGCAATAGAAATGTTTCTCAACAAGAATAAAGAAATCTTAGTTAATGAAAGTGCACCTAGAGCACACAACAGCGGTCACCAAACTATCGAAGCTAATACTACATCACAATACGAACAACATCTACGAGCTATTTCTGATCTACCTCTGGGAAGCACTTCGGAAAGAAGTAAGTCTGTGATGATAAACTTACTAGGCGAGCCAGATCACACGGGTAAAGCTGTATATGAAGGTCTAGACAAAGTAATGGCTATAGAAGGCGTATATCCTCATATCTACGGCAAAGAAATAACTAAACCTTATAGAAAAATGGGGCATATAACCATTATAGATAAGAGTTTGGCTCAAGCAATAGAAAAGGCTACTTTTGTAAAAGAAAACATCAAGGTAAAGACATGAGTAAAATCGAAATAGGTATCATTATGGGATCAGATTCTGATCTACCAATCATGCGGAAAGCTGCTGAATTTCTTGATAGCATGGATATACCTTATGAGATGACTATCGTATCTGCTCATAGAACACCAGACAGAATGATCTCTTATGCAAAGACAGCAAGAGACAAAGGACTGAAAGTTATCGTGGCAGGAGCAGGAGGAGCTGCTCATCTGCCTGGCATGGTAGCCAGCCTTACTAGTCTTCCCGTCATCGGTGTCCCTATACACTCCTCTAATTCTATAGATGGTTGGGACTCTATTCTATCCATATTACAAATGCCCTCAGGAATTCCTGTTGCAACTGTTGCGCTAGATGGAGGGAAAAACGCAGGAATACTTGCCGCTAGAATACTAGGCAGTTACGATGCTACTATCGCATCTAAAATGGATGCTTATAGAAAACAACTTACTGAAGCTGTTATGGAAAAAGTCAAAAAACTAGAATCAGAGTAGCTACTTTACTCAATCAACAAAACACTATCTTAATTGGGCGGCGATATAAGCTGTCGTCCATGCCGACTGAAAATTATATCCTCCGGTAATCCCATCTATATCCATAATCTCTCCTGCGAAATACAGATGATCGCTTACTTTTGACCGCATACTTTTATGATGTATACTTTGTAGACTCACACCACCACAGGTTACAAATTCTTCTTTAAAGGTAGTTTTACCTTTTACCGTGTAGACATCATGACTCAATATATTTACAATCTTATTAATTCCTTTTTTTCCGATATCTGACCATTTCCTAGTAGACTCTAATCCTATCTTCTCTAAAAGGTGCAACCACAATCTTTCTCTTAGAGCATAAGGTTTAAATGAGGATAGTTGCTTCTTAGGATACTTGCTCACGATTTCACAAATATTTTCTTGTACAAGGTTTTGATCTGATTCGTTTACCCAATTGACATGAATAGTAAAACTGTAGTCAGTATCTGCAAGAATGCGTGCGCCAAAAGCGGATAGCTTAAGAATGGCAGGACCACTCATTCCCCAGTGCGTTATCAAAAGAGGACCAGATGATTTCAATTTAGTACCTGTTATACTGACTTGTACTGGATCAATTACAACACCCATAAGTTCTTTTATTTTCTCCTCAGGCATATTGAATGTAAATAATGAAGGTACAGGATCTTCTATCTTATGTCCTAGTTTTTCTAACCACTCTAATCCACATCGTTTAGGAGAACCTCCTGTTGCAACGATGACTTTATCAAAAAAAATAGGCTCTACTTCACTTTTCGCAAAAACAAGTTTAATCCCATTATCTTTTATCTCCATGCTAGTCACACTCATCTTAGTAAGCACCTTAATATCATTTTGTCTTACCTCGTCTAAAAAACAATCTATTATAGTTTGCGAACTTTGAGACACAGGAAAAATGCATTGATCTTCTTGTGTTACTAGGGGTACATTTCTCTCTTCGAAAAATTGCATTGTATCTACTGTATAATATTCCTGAAAAGCTTTCTTCAAAAACTTACTACCTCTAGGATAAGCACGAGCTAATTCGGGTATGGACTTACAAGCGTTGGTTACATTGCATCTACCACCACCAGAAACTTTGACCTTAGAAAGTATCTTAGTCGTTTTTTCTAGTATGGTAACTTCAGCATCAGGATAATTTATTTTGACATGTATAGCAGCATAAAAACCAGCAGCTCCACCTCCAATAATACCTACCTTCATCATGTCCTTATTCTTTTTGGAAATTAATATATCTTATGACCTCCGATAACTTATATTGTATATCATGAAAAGGAAGATTATTCTTTTCCGCTAAGCTTAGATACTTTAATGCATTATCGTAATCCTTACTATCATAGTGATATACACCTTGGTAATAAGTCATCAAGGGATTATCAGGATCGATCTTTTTAGCTTGCTCGAGTGCTTTTTCGGCAGCTTCTAAATTTCCTAACTTTACTAGAGCACCAAATCTATAACTCCACGCAGAAACTATTTTCTTATCTAAGCTTATAGCCCTCTCTAGATCTTTCAAAGCACCTTCGAAATCATCTATGAATAATTTAGATTTTCCTCTCAGTTCTAGAGCACGAGCATCCGAGAAATTGATATAAAGATAATGATCTAGACTTTCTATACTTCTTTTATAATCTCTTTTTTCGTTGTAGAGTACACCTAGATCATAATAATCCTCATGTGACAATTTGTACTTATTATTCATATCAGTATATCTAGATAATGCTTCTTCGTAATCTCCTTCTTTCTGATAAGAGGAGGCCAACAGATAATAGACCTGCTTACTCTCCTTTCCGTCGGCGATCATCTCATTACAATCAATTATTACTTCCTCATATTTTCCTTGGACGTACTTCTGCTCTATACTTAAGAATTCTTTTGACAAGCCCTTTCTTGTCAATAAGGCTATAAGATTATAACCATCATTATAGATCATATCTCCCTTATGTGTTCTGAAAGATCTATTTATAGGTATGATATTTATAAAAAAATCTATGACTGCAGCAATAAGAAAAACAAAAATCATAAATCTTAGATAGTAAGGGAAATCATCATTCATAAGAAGAAAGTAAAAGGGAATAGCTACCAATAAGCTAGCTATAGGTCCTCCTATAATTATGAAGAATCGCTTCCAGAAATTTGAAATTCTTTGTGATTCACACATCCCTATATTCCAATCAAATAAACTCATCTTAAAAAAAATCTGAAATCTCCCCAGCTTGAGAGAAGGATGATCTGAATCTCCATGAGAACCGACAAATACTTTGACTGTATCAGAAGTAAAAAATAATGCTGGGACCGCATGACCTAACTCATGGAACAAAGTTGTCAATGACCGAACAATCAAAATCGAAAATATGGTGAGTAATGCTATGCCAATTCCTAAAAATACTTCCATCTTATTTTTTATATCTATCCTTTTCCCTATTCACAACTCTTATAAACTTGTTAGGTATTTCTAATGCTACATCTAGTTCCTTCTTTGTAAAAGGATGGACAAAAGATAGACCAGCTGCACATAAAAACAAACCTTTTCCCAATACGGTCTTCTGCCCTGCTGCGTACTCCTTATCCCCTAAGATCAAGTGTCCCTTAGCTTGCATATGTATTCTCAGCTGATGTGTTCGCCCCGTCAGTGGTGACAACTCCACTAAAGATAATTTTCCAAACATTCTAGAAGGAACAGTCAGCTTCGTTTCTACTAGTGTGCTAGATGCTTTCCCATCGATGGTGTCATCCACCCTTGACAAATTAGATGTATCGCCATGCACTATGGCAAAGTACTTTTTCTGAATCTTTTTTTCTTTGAACAGTCTAGGTATTTCTATTAATGCAGATTTGGTTTTTGCAAGCATGACTAAACCTCTTGTGGGAACATCTATTCTATGCGTAGCGACTGGCCTAGGCAAGGCATCTTGCTTGCTAGATCTCTTGGTATCAGCTAGCGCATTCTCTAAGGTTTTAAATCTATTTCCATTAACTGCAATTCCTGCAGGCTTATTCGCAATTACTAGGTAGTCATCACTGTACATTATCGGAATCTCTATATCATATTTCTTAAGCTTACTCACACCAGTTCCCACAACAGTTACGATATCTCCATTCCTTACAAAATCAGCAGTCTTGGCTAACTTGCCATTTAATAATATCCTACCTGCAGAAAGCGCTTTCTTTGTCGCACTCTTACTTCCTAATATAGGAATATGATTACCGCAATAATCACTTACCCTTAATCGATCCATAACATTAGCGACCGTATGCTCCCATCTATCTTTTTGATTATTTTTCACCTTCTTTTTTCTTAAGCACTAAGATACCTGATTTTGTCTGATAAAGCTGATCATACTTATTTTTGATCTTTTTGTAATCCTCTCCTTCTAATACAACAAAGTAATCATAAATTTTATCAGCTTCTACTTCTTTATTATATTTCGATACCTTTATGTTGCTCAGTAGCTTGGTCTCTTTATAATAATTAAGTGAAGGATTATGAAACCAATGTGATCCAATAACAACATTTTCCTCATTTGCATCAGCAACTATAAAATCTATTACTTCTTCAGTATAGGCATCATATCTCCACTCTATAGTTTCATTCATTACAAAGGCATATATAAAGTGTGCAACAAATAATAGAATTAGCAAAGAAACTATCGGTTTAATATTATTAATCTTATTATATCTATCTATTAGACTGGTAAAGAGTAAACCTAAAAGAGGAACAAACATTAATGATTTTCTGTCTACAGGAAATCTAGATCCCATAAACAAATATGCCGCTAACAAACCCAACATTAAAACTATAAATGAGATACCGAGAAAAGCATAAAAGTTATTATACTTATTTTCCGTTAGGAAATATCTTTTCAAGCTACTGTAAATACTCAATAAAAGCCCACTAAAGAATAAGCCACATATTAAAATATCAGTAATCTTGCTAAAATAAAATGAACTCACAGAATTTGCTACTAAGGAAGTGAATGGTCTAGTAATAGATCTGGTGCCAAATCTAAACTCATCAAGTCCTGCTAAGGCTGTCAATGGAACATATAATATACCAACCAAAAGAATAAAAGCAATGACAGGCACTAAGAATAAATATAGAGGAATGCTTAGTTTATATTTCCTGTAATTAGCTATAAAAACAATCCAAATACTCAATGCAATGCTAGGAATAAATATAAGATTACTCATGATACTAAAAGTGGACATCGCTAAAGCGAAGAAAGCAAGTATATAATAGCTCTTTCTTTCCTTATAGAAAAATTCCCATAACATCCAGTAGGCCAACATCAGAAAAGCAATACTCATACCGTACCCCCTAGATAAGCTAAAGAAATCTAGCAGATATGGATTAATAACTAATAGCGTAAATAATAAAATTCTGCTACTATAATTTTTAAAATAGCCTTTCCCAATATAAAATATTGACATAAGGTAAATTAAAAAAGATAGCACATTCCCTAATCTAATGTTTAGATCGCTATGCCCTGCTATACTTACAACAATCTTATAGGATAAGGTATTCAGCAGATGATTATTAGCTGACGACCAGCTAGACTTTTCTGTAAAGAAATCCTTAAAATTGACATCATGAAAAAACATATAAGTTCCTGCCTCATCATGTGTCATAGATAAGGTTTGTGCTCGATACAGTACCAAATAAAAAAATATCAGTGAGGCTAATAAGATGATATATGAGCTAATCCTTTTTCCAGTAAGCAACATAAAATACAATAATTGAAGAATCCCAATATAGTATATTATTATACCTATACTAGCATTCGCATACTATGAGTTATAAAAAAAGGGATCCAATAATTATTGAATCCCTCTTTACAAATTTCTTATCTACTATTATCTAGGTGTGAGGTTAAACTCTACCCTTCTATTAAGTGCTCTTCCTCTGAGCGTATTATTATTAGATATAGGTCTAGACTCACCGTAACCTGCGTAATCTAGTCTAGAAGCAGGAATATTTCTTCTTTGCAGATATTCGTAACAACTTCTAGCTCTTCTCTCAGACAAGGACTGGTTAGCACCAGAAGAACCTGTGTTATCTGTATGTCCTTCTATCTTTAAGTTATAGTCAGGATACTTGTTCATAATATCAGCAATCTGATTTAGAATTCTATTAGACTCAGACTTGAGTGTTGCTCTACCTGTATCGAATTGTACAGCTCTCATCGCTAGCTCTAGCAAGTCTCTATCCGCTTTGTCTATTTCTGGACAACCATTATTAGCGACTGATCCATAAGAGTTAGGACATCTATCTCTGCTATCATCTAATCCATCTCCATCTGTATCAGGACAACCGTTGTATACAGATATTCCTGGTTGGTTCGGACACTTATCATCAGCATCTGTTATACCATCACCATCACTATCTGGGCATCCACCCGTGGTTGCAGAACCATATACACTAGGACATCTATCCTGGTCATCAGGTACTCCATCATTATCTCTATCATTGACAGGACACCCACCATTACTAGGAGAACCAGCCATATTAGGACATCTATCTAAGTTATTAGGAACACCATCTTTATCCGTATCATTATCAGGACAACCATTATTAGAAGCTACACCTGCCATATTAGGACATTGATCTTCGTTGTCAGATATACCGTCACCATCACTATCTGGGCATCCATTGAAATTGAGAAGACCTGGTGTATTAGGACAAGCATCTTTATAATCTGCTATGCCGTCATTATCCTTATCAGGACATCCATTAAGCTCTTTAGCTCCTGCTGATTGTGGACAGAGATCAAGATCATCAGGAATGCCATCACCATCAGCATCTTGAATTCTAAGGGGATCTTCCTTAGGCATCATCTCTTTCTTAGGCATCACATCTTTCTTGCCTTTTCTACCGATAAGATAGACGAAGCCTAGTCCATGGTGTAAATTATTTCTATCATCTGCAAAAGCTACTCTATATTCTGATTGCCAATTTATGTAGGCATTATCTTCGATTTTGAAAAATGCTCCTACTCCTAGAGGGACTTGTAAGTTAAAATCTCCTCTAGACTCTGCAACGGCCCCGAGTCCACCAAGTACATAGGGCGTAACTCTTGCATCAGGCTTAAAAAATTGATACTGAAGCTGAGCATCTAGACCATATACTGTTTTGTGAAAGGTATTAGAAAGATCTTGGTCATGGCTGCTTACTACTCCTATCTTTAATGGAACGACTAGGTTAATGTTAGGTGTAAGATTTTCCATAAAGCCTAACTCGAATCCACGATGATAAGATCTAAACGAAGTCAGGTTTCCACCGTTCTGGGACTGGTAATCCATAAATAAGGCTTTGAAGGAAACTCCATTAGAATATAATGGATTCTGAGCCTGAATCGTAGTTAGCGAAATGGAAATAAAAATTATAAATGCAATAATAAACCGCGTCATCTGTCTATATTTTTCTAAATGGCTTCTGCCAAAATTTTGATTACGAACACAATTAAATATTAAGCCCTAAAATAAATTAAGACCTTGGTATTCTCATGGCTGATATAATATTGCGATTGTGGAGAGTTGGTGTTTATTAGTAGATGTCAAAAAAAATGACTAAATAGCTATAAAACACTATAAACCCTTACATCTGAATGTAAATGTAAGATTATTTATTATAAAAATATTTAATATGTAAAATATATTACCTCAGAATAGTACATATTTTGCTAGATTATATGCCAGCAAGGACTAAATTGCTTCAAAATAGCCTGTTTTCTTATTTTTCTGGACGCCATCCCATTTATAGAATCGTCCGTTCATTACGATAAAAACACCTGGCCTAAGCATCTGAACAAAGGCTAACGCACTTCCTAGATTGAAGAAACCATCAGAAGAAGAACCAAACGCATAAGGAACCATAGCACCCGTTATAACAATTGTTTTATCCTGAATTTCTGCTGCGGCGATTTTTTCAGCTGTCCTAGTCATAGTATCCGTTCCATGCGTTATCAAAATCATATTTGCTTTTGCATTTTTACATGAATGAACAATTATATCTCTATCCGCATCCGACATCTCGAGACTATCTACCATCATCAGGGTTTTGACATCTATGTCTAGTGTACTTCTCCCCCTGTCAAACATCGAAGGTAAATGCGTGTCCTGAAAATATAATTCACCAGTTATATAATTATAATCCTTATCGAATGTACCTCCAGTAACGTAGACTTGTATTTGTTTGTCCATATTGTAAATTAATTAAGCAATCAAATATAGAAAAAACAATATGTGTATGTTAATAAATATTACATTTGTAAAATCAATATAAGGATATAAAAATGGCAGTAGATAAAACTAAATACTTATCGGATAAATTGCAGAACATGTCAGAGTCTGCTACGCTCATGATGGCCCAAAAAGCTAGAGACCTAAGAGCTCAAGGAAAGGATGTTATCAGCTTGAGTATAGGAGAGCCAGATTTTGACACACCAGATCATATAAAAGAAGCTGCAAAAAAAGCCTTGGATGAGGGTTATACAAAGTATACTCCTGTTGCTGGTTTGCCTGAACTAAGACAGGCTATATCTGATAAGTTCAAACGAGATAACAAGCTAGAATATAAACCGAGTCAAATAGTTGTTTCAAATGGTGCTAAGCAATCTATAGCCAACATAATGGCAGCATTGCTTAATCCAGGAGATGAAGTAATTGTCTTTACCCCTTATTGGGTTTCGTACTTTGACATTATAAAATTTGCTGGAGGGACACCTGTTCTTGTAAAAGCGGGGATAAACCAAGACTTCAAAGTAAGTCCTTCTCAACTACAAAACAGTATTACCGATAAAACAAAGGCTATTATTTTTTCATCTCCATGTAACCCCACTGGATCAGTATATAGTTATGCAGAGCTAGAAGCACTAGCTGAGGTTATAGACAAGTATGATGATTTATTTGTAATTTCTGATGAGATATACGAACACATAAATTTTCTAGGAGAGCATACAAGCATAGGGACTTTTGACATTCTAAAAGATCAGACGATTACCATCAACGGATTTTCCAAAGGTTTTGCGATGACAGGATGGAGACTAGGATATATGGGTGCTCCAGAATGGCTAGCTAAAGCATGTGCGAAAGTACAGGGCCAAGTAACCTCAGGAGCAACCTCCTTCGGTCAGAAAGCGGCAGCGTATGCACTTAATGCGGATATGGAGCCAACTAAAGTTATGAAGGAAGCTTTTCTAAAAAGAAAAAATCTTGTAAGAAAGTTATTAGATGAGATTCCTGGAATAATCACTAATGATCCTGAAGGTGCTTTTTATATCTTCCCAAACATTAGTTCCTACTTCGGTAAAAGCAACGGGATCTTTACAATTAAAAATTCAAATGATTTTGCAGAAATCATATTGAGTGAAGGACATGTCGCTCTTGTGGCTGGTGGAGCTTTTGGTGATGATGAGTGTTTCAGATTATCCTATGCAGCATCTGAAGAAACCTTGATAGAAGCGATAAAAAGAATCAAAGAGGTACTAGTCAGGTTTAAATAACAACTCTATAATTGTTGTTATTTTAAAAGCATAACCCTTTAGAAGGGGATAAGCTGACCTACAATCACTTACTTAAAACAACTAGTAAGACTTCATATTATTTACAAATACTATTCTGCCTTAGTACCAGGACCTACAGTAGCGTTCTTAAACCAAACTTCTGTGTAACAACCATTTTCATATTGCTTGGTTATATCACCATTATATATATCTGCGCCAGTACACCATACCATATTGCTCTTAGGATCTTTACCATTAGTCTGATTATAAGCACCTTGTTTGAAATAGTTTAGCTCACCTTTGTATGCCGTTGCTTGTTCTGTTCCATCCTGCCCTATAGGTACAAATAATTCTACTGTTTGCTTAGGCAAATCTGCGCGATTTTGATATTCAGATACAATGAGATTTTTTGTGAATGTTTTTGTATCATGACCTTTACTTGTAAATGTAAGATACATTATACCCTCATATACATTTACCTCATAACTAAACTCCTCTCCCAATGCAATTCCGTCGGCAGGCTCTTCTGGATATACATCTGAGGCAGTTCCAACAGTAGACATATCATAACCCCAAATAGCTGATGAGAAATCCCATCTTCCTGAATTATCACCTTCCGTATTAATTTCATAATTCCAAAAGACTGACCCTTTAGTATGACCAGGAAATTTTTTATAAAAAAGCTTGAAGGGTTCATTTTCATGTCCATCACCACTATGTATCTACCCAAGTACTACGGAATAAGAGGCTGCAACTCTTGCATCACCTGAGGTGGAAACGTGCATTACTTTCAGATCACCTGTAAGCTTCCCTCCTGTTTTAGGAACCCATTCCTCTTTCTGATGTAACTCGGTTCTTGTGTTGCTTGAATTCTTAGAAGTAGTACCTGAATTTGGTGTTTTGTAAACTATCCAATTTGTGCCACTACCCTTCTTAGCATAGAAGAAATCATCATTCTTATAGTTTATTAGATTATCTATATTTGTTCCATCTCCTAATAGTATTTTCCACTCGCCAAGAAAAGGAATAACATCACTAGGATACAAACATCAGACTTGCTCTCTTCCTTAGTAACTACTTCTGTTTTTTTGCTTGAATTAAAACAACTAGTCATTAATAATGATATACTGAGTAATGAAAGGAATAAAACAAGGGTTGACTTTATATTTATAAAAATCATAGTAAGGCAATTTATAGTTTTATGTATCTCAAAAACAAGATAAAATATCTTAAAAAAAGAATTTGTCGAATGTACAAAAATATATGAGCAATCTAATTTCTACAATAGCTATCAAAATTAGATTATGTTTAAAGAAATATTGTATAACTACGTATAACCTACCTTTCAAAGAGCCGGGCTCATTGAAACCTATATGTCCTGTGCGTCCCATTCCTAGTAACTGTATATCTATTCCTCCTGATTCTTCTATTCTAAGTTCATAGTTTTTACAGAAAGTTTGAATATCATTTTTGCTATTGTTCCGTCAGGAATATTAATATTAGACCTGTCAATATCAAAATCGTCAAAAAGATGCTCATTCATAAACCGAACATAACTTTGCAACTCATTAGGCTGCATTGGATAGTATTCATCAAGATTAAAAGTTATAACATTTTTAAAGCTCAATCCATCTTCCTCATGTAGCCGTACAAATTCTTTGTAAATACTTATTGGAGATGAACCTGTATCAAGTCCAAGCACACAAGACTTCCCTTCAGAAGCTCTAGACCTAATTGCAGTAGCTATTTCTTTTGCAACAAATATTTTAGCAATCTAAGTTTAGTCGAATTCCTATTGTTAAGCAAAAACCCAATGAATAATTTTTTGTGACAATCAATGGCTCGAACATTCGCAGTCAAAAGTTCTATCTTTCCCAGATTTTTAGTGATAAAGAACTCGTGGAAAATTTATCGTTAAACAATCTAATCTCTCAAGAATATTTTTGATGATCTCAAGCTCGAAGATTCACAGTCAAGTAATTCT
>CAYYWZ010000013.1:71289-73323 GCA_964475415.1 uncultured Saprospiraceae bacterium | reverse complement strand
CTTATCAAAATTACTTACATATATTTCATAAAATTGGTTATTCACGGCTGTCCGCCCAAAAACCACAAAAGTACTGTCTGTTTCTATGACCTTATCCGCAGTTGTGAATCTGAGTATATCTTCTGTATAATCAGTAACCCATTCTATTTCAAAATTTTGATTTAGTTTAATGAAATTGAAAGTAACTGGTCCATTGATAGGATTGAGTAGAAGAACACCATTGTCTGAGGTCTTGATAATATCTCCAAAACCTGATACTATTTCAGGATCAATATCATCGAGGTTAACATAGTTTACTAAGTTAAATAATGTATCAAATTTTGCTAAATATAAATGAGAACTATCAGGATAAAGATCAAAGCCTTTTATATATATTCTATCATCAATAATTTTAACAGGTGCATAAGTACCTGTGCTAGTTGAATAAGCGCTTTCGGACTTGAAAGTTTTTCTTAAGATTCCTTGTCCAGTACAAACAATTGAAATATTGAATGTGAAAAGTATAATAAATAAATATTTCATAATTAATATAATAAAAGCTCCTCTTGAGGTTTTTTCAAGAGGAGCAGGATTCTTATTGTTTGATAATTTTCTTAATTATAACTGCTCCTGTACTATCTGTAAGTCTTGCAATATACAGTCCAGGGTTATAACTAGAAATATCTATTCTTTTATTCGCAACAATGGTATCGCTGTGCAGAATTTTTCCATCCATAGAGTAGACTTCTAATCGATAATCAATATTACTTTCGCTAGTATTAACTAGAAAGTAATTAGTAGTTGGATTGGGAAGTATTGTAATTTTATTAGAGCTAGTATTTTTGACAGCCTTTTCACTGGTCCTATAGATTATGGGTATTTCTATATGTGAAGTATAAAGATATCCATAAGGAACTAAGAGCGCCTGTGACCAAGAGGCTGCAAGATTTGTTGAATTTTCTGTAGTAGTTACTAAGTGTTGAACATCCGAACTATTAAGGTTGGTAAGATCTTTGCCATCAAGATAATCAAACAAAGATTTGAAATCATTATACTCTACAGTAGCCTCAGTATCTAGCGTATAACTACCAGGAATAGCAGCTATCATACTTTGTGCAGATGACCAATTACTCTGACCAACATGATATTTTATCGCAATTATATCTGCTGACATCGTCTCAAAATCTGATAGATACCCTAAGTATAGTGCTTCATCCCATAGCGAATCATAGATTTGTAGATACACAAGTAAATCTGCAAGGAGTAAATCCTCTTGGTACCATAATGCAGCTAATTCTTCTTTCTGTTGAGCTGTCGGACCTGATTGAGGGATTTGTGCATTAATATTTGTTATATCCTGCTTCACAGCAGTTTCTTCTGTTTGTGTCGTATAAAATCCATTTATATCATCAAAGTAATCTTCTGGTCCGATTGGACCTCCAGGTTCTTCGTAACAAGTAAAGGGATCAGCTGTAAAGGTAGATACATTCAAATTATCCATTGGTCGTTCTATATTTATAAATTCCTCATAGTAGTATTGCACCAATGCAGAGGCTTGTGCATTATTATTAATAATGTCATCATTCGCTGTTAAAAATTGATTTTTAGAAGCTAAAATATCATCATTACCTCCTGGATTAAATTGTAATTTTCCGATACTCAATTGTGTTGCAGATAGCGCAAGTACTGCTGTTCTATTGTTCGCTAATAAATTACAGGTAAAGCTAAGTCCTCTCGGTGTATTTGAATTTCATAAAATAAGTTTGTTTTTAAAGTTTATCAAAAGCAAAATAGCTATCGATATTGCTGTAATTACAATGTAAAGATAGCATAAAATTCAACAATAACAAATTAAATGCTACATAATAAACTAATTAACAAATAATATTCTGATTAATATAGATTTTTGTTATTGTGATAATATATAATTCCGAGTACTAGATATAGTCCAAAAATTACCACAGCCTAAAAACTTAAGAACTAATAACTGCGGTATTTTCAGCACGATTAGCTTAGATTATAATATGACTTGTTTTGGAGTAGATTTTCCTACTA
>CAYYWZ010000013.1:14094-71189 GCA_964475415.1 uncultured Saprospiraceae bacterium | reverse complement strand
AGCACGATTAGCTTAGATTATAATATGACTTGTTTTGGAGTAGATTTTCCTACTATAAAAAATGGATTTTAGTTAAATGTATGATAATGAGTTATTTATGTAGCTATTTGTATTAAAACGCATCAAAAATATATGGAACTGAATTCTTTGGCGTCCCCGCCTAAGAATTCAGGGATCACTTTTCTGAACAAACTATATATAAATGTTTCGGCGAGGACGCCAAACGAACTACCTTCGGTTCCCTTGGGCGTCCCTGCATAAGGCTCGCAACGCACACCTTTCATCCTTGTACAGCGAATTGTCATCCTGATAAAATGAAATGAAGGTGGGACACAATGAAGCAGCAAGGATATAATTTCGACCACAGCGGAAAAATCTATCTCACCGTAACACACGAAAATGCAAGTTGCAAAAATCCAGCAAGCACTTTTCCACACAAACCGATCCAACCTGTTTGGGCGAGGACGCCAAAACGAACCACTAAAAACACACAAATAGAAAAAAGGACCAAGCTACAAGCTCAGTCCTTATTTATTTTTGAATTAACAATTCTTAATCTCTCTACTCATTCCAGAACCCCAGTATCCATTACCAGAAACCCAACACCGAAATCATCTCGCAATTGCAGTAGCTCTTTTCTCTCTGATCACAGTTACTTTTACTTGTCCCGGATATTGCATCTCGTCTTGGATCTTCTGTGAGATCATGAAAGCAAGATCATCTGCAAAGGCATCTGTAACCTTATCACTTTCTACGATAACTCTCAGCTCTCTTCCCGCCTGGATAGCATAAGCTTTCTGTACACCCTCGTAACCCATGGCTAGATCTTCTAGCTCGCCGATACGTTTAAGGTAACTATCTAGTATTTCTCTTCTGGCCCCTGGTCTAGCACCTGAGATCGCATCACAGGCTTGTACGATAGGAGAGATGATGTTATTCATTTCTATCTCATCGTGGTGCGCTCCGACTGCATTTAAGATTATAGGGTTCTCTTTATTCTTCTCACACATCTGCATACCTAGGAGTGCATGTGATAATTCTGATTCTTCCTCAGCTACTTTTCCTATATCGTGCAGTAGTCCACCTCTCTTCGCTAGTTTCACCTGCTTAGGACTTAGTCCTATTTCTGCAGCCATAGTAGCACATAGGTTTGCTGTTTCTATAGAGTGCTTAAGTAGGTTCTGTCCATAAGAAGAACGGAAACGCATTCTACCGACCATCTTTACAAGGTAAGCATTGAGTCCGTGTATATCTAGATCTATAACGGTACGTTCTCCTATCTCTACAATCTGCTCTGTAAGTTGTTTCCTAACCTTAGCTACCGTCTCTTCTATTTTTGCTGGATGTATTCTTCCATCAGCTACAAGACGCTTAAGCGATAATCTACAGATCTCTCTTCTGATAGGATCGAAACTAGAGATGATAATCGCTTCTGGTGTATCATCTACCACAATCTCTGCTCCTGTTGCAGCTTCTAATGCTCGGATATTTCTACCTTCTCTACCTATAATCTGTCCCTTTATATCATCAGACTCTAGATTGAATACAGAAACTGTATTTTCTATAGTATACTCAGCACAGCTTCTCTGAATAGACTGGATGATAATTTTCTTAGCTTCCTTATTTGCCGTAGCCTTTGCATTGAGAATAGCTTCTTTCTGTATAGCCATAGCATCCGTCTCTGCTTTAGCTCTTACTGCTTCTAGAAGCTTTTCTTTAGCTTCTGCTTCTGATAATCTAGATACACTTTCTAGTGCTTTGATATGTTTCTCGTTAGCCATCTCTAGCTCTTCTTTTTTCTTAGAGACGATTTTTATTTGTTTCTCTAAGTTCTGCTTGATAGCAGTTACTTCAGCTTCTCGCTGCTCTATGTTTTCTATTTCTTTCGTTAGATCTCTCTTTTTGATATTAAGATCTTTTTCTAGAGAAACAACGTTCATCTCACGTTCTTTCATTTCTATTTTGTGCTCAGATTTGTAGCTTTCATAGTCTGACTTGAGTTTAGAAAATTTTTCCTTTGCTTCTTGGATTTTTCTCTGCTTGATAGACTCGTTGGAGCTTTTTGCTTTTGAGAGAATTTTGTCTGCTTTGCTATTGGCTTCAGCAAGCTTTCTTTCTACAGTAAGATCTGTTTCTTTTAGCGTAAGATCAGCTTTTTTGTTCGCTTCTTCGATCTTGTTTTGTCCCGCTTTTTTGACAGAAATATTAGTAAGAAAAAAACCAAGAATTGCTCCTACAACAGCAGTAATAATTCCTATTATTCCTATTTCCATTAATAATATAATTTTAAGAACAGTATTATTGTTAGGCTATTATCTTGTATGTCAAAGTAAGTTATGCTTTGCATATAAGAAATCGCCAATACCAAATAGCTATTCTAGCGTTAAATAAATAAATGAAAAGAGTGATGTAAAAGAATAGACTTAAGCTTTTTCTAATAAGTGCTGGATAGCACCTATCTTTTCTATTACAGCTTCCTTGGACTTAGATTTTTTTTCGTTTAGCAAATCAAATGCGTAAGAGATGAGGGCCATAGAAATACAATCTATTTTTTCTAGATTCTTGTATTTCATCTGAAAATCAGTAATCCGCTCATTGATGTTTTTTTCAACTTGGGGCAAATTATTCATTTCTTGCTCCGAGAGCTTTATAGGGAAGGCTTTTCCCCCAACCATGATTTCTGCGGATTGTAACTGCTTTTCCATGTTTTATTTATTGAGCAGTTCTATACAACTATCTATCTCCTCCATGTACTCCTTCAACGCTTCTTTTATTTGATCTGTACTATTATCATTAAAATCTTTGACCACTTGGTTTTCACCTGTAATTTGTCTATCATTCTTTATCAAGCCTAACTCATCTTTAAGCGAGGCATTCTCTTTTTGCAAGCGTTTATTTTCTGCTTTGATATACTCTACAGTATGTACCAATTTCTTGGCTGATAATTCGAGTTGATTCAGCTTACTCAAAACGTTCTGCATCATACAAAATTAGTGATTTTTTCTCTTAAGACTAATATTTATTTTAAAATATGTATAAGTCTATGTAAAAGAGGAGATAAGATCCAAAAAACAAGCTTCTTGAGCCTATATAACGGACTCATTGTCCATTATACCTTAATAATTATCTAAGACTAGCCATTACTTTCTGATATGTGCTCCCATCTTGGACTCGAACTCAGAAGAAAGCTTGTTCATTACCTTTTCTATTTCTTTGTCCTTCAGAGTCTTAGTAGGGTCTTCGAACATAAATTGTACGGCGTAAGATTTTTTTCCTGCTCCTAGCTGCTCTTCGTTCTCGTATATGTCAAATAAGGAGACATCCTTCAATATCTTCTTGTCTACTTTTCGGGCTATCTGTACGATTTCAGCAAATTGCTTATTTTTATCTATAACTAGAGCAAGATCTCTTCTAGATACTGGAAATTTATTGATTTCAGAGACTTGGTTTTTAGCTTTTCTTGCAGCTTTGACTAGCTTGTCAATTTGTATTTCTGCATAATATACCGACTCTTTGATGCTCATTTTCTTAAGAATCGCCTGTGACACTAAGCCCGTTCTGATGATAGTGTTATTGTGTATTTTGTAATCTATAGCGTAATCAAACCTGCTATCATCATTAGTTTCTGCTGTCATATAATTCCTAAGTCCTATTCTAGTTAGACTAGAACTTATAGTTTGTTGTAGATCTGAGAGTTCCGTATTTTCTGAAGCGTTTCTCCACGACTCAGGATTTTTCTTCCCCTTGAGAAATAGCGTTAAGTATGGAACCTCTATAAAGCTTCCATCTCCTCTATTATGATAGGTGCTTCCATACTCGTAAAGTCTTATATCTTGCAACTGATAATTCTGATTATGTAATACACTTATGAGTCCACTGGTCATCATATCTGGTCTCATAATATCTAAGTGAATATTAGACGTATTGTTGATATATACAAGTTCTTCATCTTGAAGGGTAATTAGATCTTTTGCCTTTCTAGATTCTACGAGAGATAATCCCATCATCTCATTCCATCCATTGCTAGATAGAAAATCAGCGAGAAGATTTTTGACATAATTCTTTTCTGGAAAAGAGCTAAACTGTATCGTCGAACTAATCTGGTCCGGTATAGCTACCTTGTTAAATCCGTATATCCTTAATATTTCTTCTATAACATCTACCTCTCTGATTACGTCTGCCTTGTTAGTCGGAACCATTACCTGGATACTGTGATCGTCTACAGGTTTGATCTCCATATCCATAGCGTATAGTATATCATGTACTTCCTCCTTAGAAATATTGTCGCCTATAAGGTCATTGATTTTGTCGTAACGTACATGGATAGTAAGTGGATGGATAACTTGAGGATATAAATCTACTATCTCTGAGGCAATTGTTGCTTCTGCATATTCTACAAGAAGATTAGCAGCTCTTTTTAGCGCATAGATAGTATTATTAGGATCAGCTCCTTTTTCGAATACCTTGGCCGCATCTGTTCTGAGCAGATGCCTAGTGCTAGATCGTCTTATGGTTCCTGCTTCGAAATAGGCTGCTTCTAAAAATATGTTTTTAGTATGATCTGTAACACCCGAATTAGCACCTCCAAATACACCTCCAATACACATCGCATTAGATTGGCTATCGCAGATCATTAGATCTTCTTCATGAAGTTTTCTATCTTGCTCATCTAGTGATTTGAAGACGGTATCTTTAGGGAGATTTTTTACAATAATTTTACTTCCAGCTATTTTGTCAGCATCATAAGCGTGCAAAGGTTGACCTATCTCATGTAATACATAGTTCGTTATATCTACAACATTGTTGATCGGTCTTACACCTATTGCATTCAATGATTTTTGCATCCATTCAGGACTGGCTTTGACCACAATATTAGAAAGTGTTACGCCAGAAAATCTAGGACAAGAAGTTGTATTTTCTACTTCCACTTCTATAGGATAACTTTCGTGCTCTACAGAAAAGCTACCCACGTCAGGTGATTTGACATTTGTATCACCTTCATGGTTTATTTTTAGATATGCAGCAAGATCCTTAGCTACACCTAGATGAGAAGTTGCATCAGAACGGTTAGGGGTAAGACCTATGTCGAACACATGGTCTGAAGAAAGATTATATATTTCTGCAGCTGTAGCTCCTGTCTTTGTTTCCTCTGGAAGAACAATGATGCCATCGTGACCACTTCCTAATCCTATCTCATCTTCTGCACAGATCATTCCTTCGCTGAGCTCACCTCGTATCTTACCTTTTTTGATTTTGAACGGCTCACCTGTTGTAGGGTAGAGCGTTGTACCTATCGTTGCAACGATTACCTTTTGGCCAGCGGCAACATTAGGGGCACCACATACAATCTGTAAAGGAGCTTCTCCACCTACATCCACCTTCGTCAGTGATAGTCTATCTGCATTAGGATGCTGTCCACATTCTATTACATTTCCTACAACTAGACCTGCTAGACCACCAGGAATACTTTCTACTTCTTTTACACCCTCTACTTCTAGACCTATGGCAGTAAGAATTTGACTTATTTCCTCCACGGGAAGATCTAGATCTATATAATTCTTTAGCCAATTCAACGATACGTTCATCTACTTACAATTTTAGTGCAACAAAGATAGGTAAATGATAAGTTATTAGAATAGAGTTAGTCTTGTTTCTTTATAAGAGCTTATTAGTCTTGAAAAAGTGTAAAACTATAATAATCAATCTTTAGATTAAAGAAATGCTTATATTCTGATGTGCAACATCGATTTGATCATTAAATTATCGGAGCCTATGCGAATTATATACAAAGTGGTGTTTGTAATATTTATTTTTAGTCAGGGGACTATAGCTCAGAATCAATTCGGGACTCCAGGTTCCTACTGGCGCTATAATTTTGAGCATCATAGTGGAGATGGCTCTGGCTGGACGCAGATAGGTATAGAAAAGGATACACTTATAGAAAATATCAATTACAAAAAATATAGGTGGAAATATTTTCATCAATCTTTCATGGGAGAAATCACAGAACTGACTGATACTGGTTTACTGCACATTAATAATGATTCTGTTTTTGTTAATGGAAATCTAATTTTAGATTTTAATATGACTCCTTCTGATATGATGGAAATCTATGCAGGTGATGATGGCCCTTATTTACAATTATCTGTAGATAGTATTAAGACAATAGAAATAGCAGGTGAATCTTATAGAACATGGCATGGACAAAAGATATGCATAGATGGGCATGAAGAAGGACCGTATGATGAATTTATAATTTTAGAAAGTATAGGTCAGATAGAAAACGGATATCTTTTCTGGAATCTAGATGGTTGTATGTTAGGTGGTGGAAGAAATAATTTTGATTGTTATAAGAATGGTGAGTTTACTTATCCAGAAGGGGTGTCTTGCGAAGAGCGTTTTCTAACAGATACAAAAGATGGACCTGAGGATTTGAAGGTAGAAATATTTCCTAATCCTACGTATGAAAGGCTCACCGTAAAAATGGAGAAAATGAGAAGCTTTAGTTTATATACGATTTCAGGGGCTGAGATTCTTTCTGGTTCAATGGTGCAGAATTATTTTCACCTAGATCTAAGTCATCTTGATACAGGATTTTATTTAATCAAAATACAAGGAGATAATTATCCCTTAACAAGGCGTATTATAAAATTGTAGCAAATTCGAATTTCAAAAATCGATTTTTTCTATTTTAGTTTTTCAAAATAGATTGACATGAAAGATACTGAACGAATTCTTACGATGCATCCTCAAGGGAAAAACGGTGTTAATATTCTAGTAAGTAAGTATGAGTTTATAAAATCTTATATTCTCAAAACGATCAAAAAACATAAAGAGATATCCTATCAAGACTTAAATGATCTAGCAGTAAGTGAATTGTCAGCATCGTTTGATGGCAAGGTGGGCTGGTATGTTGTATCTGTCAAATTAGATCTAGAAGCAAGAGGTGTTATCGAACGTATTCCTAAGACGAGTCCTCATAGATTACGGATGAAGTCATAGAATGTTCTTACCGCACTATTACTTTTTATCATAAAGATCGAAGACTTTAAAATTATCTACTTCTAGTTGATCTAATATATAGAGATTCCACTTTTTCATTGCTGTATACTTTTTACCTCTATTCGTTTCTCTTACGAATTGTTTCCTCAGGTCTTGATATGCTTTTATATTTTTATTGTGGAGTTCTTTTCTTTTTTCTAAGTCCTCTTGGGTTAAACTATTTATTTCCTCCTCTAGTTTTCTTCTTTGAATTTCCATGAGATCAAAATTCATATTGATAAAAGCTAGCTCGGTGTTCGTCATATAAAAATGAAAGTAACTATCTACTGGATCTAATATGGCCACAGTTTGACAATTATAAAAATCGGAGATGGTATTACAATCCATATATAGTTTTATGTTTAGATGATATCTATCTGCTTCATATTCTTTCGTTTTCATTGATCTAGTAATAACCTTAGGCGGTGCTTCTTTCATTTCTATACGGTCTTTATTCCATATCAGATAGGGGAATTCTAGTTGTAGTTTTTCATCACTTTCAGCTGTAATTAATTTACCACCAGACATATAGTTATCTTCCATAAAGCTGTCTACCATATTTATCTTTTCGAATAGTCTAAACTCATTCACATTATTCCAAAATATAGAATCATATGGAGCTACTGACATATCTCGATAGTCCTCTAGTCCAAATAGTTGCTTAGAAAAGTCAAACATAGGAATGCTAAAAGAAGCATTGTAATCATAAGGCTTTAGGTAAGCCTGTGTCTTCACACTTACTTCTTGCTTCAACCGATCTAGATATTTAAAATTATATATAAAGTCTATCCCATCCAAGAAAGCTTCGCTATCGATTGTTGAATAGGTCTTCGTAATATCCATATCCACCTGCAATATTTCATTTTCTTTACTTGGCCACGGGATAAAAGGATGTATCGCTGTATCAGTTATTGATAAGTGTATTTTTTTTAATTCTTTTCTATTGCGGTCTATCCATATGGTACCTTGAAAAGCGTTATTATTAGTATTTCTGGGTTTGTAAGTTATCACATAGATCTCAGAATCTCCCTGTTTGTATTTTTCAATTAAATCAAGAAAATACTTTTTTTTCAAAGCACGTTTACCTAGAGAAAAAGGATTGATGGGAAAATCTTTCCTTCGCTCAAATAGATTATGCATAGAAAAGAGTTTAGATGATTCAGCAGATAAGAAATATTTATTATCGAAGGGTCTTGATGCTATCCGCCCTTTTTTTATGTGAAGCTCTTCTATTGTATGATCTGTATACTCTCCATTATAATAAGCTTCTATTATTTCTACTTGGCTATCTAATAGCTCTGATTCAAGATAAAAATAAGTTTTTGCGGTCTTACTTTTTGTACGTTTGTTTTTAGAAACTTTAGATAACATATCATAGAGATAATTATCATCCGCAGTGATTGTGATTTCATCTATAAAAAGTGTGTTCGGTGCTAAAGCAATAGTCTGAGGAGAAGGGTTGCTAACCACATAGATATATTCTTCATATCCCAGGTATGAGATTAGTAGTGTATCACCTAACTTACAAGCGGGTAGTTCGAAATAACCATTTTCATTAGTTGCTGTTCCAGTAAGTTGTTGTCGGTTGAAGATGGTAGCATAAGGCAAGGGTGTAGTAGTTTCTTTATCTATTACAATTGCTTTTATTTCATAGAAAGAAAGTCCCTCCTGTCCAACAAGGGAACTAGAATATAATATACATATGATTGACAGTAATCGTATCAACATATCTTGTAGGGCTTAATTAAGATCATATGCACTTTCCGATCTACAGCATATTCATATAGGTAGGGTAGAGTGAGCTAAAATACTCACACCATAGGTCCTAAAAAATGAATAGGGACTAATCCATCACATGGGCTTCAGCAGCTTGTAATACGTGTGTCGGGCTATGTATAAAAGCTACAACTTCCATGTTATCTGCTATCCAAGTACCATCTTCTGGAGGCAGAGTGTAGCTAAATGTTCTCGTTACAATTTCACCTGTCGCTAATGAAGGAGCTAAAGCATTTCCGCTAGCGCTAGTTAGCATAGTTCTCATTACATGGTTATGTTCGTAGTCTGGAATATTGACTGTCTGATCTAGCTGAGCATCTATGATATGACTTTCTGTAAGTAGAACGCTTACATTGAGGTCTTCATTTATATCTACTCTTCCAACAGCACGAACTCTTACTTCTAGTTCTCGGGTAGCTGGGTCATATGTTTTTTCTAAAACAAGATCCGCTTCTACTACCTTCTCGAATTCTGCTTCTACATATCCCTGCCATAAAGCAGGTACATCTATCCCTTCAAAATCTTGATCATCAAACTGTATCCTATTAATAACAGCTGCAGGTTTTCCTAGCCAAGATAAGTTCTTTTCTAATTCTTCAGCAAATTCATTTCTAAAATCATAAGCACTGTTGTCCAATGGTGTACATAAGAATTTTCCATGTATACCCACACCTATAACTTTACCCTCATATAACTCTATCAATCTAGAAAGCTCTGAACTTCCTGCAGGACAGTTAGGACATTTTACACCTGTCAATTCTTCTATAAGAACAACTCTATCAGAATTAGGTAGTTGAAAATCTTCTATTATAACCATTTGCTCTTCGCAAGCACTTATGAGAAGAACACAAAACAGAAAACAAATTATATTTTTCATAATACTTTATTTTATTTAGAATGTCGAGCTTAGTCCAAATTTGAATCCACTAAAAGCAGGCTCCAGTCTACAGATTCCTCCAGTACAAACAATACCCTCTACTTGTTTTACATAACTCAGTGAAAATCTATTAGAGTGATGCGTATAGAAGACATCTACTCTAGGATAATGTAGAGAAAGTTTTTCTCCATTCTCATCAGTAGGTGAGTTTAGTCCTGGTCCAATATTATACATGTCAGAAATTGTAAAGGTCCAGTTAGGTACCATGCTATACTCTAGTTGGGCAAAGAACCATTCTCCATAATCTTGCTTGGTCCCAGCATTTATATCATCTCCTATAAACATATATTGAATCTCCGTTCTTAGAGATCTCTTACGATTAAACTTGTATAAGAAGTCAAAATAAGGTATTACCGTTTCTACAATAGGCACTTCAGGTTTAACCTCATATACTTCTTGGTTATATTTTTGTACTTGTACCCCAGTTTTCACTTGCCAGTCTCGCTTGTATTTATAATTTATTTCAGTGAAGATCTCTCTATAAAGAAGATTGCCATCTAGATCTGTAATATTAGATACATTGAGATTAGCGGTAGCTTTTTTGGCAAAAGCATAGGTTATATCCGCTTGGAATCCTTGCTCGCTTAGATCCTGTGTTGCAGGAGCATATCTAGTGGTCAGTCTGTAGGCATTCTGCCTTGTCAGAGGAGGTAAGAAGTTTACTATACCATTAATTTGTGTCAGGGTAGGGTCTGTTCTGATATTAAAATATTCTGTACGTTTAGCTTCTAGCGTAATACCTAATCCTTTGGTTGCATAGCTTAAACTTGTATAGATTATATTGCCAGGCTCTCTGATATACTTCCCTAAAACATAGTCTCCGTTAAATGTTAATAAGGAATCTACTGGACTGAAGAAGACATCAGAAGACTTGAGCGCTCCTTCTACATACCATACAAATTTCCCAGCATTAAGCGTGTTATATACGGTTCCCATGTAGTTGTTATGGGTTATTTTCGATCTTTCAGATTCTTGGTATCCCTTAAATACACCTTGTAGTTTTTCTACTGTTTCTTCTCCTAGGGTTCTATTGACAAATCCTATACCTGGTGCAAAGGATACCTTAGCTCCATCTTTCTTATAGAAACCTTCTAGATTAATTCCCTTTATAACACCTGGGTGTATGTCAAATAAATTTCTTTGTCTACCTGAGAATCCTTTTATCTGCCAGTTCTCATTAAAATCATAAGTAACCATTGCACCGATAAGTGCATTATCGATCAATAGTGGTCGTTCTTCAAAAGCTCTAAAAATGATCCCTGTTCCTATCTGATCATATATAGATCCTACTGTAAAGCCAAGTTTTCCTATTTTCTTTCGGACAAACCATTTCCCGATTCCTTCTGCTGAGTACGATGCATTAGGATTACGCAGATTAGAATTGTTAAACATGTCAAACCTTATACCTATGTCAAATCCAAACTGGGAATACTGCAGGTCTAACCAAGTTTCCGCACCAAATAGCTGGTTATCATATTGTGGTATATTAAATGCACCTATAAGACTATCTCTTAGGAATACATTTGCATTCGTATTAAGAGCTCCAGAAAACCTACCAATATCGGCTTGTTGTCCTTGGTCTTGAGCTACTACAAGACTTGTAGAGCTTAGCATGAATAAAAAAATGTAAAGAATAGTAGTTTTCATTATAGTAAATGTAGTATTTCCGTTTTGCTTAAGTGCTTTAGGATTAATAGATTATCAAAATTTCAGTATTAAAAAGAGCTTATTGTCGTGAAAAAAATAAAAAATGAAATAACTGTATAGATTTTGCAAGTTAAAAAAGTTATTACAAAGTTAATTTTAATATACTTGCAGCTATCTCTGGTTAATTTATAGTTAAGAATCGACCTTATTAAGTAATTAACCCGTCTAAAATTATAGATTTAAGAAACTAACGAGTTCAAATTTAAAAAAAATGAAAATATTCAAGACCTTCTTTTTCGCTTCAACTATTCTGCTTCTATGTTCTTTTGTTTCGGGAGACAAGTCTTTTCCTAAGGCAAACATTAAAACATTAGACGGTCACACAGTTGAGATATATGATTACATTGCTAAGGGTAAACCAGTGGTTATCTCTTTCTGGGCATCATGGTGTAGTCCTTGTAAACGAGAGTTAGACGCTATTGCAGATATATATGAAGATTGGCAAGAAGAGTATGACGTAGAATTGATAGCAATTACAACTGATAACGCTAGGGGGATGGCTAAGGTGCCAGGAATTGTAGCTACTAAAAACTGGCCATATACAGTATTATCTGACTCTAAGCAAGATCTACAAAGAGCACTGAACTTCCAGACAATACCTCAAACCTTTCTAATCGATGGCGAGGGTAATATCGTATATTCTCATAATGGATATAATCCAGGTGATGAATACGAACTAGAAGATCACATAAAAGAGATTGCTGAATAATAGATATATAATCTGTAAGAAATAGAAAGCCTGTCACTTGTGATAGGTTTTTTTGTTTTTAGATGTGCTATGATTTATAGATCTAAATAGATTGCTAATCTCTCTGCTTAGTCGTCTGATAGTCCCATCCATTGCTCCTCCTTAGATTCTATAGACGAATTGATCTCACCGAGTTCTTGTGATAGGGTAGTTATCTTGTCATTGTCGAGGCCAGCTGGATCAAGGAACATATTGTTAATAGCTGTTTTTCGTTCTTCGAGTTTTGATATTTCCCGTTCCAGCTTTCGTATTTGATTTTTGATCTTTTTTCTTTCCTGATGATCTATAGCGGAGGTCTTTTTAGCTGGTGCAGGCTCGGCGCTAGCATTATTTTCTTTAGTTGTGTTTTTCTTAGAAGCTCTATACTCTGAGTACTTGCCATTATAATCTTTGATATTTCCATTACCTTCTATGATAAATAGATGTTCGACCATCTTGTTAAGGAAATATCGATCATGACTTACGATGAGTAGGCAACCAGGGAACTGCATGAGGTAATCTTCGAGTATATTCAGAGTAAGGATATCTAAGTCGTTGGTAGGCTCATCTAGTATAAGGAAGTTAGGATTCTTCATTAATATAGTAAGCAAGTAGAGCCTTCTTTTCTCACCTCCACTGAGCTGAGAAATGTAGACCTGTTGTTGCGCTCTAGAGAAAAGAAATCTTTCTAATAAGCTTTCGGCCGTTATTTTTTTTCCTTTATCTAAGGGAATATATTCTGCTATATCTCTAATAACATCGATAACCCTTTTGTCATTATCTAGATTGAGACCATCTTGGGTATAGTAACCGAATTCTATGGTGTCGCCTACAACTATTTTACCAGCATCAGGTCTTATCTCTTGGGTTAGTAGATTCAGAAAGGTTGATTTACCAGCACCATTTGGCCCTACAATTCCTAGGCGTTCTCCTTTTCTAAATTTGTAAGAAAAAGTTTCTATTATTTTTAAATCTCCATAGGATTTAGAAATAGCATGAGCCTCCAGAATTTTGGAACCTAGTCGAGAACTTTTGATGTCTAGAGAGATTTGTTCCTCATCGAGATTGACACTACTCGCATCACTGATCCTGTCAAAATCATCTACCCTAGACTTAGCTTTAGTACCTCTTGCTTTGGGTTGTCTTCTTATCCATTGTAACTCCTTATTATAGAGTTTTTTCATCTTATCTAGATTGCTCGCCTCATTAGCTGATCTAAGTGCTTTCTTTTCTAGATAGTCAGAATAATTACCTCTATAGATGTGTAGCACTCCACGATCCAGTTCTATGATCTCATTACAGATACGATCTAGGAAATATCTATCGTGCGTTACCATAAACAAGGTGATACTACTTTGTTGCAGATAATTTTCTAACCACTCTATCATTTCTATATCTAGATGATTAGTAGGTTCATCCAGAATAAGAAAATCTGGTTGTTCTAAAATCATTCTAGCTATCGCTAATCTTTTTACCTGTCCTCCAGAAAGTTCTGATACTAGTTTGGAGTGATTTTTTATATTGAGCTTAGCGAGTGTTTCTTCTATAACAGATTCCGTGTCCCAGGCCTGTAGTTCATCCATCCTTATACTCAGGGCATCTATATCAGCTGCATTGTTAGTTTCTTGTGCTTGAGTATAAGCGTGATAGGTTTTTATTTTTGGGTTATCGGTATTATAAATGATCTCGTGTATGCTTTCTTCAGGCAAGAAATCTGGTTCTTGTTTAAGGACACTTACTCTTATATCCTTGGTGAGGTATATCCTGGCATTTTCTCCTTCGGGAGCTTCTTCTCCTGCAATAATTCTGAGTAGAGTAGATTTTCCAGAGCCATTTCTTGCTAGCAAGGCAATTTTCTGACCCTGAGAAATAGATAGGTTTATATCCTTAAATAGAATTTTCTCTCCGTAGGACTTACTTATATTTTCTAGATTAAGTAACTGCATTATTTAGACCAGATATTATACTTTAGAATACAATAGATAGCACGGAATCCATCTTTCCAGTTTATTTTTTTTCCTTCTTCATAGGTTCTTCCGTAATAAGAAATACCAACTTCATAGATTCTTATTTTTTCTAGCCTAGATACTTTAGCAGTGACTTCGGGTTCGAAACCAAATCTATTTTCGTATAATTTCACAGATTGGATTATTTCTCTTTTCCACATCTTATAGCAGGTTTCCATATCTGTAAGGTTCAGATTGGTAAACATGTTAGAAAGGGCAGTAAGCCACTTGTTACCTATACTATGCCAGAAAAAGAGAATTCTATGAGGTTTTCCACCTATAAATCTAGAACCATAAACCACATCAGCAAAACCTTCTAAGATGGGTTGTAATAATATATTGAATTCTCTAGGGTCATATTCTAGATCAGCATCTTGTATGATGACATAATCTCCTGTAGCCTTTGCTATGCCTGTATGTAAGGCTGCACCTTTGCCTCGGTTTTTTTCATGCTTATAATAATGGATGTCTATTGCTGGAAAATCTTTTACAAATTGCTGATACTCTTGCTCTGTATTATCTGAGGAAGCATCATTGACAACAATATATTCTTTCTGTACACCTCCATCTAGTTCTACTTCATGTAGTTTAGTAAGAATATTTCTTAGCGTCCTTTCTTCATTATAAGCCGGAATGATAACTGATAATTTCTTCAATTCTATATTTTTATTAAATTTTGAAACAAGGTAACAAAACCTAGATATACAAAACTCTTTTGGTAATATTGCGGTTTATTAGACTTTAGCGTCCAAAATTAGATTTTAATTAGATATGAGCCATAATTTTCATCCTATAAAGATCGAAAAGATTAAAAAAGAGACCGAAGATGCAGTAAGCATATATTTCTATGTACCTACAGACCTACAAGATATTTTTAAATATACCTCTGGTCAGTACCTTACTTTAAAACTTGTTGTAAATGGAGAGGAACTTAGACGACCTTATTCTATATGTACAAGTCCAGTAGAAAATAAGTTAGGGGTAAATGTAAAAAGGGTAGACCGTGGGAAAGTTTCTAACTATCTCAATGACCAGGCAGCAAATCTAGATCATATAGAATTAATGGCTCCTGATGGTAGATTTGTAATCGATGCTCGAGCGGATTACAAAAGAGATCACTATTTCTTCAGTGCCGGTAGTGGTATTACGCCCATCATATCTATGATAAAGACTTTATTAGAAGAAGAACCTAAGAGTTCTGCTTATCTATTATATGGAAACAAAAATGAAGAATCTATCATCTTCAAGTCAGAACTAGAGGCGCTATCTGAAAAGTATAAAGGACAATTCTACATGATGAATATTCTGAGTCAGCCCAAAAAAGAAAAAGCTGGTGGGTTAAAAGGATTATTTGGTAAATCAAAATCAAGCTGGAGAGGACTTACTGGACGAATAGATAGTAATAGCATAACGGAGTTGCTTAATGAGTATCCTTCTAAAACTGGAAATAATATCTTCTACATTTGCGGTCCTGGCGATATGATCGATAAGACATCGGAAATACTTTTAGCTAAGGGTTATAATGAAGACACTATTAAGCGAGAATATTTTACTGCAGCTGATGCTGGAGAGCAAGGAGAAACGACTGGAACTTCTGGAGCTGTAAAAGTAAACCTAGAAGGAAAGGCGTATAATATTGTTGTACCTGCTGACAAAACAATTCTAGAAGTACTAATTGCAAACGGTGTAGATGCACCCTTTTCTTGCACTAGTGGTGCTTGTTCTACCTGTGTTGCTAAGGTCAACTCAGGGAAGGTCAACATGGATGCTTGCCATGCTTTAGATGATGATGAGATTGAAAATGGTTATATCTTAACTTGTCAGGCTCATCCAGAAGGTTCTGGAGTAGAGATTACATACGAGGCGTAATTCTATCCTTCCGTAACTTTTTTATATTCTAAATTCGCGGGTTTAATTTTTGTTTTGTATCTTATTATTTCAAAACAAGAATCAAACATATGGAAAATGACTACATAAGTATAGAAAAATCTAATGAATACGCTGGATTCGGACTCAGACTTGGAGCTTTTCTTATTGATGGCATTATCGTATCGGTTGCATTCTATGCTCTTTTAGCTATACTAGCTTTAGTAGGTATAGGCACAGCAGCAGGAATGGATGCGTTTGAATCAGGAGCAGAGCCTTCACCAGCTATGATAGGCATGATGGGAGGTTTTTTCATGTTTGCTATCTTAGGGGTATTGGTTATACAATGGTTATACTTTGCGCTGATGGAATCAAGTGCAAAACAAGCTACACTAGGAAAGATGGCTACCAATATTATTGTAACAGATATGCATGGAGACCGACTAACTTTCGGGAAAGCTACTGGAAGGTATTTCGGAAAATTGATTTCTGGTTTAATACTTTATATAGGTTATATTATGGCGGCCTTTACAGAAAAAAAGCAAGCCTTGCACGATCTTATGGCAGGAACGCTGGTAGTCAAAAAGAGAACATAAAGTTATACACCCGTAAAAGCTTTACTCTGGGGATTGCAGGTTATAGGCTGTGGTCCTCACTTTTTTTATCAAAATATCTTGTAGTATCCACACTTAAGATAAGCTCCTTCTGGAAAACTAATTGGATGATCTATATCGTGAAATGTTTTTTCTAGCAATTGGAAATTTCTATCCGTAGCTAATAAAGCATCTTCTACAAATTCGAAAAAGCTAAAACTATCTATCCTAGAAGAGCATGAGGCCATTACAAAAATCCCATCATTAGATACAAGACGTACAGCACTTCGAACTAATCTTTTGTAACTGTTTATCGCTGTCTCTACTTCTGATGCTTGCTTTGCAAAAGACGGTGGGTCTACGATTACGATGCCAAATTTTTTCTGTTCTGCAAATAAGGTATCGAGTCCCTGAAAGGCATCTACAGCCATCAAATGGTGATTGTCTGTATTGTCAAAGTTGAGTTGAGCATTAGCTGCTGCAATAGTAAGTGCTTGTTTGCTTATGTCAATACTGGTAACTTCTGACGCTCCACCTGCAAGCGCATGAACGGAGAAACCACCAGCATAGGCAAAAACGTCGAGTACTTTCTTGCCCTTAGATAGATGGGAGACCTTATGTCTATTATGTCGTTGGTCTAGAAAATATCCGGTCTTATGTCCCTTGATAAGATTTGCATGAAAAAGTAGTCCATGTTCTTTGAAGGTAATTTGTTCTTCCTTAAGCTCACCGATTCTAACAGCCCCATCTACTAGACCTATAGAGGGGTTTTGCTGTATAACTCTGCTGGTTCTACTTACTAGACAATCAGCTTCCGCTACTTCTAGAATGATCTGTTCTATTATAATTTGGTAAGGCTTCCATATGCTAGAATAATATTTTACAACTACATGCTTTCCATAGACATCAGCGACTAAGCCAGGTAGACCGTCGTTTTCTCCATGGAGTAATCGATATCCATCTGTATCTTGCTGTAATAGTTCTATTCTTTTTGTTTTGGCTTCGGATATAATGGTACGAAACCACTCATTATTAACTTGAATGGATTGATGTGCACTCAGCACTTTTATCCTAATCATAGAATAAGGATCATACAATCCAATAGCCAAAAACTTATTATCTTTCTGATCAAATATGATAGCGATGTCTCCAGCCTTGCCTTCCTTATTCTGTTTTACAATAGCACTTTCGAAAACCCAAGGATGACCTTGTTTTACATGTTTTTCCGCATTCCTTTTTAGCTTGATGGCTATCCTCCCCACAGGTATTTCAGATATAGTTTTAATGTTTTGAAAAAGTCTTAAGTTTTGTAGAATAACCACTTGCTCAGTTCCTTAAAAGTAATTTTTTTGCCATACATGAGGATACCTACTCTATATATTCTTGCTGCAAGCCAGACAAAGAAGAGACTAGATATAATCAATATAACCATACTGACTAGTACCTGCCACAAAGGAGGATTAAATGCTAGTCGTGCAGGCATAATGATGGGCGAAAATAAAGGAAACATAGATCCGAATAAGGCCATATTACTATTGGGATTTGCTATAACTCCTTGTAACATCATAAAGGCAAGAATTACAGGAAACATGATAGGTAACATCAGCTGGTTAGCTTCTCCCATATCATCACCTATCGCAGAACCTATGGCTGCAAATAGTGATGAGTAAATAAAATAACCTCCTAGAAAAAAGATAATAAAAGATGGTATAATCAGTAGCCAGTTGATGGCTTTGAATTCTTTTATAATATCTCCTACCTCGTTAGATGACATAGCAGCTTGTGCTTCCGTACCTGTTGCTTCTGACATTACTTCAGCAATGGCAGTAGGGTCTGAGCCTACTCCAAAGAAAAATTGCATACCTATGGTGATAAGAATTATCAAGGTTATCCAGATGGCTACCTGCGTCAGGCCTACAAGACCAACACCAATTATCTTACCCAGCATCATCTGGAAAGGCTTAAGAGATGAAATCATTACCTCTACAATCCGGTTTACCTTTTCTTCCATTACAGATCTCATGACCATACCCCCATAGGCAAAGATTACGATATACATAAAGAAGCCCATTATGGCACCGATAGTTGTACCGATCATAATGGATAATTTTCCAGACTGATCTGCAGCATCTTCTCCACCATCTAGCAAGAGTCCATTTTCCATCTCTATATCTGTTGCGAAAGAGTCGTATATAGATCTATCGATATCTGATTTTTCTATTTTGTAATCCTTGAATACTTGGCCTACTTTTTCTTCTATAACCTTGATGGTGGCAATACCTAGTTTTTCTTCTGAGTAATATAAGATTTCATGTTTTTCTGAATTGATACTGTCTAAACTGGGAATATATAGGAGAAGGTCATAGCCCTTTTCTCTATATGTTTTCTTAAGCGACGATACATCTTCTTTTGTAAAAGTGTAGCTTACACTTTTAGAACTATTATCTCCATTCTCAAAAATACCTGAGTCATCGACAACAAGAATGTTTTCTGAAACATCAAAACTCTTCGAAGCCATATATCCAGATAAGCCACCAAGCAGAGCTATTCCTACCGGAAGCAACAGCGTGATAAGAATAAAAGATTTTTTCTTTACACGTATCAAATATTCTCTTTGAATTACTAACCACAGCTTATTCATATGTTGGTATTTTCTACTTTTCTAATAAAAATTTCGTTGAGGGAGGGTAGGATCTCGTTGAATGATCTGAGATGAAAGCCGCCATCGATCACCGACTTAAGTAATACATTAGAATCTTGTCCTTCTTCTAATTGAACAATTACTTCCTTGTCACTATCTGTAATAATTTTTAACCCTTGGGTGTACATTTCCTTAGGTAACATTCCATTAAATTCTAAGCGAAATTTATTTTCCTTGAAGGTGTTTTTTACTTCATCGACCTTCCCTTCTAAAATGACTTGCCCATTATTTACAAGGACGATGTCTTCACATATTTCTTCTACCTGCTCCATTCTGTGGGTAGAGAATATGATACTTACACCTTCTCTGTTCATTCTATATATTTCTTCCTTGATCAGGTTGGTGTTTAGAGGGTCTAGTCCTGTAAATGGTTCGTCGAGAATAAGAAGCTTAGGGCTGTGTACAACGGTGGCAATAAATTGTATTTTTTGCTGCATACCCTTAGATAGCTCTTCTACTTTTTTGTTCCACCAGTCCTTAGCATTAAATTTTTCTAGCCAATGCATGATGGTATCTCTAGCGTGCTTTTTTTCCATGCCTCTAAGCTGAGCGAGGTAGAGGAGTTGCTCACCTACTTTCATTTTTTTGTAAAGGCCCCTTTCTTCTGGTAAGTAACCTATATGGTGCTGATCTTCTATCTTCATTTTTGCACCATCCATCAGAACAGTGCCTTCATCAGCACCTGTAATCATGGTAATAATTCTTATGAGAGATGTTTTTCCAGCGCCGTTAGGACCTAGTAGTCCGAAAATGCTTCCTTTAGGTACGTCAAAACTTATATGATTGACTGCAAGGTGGTCTTTATATTGTTTGACCACATTATTTAGAGAGAGTATGCTCATGGTGATGCGAAAGTTTTGCCCAAGATTAATATAAATCTAGCTAATAATAAGAAAAATTTCTATGTCGGTCGTGAATTATTCGATAAGTAAATGGATGCTTCATATAATATAGCTTCCGGACATGTAGAATAATATAGCATTTACCATTAACCTATAGCGATATCCACTGTGTTAATGATAGGAAGGAGACGTAGTCATCACAGCTCTGGGACGCAGCGTAGCGTAGTTCTAGGGATGGGATCGAAACGAACGTGGAGTCCTGGATAGCATGACCCCGCGAGAAGGTTAAGCGCGTGAGCTAAGGGGGTAACACCCTAATAATCCTCCTAATACTTAATGAAATAGAAGGAATAGTGGAATTATTAACATTACCTTAATCATTTGGTATGTGACGGTTTTATTCTTAATTTGTCTTTATAAATGATTGTCGGCTTGTACAATAGCCAACATTATATATTTTAACTAAAAAATAGATTATGCAAAAAATACTAATTATACTACTGGGAGCGTGTTTTGCTCTTACACTTAACGGACAGGTTACAGAGGGTAAGGAACGGATGAGTCTGGGCGAATATAATGCTTATACAGTTGTCAATGATGGGGCTGACAGGAAACGTATCGAAAAAGTATGGAAGGACTACGCTGAAGATTATGGAAAGGTAAAACATGAGAAAAAAGATAAGGAGTACTATATGGAAGAGGCGAATATTAAGTTTATTTCGTCGTTCGATGCGCTGAAAATACATATCAAGTATGAGGAAAATAAAAACCAGACGGTCACCCATTTCTTCTTTAATGATGGTAGTGGATATATTAACTCTGAGGACTATCCTGAGGAGTCTGAGAGGATCTATAGTTTCTTAGAAGATTACCAAAATCTCGTAGCGAAATCAGTTGTTGGAGATGAGGTAGAAGATCAAGAAAAAACGCTTAAAGATCTAGAAAAGAAATTATCTAAACTGGAAGATAAACATAAGGACTATAAGAACGATATAGAAAAAGCGGAGAAAAAGATCAGAGAGGCTGAAGATAATATAGAGAAAAATCTGACGGAGCAAGATGATATGAGATATGAAATAGAATCGCAAAGAAAGGCGGTCCAGAAAGTGATCGATAGAATGAATAGTATCGGAAGGAATAACTAGTCTCAGGATAAGTTTTCGTAAAAATATAAGCAGGATATTGAAGTTCAGTATGCTGCTTTTTTTATGTTTAGTCGACGCTACTTACTGAAATATGAATTGTTGCAAGCATAGAAGTTATACTGTCCTCCGAATGTAGGATAAAGCGGTGTTATAGACTGAGTAAGGTTAGAGGATAGTTTGTAGTTGAGCTTAGTTTCGTATTTGCCACCGAGGACTAAACTAAAATTTTCTGTGAGTTTTCTCCTAGCATAATGAATAGAACTTCTTGACCAGGAATTACATTGTTAAACAAGTAATTTCCGTCTGCACCTACATCAACTGTAGTAATCACTGTAGCTACAGAGTCTTCTATAGCTCGTTGTATAATGGAAACACTAAGGTCAGTACAACAAGGGTCACCATTATCAAATGACACTGTTCCGATATGGTCTCATTAGCTAGGAGAGTAGGAGTCATAGTCTCACTGTCTTTGCCACAACTTATTGCTAAAAACAGAAGTAGTACATATATTATATTTTTTATAAAAAGAGCATCTTTTTTTGGAAAATGAATAAATAATGATTGCAATCATATACTTATATATAGTTTTGAAACAGTTATTGAAGGTCAATTAAATGGAATTGAAACTAACTTTTCAGGATTTGAGGTAAATTATACTGGTGATGAAATTTTCCTTTCTGGTTATTCTCAAAATAAATATTCATTAAAAAATGGAGAGGCTTTTATTACAAGTCCTGATTTTGATGGGTATGCAAGTGAAAACGAAGTTTTATTTTCTAATATTGAATCAATAGTATCTATTCTGGTATTAAATGAAATAATTACCGAAACTGATGAAAAAGTAGATTAAGAAATCCAAGCTTCCACTACTGGGGGAGATTGTTCATTTTGGGATACATATTACGTTGGTAATGTCGGGTTTACTCCTGAAGTAGCTGAGAATGGTCTAGAGACTCAAGTTAATGAAGAAACTGCTAGCGGAGGAGCAGTTGATGGCTGTACACCAATTGGAGGATCAACTACTTCATGTTATTGAGATAATTTAGCATGTATGTCATTACAAGCCTTTTGTTGTCAATAAATATTGATTCAATGATATTAAAAGAAGGAATAAGTTGAATTGGTTAAAGTAGTACTATTTTATTAGTACTACTTTTTTTATTGCCTTTAAGAGTAACATTGTACTAAGTCATTTTATATTGATCTATATTCATATTAAGGGAAATTATATATATTAAGATTTCCACAAGGAACTAGAGTGGTGTGATTCTAGGAAGAAGGCCACTAGTCAAAAAATAGTTTCAATATTTTTTCTGCTTACTGCACTGAGCATTAGGGAGATAGATTTTGATTTGCAGATATATGTTTGACATTGACCTTACATATTCGTATTTTTGACCATACGAATATTGGCTAGTGGACACTATGTCAAAAGTTTTCCACATTTAATCATCGCTACTAACAATTCTAAGAGGAGACCTCTCTAGAGATTGGAAATAACGCTCATTAAAATTTTTAGTTTTGTAGTCCTAACTAATTTAAAATTGCACTTAGACAAATATGGCTGAAACAGATAACAATAGAAAGAGTGATAAAGGCTATCTCAAGCCTGTAAGAGATAATGAAGAATCTGTAGATCTATCTTTTGGGAGAATACAACCTCAGGCAAGGAACCTAGAGGAAGCTGTGTTAGGTGCAGTGATGCTAGATAAGGAGGCATTACCTGCTGTGGTGGATTTCCTTAGGGCGGAAAGTTTTTATTACTCTCCACACAGCATCATTTTCGAAGAGATGTTGAATCTTTTTGAAAAGATGCAGCCCATAGATATTCTTACCGTGCATGAGGCGCTAAAGAAAAGTGGTAACTTAGAAAAAGCGGGTGGTGTAAATTATCTCATGGACCTTACTAACAAGGTTGCTTCTGCTGCCAATATAGAATTCCATGCTAGAATAATTGTACAAAAGTATATACAGAGAGAGTTGATCAGAACTTCGTCGGAAACGATCAAGGATGCATTCGAGGATACAAAAGATGTGCTAAGTCTTCTTGATGAGGCAGAACAGAACCTGTATAACATTACAGACAAGAACTTAAATACCGGGTTCGAAAAAGTAAGTGCAGTAGCAGCGAAAGTACAAAAGCATATAGAAGAAATATCTGCCAAAGAAGAAGGTCTTACCGGAGTTACTACTGGCTTCAAGGAGTTAGACAAGATGACCAGTGGGTGGCAACCTTCGGATCTTATAATTATTGCGGCAAGACCAGGTATGGGAAAAACAGCCTTTACCTTATCTCTAGCGAAAAATGCTGCTGAGCATAATCTACCTGTCGCCATATTCTCTTTGGAGATGGCCAACACGCAGCTTGTACAGCGTCTTATCTCTATGGAAGCCATGATTAATGGTCAAGCGATGAGAAGTGGAAAACTAGAAGACGATGATTGGCCTAAGTTACATGCGGCGGTAGAGAAACTTTCTTCGCAGCCTATCTATATAGATGATACGCCTGCCATCAATATTTTCGAACTCAGAGCTAAGTGTCGTAGACTCAAGCAGAATCACGATATACAACTGATCATAATAGATTACTTGCAACTGATGTCTGGACCACCAGGAAAAAATAAGTTTAACAGGGAGCAGGAAATAAGTTCTATCTCTAGAGCACTGAAGGGACTTGCCAAGGAAATGAGTGTTCCAGTAATAGCCTTGTCACAGCTGAGTAGAGCTGTGGAAACAAGAGGAGGAGATAAGCGTCCTCAGCTTTCGGATCTTAGGGAATCTGGAGCGATAGAGCAAGATGCTGATATCGTTACCTTCATCTATAGACCAGACTATTATGGTATGGAAGAAGATGATCTATCAGCGGCACCACCGGATGAAGCTGAGATAATAATCTCTAAGCATAGGAACGGTTCTTTAGGTAGCGTACATCTTAGATTCTTAAAAGACTATGTCAAATTTGTTGATGCTGAAGATACAGGTTTCAGTGATATCAATAGATCTGCTGATCCTTTTGACCTAAGTGGAAATAGCTTTATTACGAAGCCATCGAGGATGAACCAAGATGAAGATTTAGATATAAGTTTCTAAAGTATATATCGAGAGAGAATAAGTATGAATAAGAAACCAGAACAAGAGAATAGTCTTTTCCCTATGCGGCTAAACAAGTATATAGCCCACTCAGGTATTTGCTCGAGAAGAAGAGCGGGAGATCTTGTTAAGGAAGGTGCGGTAATGGTCAATGGAAGGGAGGAGCGCAATCCTGCAATTCTTGTTACGGAAAAAGATAAGGTAAAATTTCAAGGTAAACTTGTAAAACCTAAGGTTAAACGTACCTACCTATTACTCAACAAACCTCGTGATGTAATCACTACGATGTCAGATGAGAAAGGAAGGAAGACCGTCTGGGATATGGTACAGCAAAAAGTCGATAGTAGGATTTTCCCTGTCGGTAGACTAGATAGAAATACAACTGGACTATTATTACTTACTGATGATGGTGATCTCGCAAAGAAACTAACTCATCCCAGCCATAAAGCCAAGAAGATATATCATGTTGTTCTGAATCGCGCCTTAAAAGAGAAGGACATGGAAAAAATTCTCAAAGGACTTACCCTAGAAGATGGCCGTGCTCAGGTAGATGGATTAGATTTTGTAAAAGGAAAATCTAAAAAAGAAGTCGGTATAGAAATCCATATGGGTAAAAATAGAATAGTACGTAGGATTTTTGAGGCGCTAGACTATGAAGTCATCAGACTGGATAGAGTATATTTTGCTGGGCTTACGAAGAAGGATCTTCCTAGGGGATGGTCTAGATTTCTTAGTAAGAAGGAGATTCTTATGCTCAAGCATTTTTCTTAAGGAGATTTTCCTATTGTATGTCAAGTGGCGTAGGCACAACCTACTCCTAATCGGTACCTATTAGAAGAATATTCTTTATTTACGAACATTCAATCTGTCTTCAACTTTATTAAATACATATTGTCTTCTTACCTCATTGTACTTATATCGATCAGGAGATATAATGGAATCTGTATTACCTAAGCCAGAAAGAATTTTTTTTCCAGTTGCATTGAGTAAGAGCGTATCGTCTGACTGGATAGTATAGAGTTCTGAGAGATACTCTATAAGCTTGCTATACTGAAGATCACCGTATCCTAGTGTATCGTATTTTTTAAGCAACTCTCTGACTATTACTCTTTCGGTATGTGATCCCTTATGGATTAGTTCTAGTATATTGAGTTCGAGTGCGGAAATATCTTTTCCCATCAGCGTAAACCTCAGCCTGTTAGTTGCCAAGGTTTCGGCTAGATAAGAAAATGCTACGGGTATATCTGATAAGGTATCGAAGGCTATCATGTCTTCGCAATAATATTTCCAAGCCTTATCTGCAAACTGGAAATCTGTATATTCTAATTTTGTTTTTTCATTATACAGACCAGGAAAATCCTGAGAAGAAAATTCTCCTAATCCCATTCGTCTTTTTTTGCGAGGTGAATCTCCGACACAGATCAGGAATATATTGTCACATAGTTTTTGTTGAAACAATAGACTAAGTGCTGCAAGCATATTGATCTGGCAAAAGAGGTCATGTTCGAACCATAAGGTGATTTCTTCATACGGATGATCGAGCAGGTTGAATTGTGATATAAATTTGTTTTTATATTCTGCCGAACTAGCATAATTGCAGTGCTTAAAATATTTACTTCTTGTAGCAATAAAATTTTCTGACTTGACATTATATTCACAATCACCCTCACAAAGAAGCTCCCTCCAGATAAGGTAGTTTCCTTCTATCCCAGCTTTTGTAGCAATATCAGCAGAGACATCGCCATTAAAAATGTGTAAAATATTTTCCATAATTAATTTCCTGCAGCAACTCTAATACGGGTGGTCATCATAACAGCTAAGATACTAATGAAGATGCTTAAGAAGCCTACATAATTATAATTTATAATTTTGCCAGCATTATCAAAATAGACAATATAACCTGCAAAGGCAGAGGATATTGCTATAGCTAATTGTTGCAATGCGGATTTCATACTCATAAAGCTACCTCTATTCTGCGGCGTTGCAGCAGCTGAGATCAGGGTGTTAGGAGGGATGAATCTGCCACTGCCTAGAACAAAGAAAGATGAAGTAACCATCAGCGCAATCCAGATGGGGTTTTCACTAAGATTAGTAAGAGCTAGTACAGAGAATACAGATAGCGACATAACTATAACGAGAATTTTCATTACGCCATATTTATCTGTCATCTTCCCTATAAAGGGTGCGGAAAAAATTGTGGCAATCCCACCAGCCAGAAAAACAAACTTTATCTGTTCTTGTTCTAGGCCTACATTCCTAATCATATAAGGGGTTATAAATGGAATGATTAGAAAATGACCCAAGACAAACATCATGCCTGTGGTAAGTGCATTGATTTGATTTTTGTCCCGTAGTAGTAATAGTACAGTATCTAGTGGTTTTCTTTCTATGTCTATACTTTGTAAGTGATCTATTAAGTTAGGGAAATAAAAATAGATCAGGACACTTAAGCTTAACCCTGTAATGCCTATTACGATGAACGGTGAGGTCCAGTTTGTTATATCTGCTAAGTATAATCCAAAGGGAACACCTATTGCAGATGCAGCCGAAAAGGCTGCCATGATAATTCCCATAGCCTTACCTCTCTCTTTAAACAAATATAGGTCAGCAACAATAGAAAGAATTATAGCTCCGATTACACCGCCGAACAAGCCTGTAAAAAATCTTATTGCTAATAACTGATGATAGGTATCTGCAAATGCACATAACAAAGTGCCTATAGAAAGACCAAAAAATGCTAGTAATAGAGCGTGTTTGCGATCAAAAAAATCAAGATAGAGCATAGAAAATATACTGGAGCAAGCAGCGGCTAGCGCATAGGCAGAAACAAGCAGGCTATACTGTGAAGAATTGATGGAATAAAGTTGGATAAAAATATCACCTAGTGGCATTATAATCATCGTATTCACAATATTAATGGCCTGTATCAAGGCAAGAATATATAGTATGGTTTTTCTTTTCAAATTTCTTTTAGGTGAAACGTCTAATTAGTTTTATTGTTCTATTTAGGGATTAGTGAAAATTGTTTCTTATTTTAAAAATGAAAAGTAGCAAAATGAATACTAACAATAGGTTGTTGGCACTAGATGTTTTCAGAGGTATGACAATTTTCTTTATGATCATCGTTAATACGCCTGGTTCGTGGACTTATGTATATGCACCCCTAAGGCATGCTCCATGGGATGGATGTACGCCTACTGATCTTGTATTCCCTTTCTTTTTATTTATTGTGGGTGTTGCCATGAGTTATTCTTTTAGGAAATATACTGTTGACAAAAGATCGCAATGGATAGCTAAGGTTCTTAAGCGTACACTGATCATATTTCTTATAGGTTTGGCACTGAATTGGTTTCCTTTTTATAATAAGTCTATTTCTGATCTCAGGATATTTGGTGTTTTACAGCGGATAGCTTTAGGATATGGTGGTGCTGGACTGTTGATCATATTTCTCAAGAAAAAATATCTACCCTATATTTTTGCAGCTATACTGATATCTTATTATTTGATTCTTATCCTATTTGGAGGAACGTATCCACTGAGTCTAGAGCATAATCTTGTTAGAAAAATAGACTTATTATTATTCGGAGAAAATCATATATATGGTGGTTATGGGATGCCTTTTGATCCGGAAGGACTACTGAGTTCATTGCCCTCTATTGGGACGGCATTGCTTGGTTATTTTACGGGTAATATATTATTGTCTGGCAAACAACTATTGGACAATATACGTCGACTAGTTTTATTGGGTATAGGCTGTATCGTTGTTTCTGTGATCTGGCATTATGCTGGATTCCCTATTAATAAGCCTATATGGTCTAGTTCATATGTTTTGTTTGCAGGGGGACTGGCTATGACGGTATTGGCTTCCTTATTGTGGCTCATCGATGTCAAAGAATGGAAAGGCTGGACAAGTTTTTTCAGAGTATTCGGACTGAATCCTTTATTTTCTTATATCCTTTCAGGGGTATTTGTAAAAATATTTTTCTTAATTAAGATAGGGGATAAGAATCTATACGCCTGGCTCTATGATGCAGTTTTTAGGGCAATTTTTGGCGCGTATCCAGGATCATTTATTTTTGCACTTTCCTTCTGTGTTTTTGTTTGGATGTTTGCTCTGATTCTATATAAGAGAAATATAGTTGTGAAAGTGTAGCGAGATTATATCTTAGAAAATTTATTATAATATCGCTGTCCATCTATATAGAAAACGAGAAAGTAGACACCATTAGCTAAGGTGCTAAGATCAACTTCTGGATTAAAATTTTCTGTTTTTATGATCCAACCTGAAGTACTAATTATTTCCATAGATCTTATGTCAATATCTGAATCTATGTATAATCTATCGTGGACAGGATTGGGATATATGTCAATGGATAAATCTGCTAAGTTAGAGGTATTTGTTAATTGCTCTTGAAATTCACATTCACAGTTTTCATATCGAGTATATATTACAGAACTATCTTGATAGTATTATCATGTTTCCCTTGTCGACACCTCTGAGAAATTTTAAAGGTGACGGCTAAAACTTTTAAACAATTTATTATTCTTGAAAATTGTAAACCAATTAATCAAACCAAACATGCTTTGGCTGCTTAATAGCTCAACGCGTATCACTTAGATTAATTTTAAGGTATAGGATTTAGATAGTAATAAGCAGAAGGTTTAGAAAAGTAGATCAATATTTTTCTCATAGACGTTCTTATAAATTGAATATTTCTTCGTATTATTAGAAAGTCATCTCCTGGTGGGTTTATTTTTAAACCACTAAATTTATTTAAAATGAAAGTTTTTAAAATCTATGCGCTATCATTGATAGCCCTGGCACTAGTAATCACGTCTTGTCAAAAAGATCAAAACACACAAAGTGTTCTAGATGATCCTGCAGAACCTTCCACAGGTGAAATTATTTCTAATCAAGAAGAAAATTTTATTGCTTCACTTGATATTAATGTTGATGATATTTCATTAGGAGAGTTTGTTTTTCCTGATGGAACTTCAGAAGAAAGATATTTTCTAGACGGTGATATCTCTATGGCACAAGAACAGTACAAAGAACTTATAGGAGAAATTACAGGCATGGAACTAGAGCAACGTCAGTATAGAACGTACAATTTGTGTTATTCTCCACAAACTATTAAGATTATAGGTTACACTGGAGGCGGTGGATATGGATTGACTAATAAGATGAAGACAGCTCTAGGATGGGCGGTTAATAATTACAATGCACTAAATACGGGGCTGAATTTTACATTGACATATGGAACAAACTATAACAATAAGGATATGGTAGTCTACAGAGTCCCTAACGGACAAGCAGGTGGAGTAGCTGGATTTCCTTATAGTAATGGAAAACCTTACAAGTGGGTGCAAATATTTTCAGGGATGGATAACTATAATACAAACACAAATGAACATGTTATTACGCACGAGATCGGACATTGTGTAGGTCTGCGTCATACGGATTGGTTTAACAGAATAAGTTGTGGTGGATCAGGAGAAGCGGCTAATCCTAATGGTGCTGTCCATATACCGGGAACGCCTACTGGGGTAGATTATAACTCCGTAATGTTGGCTTGTTTCGGTTCCAATGAAGATGGAGAGTTTGGTAATAATGATAAGAATGCATTAGAATATCTATACTAATAATCAGCAATACTAATTCCATGAACATGTATCCCGTCTCTAATTTTAGAACGGGATACTTTTTTTAATCAGTATTATATAGTTCTACAGGCTCTATAACAATATCTATGGTCTTAATAATATGAGTAGAATCTATAGGATTACTGCTAAACACATAGTATAACTAACTGCGATAGATACTAATACAAGAAAGCTTAATCTTCCGTAATGGTCCCAAGATTTGTTGACAGTTGCATTTTTCATAATATTAATTTTTAATTTTTAGTTGAATGATATGTTTGTAATATCGGGGAAAAATCCAATGCACCACAAACTTCTAAGACGAGTACTTGGGAAAAGACGATTTTCCAAGCAGATTCTCGACAAACGTCATCTTTAATAGACGAAAGCTTAGCTGAAAGGCTATTTTAAAGTTATACAATAGGTCTAAATGTGTTGTAAATAGCCAAAAAAAAGCGGAAGACTAATGTCTATCCGCTGGTAATGCTAAATGTTAATACTAAAAGGGTGTATAATTCTCGAATATAAGGGTGTAAAAAGGGTGTTGTTATTAAAGGTGTTAACAATATTGCTATAAGCAATTGTACCTTTAAGACGGATATTGTTAAGCGGGTCACGTACTTTTAGAATTTACGATGCTGTTTTGACACCTACCTTGCAAAGCTCTTAATATTAGACTTTTTTAGTGATAGACTTATTAATTATAGTTTGGAACTAAATGACTAAGGTCGACTAATCCAGTATTTTAAGATTGCTGATTGGTTTATTATTTACAAGGTCCTTAGAGAATAGAATTATTTGTTATCATTAGAATAGGTAGCTTTTTCTTCTGCTACCTTATCAGCATCTTCATTTTCTAAATCATGAATAACAAGTCTTCTCTCATGCTTAAGGATTTGTCTTTCTGGTTGGTCCAATGCAAATTCTGGATTTAGTGTATTGAACATATCTTGTCTCACTGCAGGACTACCAGTAAAATATCTGTGTCGCGTAAATTTATCAGGTTTGTCATCAGAATCTTCTAGCATAGATACATCGACAAGAAAAACATTGTCAGCTGTATCGTCCATATCTGTTATACCGTCTAGACCTAGTCTATCTTTTTTATTAAAAAACTTTGACATGCCTAAGGTCAAGTCTCTATTATTTCTATAGACTATAGCTTGATCACAAAACTCATCTATGTTCTCTAATGTACCTCCTGAGCTGAAAGTATTAACTTCGATATCTGGGGCTGCGAAGATTACATTTTCTATATAAGGTTCTTTAGCCGCAACAATTTTGTTAAGACCTAGATATACGCCTTCGAATAATCTGTTACCCATAGAATGGTTAAGAAAGCTAACTTCTCTTTGGGGACTTTGTTTTTCTGTTAGATCTAGCAATTCATTGACCAGCCCGGCAAATCTATCTCCCATTTCTATAGTAGTTGTTCGTGTAGCCTTATAATCCATTGTGCTAAACCAAACGAGAGAAACTATGGTCCTATAGGAATTATCTTCTTTTTCGTACACATGCTTGTGCATGTAATTATTTATCATGGTCTGATAATGGTGCTTATGTGCTAAGAACCCATGTGTGTAGAATAGTAAGTTGTCATCTGTTTCATCCATTTGCTTATACCACTCAGAAAACAATATTTTGAATTTATCCCATGTGATATCTTTTCCACCTTCTTCGGCTTCGAAATATTTATTTACATATTCTCCATCTACTTTCTCTATCACGCCGAAGCTCAATGTATCTTCTACAGATTTCATATTTATGAAGAAGTGCTTTACTTCTTGTTGAGCGGATATACTAATAATGTCTGTTGTAAAAAGAACGATCAGTAGAAGGATAATTCGATACATAATAATCTATAATTTTATTTTAAACTAATCTACAGCACTAATAGTTGTAAGCATGTTGGATTTTTTTTGTAATAATTAACATTCAATTAAGCAGGAGGTTTACTATAGAGTTAAACTTTAAGTCTTATGATATTCATCATTAGTATGGTCTATAAAGTAAGCTTCTGTCTTACTTTTTGAACTTAGAAAACATTTTATCTTCTAAGTTTTTTCTTGTTGTCTTTTTCCTCGACGTCTTGAATAGATAAGTTTTTTGGATGGTCTAATATTGTTCGGATAGGATAGGGTTTGGCCTTTTTCGGGTTGAGGATGTTAAATATGTCCTGCCTTACCACGGGACTACTGGTGTAGTATCCATGTCGAGAAATCTTGTCATGATTGTCCTCTGTTTTTTTCGCTGATGATACATCTATGAGATAGACATTAGTAGGGATTTTTGTAAAATCATCTATACCATCAAGGCCTAGTCTATCCTTTAGATTTATAAGTTTTGACATGCTGAGGGTAAGATCTCTTTTGTGTCTATATACAATAGCATGGTTGCAAAACCTATCTATGTGTTCTAGTGTGCCATCCTTATAGAAAGTACTGGCCTCAATATCTGGAGCTGCAAAAATTACATTTTCGATGTATGGCTTATTGTTTTTTCTAAGAGACTGTAATTCTGTAAAAATGCCTTCGAATATTCTATTACCCATAGAATGGTTTAGAAAACTGACTTTACGTTTAGACTTCTTTTCTTTGCTCACATCCAATAATACATTTATAATTCCAGCAAATCGCTCGCCCATCTCTATGGTTTTTCCTCTCATAGCTTTATAGTTAAGATTGCTATGCCATACTAACGATATGATGGTTTTATAAGAATTGTCTTTGCATTCATACAGCCCCTTGTGCATGTTGTAATTTGTAATGTCTTGGTAAGCATCTTTATGCGCGCGAAAACCATGCGTGTAGAAAAGGATATCATTTCGTTTTCGTCTCGTCTTCTTATATTTTTTTGTGAAATGTTTTCCGAATGCTCTCCAACTGATATCTGATCCATCCTCATTGAGAAAATATTTCTGTACGTAACGCTTACCCATTTTTTCTACATAACCGAATCTGAGCTTAGCAGTAGGGGATTCCATTTCTATAAAAAAATGGTTGACCTTCTGTTTAGAAAACAGCAGACTATTGCTAGAGAAAAGAAAAATAAGTAGAAGATAAAGTGTACGGATCATGAATATTTTTAGATAGGATAATAACTGATAAAGTGAAAAAAAAGTTGCTTAGATTATAAATTTATGAATTCTTTAAAAATGGGAGATAGATAAGTTATTATTTTGTCAGATCATTAGAGATTAATAATTCCTAATATCAAATTAGGATCAGGGCAGATATTCTTATAATGGGATTTATCCTTTGCAGAACAGGTGCCAGGAAAGTCATGTTCATTAGCTAGCATGTCAGTCATAAGCTGGAAGTGTAGGTGAGGAGACCAATCTCCGTTCTCTGGGTAATTTCCAATTTCGCAAAAAGCTTGTCCCTTATCTATCATGTCTCCTAAGTTCTTACCTTTTAAAGAAATTCTAGACAGATGACCGTAGAGACTATAGAAGTTAAGATTCTCTAATTCATGTTCTAATATAATAGTAGGGCCGTAATCTGCAAAATTGTTATTATCCTTTAGACCAATAATTTTACCGGAAAGGGGAGCATAGACTTTAGTGTTTGCCTTGGTCCATAGATCTATTCCTAGATGTATATTGCGATGACTAGATCCTAACTGGTCAAACAAGGGACTTCTTCTATACAATACTCTTTCTTCCAGATAACCGCCAGCCGCTACAAGTTTGTTTTTATCTTTTAGTTCTGATTGGATATAAGCCTCCAGCTTTTCAGAGGATTGTATTATTTCTGTTGTTAGCGCTAAGTTGTTTTCTGTAAAATCTACAGGTAAGACATTTTCCACTGTAAGAGGTATGTCGATAATTTTTGCGAAGATCCTTCTATGTTTTTCTAGTATAGAACCTATTAGTGAAGACATAGTATAGAAAAATTAGTTTATACTTTTTTGAAAAATTCGCCCATATTCAGACTGAAGCCTACATGGTTTGTAGCACCAGCTAGGTGGTGATAACCTACGCCATAATCAAGCGAAAATTTTCTGAGTTTCAGACCGAAGCCAAGAGAAAAACCACCTAGAGATCTGAAAGAGCTTACTTGTAATTCTTTTCTGAGTAGATGGTTGTAACCAAATCGAAATCTCAGTGCTTCATTTCTTGCGAGCAAGAATTCGCCACTTATAATAAAGTGTCTAAAGAAATTATCTAGATTCTGAGAGAATGCACTTTCCTCTGTTGTTTCACCAAAAATATCAGTATCGTTAGCTCTGTCAGGATCGTCAAAACGTATATCCCATCTATCTAATCGCTGACCAGTAATGGTATAACGGAAAGGTAGATGTTTTAGCTTAGCAGAGTAGGATAGCTGAAAATCAAAAGGTAGTGACTTTTTTTCATCGGTGAAACTCGATAATTGCGTTCCTATGTTTTTAAAAGTTGCTGCCCAACTTCCATTAGAGTTTGGCTTGTGATAGATGATACCTAGATCTATTAATATACCGCTAGCGTTATAGGATTCTAATGCTGAGCTTATGAATTTCAGATTTGCGCCTAATCTTATTCGCTCATTGATCTGCTTAGCGGCACCAATTCCCAGGGCAAGTTCCTGTCCAGAAAATTCACCGTTTATTGTTCCTATTTCGTCCGTAAGTAAGAAGTCGCCGTAGTTAATATATTGTACGCCTAGCTGAGCATCTATACCTAGTGATTGTATATGATGTCCATAGGACACTAAACCATTTGTAATGCCTGCAAAATGAAAGTTATGATTGAAGTTTACCTTTCTATGTGTAAGAGAATCTAAGATAGCTGGGTTCTGCCAAGCTAAGGATATATCTCCATCGCTTACAGCAGTTAGACTGCCTCCGAGTGCTGTTGCCCTTGCTGAGCTAGGTAGTCTCAGAAATTCAAAGCTATGTAGTCCACCAATTTGGCCATAGCAAAATTGAGACGTCAGGAGAAGTAAAAATAGTATAGATCTAATCATTGTTCTGAATCAAAAATTTTATCAACTTCAATATCTCCTTTTTCTTTTGTCCAAATTGTCCGACAAACGGAAGATGAGTCGATAGGGCTAGGAGAGCACATCATCTTTTTAACTAATTCTCCATTTTCGTTATAGTTTTCTAATAGTCCTATTTCGTTAGCTCCATTTCTATAGGTACCCTTCCACTCAGGGGAGCCGTTTTCGTAGTATTCTACAAAGGCACCATTTTCTTCATTATTTTCGAATAGTACTTCTTCTTGGAGACTACCGTTTTCAAAATATTTTTTCGATACTCCTTCTAGTATGTTATTGTTATATGTAGCCTCTAGTTCTATTTTTCCTGAGGGGTAGAAAGTTTTGTACGGACCTTGGAAATTATCATTTACATAATGCTCCTCTATTTCGATCTGATCTGAATTAGCAAAATATAGTTGTCGTACACCATTTAGTTTGCCATTTGAATAATTTGCTTTTTCTGCTATAATTCCTTTGTCAGTATATCTTATATAGACACCATTTCTTAGAGAATCAGTGGTCATCTCTATCACTTCTTGGAGCGTACCATTTTCGTAATAAGTTTTGTGCTCGTTCGCTTTTTGACAGGCAGAGAAGAGGCAAATCAGCAGGAATGTGTAAGATATGGATATTAGTGTTTTCAACTATAATTGCTTGTTATGTTAGACCTTGATAAAAGTTTAAACGTAAACGCTTGTAAGTAAATTACAAAAAAAACCACTCATTTGCAGATGAGTGGTTTTTATATAGTTCTTTAAGATATTGACTTAGAAAAAGTCAGATCTTTTATCTTCTATTTTTACTACTTTTTTGAGACCTTCTATAAGATTGTTGACTATAGAAGTTCTCTTACTCGTCTGAGCAGTTGCACGCATCTGTGGAATATTTACGGGTGTAGTAGCATTCTTTTTTGCAACTGGCATAACAACAAAAACTCCTGACTGACCTATTATAGGTTCAGATTTTTGATTCTCATCTAACATATTTGCTACAGCGACAACCTTAGGCTCATTACCTATTCCTGCGGCAAATGCTGATGCAAAGTTTAAGTTGACGCTTGTATCTATTTCTACATTATATTCTGCAGCAATAGATGATAAGTCTTTAGATGCAATCTTTGATTTTACAATCTCTCCCTTTTTCTGATTGAGCACTAAATCGTAAATTTTATCTCTTGCATTATCTACTGACATAGGTCCAGCAGGACTAACGCTTTTCAGCATGCCTATTACATACTTGTTGTCATAGAAATTTATCTTATCAGAATAAGGATATACTTCTGGAGAAACATCGTCTATTTCAGTAGAAGGATCGAAAGCCCACTTGATAATCTGTCTAGAAGAGTTATCTGCTCCTAGCACTCCTAGGGTATAATCATTTCTCTTTAGAGGGGACGAAGTTACAAGTCTTACGTCTGATCTATTAGCTAGTTTTTCTGATAGTGCAGCTGAAGTTCTATTTGTAGACACTAAGTCTACAACTTCGTCGTATACTGCTCCTTGAGTTTCAGAAGAAGGTATAACAGGCGTTGTAATACTTGCTATTTTGTATTTAGGCTCTCTGTTGTTATATTTTTGTTCATTGACTTTTATAAGGTGCACTCCGAATTGCGTTGTAGCTTTGTACAATCCTCTTTCCTTTCCTGTAATGAAGGCTACTTCATTGAATTCTGGAACCATCTGTCCTTGGGTAAATGCGCCTAGGTCTCCACCTTTGGAAGCAGAACCATCGTCAGAAAATTTGATAGCTAAAGAATCAAAGCTTTCAACACCTCTTCTAGCAAGATCCATAAGACTATCTATCATAGCATTAGCATCAGCAAGTTGCTGCACATCTCCTGGTGTCGCTCTTCTAAGTATATGTTGTGCCCTTACTGTATCCGCAACTACTCTGCTATCTACTTTTTTCATCAGTAGGTAGTTTCCATTAGTAAGCACTGGTCCTATTACATCTCCTACAGCAGCATTAGCCACAGCATCTTGTACATCAGCAGGAATCTGATCTTTGGTAAAATAGATATTGTTATACTGTCCTTTGTTGTTAATCGCAAATGTAGAGTCATTTTCAGCATTGAGGAAGTTTCTTTTTGTCTCCGCTAATTTCTCTCTTAGTTTCAATGAATCTTCAGCAGTAGCTTTTACATCGAATGCGTAATAATCTACTACTCTAGTTTCTTCATCTATAGTATATTTAGTTTTGTTAGCGTTGATAAAACTTGATAAGTCGGCATCACTTACCTCTACTGTTTCTGTTATCATGTCAAAAGGAATTTTGACATAGGCTACATCAGATCTATTATTGTTTTCGTAAAAACTTTGTTCAGCCATCCAAGTTGGAGTGAAAGCGGCCTTAGCTGCAAGATTGCTTAACTTCAATTGCTCCTGAGTCTTCACGATTTGTTTTTCTTGCTCTACCCAGTATTGTCTTAGCTGAGGATTAGTAAGGTTATCTGTTTCTATGGCGGTTTTTATTTCATTCAGCTGTTGTAGTGTAAGCTGACCTTGCTGTAACTGCTGGTTAATAAGTGGACTTTTATTAGCACCGAACTGTAAGTCTATAAGTTCTGACTTAGAAACTCCTACACCTAATTTTTCAGCTTGTTTTCCTACAATCGCTTTTTCTACGAAGTAATTCCATAAGTTAGACTTAGTGGAAAAAGAGTTAGCAGAGGATCCCTGAAAGAGAACTGATTCCGCTACACTGAAATCTGTATAGGATATATTTTCTCCCGCTACATTTCCTAAAACTGGATTGGCTCCACCAGCACCACCTGCATTTCCTGCAGATGTCATATCCATAACTATAAAGGCTGCTAATGCAATTCCGATAACGAGCAGTAGAAACCAAAAGTTCTTTCTTATTTTTCCTATTAATGCCATTGTAATTTTCTGTGTTATTTCTTAAAAATATAAGGCTCTTTTTTGAGCAGGGCAAAGGTAGTGTCTTTCCTTGTATTTTCAAAGGTATTGGGCTTAACAAATAATTGGTATGCAATTTGTTATGTATAAAGTATGAGATTGAGTTTTTTTAATAAAAAACTTATTCATGTTCTTTTTAAAGCTTAGTGGACCGTCTCTTTCGCCGAGACGGTTTTTTTTATTTAACAATCTTACGGGGACGCTTAAAGATAGGTACTGTAGAACAGGGTTCTCCATACATAATACTCTGAGCATGTGGATGTAAGCCCTTAGTAATTGCCATATACGCGCTAGGTGGTACTGGTTTGTCGCTACAGCCTTTTACAACAATTCTCTTTCCTTCATACTGAGAAAAATCCATTTCGGAGATTACTTTACTGTAATGATGCTCTATATAGGCACTTTTATTTCCCATATAAATGCTTGATGCATAAGGTGTTGCATAACTTGATACTAGCATATAAGCCCAGACAGGGATAATTGCGTCGGTACTACAGTAAAGCAATAAAATATGTTCTTTGTAAGCTGGCCAGTCGTGTTCTTTTAGTGCTGCTCTGAAGTCTTTTTCCTTGAGAATCAGCTCTTTAAATAGGAAATCTTTTACATCAAATGTTTTAAAGGATACTTGTGGGAATGAGTCTTCTAGATTGATGGTGATCAGTCCGCTATTGGCAACTCTATTGACAAGTATATTTTCTGATGTTTTCATTCTTCTTCGTAATTTAAGTCTATTTTCTGTTCTACTTCCTCTATCAGCGGGGCTCTTTCTACCATATTCTCCGCATTTATTTCTTCGTATTCTACGTGAATTTCTTCTGTAGATGCTTCAGATAATGACTGATTATTGGGTTTTTCTTCTATCTCTGTCGTCTTTTCTTCTTTATTTTCCACATCTTCTTGAGCTGACATTTCCTCTGATTCTATATTCCCAGCTAATTCATCTTCTACATTTACCTCCTCAGGCGCTTCTATAATTTCAGTTTCATCTAAGGAAATAGTCTCATTTTCAGCTCCTGTTTCGATAGTAGTAACCGTATCATCGGTAGAAACAGTTTCTTCTTCGCTATTGTTTTCCGTTGGTGCCTGTTCTCCTCCTATAGAGTTTTCTTGTTCTAGCTCTTTGAGCTGAGGAAGATCATTTAGATCTGATAGCCCAAAATGATCCATAAACTTCTCTGAAGTACCATAAAGTAAAGGTCTTCCTGGTCCATCACTTCTCCCTGTAATTTCTATAAGCTCGTGTTCTAGCAATTTCTGTACGGAGTAATCACAGTTTACACCTCTTACTGCTTCTATTTCACTTTTAGGTACAGTCTGTTTATAAGCAATAATTGCTAGCGTCTCTATTGCTGCTTTTGATAGTTTTTTCTTACTTAGGATTTTCAGATGTTGGCCCACTGTGTTATGATAAGCAGCTTTAGTTAAGAACCTGTAACCCCCGGAAATATTAGCAATTTCTATAGCGTATTGCTCATCCTTATATCTTTTTACAAGACCTTCAAGAGCTTTTTCTACTTCTTTTTTCTCTATATTTTGTTCGAAAACGCCTTCTAGTGCAGCTTTTATTTCATTAAAAGAAATAGTGTTGCTTGTGGTAAATATTAGGCTTTCTATATGTTTAGTCAGATTATCCAATTGTCGAAATTTTAGATCACAAAGTTATCAGAATGTAGGATAATAATGCAATAATTATGGCTAATGAAAGAAATAAAAGGAAAGTGTATAGGATATATCTTTTTTCTTGTTGGATTCTAGCCAGATTAAGGGGTGTCAGCGTTTTGACATTCTGAATAAGTCTATAGCTAAAGTTCTTATTTTCTTTCTCTATAGTCAGTTCTGCAAGTTCATCGCCTATATAGAAACTATAATTCTTGGTATCTAGCACTCCGAAATCTACTACAACGATCGTCTCATTACAATAGAGCAAAACATTTCCTGAATTTGTTCCGTGGTAGAGACCAATCTCGTATTTTTTATCCTGGTAATCCAGGAATGTCCAGTTCATTTGGCTCACATAAGCTAGCTAAGAGTTAAAGAATATGACTATTTTGACGTTAGATATATTATAATTATTGTAGAAACGCCTATTGAAATTACAAATAATGGATAAAACAATACTCAAGAAGAAGATCAAAAAACTCATCAAACAATATGAGGAAGACCTTAGAGGCTTAGAAGATATGACCCAACCTGTAAAGCCAGAAAATTCTCTTGGACGTATTTCTAGGATGGATGCCATCAATAATAAAGGTGTTATGGAAGTAACTTTGAGGAATACTAAAAGTAAGTTGAACAAGTTGAAGATTGCTCTCAATAATCTGGGAGATCCATCTTTTGGAAAATGTAGCTCTTGTAAAAGAGATATACAAGAAGGTAGGCTATTGTTTATGCCAGAAAGTTCTAAGTGTGTGCGATGTGCTGGTCGCTAAATCTACTTATGTAAGCACAAGTTTTTTCATGTCAAATTTATAATCCGCAGTATAGAGGTTTTCTTAAGTTATAGCCGATGAGCTTTCAATTTGATAATTACTCACTCATTTTACATTCCAAAGGAAGTATTAGACCCTAGAATATTCAAGCATATCTTAAATAGGTTTGCCTAGTTTTTCTTAACTTATGCTATGCGTAAATCGGAATCAGATATTACAGAGGAACTTGCTGCAAAGCTGATAAAGTAAATTAATGTCAAGCTAAAACTAGCTAAGGATAATGGATAAAGAAAACTTAGAAAAAAGAATTCTAGAAGAGGGATATATATTAGATGGTAGAATATCTATGTCAATATATTTGAGCCTTATCTTACAAAAACCACTACTGATAGAAGGCCCCGCTGGTGTAGGTAAAACAGAAATCGCAAAGGTCATGTCTAGAATTCTAGAAACAGATCTGATCAGATTACAATGTTATGAAGGACTAGATGCTCATCAGGCGATCTATGAATGGAATCACCAGAAGCAGCTGATGTATCTACAAATGTCTAGTGAAGAGAAACTGACACTAGAACAAAAAGAGAAGCAAATATATAGTGATGGTTTTTTGCTTAAGAGACCTTTATTACAATCGATCATGCATGAAAAAAAGCAAGTACTCCTTATAGATGAGTTGGACAGATCTGATGAAGAGTTTGAAAGCTATTTTCTTGAGTTACTTTCTGATTGGCAGATAAGTATTCCAGAGATAGGAACTCTAGAGGCTAAGACCATTCCATTTGTAGTTGTGACGAGCAACAGAACAAGAGAAATCTCTGAAGCGCTGAGAAGGCGTTGTCTTTACCTATGGATAGATTATCCTGATTATGATAAAGAGCTAAATATATTGATGCATAAGTTGCCAGATCTTAATAAGGAATTAGCAGAGCAGATCACTCAGTTTATGCAGATGCTAAGAAAACAAAAATTAGACAAGTTGCCAGGCATTGCAGAGACGATAGACTGGGCAACAGCACTTAGTGCTATGCATATAAAATTTCTAGACCAGAAACTGGTAGAAGATACTTTGGGAATTGTTTTGAAAGATTGGCAAGATATAAGAGAGACGCAGTTGTCGCTCTCAGAACTGTTGGAGCAAGTAGGTGTTAAATCTAAGTTGCACTGATGAACCTACTTGTAGAAAGACATTCATCTTTTCCTTCGTATCTACTTTCTATGAGTAGATACCTCAGAGATAATGGTTTCAGAATAGACCTAACAGCTTTAGAGGATCTTTGTCAAGTTTTACAATTATCTTTTCCTACAGATAAGAGCGCGTTTAAGTCTATTTGTAAAACTGTGTTGGTTAAGAGTTATGCTGATGAGATAAGATTTTCTGTTTTGTTTGATCGATTTTGGAAAGAGATAGAAAGAGCAGAGGACGCGAAAAATAAAGAAGTAAGATCGGAAAATTTTGAACAAAAAAAATCAAAAAAAAATATACCAAGCACACTTGAATTAAAAAAATGGTTGTACGCTGGTCGAGTGACAGAAGAAATAGAGTTAGAAACTTATTCTGGAGAAGAATCTATTAAGCATAAAGAATTTTTGCTTTCAGATTTTTCTGAAGGAAGAGAAATTAAAAACTTAATTAGACAAATATCGAAGCAGCTTGCGGAAACAAAATCTAGAAGATTTGTACGAACAAATAAGCGTAAATATGTAGATGTAAAATCTACGATAGGGGAGAGCATGAAGCGTAATCAGCAACTTGTAAAGATCCATTACAGAGCTAAGAAAATAAGAAAAGCTAGAATCGTACTCCTCTGTGATGTGAGCAGATCTATGGATTTGTACAGCAGATTTCTCATTTATTTTTTGTATGGATTTTATGCCACTAGTGCACGTATAGAAACATTTATATTTAGTACACAGATAAGACGTATAACTAAGGAACTTAGAGATAATAGTTATGATAAAGTTCTAGAACAATTGCAGGATGCATTTCCATACTGGTCTAGTGGAACAAGGATAGTAGAATCACTGGAAGCATTTAATGATAAGCAGGCTGATAGATTGTTAGACAGATACAGTAGTCTTGTTATTCTGAGTGATGGCTGGGATAATTCTGATGATGCTGACATCAGTTTTACCATGCAGCAATTGCGTAAAAAATGTCACAAAATTATATGGTTAAATCCATTACTTTCTAACCCTAGTTATAAGCCAGAAACTAAGGTAATGAAAGCTGCATTGCCCTATATAGATGTATTCAGCAGTATACATGATGTTGCTTCATTGAGAGACTTAGTAGGGAAATTATGATAAGGGCGGTTAAAAAGGACTTATATTCAGTTGCACTTTGATATTGACATAATTGCTATTATTTTAGTTATTTTTATTCCAGAATTTAACTTTGATTAACAACAATTAAAGAATTAAAAATGAAAGGTATAGTATTCACTGAATTTTTAGAAATGGTATAGCAGGAGTTTGGCTACGATATGGTAGATGAGATGATAGAAAATACTGATCTTGATAGCAAGGGTGTATATACCTCTATAGTTATATATCACTAAAAAAAGAAAATGAATAGAATATTTATATTAATAATTTTAGTAAGTTTTGTGAGATGTTCAAAAGATAATTCATTAACGACTAATTCTTATAGTTTTTTTAATGGATCAATTGGTGTTTGGGATAGTTCTACAATTTTATCCTTAGACAATGAAATTGTTACTGTTGGCGCCAATTCTGAAAACGGAACTTTAAAAATGTTAATTTTGGCTACTGATGAGTTTGGCAATGAATTATTTTCTAATCTATTTAATTATGAGAATAGTAGGGCGTTAGGTATTGATCAAGATTCGTCTAAAAATTATTACGTTTGTGGCTTTGTCCAAAATTTAAGTGAAGGAAATATGAAAACCTTAACTGCATCAAAGCTTAATAAAAAAGGGCTTGAGATATGGAGTAGAACGTATTTCAATGAATCTTCAGTGACAGGATACCATGCTGATGTTATTAATTCAAATGAAATTTTATTAACTAGTTATTCAGAGAGTAATATTCGATTATTAAAAATTGATTCGTTAGGAAACCCACTTGATTCTTTAACTTTTGAACATAAATATCAAGGACCTAGCAGTATTTTAGTTCTCCCAAATCAACAAATAGTAGTTACAACAAGTGAATATTACAGAAGTATACTATTATGTTTTGATAAAGATTTTAATTTGCTTTGGGAAAGTCAAAAACTGCCAACAGGTACGCAACCTAGAAGCACTATTCGAACAATGGATGGAAATCTTTTAACATGTGGTAATATTTTATTCTCCACGGAGGATTCCATTAATATTAATAAACAGTCTGGATTCTTATTAAAGTCAACTATTAGCGGAGATCAAATTTGGTTAAAATCAGTAGGTGATTCTATTCGCGAAGCTAGGCCTCTTTCGATAAAGGAGAAAGAGAATGGATCATTTGTTATGACAGGATTTTCAAGAGTTATTGAAAAAGACACAGTTTATGAAGATCATTTCATTTTGTATACAAATGAAAATGGTATAGAATTAAATACTAACTATTTTAATGAAGATTCACCAGGAAGAGGTGCTAATATTGTTAGTTTAAAAAATCAAAGGAATATAATTACGGGTAACACTAATTCTGATATTTATATCCAGAATGTGGATAACTTTGGTAATTGAAAGCAATATATAACAGAAGATATCAGGTCATATCGCTTTCGTACCTCAGCGAGACGAACCGATATCAAAGCCGGTACTTATGAACATTCAGAAATGGTCAACCTATTGACCTATTTACATAAGAAATCCAACATACCTATTCCTGATTTATTGAATGCTTTTGGAAAGTATTTGTTTAATACCTTTATTAAAAATTATCCATCTTTTTTCAGTGTAGTGGATAATAGTTTCGATTTTTTAGAATCTATAGAAGATCATATCCATGTAGAGGTTAGGAAATTATATCCTGATGCTCAGCTACCTAGTTTTGAAACACAAAGAGTAGATAATAATATACTTAAAATGAAATATAGTTCAGAAAGAAGTATGTCAGATTTTGCTCTTGGACTTATAGAAAAGACTGTAGAGCATTATGGTGAGCCGATAGATGTCAGTCGAGAAAATCTAGATGATATGGGAAACAACGTGATGTTTACCTTGATAAAAAAATAAGATGTCTGAAGTAGATATCATAAAGAAAAGACTCCAGAGATCTATTGCTGCTAGAAAAGAGGCAGAGTCTATTCTTGAATCTAAAGCGCTTGAGTTATATCATACTAATGAACAGTTAAAAGAATTAAATACAAATCTAGAGCAACAAGTCAAGGATAGGACAGATGCACTAAGGGCAAGTAAAGAAAAATATGAGATTCTTGTCGAAAAGGCATCAGACTTTATATTTAATATAGACTTCAACGGGTTTTTTACCTATGTAAACGAAACTGGACTAACTTCCATGGGCTACACGTGGGAACAAGTTATAGGGAAACCATTTTTACTTTTTGTAGATCCTGAACATCACCAAGCCGTATTGAAATTCAAGAAAAGAAACGGTACAGCGGAATATAGTTGCAACTTTTCAGTGCGAGAAGGTAAGGCAGGTGATTTTATCTTGGAAAACCATTGGAGTATTGACAGATACACAAAGCAAGTAGATTACTCTAACTTCCAGACATGGGCAAGTAATATTAGCCATCTTTCGGCAATTGTAAATGGTACATTAGAACTCCTTAGAGCAGAGAAAGAAATAAGTAATTATAATATGTCAGGCATTCCAGATCTATATATCAAGAATGGAGCCTATCACAACGGAGACCTATACTTTACGGTAGAAAATAAAGAAAGGGAAGTTTGAACATTACATTGATTAAGGATGGGATCGTAGAATGGAAAGATCAACTTAGAACATCTTTTGAATTGACTACAGAAGAGCAGAGAATAGATATATCTAAAGAAATGTTTTCTAATAGTGATGCAGAAATATTAGAATGGAATGACATCAAAATGTTAGTTTTCACAGTTGTAAGCGAGGAGGGTAGTACGGAAGTAGAATTAGATCTGGGCCAAATTTATTTTACAGAAAGAACTTCTGAAAACCCATTCCAACATACACAAAGTGAGACTGTCATATATCCTAATCCTGTTGCGAATAATGCAACAATAATGTTTAAATCATCTGATTTTCAAGCTTATGATTTACAAGTTTTAAGTATGAATGGAGAGGTGGTTATTAATAAAGTTGGACAAGCAGTAGCAGGATATAATCAACTAGAATTAGGTATTAATTCATTAGAGATGGGTATATATATTTATAAGATTACATGCCCAGATGGTCAGATGTTGACAGAAAAATTCACCAAATTATAATTCAGATTATTAAGTGTAAGCATAAAATAGGAATAGGTCAATTTGGTCTATTCCTATTCTATGTTTTATAAGTAATGATAAAAATCTAATCCAAAATTTGTAAAAGAAAAACCTACGGCGGAAACTTTGGAGGCATTACTGTTTAAGAAACTTAGAAGAATTTTCGTTCTAGGATTGAATCGATAGCCTGCTTTTACCTCTATTCTTCTTGTCGTTTGTGAAGTTTCGTCTTCTATTTTTTGTTTGCCTATCGCCACAAAAACATCGTATAGTATAGTTTGTTTTTCGTAATCTAGATTAGATACTTGTAGAAAACCTTCTATATTTTGGTAGTAATCTGGACTAAAATAATCCGGAGTACTAAACAAAAATTCGAAACTTAAGAAGTCTGCGCCAAATTTGATATTTGGATATTGTCTGATAGAATAATAGAGGGAAGCAAAAATCAAATTTCTTTTATTTCCATCGGTTTGACTTGTTCTTATAAACTGCGAGTAAGCACCAAGTTTTCTAGAAAAATTGAAATTATAGCTCAGGTAATAGTTTGTAAGGTTTATTGTATTATCTATTAGATCAGAATTATAATCTTGTATATCCCTATTAATTCCCAGCTCTAGATTGAGGGCCTTACCCAATTGTCCATTTAATGCTACTTTATATAAGAATTCTCCACCTGATATATTAGGAGAAGAAATACGTGCTGCGCCTATATCTGTAATCAACTTTAAGGAAGGCCTTAACTGCAAGATGTTACCTACACCAGCTCGTAATATATTTGCGCTAATGGTGTTAGCCTGCGTTGTATTTTTTCTATTGACAAATAATCTTGGTGTAAATTTTTCGTCTTTATTTAATTGAACATCTAACCCGAAAACATTGGAGTTGTTATCACCTATATCTGTATTTCTATCTGTGTAAAAGTGTATAAGAGGTCTAGATTCTAGTTCTAGTTTGTGTAGTAAACGCTCTGCATCTGCCTGTTCAGCTTGCAGATTAAGGGCTTCTCTTATTTTTGCTTTTGCCTTATTTTTCTTTTTTAGTGCGACTAAGGTTTCTGCTATACTCATCTTAATCTCAAAACTTTCTGGATTAAGCTCTTCTAGGAGAAGAAACTCTTCGTAAGATTTTTTAAACGATCTGTTCCATAATTTCATTCTAGCCTTAGCCATATCTATCTGTAAATCCTGACCTTCAGCTTCTTCTAAGGATTCTAAGTAATGTCCTGCTTCAGAAAATCTATTATTAATACCTAGTGCATTGGTGTAAGTTATACCAGATTTTATTCTTTCTGACCTATCCTCGCTATTCAGTTCTATGGCTTTCTCTGCATAGCGATAAGCATCCTTATGTCTATGCAGAAGCAAGCTAGTATAAGATAGACCATTATAGGCTTGGAAAGGATTCATATCGAGCAGATCCATTTTTTTGAAAATGGTTTGAGCATCAGAGGGTCTGTCCCAAGTAAGGTATAGATTAGCTATACTTATATAAACATCTTTGTCTTGAGGAAATTCTTTATCCAGAGTCAAAAGGATAGATTCAGACTCTTCATAAGACTTTTGTTTCTTCAGCTGATCAGCATATCCTAGGTTGATAAATTTTTGGGATAGAGCTGCACTTTGATTTAAGGAGTCTACTTCTAATGCTTTTTTAATAAATACGAGCGCTTCTTCATAATTTTTAGTAGCTGCTTGAGCATTTGCATAGCCCATAAGAGCTACGAAGTTAGTTTTATCTTTTTCTATTAATTGTGCATACAATGTTGAAGCAGCATCATAATCTTTGTTCCACATATACGCCTCAGCAAGGTTGAGTTGAATTTCATAGTCATCGGGAAACTGATCATCTAATAGGACAAAATTTTTCAACGCTAGACTCGATTTTCCTTGTAAGCCGATCGCCCTGTTATAGCATATTTGAGCAGTTTTGTTATTCGTGTCTTCAAGTAAGACCTTCTCGAAGAATTGTTCTGCTTCTTCGTATGCACCTTGTTCTAGATAGTCGAATCCTTCTTGAAAACTTGAAGATTGGCCAGTTATACTTATAAAGTATAAAAAGCTAAGAATTATGGAGAGCCCAATTCGTCTAATTTTTATCATTGTAATAAAGATAGAATTCGTTTTTCCAATTACCGTGTATTATAATCCAAAAAACGGGTATAAGGCGCTAGTTAACTAAAATCAGGAGTATTAAACCCCTAATGAGGCTATTATTGTGCTGTATTTAAAAGAATATTTATTTTATAACACATTACAATAATTTAGAAATGAAAAATTTAATACTTACACACGAAAAATCTAAGACAGATATAACAGTATAGAATCCCATCTTGAGACCTACTACAAAAGAAAGTAGTGCTATAATCTGATGTACAAGAGGAGGGTAACTTGTAACGGTAAAACCTGTATACCATCTATAATCCCAGTTGTCAAATCATCTACAACAAGATGGTTATTCGATGTAGAGATTTTCTTGAAATTAAAAAAAGCTTATGGACGAAAGCTTATTATGAATAGAATACAAGAAGTTCCATTAAAAAGATGGATTCATATGGAAGGGTCTAAAATTTCACTTAAAGATTCTCTCAAGATCCCTGGAATGCTTGCAAAAATAGTAATGGACTACAAAATTCAGCCATACCTTCATGGTGTCGATATAGAGATAAAAACGCTTTATTCTAATCTAGAATCTAAGGCGGCTTAAAATATAAGGGTGTTTTATATTATCATTTAAGTGTTAGGAGGTAAAATGTTATCTCCTACTCTTTTTTAATAAAATATAAATCATCATAAAAGTAAAGTTGTTTGAGTAAGAGAGTAGATGATTATCTTATCATCTACTCTTTTTTTTATCAAATCAAAATCAATTATATAGAATAATCTTTGCACCTAGCATTTCTTCTGGAATAAGAAATGCATCGACAAGCCCTTCTGCTTCGTATCTGAGTTCTTGGCATAACTTGTTAGTGACCCTTCTTATTGCTTTCGATTTAGTACCATCCATATAATCATTTTCTAGGAACCAACCCTTATTATCTTCTATTGTGGTCAATGCAAAAAGTTGATACACCTTAAGCAGAACTTTTTTCTCTGGTCCTTCTTCCATAACTTCTATTCTCTTAATAAATGCCTTAAGCGCCATCCTGTCAACATAAGCCTTAGCTAGCTCGATCATATGTGTTTGACATTTTAGATAAGCCTTGTAGGGATCTATTCTTTTCTTGAGATAATCCTGCATTCTCTGACTTACTGTCAGCAATAATTTTTTCTCTCTATATCTAAAAGCATCTTTATGGAATTCTATATCCATCAGATGCGATACTTTTGTATTTCTCTGAAAGACAGGGTTGAACTCTGTAGCTTTTTGCGATAGCCTACTGCCGAGATAACGCATCACTGCACGGAAACCTTCATCGTTAAAAGATTTTTTAAACTTTGTCAGCAAGCCCTTTGCTACGAGTTGTAATAAGACCGTATTATCACCTTCGAAGGTTGTAAAAATATCTGTGTCGGCTTTTAGATCAGTAAACCTATTTTCTGATAGATAACCTTTTCCTCCACAGGCTTCTCTACATTCCTGTATGGTATTAGTCGTATGCCAGGTTGCTATAGCCTTCAGCCCTGCTGCATCCGTTTCTATCTTTCTTGTATCGCCATCTTCTCCTAACTGTGCATAATCTACAACTACATCGCTCATAGCAAAATATAGAGCATGCGTTCTCGCTAGCAGGGGTAACAATCTTCTCTGGTGTGATGGGTAATCCATCAATATTGTTTCTGGATCTCCTTCTTTACCTGCAAATTGCTGTCGCTTAAGGCCATATTTTATAGCTATTGTTAAGGCTGTCTTGGAAGCATTCAGTCCAGCAAGACCTACAGAAATTCTTCCAGCTACAAGCGCACCTAGCATAGTGAAAAATCTTTTGTTAGCATCTGCAATAGGACTGTGGTATTTACCTTCATCCGTTATAGATCCATACTTATTTAGTAAGTTTTCTCTAGGTACCTCCACATCTGTAAACCATAACCTACCATTGTCTACACCATTAAGTCCCATCTTGTAACCGCAATCTTCTATTTCTACTCCTGGCAATAAATTATTTTCTTTATCCCTTACAGGTACAAGAATAGCATGTACACCATGGCTTTCTCCATCAACAATAAGCTGTGCAAACACAGCAGCCATACTACAGTGTATAGCGTTACCTATGTACTCCTTCCCGGCAGACCTATGCGGTGTGTTTATGATTATACTATCATTTTCTTTGTTGTATGTAGCGGTAGTTTCTAAGCCCTTAACATTAGAGCCATGACCTGTTTCTGTCATGGCAAAACATCCTAATAACTCCGCTGAGATAAGTGGAGCAATATATTTTTTGTGATGTACTTCCGTGCCTAGGCCACTTATAGCACCACCAAATAATCCAAACTGTACACCGAACTTAATGGTGAGGCTTAGATCATGATAACCTAACATCTCGAATACAGTAATGTGGTCACCTGATTTCTGTAGACCACCATATTTTTTGGAAAATGCATACGCACTTAGTCCTTGTTTAGAAAGTGCCTTGAGCTGTTCTAGAACATGGTTTCTATACTCGTCTTTATCTCGTATTGTTTGGTAGGCAAAAAATGGATCTCTCATCAGCTTACGCATCCTCTCTTTAGTTTCTGCGTAGGGCCCATCAAGAGCTTTCCCTAGTTTAATAGCAGAAAAACTAGAAGCTTGATTATTTTCTATTAGGTCTGTATCGGAAGACCCAAAGACTAGATTTTGGCTTACAGAATTATTGATTCCTAGAGCTTCCTCGACTTCAGCTAGCGCATTTTTAGTTTCAGGAGCATTCCATATGATATCACTTTTATAGTTAGTACTCGCCTGAGCTATTTCTAATCCAAGATCGGCTAATGATTGTTTTTTATCGTGAGGTATATTATCGGAGAACTTTCTTATTTCTAGTGCCCAAGATTTGAATATTTTCTCTGAGGGTGGATTTAGTGGATTGGTCCATTTGATAAGATATTTTCTATCTTCTTTTGTCAAAAATGGAAATTCTTCCAAGGTTTTATGGATGATTTTCATTTCGCTCGGACTAAGAACGGAATCTGACCATCCTACATAAAATAAGGGTAACATACTCAGTATACCTGGCGAGAAACTTGTAAATTCTTGTTCCTTAATACTCATAATATAATTTATTATTTATAATTCTTTAAATTACAATTTTATTGTCAATTGATATGAGTCAGTTGATAAAGCAGCGTTTTTTTACAAACAAAAAATCTAACTCTGGTACAGTCAAGACAAAAAGTTCTTATTTTTGATCCAAATCGAAAAATATATGGGTTTATTAGAAGGAAAAACATGCCTTATTACTGGCGGTTCTAGAGGAATAGGGGAATCTATTGTACGTTCTTTTCATAAAGAAGGAGCAGTGGTAATATTTACATATAGATCTTCAGCTGAGAAAGCTGAAGCTATTGTGTCGGAACTAGGTGATAGAGTATTTGCAATAAGGTCAGATGCAAGTAGTTATGAAGAAGCTGAAGCCTTGGTAAAGCAAGTGACAGAAGATCATCCTAAGATAGATGTGCTAATCAATAATGCTGGAATCACTCAGGATACCCTTATGCTCAGAATGAGTGAAGAGCAATGGGATAGAGTTATAGATGTTAATCTTAAATCTGTATTTAATGTTACGAAACAGCTCTTAAGACATATGCTCAAAAATAGAGCAGGGTCTATTATCAACATGTCTTCTGTTGTAGGTGTATTCGGAAATGCTGGACAGGCTAATTATGCTGCTTCGAAAGCAGGTATCATAGGATTTACAAAATCTATAGCAAAGGAAGTAGGATCTAGAGGTATCAGATGTAATGCTATAGCACCGGGTTTTATCACTACAGAGATGACTGGTGAGCTCGACGAAAAAGTGATCAAAGCTTATGAAGATGCTATTCCACTAAAGAGAATGGGGTCAGGAGAAGATGTTGCTAATGCTTGCGTTTTTTTAGCCTCTGATCTATCTACCTATATATCAGGACAAACGATAAGCGTATGCGGAGCACTAAATACATAGTAGCAATTGTAGTAATATTTCTATTCATCATTCTTGCTTGTAAAACTCAGAATCTGGAGTACATAAGTCTTACCCAGGTGGAGCAGCTAGAAACGCTAGGTACACTTAGTGCCACTAAAAGTACAGGGAAGAAAGGATGTACCGATCCTCTGAATTATATTCCTGATATGGAATTTCCAGACCTACATAAGCCCTTAGATCTTAGAGTCAACGTTCACTTTATGTACGATAGCAAAGGGCAAGGGAATTTTGGAAAAAGAGAAGGGAAGAAATTTATGAAAGAGTTACTGAATAATGCAAACGAAAGAATTGCAGTAAATAAAAAAATGAAGCTTCCCAGAGGGAATAAAACTCCAGCCTTACCGATAGGATATCAGTACGTTATCACTCCGTCCTCTGATGATCCCAATGATGATGGGTTCTATTATCACAATGATGATGAGTTATATTATTTTATCAATAAAGGAAAAAATAGAAACAACTATGACAGGAAGGTTATTAACAAGTACAAGATAGGTAGTGATTCTATCATAAACATATTTGTCTTACCTCATCATCCTGATAGTGTAAAATCAAAAACCTACAAAGGTCACGGATCAGGTATAGCCTTAGGCTCAGATCTCAAAGTATCAGGACTGTATTCCAATGAAAGAAAGTCTTGGAAATATGCTACACTTGTCAACCACGAGATAGGTCATATACTAGGACTTAGACACGCATGGCTGAATAATGATGGATGCGATGATACCCCTAAGCACCCAAACTGCTGGGATGATAATGATTCGAGATGTGATGGCCTAGCTTCTAATAACATGATGGATTATAATAATAGTCAGGGTGCTGTTACACCATGTCAGATAGGTGTTATGTATAAGAATATATCCCGAGCAAATAGTATGCAACGCAAACTGTTTGTTCCTAACTGGTGTGAACTAGATCCTAAGGTGGCACTAGTTATAGATTCTAAAAAAAGCTGGGGTGGCGCTAAAGATGTAACAAATGATATTATAGTTGCTAAGGGAGGTGAACTTACTATAAGTTGTCGTATGTCTATGGCTAAAGGAGGATCTATTACTGTAGAGCCAGGAGGTAAGCTTATACTTAATAATGCCTTACTACATAATGATTGTGGACATACATGGAAAGGAATAAAAATAGGTAAAGCTGGAATTAATCTTGGCATAGTAGAATACATAGGTAAAGTCCAAATAGAAGATGTGGAGCAGTCTTAAACAGCTCAGAAATTCTAATTGGATCTATCTATTTTTTATAGTTCTTAGCTTGCTATTGTATATCCCTACTAGATCTGGTGGAATGGTTACGGATTTTACAGGTTGGATGTTGAGGTACAGAGCGGGAAGTTTTTCCGATATTATTACTTGTTTTGGATTCCCTAGTTTGCACCAGGCTTTTCATTTGCTTAACTATCTTTTCTATAGACTAGTAGGAATGCATCCTTTTGCATGGTATTGTTTGTATGCCGTCATGCATGGGCTAAATGCTGGGCTCCTATTTAGATTGGCTACTGCATGGGCGATGAGATGGAAGCAAAAATCTCTCCATACACTTCCTTTTTTTGCAGCATTTATATTTTTGATTTCACCTTATCAGGTAGAGGTAGTGGTATGGAAAGTTTGCTTTCACTACTTGCTTAGTACGGCTTATACCTTAGGTGGATTTGCCCTGCTGATTCGTTACTTACAAGATAAGAATCGAAAACATTTACTTGCACATCATGCCTTGATTCTTATTGGGTTATTTACCTTAGAAATAGGTCTTGCTGCTCCATTTATATTTTTGACATTTATAGTTGCGGATCATTTTCATGTCAAAGAAGAAATCTCTCATTTATGGTCTAAGCTGAAAATTGTATTCTTGCCCCAGGTTGTATTTGTAATTATATATTTTTTGTTAAACAAGCTTGTCCTAGGAGATTGGGTAGGGCATTATGGAGCAGAAAAACATTTGGTATTTTCGCCTTTAATTTTGATATCACATGGTTGGCAGTATTTTGCCAAATATCTCGCTAATTTACATTTTCTTCCTCTACCGGCTAAGACCTATCTATACGAGTCTATAGCTAGTCCTTCTATAAGTTATGGTTTATTATTTACGGCAATTATTTTGTTCTTATTGAGCTTGGCTTTTTATAAGCGACTTAGTACTAAACTAAAAATAAGTGGACTATGTATAGTATTGTTTTTTATGGCAATCTTTCCTATTGTCAATTTGTATTTTTTGTATACCCTACCGTATGATAATGATAGATACGGATATTATGCTAGTCCTTATTTTTATCTTTTTGTTGTGAGTTTGATTTATCTGTTACCAAAATCTTTTAGATACGCTTTTCTGCTTTTGTACATCCTGTGGCAGTCTATTCTTTTGGGCACAATGATTGCAGATGCTCGTTCTACGAGTTATATAACTAGGGGCTTGCTAGAAAATTTTCCTTGCGATAAGATTTCAGATAAACAAGTGTTTTTATTAGGTCTACCTGATAATTATAAAGGACAACCCATGTTTAGGGATTTCTCAGGAAGAGCAGAAGCTTTTCATGAATCATTAGATCTATTCTATAATAAGGTGGACTGTAGTGATCAAGAAATATATACGGTAGTCCAATATAATTTGAAAAGTGCTGATGATAAGCTTAACGCCTATTATGAAACACCAGATAGAATAAAAGTTTTCTTTGCGCAGGGTGGTAATTGGTTTTGGAGAAACAGCATCGGTGCGACAAGTTATGAAACAGAAAGCTATAGAGTAGAATTGAAAGGCTGGTATTATCTGCTACATATAAAGCAAAAAAACGAGAATGCCATATTTTTATATCCGGAAGCAGATAAGTGGAAGGAAGTGGAAAAAAGATTTTGATAGATCAATATGTAAGAGGAATAGTTATAGATATATTAGTGAATTTCGAATTGTTTTTCTTCCACACTTCTATCCATTAGATTTTCAATATTGATTATTCCTTGCTTATCCTGCACTTTGACATAAGAATGAGAAATTGTTGCTACACGATTATCTCGGTTCATGACAAAATTGTTTTCCGAGTCTCCGACTGTGCCAGTAAGATGAATTTCTCTGATAAGAGCTGATGGATTTTGTTGTAAGTTATTATACATCTGTGTAAAAACATTTTTTCTTTTTTCTATCATAAGATCCTCGTAGAGTGTACAAGAAGACCACAGATGCAAGGTGTGGGGATCGAGAATTTCTATGTATTTGTAAGTGCCGTCCCATCGGAATTCGTACACACCATTTTCGTCTTTGATGACCATAGTGAAGGGTTCTATATCTGTAAAATCATATTTGTGAAGGAACTCCTCGGTATGATTATAGTTAAAATAAGATTTGCTCATAATACCTCTGCTTAGTCTATAGCTGCTTTTTCTTTTATGTCTGACAAAGGCACCATTCAGAACACAAACTGTTCTGCCATTTTCTGCTGTCACTAACCAACTGCCACCCTTCTGGTCTCTGGGATAATATAAAGGGGTAAGATAATTGTTGTCTAGTATGAGTGGAGTAGAAGCTCTATCTGGGGATTCGTCTCTATTAGAACTTATAAGATAACCATCTTTTAGGGGGATATAGCTAACTAAACACATATTGCAAAAGATAAGTCATAATTGAGTAATAAAGTAGCTTAATGAACAAACATATACGGTGTAAATAGCGGAAATTAGGAAATTTTTCTCGTATTTTGCCGAATATCTGCTTTAGCACCAAAACAGATAATTAAGAAATAAAGAATATAATGTCCAACGATACTTTAGAAGCGAAAATATCTTTTGAAAAGTTGTTTAAACTTTATTATGCACCCTTATTCAACTATGTCAATAAGAATCTCAGAAATAGAGAAGATAGCAAGGAAATAGTGCAGGATTCGCTAATAAAACTTTGGAATAAGCGAGATACTGTAGATTTGGAAGGACCGACTATAAAAAGTTATCTATTCACCACAGCAAGAAATACGCTCATAGATTTTGTAAGATCTCGTAAAGACACAGAATCTATGGATAAGATTAATGCTGAAGCTATAAGCGATGAGAAAGGTGAAAAAGCAATGGATTCTTTGCTTATAAGGTCTGAAATCATAAAATCTCTAGATAAACTGAAGCCTAAGCGAAAGGAAATATTTATATTAAATAAGCTTGAGGGATACACATATAAGGAAATAGCAGCGCATCTAGAAATCTCAGAAAGAGCAGTAGAGGATAATATGGCTAAGGCCTTTTTGCATCTAAAGGAGGATTTAAAAGAAAAAAGAGCATTATTTTTTTAAAAAGTATGTGACTTAGAAAGGAAACTTCGTATTGTAGGTATATAAAGACACTATGTTACACCCAGACAATATTTTAAAATACTTAAACAAGAAGGCCTCAGTCGCCGAGATGAAAGAGTTAGAGCAATGGCTCAGCGCTTCTTCCGATAATCGGGAGGAGTATGAGTTTCTATCTTCTTTGTATCGGGAATCTGACCATCTTGCCGACTTTGATCAACCAGATGTTGATGCAGAGTGGCAGCAATTTATGGCAAAGGTAGACATACCGGTAGCCAAATCACCACTTACAGTCGTGAAAAAACCTCAAGCAAATTCAGGAGGACTAAGAAGATTTCTAAGCTATGCTGCAGCTGCCTCAGTGGCGCTTATTGCTAGTTTATATCTATTATTTCCTCAAGATAATATGGTAACAGTAGAATCAGGAGCTAATGATATGGCACTAAGCCTTTCAGATGGCAGTAATATTCTACTTAATGCCAATAGTATATTTACCTATCCAAAGGATTTTACTAAAACAGATATTAGAGAAGTTACCTTAGAAGGTATGGCTAATTTTGACATAGCTAAAGATGCCGCTAAACCTTTTCTTATTAGAGCGGATGAAACTACAGTAAAAGTAGTGGGAACTTCACTAGATGTAGCTGCTAGCCCAGCTTATTCAAAGGTGGCAGTGGTAGCAGGTAAAGTGAAATTCTTTGTCGGAGATGATGAAGATAACGCCATGGTCCTAAATACTGGAGATGTTATGGAATACGTTGGTGGGAAGATGGTAGATATAACGCCGAAGCCAGAATCTGTACCAGAGCCAGAGCCGGAGCCAGAAGTTAAACCTGAGCCAGTTGTAGAAGCGCCAGTTCCAGTAGTTAAGCCAGAACCTACACCAGAACCTACACCAGAACCTACACCAGAGCCGGATCCAGAACCTGTAGTGGAGAAGCCAGTAGTAAAACTTGGCAAATATACCT
>CAYYWZ010000013.1:0-13994 GCA_964475415.1 uncultured Saprospiraceae bacterium | reverse complement strand
GATCCAGAACCTGTAGTGGAGAAGCCAGTAGTAAAACTTGGCAAATATACCTTAGAAACTGTTGTCAAGGAACTAGGAAGAAAATTTGATGGGAAGTTTGAGAAATCTAGAAAATGTAAAATAGACAAAGATATAGTTGTCAGTGTAAACTTAAATTCAGAATTATCAGATATCATAAGCCAAATAGAAAGTACTGTAAAAATAGAGTACAACCAAGATAAGTGTTCTGACTGTTATGAGCTTACTAAAATTCTAGATAAAGAATAGTTTAGTTTTTTCGCAGCATTTCGTTTAGTGCTTGCAAAGAATAATTAAGTAATACTCCCAGAGTGTATAAATTGTGAAAAGTCATGCTAGTACCATGACTTTTTTTATGTATATGCTACTGCAGAAATTATTTTGGAATCATTAAAAAGAAAGAAATTTATATGTTCCTGTAAGCTCCAACCCTATACTTTAATTTTTGAAAAAAAAGTTACTTTCCCACCAACCATTATCTTTTTATATACAACTATAAGGATAGAAGCATAACTTATGGGCTTAGCAAGATTACATAATATAAAACATATAAATCCAATTTTGGGTATAGAACGTAGGGCAGAAGATGAGTTAATAAGAAGCGTAGCTGAAGGTAACCGGGCTGCTCAGAAGGAACTCTACCAAAAATATTTTGGTAAAATGTCAGGTGTAGCCATCAGGTATAGTAGAACCAAAGAGTAAGCATACGAAGTGCTTAACGATGCCTTCATGAGGGTATTTAATTCTATAAATACCTATAAGGGAGATGGGCAACTATCAGCTTGGATATACAAGATAGTATTATATACGACCTATGCAACTGAAATATTATTCTGCTATAATGGAGAAGCTACTTCTGGTTTCTCCATTTTTCTTTTGGTCTGTTTAGCTTAGAAACTATATCTAAGATCTTATAAATCACCTAGCTGCGGTCGTAGTATAATTTCTTCTAGTACAGCAGATGGGCTCAGACTAATCAGTGTGTAACATATCTCTGCTATATCATTTGCTTCCATCAGCCTGTCTTTAGGAAGATCCACGCCTTCCCAAGAATGAGACCAGGTGGCACCCGGAAGAATAGAAGTCACCTTAATGCCACTTTCCTTTAGTTCTTCTCTAAGGACTTTAGAAAAGCCAAGGAGAGCAAACTTAGATATACTGTAAGACCCACCATTAGGATAAGCTATCTTACTAGCTATAGAGCACATGTTAACTATGAGCCCTTTTTTCTTTGGGAGCATTACAGGTACGATGGCTCTAGTAAGATGATATGCGCTATATAGATTAGTTTCTATCATAGCAGCTAATGCATCGTCTTTCTCCTCTAGCAAGATACCTGGGTAAAATACACCAGCGTTATTGATTAGGATATCGATATGTTCCCATGATTCTTTTACAAAAGCCGCAAAACTCTCTAGCTGGCCTCTATCTCGAACATCACAGGCCTTAGTGATGACTTTTACACTCGGATATTTATCTGTAAAATTCTTTTGCATTGTCGTAAGGTCTTCCTCTGATCTGGAACATATAGCTAGATCTATACCTTTGCTAGCATATAATTCAGCTATTGCTCTTCCTATTCCTTTTGTTCCACCAGTTATAATTGCATTCATCTTTTAAGTAATTTTGTTCGATAATTTAAGGGGTCAAGATAAAATAGTCTATTTTTGCCCCACAAAAGTACAATTAAGGTTAGATACTGCTTATGTTAAAAAATTTATTTTTCCATCTGGGTAAATTTGTGTTGTGGCACGGTCAGATTTTCCGTAAGCCAGAGAATGTAAGTATGTATTATAAGGAGACCATGCGTCAGATGTATGACATAGGTATCGGTTCTCTTACTATCGTACTACTTATCTCCTTCTTTATGGGTGCTGTGACAGCCGTACAATTTTACTATCAGCTACAAGGAACCTTATTCCCTAGGTACTATATAGGCTATGTGGTAAGAGATATGGCGATAATAGAAACAGCTGCAACGATAACCTGTCTTGTTCTTGCTGGTAAGGTAGGATCTAATATGTCAGCTGAACTAGGAGGAATGCGACAGAAAGAGCATATAGATGCGATGGAAATTATGGGTGTAAATACGGCAGCCTATCTCATCATGCCTAAAATGTTAGCTGCTCTTCTTGTGATACCAGTACTTGTAAGTGTGTCTGCAATTGTCAATATTACTGGAGGATATGTGGGAAGTGTATTTACAGGAATACTAACTAACACAGAATATATCAAAGGTCTAAGGTCATTTTTCATACCTAACAATTTTTTGATTATGTATGTAAAAGCATTCACTTTTGCCTATATCATAACTTCAGTATCCTGTTATCAAGGATACTTTGTCAAAGGTGGAAGTATAGAGTTAGGCAATGCGAGTACTAGAGCTGTGGTCTTTTCTGCAACCTTAATTATATTATTTGATTACTTGATAGCGATTATATTAACCTAGACTATGATAAGAATAGAGAATATCCATAAGTCGTTTTCAGATTTGCATGTATTGAAAGGTATAGATTTTACCTTTGATGCTGGAAAAACAAATCTTATTATAGGAAGGAGTGGAGCGGGGAAGACAGTACTACTTAAAATATTAGTAGGCCTGCTAGAACCTTCAGAAGGTGAGGTCTGGTATAATGATGTCAAAATGAGTACGCTCTCAAAGTTGCAAATGAGAGAAATACGTATGGATGTAGGCATGTTGTTTCAGGGAAATGCTTTGTTTGATTCACTTACAATAGAACAGAACATAAGATTTCCTCTGGACATGTTTACTAAACAAAAGCTGAAAGACAAACGGAACCAAGTAAATTTATGTCTGGAAAGAGTAGGCCTAGAAGGTATTAATGATAAGTTTCCTTCAGAGATAAGTGGAGGTATGCAGAAGAGGGTAGGTATAGCAAGAGCTATTGTATTAAATCCTAAATACCTTTTTTGTGATGAGCCTAATTCTGGACTAGATCCTAAGACCTCTATAAAAATAGATGAACTTATTCAGGGCATTACTGCAGATAATAATATCACTACTATTATCAATACGCATGATATGAATTCTGTTATGGAAATAGGTGAAAAAATATGTCTCTTAGATCAGGGTAACCTTGTATGGAAAGGAGATAAGAGTCAGATTATGGATACAGATAATAAGACTTTAGAAGATTTTATTTTTGCTTCTCCTTTCTTACAGCGATTGCGTAAGCAAGTACAATCGTAGTTAGCTTTGCGACTTTCTTCTGGAAATATAATAAGCAGATTCTGTAAACATTATATCCAATCATTTTCTGGACTATCTCGAGAGATATGGTACTTGTCACTGGTACTTCTGATCAATAGAAGTGGTGCTATGGTGCTGCCATTTATAAGCATCTATCTAAATAAAGATCTAGGATTTGCCATAGGGGATATAGGATTTATTATGGCCTTCTACGGATTGGGTTCTGTAGGCGGTGCTTTCCTAGGAGGTATACTTACAGATAGGATAGGTTTCTATTGGGTTCAACTATGTAGTCTCTTTACAACAGCGCTAGCATTTATATTGCTGATGTATTTACAGAGTTTTATGAGCTTATGTGTTGGGGTATTTGTCTTGAGTTTTCTTGCTGATACGATACGACCAGCTAATATGACGGCGATACAACATTTCTCTAAACCGGAGAACATAACTCGATCCCTATCACTAGTAAGACTTGCTATCAACCTAGGTTTTGCTATAGGTCCTTTTCTAGGCGGATATGTAGCTTCCTTACTGGGTTTCGAGATGTTGTTTATTATTAATGGTTCAGCTTTATTTTTAGGTGGCGTTTTATTTTATTTTCTATTTAGAGATAAGGAAAAGAGATCCTCTTCTGAGAAGAAAAAGGGAGAGCTTATACAGATGCCTTGGAAGGACTGGGATTATGTTTCCTATCTTATTCCGTTTTGCGTAATCATTATAGTATTTTTTCAGCTCATCTACACGATACCTTTGTTTTTCAAAAATGAACTGCTATTCGAAGAATCACAGATAGGGATTTTTATGGCTATGAATGGGCTTATAATTGCGCTTATAGAAATGCCCTTAGTTCATGAATTAGAAAAAAGATATAAACATATACATCTTGTTGTCTTAGGCGCTATTCTTTTTGGTATTTCTTACCTCTTATTGGCCTCTATTGGTCATGCTATTTTAGCAGCCTTCTTTTTCACCTTGCTGATAACCTTAGGGGAAATTCTCAATTTCCCATTTAGTAATACGGTTGCACTCAGCTATAGTCAAGATAATAATAGAGGAAAGTATATGGGATTGTATACGATGACTTTTTCTGTGGCACATGTTTTCGCACCCCTTATAGGCTTACAATTGTCAGAAATTGTTGGATTCTATTATTTATGGGTAGGAGCTGGGGTAGTGTGTATCCTCATGTCGCTTATCCTATATGCAAAAAATAAGCCCAAGGATGAATTAACAAGCTCGGGCTCTTTCGACTAAGGTCTCAAAATAAGAAAACTACATCTTTATAGACAGCAAAAACCAAAATGCTATCTAGATTTAAGGGAATAATACTTGACTTATTTAAGAACATATTCAGCTTGTAAATATCTTCGTGAGAAGGGATTTACTGCTTTGGATAAAGTAAAAGTATAATACTTTTCTGACAATATCAATCATATTAACATAAATCTTATAAAAAAGTTTTCTATGTGTAACATATTTCATTACAGTAGATTATACAGATTTTGGAGTAAATGTAGGATTTCATATTATATTTTATGCTATGTATAATGACTTCCCTATAGTTTGGTTGATAAGAGGTATAAGGATAGGAAAACGAAGATTCTCTGGTGACACCTATAGGCCTTGATTTATGCATGACCAATATTGTAACGATGATTTTAGTGGGTGGTTAAAACAACTACTCATAAATGCATACTGTAGGTAGACTCCTTATAAGTCGATATGAGAAGAAAATAATGAATATTAATTATTCAGGGTATAGTACAATCTAACTTCTGCTCCGGGTTAGGGGTAGTAGGCAACTGTCGGAATGTAATGGAGGCAGTGTGCGGAGCACCGAACGAATGTGGAGTGCCGGATGGCCCGCCTTCGCTAAAGCTTCGGCGGGCGCGGCGCTTTGTGTTAAGCTTGGCGGTAAGAGTGGCTGCGTGTTAGGATGGCTAGCGAAGGAACGCCCAAACAAAAAAAGAATCCACCCTTGCGAATGAATTCTGATTATTTATAAAGTGCCCGAAGAGGGAGTCGAACCCTCACGCCCATAAGGACACATGGCCCTCAACCATGCCTGTCTACCAATTCCAGCACCCGGGCTAGAAAGCGATGCGAAATTATAAAAAATCTTCAGAGAATACACTATGTAGGGACAAATCAATTGGGATTTCTAACAGCTTTTTCTGTGGCTAATCTTTTGCTTATATTAGCGAACTTAATAATACCTGAAGAACTTAATATATGCCGGATTATTGCCATTTACATAATCATACTCAGTATTCCTTGTTGGATGGTGCCTCTGAAATAGGTGCTATGATGAAGAAAGCGGTTGCTGATGGTCAGAAGGCTATAGCGCTGACGGATCATGGAAACATGTTCGGTGCGTTCAAGTTTGTAAGAGAGGCAAACAAAAACGGTGTAAAGCCTATTGTCGGTTGTGAGTTCTACCTAGTAGAAGATCGACATATCAAGTCTTTTTCTCGCTCTAAAGGAGAAAAGGACAAGCGTTATCATCAGCTATTACTTGCAAAAAATAGAGCTGGATATACTAACTTATCTAAGTTGTGTTCAGCAGGTTATATAGAAGGTTACTATAGTAAATATCCTAGGATAGATAAGGAGTTAGTCTTAAAATATCATGAAGGACTGATCGCTACTAGTTGTTGTTTAGGAGCGGAAATTCCGCAAGCTATTCTGCATGGAAAAGATGAGGAAGCAGAAGAAAAACTAAAATGGTGGTTAGATCTGTTCGGCGAAGATTTCTATATAGAATTACAGCGTCATAGAGGTCTAGAAAATATAGACGGGCTAGGGGTAAGCCAGGAGGATATCAATCAGAAATTGCTATTACTGTCTAAGAAATATAATGTCAAAGTTATAGCAACAAACGATAGTCACTATGTAGAAGAAGAGGATGCAGATCCACATGATATTTTGTTATGTATAAATACGGGACAGATTATATCGGAAGAGAAGCGGTTTAAGTTTCCAAGTACGGATTTCTATTTTAAGACGCAGGCACAGATGAACAAGTTGTTCGGGGATGTTCCTTTTGCGTTAGATAATACAAACGAGATCGCATCCAAGGTAGACGGTATAGAGCTGATAAGAGATGTGGTACTGCCTGCCTTTCCACTACCTCAGGGATTTCCTGACCAGGATTCTTATCTCAGGCATCTTACCTATGCAGGAGCACAAAGGAGGTATGGTACGATCACACCGGATATAGAAGAACGCCTGAATTTCGAGCTGAATGTAATCAAAGAATCTGGTTACCCCGGTTACTTTCTTATAGTGCAAGATTTCACCGGAACGGCCAGAGATATGGGTGTATCGGTAGGTCCCGGAAGGGGATCCGCGGCAGGATCGGCGGTAGCATATTGTCTAGGTATAACCAATATAGATCCTATAAAGTACGATCTACTTTTTGAACGGTTTCTGAATCCAGAGCGGGTGTCACTTCCCGATATCGATATAGATTTTGATGACGAAGGTAGATCTAAGGTTATCGACTATGTTATCGATAAGTACGGTAAAAATCAAGTTGCACAGATCATTACTTACGGTGCCATGAAGGCTAAAAGTTCGCTGAGAGATGTAGGGCGGGTACTGAATATTCCACTGCCTGAAGTAGATAAGGTGGCAAAATCCTTTCCGACACACTTATCTGCATCGCTGAGTGCAGTGCTTGCAGAAAAAGATATAGAAGAAAAACTCAAATCTGCGATGAACAGTGATGATGTGTCTAAGGCATATCAGTTCAGAACTAAGGCAGAAGAAAAAACAGATATCGGTCAGATGATCCGTACAGCTAAGAAGCTAGAAGGGTCCGTAAGAAATACAGGAATACACGCCTGTGGTGTCATCATTACACCTGATGATATACGAAATTATATTCCAGTTTCTGTTGCTAAGGATTCAGATTTTCTGGTCAGCCAGTTTGATAATAGTGTTGTGGAAGATGCGGGTTTACTCAAAATGGACTTCCTAGGACTGAAAACGCTTACCATTATAAAAGATGCTGTGTCTATGGTCATAGAAAGGCATAAGGTGGAGCTAGATATAGAGACGGTTTCTCTAGAAGATGAAAAAACATATGAGCTATTTCAGAAAGGAGAGACGATAGGAATATTCCAGTATGAGTCTCCGGGTATGCAGAAAAATCTCAAAGAACTGAAGCCCAATAAATTTGAAGATCTGATAGCGATGAACGCTTTGTATCGTCCTGGTCCTATGCAGTACATTCCCAACTTTATCAAACGTAAGCACGGTATTGAAAAGATAGAATATGATCTAGCGGATATGGAAGAATATCTTGCCGAAACCTATGGGATAACAGTTTATCAGGAGCAGGTGATGTTGCTCTCACAGAAGCTTGCGGGATTCTCAAAAGGGCAAGCGGATATGCTCAGAAAGGGAATGGGTAAGAAGAAGAAAAAGATTATAGATGAGTTATTTCCACTTTTCTTAGAAGGCTGTCAAAAGAACGGTCACCCAGAAGAAGCGATAAAGAAAATATGGAAAGATTGGGAAGCTTTTGCTTCTTATGCCTTTAACAAATCTCACTCTACATGTTATGCATTTATAGGATTTCAGACAGCTTATCTGAAGGCACATTATCCTGCAGAGTTTATGGCAAGCGTACTGAACCATAATAAGAGTGATATTACCAAGGTTAACTTTTTCTTACGAGAATGTAAGCGCATGAGAATACCTGTGCTAGGCCCAGATATTAACGATAGTAGACTTAAGTTCCATGTCAATGACGAGGATAAAATAAGATTTGGTTTATCAGCCCTTAAGGGTGTAGGAGAGGGGCCAGTAACAAATATTGTAGAAGAAAGAAAAGAAAAGAAATTTACTGGGATCTTCGATATGACACGAAGACTTAACCTTAGGACAGTAAACAAGAAATGTTTAGAAGGATTAGCAGCAGGAGGAGCACTAGATATATTCGGTTTAAACAGAGCTCAGTATTTTGCAGTTTCAGGAAAATATAATAGTCTGATAGAGCATGCTCTGAAGTATGGAAATAGTTATCAGGCTCAGGAAAATGATATGACCAACTCACTGTTTGGTGATATGACGGAAGTTATGCTAGAAGAACCAAAGATAGCTGAAGTGCCTGAGTGGTCTATCATCGATAGGCTAGAAAAAGAAAAGGAAGTTACAGGGATATATATTTCTGGACATCCACTAGATGAATATAGGCTAGAGATACAGAATTATGTAGATACGCCGCTGGATATGGCCATAGATATAAAAGATAGATTGATCAAGATTGCTGGCCTCGTAACGGAGGCAAATCACAATGTAACTCAGAGAGGGATAGGTTATGTTAGATTCACCATGCAGGATTACAATGGTTCGTTCGAGATTGCAATTTTTAATGAAGAATATAGCCGGTGGTCTGCGCTAATTACTAGAGGTAAGGTATTGTACATAGAAGGAATAAATGCTACGGTTTCTAACGGTAGAAATTACTTTAGAATAAGTAAGTTGATGTTCCTAGATACGGTAGGAAAGAATCTTACAAAGAGTGTTACACTGCGTATTCCCATAAAAGATATCACTGATGAGTTACTAGAAAAGATCGATGATATCTGTCTTAGGTACGAAGGTAATCATAAGTTTAAACTAAGGCTAGTAGATGATGATCCAGATCATGTTTTGAACCTTGTATCCCATAAGTACAAAGTTAACGCAACACACCAGTTGCTATCAAATTTTAAAGACCAAGGCTGGAAATATAAAATTAATTAACTAATTAGTAATTATTATACATATAGGTTGTTTTATCTGTAATTATTTTGATTTTTATATTAAAATATTGTTCTTTGATATGTACATAAGCCCTCAATTAAATTTATTTATTTTCTTGTAATGGCAATTCCTAGAATCAAGTGTTTTCTATTCATTTTTGTATCGCTCTTTTGTTTACCTGTTTTCGGTCAAAAACCATTCATTAATTTTGATCGTATAGATAATGCAAAAGGCTTACCAAGTAATACTATTAATGATATCTTAAAAGATCAAAGAGGATTTGTATGGATAGCTACTAATGATGGTTTGTGTCGATATGATGCGCCAGGAAAATTTAAAATATATACCGCTAACGATTCTAAACAAGAAGATGGGTTACAATCCAACAGTATAAAATGTCTATTCCAAGACTCTAAACACAACCTGTGGGTTGGAACTAGACAAGGAGGACTTAGTAGATTAAATATAGAAACTAATGAATGGAAAACCTACATGCATGATTCTAAAAATCCTGAAAGCCTTTGCAACAATGAAGTGCTCACTATAATAGAAGGTAAGGATCAAAATTTATGGATAGGTACGGAATCTGGTTTATGTGTTTTCAACCCTGAAACAGAAAAATTTTTCACCTTCAAAAAGAAGCTAGGATCAAATAACCATCTTAATGCTGATGCAATATTATCTCTGCATAAAGATGAAAGGGGTTATGTCCTTGTAGGAACATGGAATAAGGGATTATACCTCTACGATGAATATAAATACAAAGAGTTAAATTCTGAAGGTTTTGTGCATACCTTACCCAATCCAGATACATTAAGCTTTGCAAATAATGTTTGGAAGATCTTCCAGGATAAACAGAAAAGATATTGGTTAGGCACAATAGGCGGCGGCCTTATTCAGATGGAAGTTATTAAAACTGATCAAGATTGGCAATTTCGGTATCGTTCATTCTTGCATAACAATAACAACAAATTTTCTATCTGCAATAATTACATTCAGGATATATATCAAGATAATGAAGAAAGATTATGGATAGGAACCACGCATGGTCTATCTAGGGTTGTATCTACAGAGACATTAGATTCTAAGGATGATAATCCGCTCAAATTTTATAACTACTTTTATGATCCTTATAGTCCTATAAGTCTTTCTAGTAATTTGATAAATTGTTTGTTCCAAGACGAACAAGGAATCTTATGGGTGGGAACATCTGTAGGGATAAGTGTTTACAATTGGTATAATAATCAGATAGCAATAAATTATCTTAATATAAATAATACCTTAACCTACAATGTCCATGGGCTTGCTAACTTGAATGATAGATTTATATATTTAGCAACACAAGAAGGATTATTAAAGTATAATTTAAAAACAAATTCAACCGTCATAGTAGATCATTTTAATGAGCAAATACTTTCAAAATATCTGAACAGTATGCTATCTACTGAAGATGGTATACTCTACACATCTAATACTTATGAGATTATAAAATATGACGCTAAGAGCAAAGAAATAGTAAAGTATAATTTAAAAGAACTTGTAAATATAGATTTAGAGACTCTACTAATTACTCAAATATATAAAGATTCTAGAGATATCTTATGGGTTGCAACGGAAATTGGACTTCTAGAACTACACGAGAAAACTAAATATGTAAAACTTCACCAAGTAAGACCTGAGAAAGAAAATTCTATTAGCGATAATTCTATTACCAGTATAGAAGAAGATAGGAAAGGTAATATTTGGATAGGCTCTTACAATGGATTAAATAAAATAGAATATAAAGAAGATGGTAACCATCGGTTTAAAATATATAAATACAATGAGGATAAGGGATTAGAATACACTATGGTATCTAATAGAATTACATGCTTAAAAATAATAAAAGATATATTATATATAGGAACAACAGATGGGATCAGTAAGTTAGATATTAATACTAGTGATTTTTTAAATACAGATGCATTTAAAAAGAAATATTTTGTACAATCATTTGTTAAATCAAATAAAGATGAATTGTGGGCAGGTACTTCGGAAGGATTATTATCCTATGATCCTGTGAAAGAAGCTTTAAGAAATTTTGAAAAACAAGGAGGGATAGGGGATATAAGATATACATTCGGCAGTTCTTATATAGATCATGCAGGGATAATTTATTTTGGTTTCAAAAATGGCTTTATTAAAATAGATCCTTCGAAAATCATATTTAATGAAATCCCTCCTAAGGTTTATCTTACTGAAGCAAAATTGATAGACGGAGAAAAAACAGCTATTAAGAGTTTAACCAATAGTAAAGAACTTACATTAGAGCATGATAATTACTACTTATCAATAAGCTATGCATGTCTAAATTATAACCAACCAGAGAAAAACTCTTATGCATACAAATTAGAAGGATTCGAAGAGGAATGGAATTATAGTTCGGAGAATATTACTCCTGTCTATACAAACCTCGACAAAGGGAAATATACTTTTCTTGTAAAAGCCGCAAACAATGATGGTGTCTGGAGCGAAGAACCTACCAAGCTCGAGATAGAGGTTATGCCAGCCTTCTGGGAGACTTGGTGGTTTTTGATTAGTAGTATATTATTGTTTATTCTAGCTCTAGTTTTTGGAATCAGGAAATACAATACTAATCTCTACAATAGAAATCTAGCACTATCTAAACTTAACAATGATCTTAATTCTGAGATTTCCGAACGAAAAAGAATTCAGGAAATTCTTACAGAAAAAGAACAACATATGGAGCATCTGGTCAATGTAAGAACATCAGAACTTAAGTCTAAAAATCAGGAGGTAGAATTACTGGCGGCTAAGCTTAAAAACAGAAATGTAGAGTTAGAAGAACTAGTGCTGAATAGAACAAAAAAACTAAGTCAATCTAATGATGAACTTAAACGATCAAATAGAGATCTAGAGCAATTTGCCTATGTAGCTTCTCACGATCTAAAAGAACCGCTTAGATCAGTAAGAGGATTTATCGATCTGCTAGATATTAGATATAAATCTAAGTTAGATGAAAAAGGAAATAATTATATCAATTTTATTAAAGAAGGCGTTGTAAGAATGTCTAGCCTCATACAGAGTTTATTATCTTATTCTAAGGTAGGACAAGTAGAGATAGAATTTTCGGAGATAGATCTAAACCACATTATTGATGACAAGTTAGAAGACTTATCCCAATTAATTTATGAAAGAAAGGCTGTAATTGAAAAAGAAAAATTCCCCCAAATAGTAGCAGAAGAAAATCAGCTAGGGATGGTTTTTTATAATCTTATCACTAATGCAATTAAGTTTAATAAAGGAGAAAAACCCCTTGTAAAAATATCTTTAGAAAATAGAAGTTCTAATGACGTATGGCAATTTGCAATAGAAGATAATGGTATAGGTATCGATAAGGTGTACCAAGATCAGATTTTTGAATTATTTACTAGGCTTCATTCTAAAGATGAGTTCGATGGAACAGGCATAGGTCTGTCACTGTGTAAAAAAATTATCGAAAGACATGGCGGTAAAATATGGTTGGATTCAGAGCTTGGTAAGGGGGCTATTTTTAGATTTACAATTAGCAAACATCTTAAAAATTAAACTAACTAAGTCAGGATATTCTATAGGCACTAAGCTGGTAGAGATCTCTCCGTAGCGTAGAAATTAAAATAAGCTATATAGGTAGATTTCAAGCTGTTCTCTTAGCGGCTGACGATTGGAAGTATAATCCCAATTTGTACTAAGCCTCAATATTGCTAATACTAAACCTTCAGATGTATAAGCTCAAAAGATGACCATTAGTTACAAAACAATTACCGTTCGTTACAAAGAAGTGACCGTTCGTTACAAAGAAGTGACCGTTTGTTTAAAAAATAGAAATAAGTCAAATTATCTTTTTACTTTTAAGTAATCGATTGTAGCTATCAGAGCTCTAGTAAAATTGGATAATAAGATAAAGTAGCTAAGCTACATATTCCATAAGGAATATTAGACAACATTCTATAAGCATAAGTACATACAAATTAATACACACCTTCCTAAAGGATTTTATGTTATTGGAATATCATATTACTTATAACTGTCCCGTAAAAAAGGACATCGAATTATCTGTATTCAAGGATAAAGTTACCAATGGTAGAAAAGCCATAAGTACGATTCATTCCCTTTCGAAAGATATAAATCAAGATTATAAAGCAATGCGTAAATTGCCTGCAACATCGGAAAGACTTTTTGATGTTTTGATTATGGAGAAGGATACAAGCCTAGGAGAATTGTATGATAGTTATAAACCTTTAGATGAGCAATCTTCTCATTGTAATGCTTGTGTTCTTTCTTGTGGTAAGTCTTTTGCATGTTATAACCGATTTACTTTCCCCTTGTCAGGAGCTTTCGAAAAATGGATAGTAGAGAGAATAGCTAAAGGCAATCACAAAAATCTTATTAATTATATACTGAGCAAAAAGCCTAGAAAGTCATTTTATGAAGACATGCGTAGGCAAGGTTTTTTAGAAAGAAAAGAGGCTATAGTAAGAAAGTTTAAAATTGGATTTTTCAAAAGAATTGCTTTCTCTTCTAATGATCTATTTGATTTTATTTTCGGAGAGAAATATTTATCAAATGGGGAGATGTTGCTTTTGCTCAAAGCGTCAGATCTTATAAATGTGAGCAAAAATCCGAAAGAAGGGTACCTTAAGGCGAAAGAGCATAATTATTTTGTAGAATGGAAGAATATCAAATTTGATGTATTGAATAGCGATAATGATTATGATCAGTTACTTTATAAATTTTACCTTTCGATTGTACATGGTTTTTATATAGAGTTCTGTTTGCTCTATCACCAAATAAAGAGAACGGTGTAATGCTTTTTATAGTATCAGATAACTACTATAATCGCCCTGATTTATTACCTGTTATAGAACCACTACTTTAAAGACTTTTTGTATATTAATCTTGTTAGTGATTAGGTAACCGATATTTTCTAAAGAAATCTACCCCAAAAAGATGTTCGAGAAATTCATTTTAA
>CAYYWZ010000012.1:0-74389 GCA_964475415.1 uncultured Saprospiraceae bacterium | reverse complement strand
TAAGTTAACTCCTTGTAAAAGGAGAAGAAGGATTATTTACAATAAAAAAGCAAATATAGGACTATAAAAGTTCCACAAACTAGATTTATAATTAGGGAATGAAAATAATCTTGCAGAAAAGTCCAATTAGTATTTATTCACATTCACAAATAGCATTTTTTCTATTTATTACCTTAATTTTTGTATTATCGGTTAGTGCAAATCATTAGCAAATGAAAAGGCAATTTTTTCTAACATTAACGTATATCTTTTTAAGTCTTTTTAGCTTCGCTCAATCCATTAGGATTCTGGAACCAGAGAACTTGAGTATCTGTGAAGATGCCCTAGTAACTATGGAAGTTAATAATGATACCGATGTTGCTTTGAACGGTATAGTGTTTGATTTATCATTAAGCTGTTCCGTTTCCTATATAGCAGGAACTATAGTAGGAGCTGAAGAGTCGAACATAACTGATCTGAGCAGTCCTAATTTTAGCCTAGCTTCTATTCCTGCTAATAGTACGTATCGAATAGAAATTTCTGTTCATCTAGATTGCAACTTACAAGGATGTATTGATTCTGGAGAAATACCCGAGGTCGGGGTGAATCTCAATTTTGACAATGGAGAAATAAGTGATACACAGGATTATCTTGTCGAAGCCACCTTAGTACTCATTACAGCTGTTAGTGATCCTGTTGTTTTCGCATTGCCGGGAGATGTTATTATAAGAACATCGAAAGAATCGAAGAACTGAATTTAAAATCCTATATCCCTAGTAGGATTTGCACTAAAAAAAAGCCTCCCCAAATGGAGAGGCTTACAGCTAATGTTTTATTAAAATTTCTGTTTTTTTACTACAGGCTCCTTGTCACTGGCGCGTTTATCGCAGCCACACCGAAGCTTCTTCTGAATCTTCTTTTAAACATAATCTCGTTTTTAATTAATTAATAATAATACAAAGGTAAATCAACTTATAATACAAAACAATGTTTGGTGTAAATTGTTTTGAAGGCATAATAATAATTTATATTTTGTAAATATTAAAATAACAATATAAAATATTGTTATGATTGCTTTTCTGATTTAAGATTCTATGATTGAAGATAATTTACCTATTTTCTTCCTTTTGTGGATTCCTAAATTATATGTTAAAAGTGCTATTATTTTACATTTGAGTGTTTTACAGATTAGAAAAATTAATAATATGATGATATATCTAGATAGAAAGCCCAATCACTAGCGTTATAAGTAATATGCTTTATTTCCTTATACAGGCCTAGTAATTATAACTCAGATCACTTAAGTATAATGTAGCTCGAAAGCTGCTCTAAAACATGTGATTCAAATTAATGACTCGCACTCTTATAAACTGGAGTTATGTATAAAAAAAGGTGACTAGCTGCATATCTGATAAATCATAAGAGTTCTATATTCAATAAAATGTTAGTAATTTGTCACTATAGTTATAAATATATATGGTATCTAAAAAATATTCTTATTGTGATTCATTATAATGACTAGAGGCATGGTGGACATAATGTTCGTATTCATTTATTTCTTAATAAGGGGTCAAGTGCATTTATAAAATTCCTAGACAGTACAACCCTTATTAATGATCATTATATTTTGAATATTTACTAATGTAATATATTGGAAACATAGCTCAGGAATTCCTCTCAGCACATTCTAAGTTATTGAAGAAAATAAATTTTTGATAAATAATTCTGAATTAAATTATAAGCAACAACGTAATGAACAGGTCAAAATAGTTTCAAGGGAATCGTTCGATTGTTAATCTCATGTAAAATTTTCCTTGTAGATGATTTTCAAGACATATAGTTTTGTAGGATAGGCATACATTTGACATGAATTTCATCTAATATTAACAACTAAACAAAAATATATATAATGAAATATTTTCTTTTATCAATATTGGTTTTTTCTTCCTTATTCCTAGCTGTATCATGCGGAGATGATGAGCCTGAAACAATAGATTATGATTACCAAATAGAAATTATTTCTCCTAATGCAGATGATAAGCGAGTGGGAGACGTATTACCTATAGAAATAGTATTTGACAGTGGAACAGGTGAGGTTGTCCATCATGTCAAGGTAAGAATCTATAACAAATTAGATAATACAGAAATTTATAATGGTCCAGATGTAGCGCACATACACTCAACAGATGGCCTGCATGAATTTAAGACGAATTTCGAACTTACTAATGTTAATGGTGTAGAAGCACATTCGGATTGGGTTCTGGAAGCTAAGGTATGGGCAGAAACAGCAGGTGAAGGAGAAGTAGTAGAAACTTTAGAATTTCATGTACATCCTGAATAAGAGATAAATTTCTATAAACATATATAAGTAAAGCAGGCTCGGAGTTTATTCGAGCCTGCTTTTTTTTATTTCCAAAAGATCTATTTGGTTAACGATTTTAGTGATTTTTCCGTGTTTTTGTTCATAATTTTTTCCCTTAGGTCAGATAAATATTCATTTGTGCCATATTTTATTGAAAAAGCACCCTTTTGGGTGACAGATCACTATTTTATTTAACTTATGTTTGTAATAGATGTTAATTATAAATATCTAAATGAGTTATCGGCCATGTGAAGGTGGACGATGCCTTTAAGTAAATTTGACGAAAAGGGCTATCTAAAAGTAGATAGCCACTTTTATTTGCACTCAACTAAAGCTTATCCTAAATTAACTAAAAAAGAAATTACTCAATTTTAGCTCTCGCTTTCTTCAGAATAGAGATTTTGATAATCATATTGCTAATCTACTATATTGACATATTATGATAATATCTAATGTTTATCATTGTCATTGTTAATAGATTCAGCTAATCATGCAAGATTTTTATAAGGAAATACTTATATTTATTATGTAGATCATAGTCCTACTGAGTAATTATAATGCTGTTATTCACATTTTATATACTTGTAATCTTAATAAGATAATTTTTTAACTTAAGAGTTAATGCATTTGTTTTACATACAAGATTGTCTTACAACCATAATAATGTGAGTAGATAGAATCATTTACATAATGCAGGTCTACTGTATTTTTTATAAAGCACAATGGAATAAAGATGAAGGATATCTCTCAATTATTTGCAGTAAGAAGGTATATAATCATTCTAGCAATTGTTTCTCCTCTATTTGTACAAGGTCAGGTTATTTTTGATAATTGTCACGCCATAGAAGATTCATTATCTAATCATATTATTTGTAATCTCAACTCTATAAATGGATTTAGCTCTGTAATGAGAGAAGAGATCACAGCGAATGGTCCATCGCCTCTTTGCGATCAAGGTGGTACCGCGTCTAATATATCTTGGTTTGGATTTATAGCAGGAACAGGAGATTACAATATCGAAATTATTCCTAGTAATTGTATAGCAGGCACAACAGGCCTATCAGGTATGCAAGCAGGAGCTTATACAAGTTGCTCGTGGGACGAGGCGGTATGGTGTGATCCATTCTGTAATGATGCGGGCTTAGTTTCTCCTGATAGTATTTTTATACCCGGAAATACTTACTATGTTTTTCTAGATGGGTGTCAAGGTGCTGTTTGTGAATATCAGATAAATATAATTGGAAATTTTGTTCCTTTCGGAGCTCTTCCTAATACAGGAATCGAAAATACAGGAACAAGTTGTGAGCCTTTTCCACTATGTACAGGCGCGGATCTGACCATAGAACTTTTAGAATTTGATAGTTTATTTTTGGAATATGAGTGGATATTAGATCTACCGGATACAACTGCCAGAGATACGGTATATACTGATGATCATGTTTTGAATTACGAGTTTGATAGAGAAGGTATATACAATGTATGTGTTACGGTAGGAAATGGTTGTTCTACTTTAACGGCATGTGATGAATATACCTTTGTTACTTTAGAACCTGAGGTATTTCCATCTGTGGAGCTTTGTGTTGGTGAATTTTGGTTTGGTCCACCAGATAGCCTTGATATGAACGGTGATGGATTAGGATGGCAAGGTGGATTTATTATTGCCAATGATACGGACGGAACCTTTGATGGAGTTTTAGATGCTGAAACTTTAGAAGAAACGGAATGTGGATGTCCTTATCTCCAGCAAGTTGAAATAACTATTTTGCCCGATTCAGAAATTAATTCTGTAACTGCTCAAGTATGTCAGGAATCTTATCCTTTTGTATTTAATGGTTCTATATTTTTAGGGCCTGTTTCTGATGTACTCTTTGAGTTTCCAGGAGCAGCAGCTAATGGTTGTGATAGTGCTTTGCTTTTTACCTTAGTAGAAATAGACTGCATAGTAGATTGTCCAGAAGTGGATCTGAATACTATAGATTGCGATTCTATAGAAACGGTTCCTCATATTATCCTAGATGATTATCCAGCAAATCTTAGCCAAGGTGATAACTTTTGTCTTCCGGTAAGAGTTAGAGATTTTAACTACATGAGTTCTTTTCAGTTTACTTTTTCTTTTAATCCATATGTTATAAGATATAGTGATGTGATAAAGGAAGGCTCTGCATTTCCAGGAGCTAATGCTTTACTGAATCTAACGCAGACAAATTTTGGAAATCTATCTTATTTATGGTTTTCTAATACTGGAGAAGGCGTATGCCTTGCGGATAGTGCAATCATTGTTACCCTGTGTTTTGAGGTAGTAGGGGATCCACTAGATATAACACCTATAACCTTATCGGATAATATAACAGAAATAAACGCTGGTATAAGTTTTGACATAAGCATACCGACCTGCGAGACTGGACTTGAGTTTACACAAGGTAATCTAGAAGTAGCTTGTCCTTCTTTATTGCTACAAAGTAATATATGTTACGATGATGTGAGTAGATCTATTGTTAGTTTGTTTGCTTGCGGAGGACAACCGCCATATAGAATTGAAATTGGAGGAGATACAATTATAGCGGAAGATAATAGTGATATGGTTATGTTTGAAGATCTGTTACCTGGACCTTATACTATTTCTGTAACAGATAGTCTAGGAGCTTTCTTTAATGATTCTATTGTTATTATATTAGGTGATCCAGTTGCTTTTACCTTAAGCGTTAATGCTCCTTCTTGTACTGATTCTGATGATGGCTCTATAAGTATTAATTCTATAGATGGTATGCCTTTTGAGCCGTTTGGAGATGTACAAATAGAATGGAGTAATGGAGTTTTTAATCAGTCAAGTATTGATGATCTTACTAATGGTGAATATTTATTCAAAATCACAAATGCTGATGGTTGTGTCTCTGTGGATACTGTGCGATTTGATTCTCAGGAGATAGAAACATTTGTCGAGATAGATTCAGTCTGCGCAGGATCAGGATTTTCTATTGTTGTAGGAAATGACCTTTATAATGAAGTTAATCCTTCAGGGGTTACGGTTGTGAGCAGTGAGAGTGGGTGCGATAGTACTGTAAATGTAAATATCACATACATAGGAGCGATTAATAATATTGAAGAATCATTTTGTCTCAACCAAGGAATAGTCATAAATGGAACAACCTATAATGTAGATAATCCTAGTGGTCAAGAAACATTAGAAGGGGCTTCCGTTTCAGGATGCGATAGTGTTATCATTATAGATTTAGATTTTATAGATTTTACATTAATAGAGTTTGATACAACAGTATGTTCTGGAGGCTCTGCGACTCTTGGAGGTGCTAACTTAGATGAGGATAATTTATCTGACACACTCATACTGGTTAATAATACAGGAATGGGTTGTGATACTATGATTACTTATTCTTTACTTTTCTTTCCTAATGATACTACTTTTGTCAATGACACACTTTGTCTTGAGGAGATATTAATTGTTAATGAAACAGAATATTCACAGTTTAATCCTATTGGTGAGGAATTGATAGAAAATGGTTCTGTAAATGGTTGTGATTCTATGGTGAGTGTCAATCTTTCTTTTTACGAAGTAAGTTTTGCATCTATAGATACAAGTCTCTGTTCAGGACTTTCAGTATTAGTAGGAGATATGATCTTCACCGAATCAGTAGTAGATGAGGTAGTAGTTATTCCCGGAGGAAGTTCTAATGGTTGTGATTCAATTATAAATATTGTAGAAATTGCCTTTTCGCCAGAGATTGTAGTTACACTTCTAGAGAATAACCCTGATGATGGAAGTGGGGCGGGGTCTCTAAGTGTGGAAGTAACTGGAGGCTTAGGATCTCTAGAAATAGCATGGAGTAATGGTGAGCTGAATACTACTGAAATAACTAATCTAGAATCAGGCGATTATAGTATTGCCGTAAGAGATGAGTTAGGTTGTATAGTGACGGTTATATATACAGTAGATTTTTTCTCCGCTACCAGTCAGCTAGAATCATTAGGCATAGCTATATATCCTAATCCATTTACATCTCATTTTTCTATTGTAAAAGATAAATCGAGTCAGCCTTATCAACTATCTCTGTTTAATGCGCAAGGGATTAGAGTAGCAGAGCGTGTGTTAGATAGGCAAGAAACAGAATTAGAATTAGGTCGGGATCTAGAGCAAGGGATTTATTTTTATAGAATCTCTAGTAATGACAAATTTGTTGCACAGGGTAAAATTATCAAACAAGATTAATACAATGAGGATTATATTTATTTCTCTTTTTTGGTTATTTGTAAAAAATGGAATCGCTCAGGAGGCAGCTCCTCCCCAGTCTGATTCTAGAATTTATGATATTATCGATGCAGTCTCTGCAGATAGGATAGAGAAAGATATAAGAACCTTGGTTGGATTTGGTACTAGAAGTACCTTGTCAGATACAGTTTCTACCACTAGAGGTATCGGAGCAGCACGCCGATGGATAAAGAAAGAATTTGATAATATATCATCAGAATGTAATAACTGTCTGGAAGTAGGTTTTCATAAGACATTAGCTCCTGCTGAAGGAAATAGAAGGATTCCTGAAGATACTTATATTGTCAATGTACTTGCTGTCAAAAAAGGTACGAGATATCCTAATAAATATATCATCATGTCAGGTGATATTGATTCTAGACCTAGTGATGTAATGAACGGAACAATAGACTCACCAGGTGCTAATGATAATGCTTCAGGGATGGCAGGTGTTATAGAAGCATCTAGAGTATTGTCAAAGTATGATTTCCCAGTGAGTATACTTTTTGTTGGATTATCTGGAGAGGAGCAAGGACTGTTTGGAGGTAAGTATCTAGCAGCAGATGCAAAGGCTCAAGGCTGGGATATACTCGGCATTCTGAATAATGATATGATCGGTAATATAGAAGGCTTAGATGGGGTGATAGACAATACGAGTTTCAGGGTTTTTTCCGAGCCTGCACCGCCTAACCAAGATGAGCAAGCTCAGATATGGAATCGTTTCTACGGAGGCGAGGTCGACGGCCCTAGTAGGCAATTAGCTAGGTACGTGCATAGAATGACAGAACAGTATATGACAAATCTTAGTGCTAAGATGATCTATAGATTGGATAGATTCGGAAGGGGAGGACACCATCGCCCATTCAATGACGAAGGGTTCCCAGGTGTAAGAATTATGGAAACTCACGAGCACTATGATAGACAGCACCAAGATGTAAGAGTAGAAAATGGCAAGCAATATGGAGATGTTATTGAAGGTGTAAATTTTGATTACGCAGCTAAGCTGACAGCAGTAAATGCTATATCACTAGCAGCTATCGCATGGGCTCCTCCAGCACCATCTTTTGTTATGATAGGTGGAGCAGTAAAACCATCTACTCGACTTAAGTGGGATGCTATTTCAGATGATCCAGACCATCTAGGTTATAAGGTCTACTGGAGAGAAACCACAGCTCCACAATGGGAGAAAAGTAGGTTTGTAGGAAAGCAAACAGATGTAACCTTAGAAAATATAATTATCGATAATTATCTATTTGGTGTTTCTTCTGTAGGCAAAGATGGAAATGAAAGCGTAGTTGTCTATCCTAAGACACTTATCCCTAGAAGAAATTAAAACATGTAGATCTGAAAAAGTAGATTAACTGGTACTCGAAAGCTGCTAAGGACGGAAGGTAAATATTACTAATAATTTTAATGCAATTTACTGCTATTGTCTTAACATTAATCTTCTATACATATCAATTGGCATCATTCCCATTTCTCTTCTTCTGTCATCGAGATGTTCAATTTTCTCAGTTTCACGTAATTGGGTGATCCCTTTTTCTCTATCAACATTTTCAAATTGAGATCCATATCTTTGGGGACTGCCTTCATTAACCTTGATTCTGTCATATAGAAATGCATAATTTTGCTTTGGTAAATCTCCTTTTTTTGCAGCGATCTCTAGATTAGGTAATTGATTTTTTTGCCATTCTTTATCCCTATCTGCATGTTGAATAATAAGGAATACGCCTTGCATGGCGTCTCGACCAATTAAGTCTTTTGTTGGAAATCCATATTCTTTGAATATAAGTTTAAGTTCATTTCTATTTAGTTCATCCACACTTATCTCATCTGGATCTGACCAATCATGTTGGGTTTTAAGATCCGTTGTATCAATTTTATACTTCTCGATAATGTCATGCATGATATTCCCCCTTATCGCTTGATCACTAACAAAGAGGTCAATGATTTTTAATTGTAAATCTTTATTTTGAATTTTCTCATTGGGTTGTTTCGTACACAGCTCATATCCAGAAGAATATTCTTGTTGACAGAATCTCTTTAAAACATTAGGATTATGCGTTTGAAGAATTTTTAAAATTTCTTCCTTTTTTGATTGTTTTGATTTGATCTCTAGTCCAGAAATTAGAAAATTTTCAGGGATTGGTTTTCCAGTATTCATTAAGGAATCGAATTGGCTTTCCGCTATATCATATTTTTCATCCCAAGAACTCTCTATCATTCTCCAAGCTAATCTCCAATTCTGTTCACTCATTATTGATTCGTTTGTATCAGAATTACACGTAACGAATAAAAAAATTAGGAACACCGGTAAAATTAGCTTTCCCATATTGTTAGCGATTTAGAGATGAATAACTAAGATATAGTAATTAAATTTTATTTTGAAAACATAGGAGCTTAATGAGTATGAATCTATCCAGACTCAAGTGCTAAAGCTATTTTATAGCTGATCTCTTAAAACTCAACTTTAAATCTAAACCTCAGCCCTAATCCACTCACTCCAAAAAGATTAGGAACGTTAGGATTGTCAAGATAAGTGAATCTCTTAACTAAGTCAACTCTAAGGAATTTAAAAATATTTGACACACCGAAACTACCTTCTATATAAGGCTCGCTATTAAGTGTATAAGTCAGTGGTTGTGAAAGAAGGGGAGTAGAAGTATTTTGAAATTGTATTAGATCTTCATTGGCAGGTAGGTTAGGATTGTTATCATCTGTGAGTCTACCATATAAAAATTTCATCGTAACGATCTCCCGCAGTTTAAGTTTTTTGAGCAGTGGGATTTCATTGAAAATGGCTCCAAGGAAAAAGTGTTGGATGTTAAGATTTACATATTCATCAGCTACAAATTCCATGAAGTTCATCATGTTAAAAGATCTTATCTGATAAGAATAAGTCTGATTAGCTCTAGGTATGTAATAGAGTAAGTATGGTAATCGGCCAAATGTTTTCCCGAGTTCTAATTCAGATCGTGTCTGTCCTAGTATACCTAGATAGAACTTCTTTGACATACCTAGAGAAAGTTTATGATAATCATATTGTCCTCCTAGTGCATCATTTATTCCTGCTCGGTACTGTAAATTAATTATAGGATATCTTGAGGGTATAGTCGTTCTATAAGACCTTCCCTGAACAAATTTTTCATTAGGCGCATATCTTAGATTTACACCAACTTCAAAAGTATTAATCTCACTTAGAAATTGTCTTTGGCCATCATTATCCGTAAAGGGCATTTCTAAATTACCTATTGGACTTTTAGATGATCTTTCGGCAAGTAGAGAGTAACTGAAAACTTCTCCTTCTCTAGTATATGCACCTTTGTAACTTCTGTCTAATAGCATTCTATCTGCAATACCTCTTCGTATAGATAGTAAGATATTATCAGTCTTTATATTATCTAGCTGTATACCAGGGAAAGTAACTTCCTTGGTGTAATCTAGTAAAATGAAGTGCCTAGGATTTTCTCTGAAATCTTGATTGAAAGAATACGTAATATTTCCAGAATACTTCCAGTTCTTATCTCTAGTACCATAGGCACCATATCCTCCTAGTTTTATTTTCTTTGCAAATCGAAGATTCGTTTCTCCACCAAATTTATATCTAGCACCTTCTACAGGGTTAAAACTTACAAAGGTTGGTATAGGTCCAACTTCTATTCCCTTATATGGTAAGTAGCCAGAAGCAATAACATATCCTATGTATTTGTATCGCTTAAAGGTAGGATTAGTATTTAGCGAATCCATCATCTTATAGACTCCTGCTTCAGTTTTTGACAGCGGTTCAAACCTATTTTCTTTCCAGTAATCTTCTCGTCTTTCATAGACACCCTCGTCATATTTTACCTTCTCTATGCCACTGAAAACTTCTGGATCTTCTGGAGGATCAAAGCTATAGTCTTTGTAATTGTTAATCCTTGTCCCATAGGCTCCGATACCATTTTGGGTAAGGGCGTAATCTATTGTTATAAGATCCTTATTGAGTACATAAGCACCATTTAATTCTTTAAATTCTTGTATGATCTTTAGATCTCTGACGAAGTTAAGGTTGATGCCACCGATTATGCCGAGATCTGCTTTCTTGATAAAGTACTTGTCATCATTGCTTATATAGAGATGACCTGTAAATCCCATATCCAATTTGTTCCTAGGTATGAACGCTAGCTTAATCAAGCTGAGATCATCTACTTTGACAGTATCTTGAATATAAAATCTATAAAAATTTATAGCCCTATTACTTACTGGACCTATAAACTCATTGCCGAGTAGAAGTAGTTTGTCCTCATAGATATCAACATTTTCGTACAATACATCTAGGATGCCATCTATCGTTTCGTCATCTATAGTTTCACTTAAGTTGGTCAATTTAACAGCATGCTTAATTTCTTTTTCCGTATTCGGATTTTTTCTGTAATAAACAGTGGATAGCGTCTCCCTTAAGAAAATAGGTAAGTAAGGCTTACCGTTTATTTCTGAAGTATCTACATAGTCAAAAAGAAATTGGAACTGATTAAAAACTCTTCTTTCCCTGAACTGGGAAGTGATGTTATTGGCATCCATCTCTATCTTCTCATACTTATCGTAAGAATAATAGTCTTGACCTTTAAGTCTGTTTTCTTTTCTATTAGCTAGAACTTTTTTGATAAGTTCTACAGCTGGATTATTCTTCTTAGAATACTTAGTCTTCTTTTCTGTAACGGTCACTGTTTCCATCTGCAAACTAGTAGAATTCAATGCGAAATCTATTTCTTGCTTACTTTCTTTAAAAACTGCCTTGGCCAAAGTGACATATCCTAGATAGGTTACTTCTAAGGAATCTGATGGAAACCTTGTTTCTATTTCGTAGAATCCGTCTAAATCTGTGGAAGCACCTATCTGCGTACCTTGGAAATATACGTTAACAAAAGGGAGCCCCTCTTGCGTTACAGCGTCTTTTACAACACCTTTAACTTTAGTGATTTTCTGTCCAATTGCAAAACTGGAGAAACAACAAAGCGCTATGGAAATGAATGTTAATTTTATAAGATTGTTCAAAATCTAGAAGTTAGCGTAACTGAATGAAACGCAAAGTTAGTCCATCTTTGCGTTATATGGTATAATTCTACTCTTTAAAGTCTCACGCATAACGAAAGAAATAGCTATTTGTTTATTATTTTTCGCAAGTTTTTGTGATTATTGACGGAAAGTAGGGAATGGACAATACCTTCTGGTTATTTTTTACATTAGCATTTACATAAACCTCTTAATTAATAACAAATTTAGATTTTGTGAATTATGGATTCAGCAAATAAATTGATGGAGATTCTATCTCTAGAGAAAATTGATAAAACCTTGTATAGAGGCCATCAGATGCAAGAAGCTGGGAATAGAGTTTTTGGAGGACAGGTACTAGCGCAAGCGATAGATGCTGCTACAGACACCGTAGATTCAGATCGACATTTACATTCTTGTCATGGTTATTTTATTTTACCAGGAGATACAAGTCTACCTATCGTTTATAAAGTTGACATTACTAGAAATGGTGGTAGTTTTTCTACAAGAAGAGTTAAGGCAATACAGAATGGAGCTGATATCTTTGTATTGGCTGCATCTTTTCAGAAAACCCAAGATGGATTAGATCATCAGATAGAAATGCCTAAGGTTATTATGCCTGATGAATTGGCATCTGATTATGAGATTGCTAAAAAATTCAGCGGTCTTATTCCTGACTACATGCAGAGGATGATGATAGAGAAACCTATAGAGTTTAAGCCAGTAGAAATTCCAGATTTTTTGTTTCCTGTAAAAAGTGAACCTGTACAAAACATATGGATGAAATACAAAGGCAAGCTTCCTGATGACCCTAGAATTCATAGAAAGATTCTTGCTTATGCATCGGACTATAATCTATTGATCACAGCACTTAGACCTCATGAAATAACGATAGAACAAGTACAATTAGCTAGTTTGGATCATGCGATGTGGTTTCATAGAGATTTTAGGATAGATGAGTGGTTGTTGTATGCGCTAGAGAGCCCTAGTAGTTCTAATGCAAGAGGATTTACTAGAGGGAATATTTTTGACATGAATGGAAATTTAGTTGCTTCTGTAGTACAAGAAGGACTTTTGCGTAAAAAAAAGGATAAAAATTCATAAGAGCATATCTCTAATTTTACTTAGCTACTGATTATTTGTACTTTTATAGTATTCTAGAAAATTATACAATTATGTCATCTACCATCGAACAAATATATACAGCCTGTCTTGCACAAGGATCTTACTTTATAGAGTCTAATGGAGAAGCAGCAGTAATAGATCCGCTAAGAGAATCAGAACCCTATATAAGAAGAGCAGAAGAAAGAGGTGTAAAAATCAAGTATATCTTTGAAACACATTTTCATGCAGATTTTGTTTCTGGACATGTAGATCTAGCAAAGAAGACAGGTGCTCAAATCGTATATGGCCCAACCGCTGTTACTGATTTTGACATAATAGAAGCAACAGATGGACAAGTGTTTAAGATAGGTGATATAGAAATAGAAGTACTTCATACGCCTGGTCATACTCCGGAAAGCTCTTGCTATTTGCTGAGAAATGAGCAAGGAAATGAGCATTGCCTCTTTACGGGGGATACGCTATTTATAGGAGATGTGGGTAGACCAGATTTAGCTCAGAAGGCTACTAATCTGAGTCAAGAAGATTTAGCGGGATGGTTGTTTGATAGTTTGAGGAATAAAATAATGCCATTAGATGACAATTTGATAATTTATCCAGCACATGGAGCTGGATCTTCGTGTGGTAAAAACATGAGTAGTGAGACGTGGAGTACGCTGGGTGAGCAAAAAGTCAATAATTATGCGCTTAGATCGGATATGTCTAGATCAGAATTTATAGAAGAGGTCACCGATGGACTTCTTGCTCCTCCACAGTATTTTTCAAAAAATGCAGCTTTAAATAAAAAAGGGTACAATTCTATAGATGAGGTTATGAAGAAAGGCTTGAAACCTCTTTCGGTAGAAGAGTTCGATACATTGGCTAAGGCTGATGATACGATAATACTAGATGTCAGAGCTAAAGATGATTTTGGTAAGTCCTTTATCCCCGGTTCTATATTTATTGGTCTAGATGGTAGTTTCGCACCATGGGTAGGAGCACTAGTAGAAAATCTAAATCAGAAGATTCTATTAGTTACGCCTGCTGGAAGAGAGGCTGAGGCGGTAAGGAGATTAGCTAGGGTAGGGTATGATAATGCAATAGGTTTTATAGATGGTGGTGTAGATGCATGGTCGGACGCGGGAAAAGTAATTCATTCCATCACAACGATATCTGCGGAAGATTTTCAAAATATTCAAGGAGATAAGGATTCACTTAACATAATAGATGTAAGAAAGCCAGGCGAATATGAGTCAACACATCTTAAGAATGCAATTAGCTATCCTTTAGACTTTATAAATTCAGAAAAAGATACGCTCGATAAGGATCTTACTTTGCATCTTCATTGTAGAAGCGGTTACAGGTCTACCGTTGCAAGTTCTATTCTTAAATCTAAAGGTTACAATAATATTGTCAATGTACTAGCTTCATTTGAAGATTTGAAAAAATGTAATGTCAATCTAGAAGGTAGTTGTCCGTCACTAGTCAGCTAATAAAATTAAAAACTATTATGATAGAGTATATAAGTCAACCGTGGCACTGGTCGGTGTCAGGAGTTATGATAGCCTTTGTGATGTTTCTCATGATTTATTTTGGAAAACAGTTTGGTGTTTCTAGTTCTTTTAAGGCTATTTGTTCAGCCGGAGGAGCTGGTAAATTAGCAGATTATTTTGATTATAATTGGAAATCACATGGGTGGTTATTGGTGTTTGTTGTTGGAGCTATTCTAGGAGGTTTTCTTGCTTCTAACTATTTGCAATCTTCTGTACCTGTAGCTTTGTCCCAAGCAACAATTAATGATTTAAATGCAATGGGAATTTCTGCACCTAAGGCTGGAGATTTCGTTCCGCCTGAGTTGTTTTCTATAGAATCGTTATCAAGTGTCAGGTCTTTATTAGTGCTTATTGTAGGAGGTATATTTATTGGTTTTGGTACAAGGTATGCAGGTGGTTGTACCTCTGGCCATGCCATTACGGGCTTGGCTAATCTCCAGTTACCATCTCTTGTTGCGGTCATTGGATTTTTTATTGGTGGCCTACTTTCTACACATTTATTATTATCCTTTATCATGTCAATATAATTATCATGAAGTATTTAAAATTTCTTTTTATAGGCATTTTATTCGGAGTCGTAATGACTAAATCTGAAGCTATCTCATGGTATCGTATTCAGGAGATGTTTAGGTTTCAAAGTTTTCATATGTATGGGATTATAGGTGTAGCAGTGGTGTTAGGAGCAATTGGTGTATTCCTTATGAAGAAGACAGATCTTCTTAATGTCAATGGAGAGAAAATGAAATTCTCCGAAAAACCTAAGACCTATATAGCAAGTATAATAGGAGGTACAATCTTTGGATTAGGCTGGGCACTTACAGGTGCATGTCCCGGGCCTTTGTATGTTTTGTTTGGACATCAGATATGGACAATAGCTATTGTGATTATCAGTGCACTTTTTGGTACTTTTCTATATGGTATGCTTAGATCTAAGTTGCCCCATTGACAGTATAGTTTACCTTTTTAAAGCTCAGTTTAGTTCTTTGTAAGCCTTATTTTCTAAATTCTAGCAGCAAGATGTTGTTTCTATTTCGTATATTAATCAAAACTATTTTTGATTTTGATGAAGTATATCTACCAAGGTAGGAACGCAATTAAAAAGATTTCCATTATTCATTAAACATTTTTCTTAACTAACAAAATAACCTTACTATTATGAAACTAGGAGCCTTTTCTATAAGTCTAGCTGTCAAGGATATTCATAAGTCTAAGTCATTCTATGAGCAACTTGGATTCACCGTTTTTGCTGGAGACATAGCCAAGAATTATTTAATCATGAAGAATGAAACTTCACTTGTAGGCTTATTCGAAGGAATGTTTGAGAATAATATCATGACCTTTAACCCAGGATGGGATTCCAGTGCACAGGAATTAAATGAATTCGATGATGTGCGTACGATCCAGAAATCTCTTAAAGCTAATAATCAGAGTCTAGAAACTGAGGTTGACGAAACGACAACTGGTCCAGGAAGTTTTATGGTTCTAGATCCTGATGGTAATGCTATTCTTATCGATCAGCATGTGTAATTTTATTTGATGTGCACCAGTATAAGAAAAAGATTGCGATAGAGTAACATGAATTAGACGAACTATTAGCTTCTAATATCGATGAAGAAATATGGAGTCAAGAAGTTAGCGCAAAAAAACTGATTATCTATTCTAGTATACAACTAATCATTACAGCTGTTAGTTTGTATTTTCTTAGAGATGTTTTTAATATTGCTTTCTCTTTGTTTTTTATTTTTCCTTATATTTTAGCGGTTTATCTGTCTACAACTATGCGTTATGCTATACTTCCTGATAGGATTAGATTTCGTTGGGGACTAATGGGAAGAAGCAAGTAGATATTCCTTTCAGTGATATAACTGCTATCAATTTAGTAGGTTACAAAAATACTAAGCTGTCAAGGATGCATTTTGGAACTAAAAGTATTTATAAGATAAAAAAGATAAGCTTTATAGATGCGGAATCTAGACCACATATAACATTCGAAAACATAAAGGATGGAGAAAAGGTATTCGAGTTATTGAATTTATTATGGTCTAAGAATCGTAATATCCTAAAATTAAAAGTTATTCAATCTGCTTAACAGAATCTCAGTTATTTTAGAAATATAAATATACTTGTCAATTTTTCGGTTGCTAAAACAAAAGCTAATCTAGATATTTGTGCTGATCCAACATACATTAAATGATAATTAGAGAGCAAGAAAAAATTGATAACTATTATAAAGCACTAGTAGAACGAGATTCTACCTACGTGGGTATATTTTTTGTAGGAGTCAGAACGACCTCAGTGTTCTGTATAGCAACCTGTCGAGCAAGAAAACCAAAAAAAGAGAATGTAGAGTTTTATACAAGTTTTAAAGAGGCGCTTAAGTATGGCTATCGTCCTTGTAAGATCTGTAATCCCACACAGAATACACATACGCCTCCCGCTGAAGTAGAGCAGGCTATCCACATGGTTAAGAATAATCCGAAAAAGAAAATAAAGGACTACCAGCTAAGACAAAATAATATCAGTCCTGAAAAACTGAGACGATGGTTTAAGAAGCATTATGGACTGACCTTTCATGCTTATCAGCGGATGTATAGAGTGAATAATGCGTACAAGGAATTGAAAGATGGTAAAAAGACAACAGACACAGCTTACGATATAGGATATGAGTCCCTCAGTGGATTTGCATATACCTATAAGAAAATCATAGGATCTTCTCCTAATGACAGTAAGTCCAAAAATGTTATTTTGATAAATAGATTAACGACACCCTTAGGTCCTATGTTTATCTGTTCCACGGACAAGGGTTTATGTCTCCTAGAATTTACAGACAGGAAGATGCTGGAGACTGAATTTAAAGATCTGCAAAAAAGACTCGATGCAAGTATTATTATAGGCGAGAACGAACATACTAAAAGAGGGAAAAAAGAATTAGCAGAATATTTTGATGGTACAAGAAAGAAGTTCGATGTAATATTAGATACGCCAGGTACTGATTATCAGAATAAGGTCTGGCGTACACTTGAGAGTATAGCTTATGGAAATACAACTCATTACCAAGCGCTTGCTGAATCTATGGGTAATCCTACATCTACAAGAGCTGTCGCTAGTGCAAATGGTCATAATAGAATTTCTATCATTGTGCCCTGTCACAGGGTGATCGGAAAAGATGGTAGTTTGACCGGTTATGGAGGAGGACTAGAAAGAAAACAATGGTTATTAGATTTCGAGCAAGAAAAGAACCTAATCTAATTTAATCTTGTATTTGATGCATTAAGTAATGTACTCGACGCTTTAGCGCCGTCTGCGATATAGTTCGAATGTTCCACTTATCTTAATCAATAAAAGAAATCTGGATATAGACAAGATAGAGCTAGTAGAAGAAATACAAGATTTCTAAACAGATATAGAACATGGTAGCCCTACAGGCTACTTTGCGATTCCCTTCCTATACCCAGTTTGATTCATTGGGTTAAGATATGTCAGCCTTACAGGCTGGAATAGCTTGTAATTTTAAATCATTTAGGGAATAATAATTATTGCTTGGATTCTGAGATAGATTTTTAAGTTTTTGAACTTAATTTCCTGTACAAAATTATAGTCAATATATGGATCTATATAAGATGTTATTCGTACCTGAAGGGCTACTATTTTTCTAGCCTAGCGCAACGCAAGGCATAATGAATAGACAGAAGTTTAGCCTTAAGGATTACTAGGTCTGCTTATTTTTGCAACAAGTATAAACAGATAAGTGTAGAAGTAAAAGATTCTAGTGTTGCACAAGGACAAGTGAAAAAGTGATCAAAAAATTAATTTAACTTAGAGTTCTGAAAAGCCGTAAGTACTTATTAGCATATATTTTAAAATGATCCACTAAGCTTGTATGAATCAAAAAAAAATTGTCCACCTCCATTCAGAAAGACTCCTTCTTAGAAAGCTCTTGCCGCAAGATTGGGAAATGATATCTTACCTACGTTCGGACAAAGACGTAAATAAGTTTGTCAAAAGACCTAATGCTGATACAAAAGAAAAGGCATTGGCTTTTATAGAAAAGATCGCTAGGGGTTTAGAGGATCAGACTTTTTATTATTGGGCAATTACTAAAAAGGGTAGTGACAAGATGATCGGCAGTATCTGCCTTTGGAATTTTTCTGAAGATCGACTTACTGCTGAGCTAGGCTATGATCTGTGCCCTGAGTATCATAAGCAAGGCATAATGAATGAATCATTAGAAATGGTATTAGCCTTCGGATTCCAAAATTTGCAACTGACCCAGATAGATGCCTTTACCCAGAAAAACAATACGAACTCTTGTAAATTATTAACTAGAAATGGATTTGTGCTGAATGAATCTAGGAATGACGATACAAATCCTGAAAATGGAATATTTGAACTTCTAGGCTTTTCCTATGCTGACCCTAAGATTTAGTAATACATTTTCTATCCTCATTTTTTTAAAGATTATTTAATCTATTCATAATAATATATTCACTAGATTTGTAATATGTTAGAAAGTATAAATCCTACGCGAACTGCTGCGTGGAAGAAATTAGAAGCGCATTTTGCAAATATCCAGTCAACCCAGATAAAGGATTTGTTTAGTGTAGATAAGGGTAGATTTAACCGATATTCTATCAGAGAGGAAAATTTGTTACTGGATTACTCTAAGAATATTTTGACGGATGAGACCATTCAGCTATTGCTAGCTTTAGCAGATGAGCTAAAGCTTGATAAGGGAATTGAGCATTTGTTTTCTGGATCTAAAATCAATGCGACGGAAGGACGAGCAGTACTCCATACAGCACTTAGATCTAATGCTAGAGATTCTATCTTAGTAGATGATGCGGATATCCTGCCAGAAATAGCTGCTGTAAAAAATCAAATGAAAAAATATTGCGACAGATTTCACTCTGGCAAAATAAAAGGTTTTACAGATAAGAAAATAAACACAATTGTTAACATAGGTATCGGTGGTTCCGACTTAGGACCTTATATGGTGACCGAAGCACTAAAGCCTTACTGGAAAGAAGGCATCCAAGTTAAGTATGTATCTAATGTAGATGGGACACACTTGACAGAGACGCTCAAAAATATAGATGCAGACACGACATTATTTGTTGTAGCTTCTAAGACTTTTACAACTCAAGAAACAATGACAAATGCACGATCTGCAAGAGACTGGTTTCTTAGTAAAGGTGGATCGACTGTCGATATAAAAAAGCATTTTATAGCCTTGTCTACTAATAAGAAAGGGGTAGAGGACTTTGGGATCGATCCTGATAATATGTTTCGGTTTTGGGATTGGGTAGGAGGGAGATACTCTCTTTCTAGCGCCATAGGCATGTCTATAGCTCTAACGATAGGATATGAAAATTTTGAGTTGTTACTGAAGGGTTTAGCCTCTATGGATGAGCATTTTAGAAATACATCCTTTAATAAAAATATCCCAGTTGTCCTTGCGCTTATAGGAATATGGTATAACAATTTTTTCGGCGCTACTTCAGAAGCTATCCTTCCTTATGATCAGTATTTACATAGATTTGCTGCATATATGCAACAGGCCAATATGGAGAGTAATGGTAAGTATGTAGATAGAAATGGGCATAAAGTAGAATATCAAACTGGGCCGATTATATGGGGCGAGCCGGGTACAAATGGACAACATGCTTTCTACCAACTCATCCACCAAGGGACGAAATTTATTCCATGTGATTTTATTGCAACAGCACAATCTCAAAATCCTACTGGCGATCATCATAACAAATTATTGTCTAACTTTTTTGCGCAAACAGAAGCTTTGATGAACGGTAAGACGGAGCAGCAGGTTATAACAGAATTTGAAAAATCAGGTAAGGACCTTGCAGAATATAAACCTATAATTCCTTATAAAGTGTTTGAAGGTAATCGTCCTAGCAATTCTATATTACTACAAAAGCTCGATCCTTTTTCATTGGGGCAGTTGATATCCATGTATGAGCATAAGATTTTTGTTCAGGGGTATATCTGGAATATTTATAGTTTCGATCAGTGGGGAGTAGAACTCGGAAAACAACTAGCTAAATCTATCTTGCCAGAATTAGAAAATGATGATCAGGTAAGCTCTCATGATAGTTCTACAAACGGTCTTATCAATGCCTTCAAAGAGATGAGGATTTAAGTAAATATTTTAACTTTTAATAGGCTTTAACTCATATAACACTGGCTTACTAGGGCTCGCATCTAACTCCAAGGAACAAATTTGTAAATTCAATAGATACCTGCCGTCTAGAATACTAGAAGGTACATAGATAAGTTCTGTAATTGTACATTCCTGTCTATCAGCATGACAGTCTTTCCAAAAGACCTTATGAGATAACATTTTTCCCTCATCTTTTTCTCTATCTACAGAAGGGAGATCTAGCAAGAGATGCTGAACTCCGCGATCTATAATTTTTTCTACTAGCTGATGATCTATATAACATGGATTTGTGCCAGAGTAATCTGTCTGCATCTTAATCGTAAAATTGGGCAAGGTTCTTATAATAAGAGCTTCTGATTTTATGGATTGTAGATCGAGACAAGACTCGTCTATTACAGCGTCACCATTATCTAGTTTTCTTGGGGTAACACTTATCAGGTCGGCGAGGAAATGGAATTGTTTAAGTGATTGATTGATTGTATTCGAGATAGCAGATATATGACCATTACACTCTGTATGGGTTCCGTTTCCATGAGGATTGATCTTGAGATTATAGAAATTTACAGGACTTCCTTTTTCTGTTGATCCTATAAAATTTCCTGCTACTAGCGGTTCCATTTCTACATCAGGAGCATAGAAACATTTTACCTGTGGTGTCTTATTTGTTAGAGGTATTGAAATGTCTAGTGGACTAGATAGATCTACCTTATAGCTTATATTTTTGTGATTGATTAGTATTTCCAAGTATTTGTTTTTTCTGTTTAAAAATCCTCTATTAAACCCTATTCTATGGTGTTAGCTTAAGGAAAGTTAGACTATTTTGACATATTTCTAAAATAAGTCAAAATTATGAGACCAAAATAGGGAAAATCATCTTCTAAGAAATAACTTAGCGCAAATTGTAATTAAAATAGAAACCTTATGCCCAAGTTATATATAACAAGTGTAGATGGAACGAAGCATGAATTAACTGCAGAGGTCGGACAGACCGTAATGCAGGTAGCGACTGATAATAATATAGATGGAATTGTAGCTGAGTGTGGTGGCAATTGTGTTTGTGCGACCTGTCATTGTTTTGTTTCGGATGATTGGACAGCAAAAGTTGGCGGTCCTTCTGATAATGAGGATATGATGCTAAGCATGGTAGATCTTCGTAAGGAAGGTTCTAGACTCAGTTGTCAAATTAAAATAACCGAAGAATTTGATGGATTAGAGATAGAACTACCAGAATCTCAATACTAGATTTCTAGTTCATGAGGGCAATAGACCATCTAGTATACGCTGTTCACGATTTACAAGAAGGTATAGCGTATTTCGAAAATATTCTAGGGGTCCAAGCAACTATAGGCGGGAAGCATCTCGAAAAAGGGACCCATAATGCGCTTATTAGTTTAGGGGACAACTCTTATTTAGAAATTATCGCTAGAGATCCTGACAGCAATATCGAAGATCCGCTTTGGATGGGTCTTACGGTACTCTCAGAACCCAAACTAACTCGTTGGGCGATCCACTCAGAAAATCTTCTCAGAGATGCAAAGATCCTTACAGAAAAAACCAATAAAAATTTCATCATTTCTAAAGGTTCAAGAGAAACCACTTCAGGAAAAACTTTGACTTGGGATATGATCCTGCCATTTGCTCTTCCTGAGGTAGATCCAATTCCTTTCGTTCTGGACTGGAGTAATTCTGAACTACATCCTTCAGATGTTTTGCAAAATAAATGTGGGTTAAAAGAAGTAATCATCAACTACCCAGATCACTTAACGCTAAGCTCGATATTTTCAGCGATAGATGTAGAGACTACTATTAAAGCATCTGATCAAATATCTATTAATGCCGTCTTAGAATGTCCTAAGGGAATAATTATAATTTAGTTCTACAGCGCTTTTTTTTATCAACATGTTTGTATTTTTTTAATTATCTAAAGAGAAATCAATATTAAAAACAAAACTACGTTTACCTTCAAAGTTAGGTGGTAGATAAGAACCCACATTAATTTTATGAATGGTGCTCTCTACTATTTTTCCTAGATTGGCTTTATCTCCTTTAATAATGTGTATGCTATAATCGTTGTAGTCTTCGCTAAACAAAACCTGAGCATAAACAGATCCACTGATTCTGTTCTCAATAAACTGTTCCGGATATTCTATTATCTGCGCAATCCTTTTTTCTATCCTTAGTTGCACATTGGTTTCTTGAGCTTTTATGATTTCTTTTTTCGAAATTTTTGACTTAATAACTTCGTTGTCAGTATTGGTCATAGCATATTCCTGAGCGCTAATTGTGTGAACACTGATAAATAAAAGGCAGATGATTGTTTTAATTAGATTTTTCATTTTTTTTAGGGTTTGTGAATGAATAAAATTTTTAACTATTTATTTTCGAAAAGTTTAATTATCAATTAATGCAGTTTTCATAGAAAGGTCAACTTCAGTTCACTAGTCTTTTTATATGACTTATCAGACGTGCTCATATAGTGAGTAGAATGAGTTATCTGTTGATTATTTGTTTTGCTTTTCATAGCACTAAGGTAGGCGTCGCTTTTTGTATGTAGTCCACCCATTTGGGTGAAATGTAGCGATCGGTATTAGGTTTAAAATAGCTCCTGTGCTTATATTTTACTGTAAGTGTATTATTGGAAAATTATAGATTTGTTGTTCTACCCAACTGCAGAGAATGAGTCTATTCTTAGAAAATTTTAGAACTCTCTTGTATTTGACTTGTCTTCCCATGTTGCTTATTTAAGGTAGATTCTAGATTTTTATATTTCTTATATTATAGAAGAAATAGAGGTTCCTATTTTAAATATTTAACTTACATCGATCTATTAATAATTATGTATGGAAATAAATGGTAAAATTGTGGATATTGAAAGTAGAAGAATATATCCAGCTAAAATATCAATAGTTGATGGTATAATTCTCAGTATAGAAGAGTGTTCAGATAATGATAATCTTCCATATATACTCCCAGGATTTGTAGATGCCCATATACACATAGAAAGTTCCATGCTTATACCTTCTGAGTTTGCACGTATGGCAGTAGTTCATGGAACAATAGCTACAGTATCCGATCCACATGAGATAGCCAATGTGATGGGGATGGAAGGTGTTGAGTTTATGATAGACAATGGAAAGAGAGTACCTTTTAAATTTTATTTTGGAGCTCCTAGCTGTGTCCCTGCTACAGTTTTTGAAACAGCAGGTGCAGAGATTACGGTAGAAGATATAGATGTTCTATTACGACGAAATGAGGTGAAGTACTTAGCCGAAATGATGAACTGGCCTGGTGTGTTAGAAGGAGATGCTTTAGTGATGAGTAAGATAGAAATCGCAAAGAAATATAATAAACCAGTAGATGGACATGCCCCAGGATTAGTGGGAGCGGATGCTGTCAGATATATAGATGCAGGTATCAGTACAGATCATGAATGTTTTACCTTAGACGAGGCAGAAAACAAATTGACACATGGAATGAAAATACTCATAAGAGAGGGTAGTGCGGCGAAAAATTTTGAAGCTTTAGAACCACTTATTGATCTTTACTTTGCGGAGATGATGTTCTGCTCCGATGATATGCATCCTGATAGTTTAGAAATAGGTCATATAGATGTATTAGTCAAAAGAGCTTTAGCTAAAGGGCATGATCTATTTAAAGTTCTAAAGATGGCATGTATCAATCCTGTTAAACATTATAAACTAGATGTAGGTCTTCTGAAAGAAGGAGATCCTGCGGATTTTATTATTTGCGATAATTTAGAATCTTTTAATATTTTATCTACTTATATTGATGGAGTCATAGTATCAGAGTCAGGGAAATCTAATATAGAAAGTCAGTCTATAGAAGGTATTAATAATTTTACAATCAAGAAAATTTCTTCAACAGATCTTATACAGAAAAATACTTCTGATACAATACCTGTTATAGAGGTCCTAGATGGTGAATTAATTACTAAAAAATCCTTTTTTGCCCCTAGAGTTGTAGAGGGTGTAAATTGTATTGACATCGAAAAAGATCTACTGAAGCTTGTTGTTGTCAATAGGTATAATCAGTCGAAACCTGCCGTTGCATTTATACATAATTTCAATCTGAAGTCTGGAGCTATTGCTTCTTCAGTTGCACATGACTCGCATAATATAATTGCAGTAGGAACTAATGACGAATCTATTACCAGAGCTATTAATCTGATCATAGAAAACAAAGGTGGCTTGTCTGCTGTAGATAAGCAACTGGATCATATATTGCCCTTGCCTATTGGAGGACTTATGACGGATGTTGATGGGTATGAGGTGGCAAAAGCTTATAAAGAATTAGATGAGTTGTCAAAAAGAATGGGTTCTACCTTACGTTCTCCGTTTATGTCTCTATCCTTTATGGCTCTACTTGTTATTCCTTCTATAAAACTAAGTGATAAGGGACTTTTCGATTCTGATAATTTTAATATTATTGTCTAAGAAGATCCTACTTTAGAGAGGCAAATAATTAGAAGAAATTTTATTAGCTCATTAACGCATAATTTGTTTTATTTGTTTAGCTAAAAAATAAGTTATGGAAACTATAGTAATAGAAGAATTTACACATTACAAAGTATTATTGTACGGACAGGGAGCTAGAGATGGTGCTGACTATGGTATTATGATGAAAATTCCTTCAGGTATTGTGCATTTAAGATTTATAAAAGGAGACCTACCTGCTAACAGGATAGAGGATAAAAGAAATAAGGTTTTCTATGTTTATCACAGATCTGATCAGTACGCTGCGTTTATAGATATTTTTAGAAACGAAGAACCGTTATTCTTTTACTATAATATGACAAGTAACCTATCATACATAACATCTACAGATGAGCCAGTAGGTGAAGAAGAAACGGGACACTTTCATACGTAGTTAAGATAATCTATGCTGAGTAATTCTCATGTTATTGGTCTTATTATTTCTGTAATAGCCGTTTCTGTTTCTGCACAGTTGAGTTTTAATATTCCCACAAGTGGTGGTGGAATTCCTATTACTGGTCAGAGCCTTGCGGTTTTATGTGTTTTATTTTTACTACCTAACTGGCATGGTGTCTTTGCAATCGGATTATATATTCTTCTTGGTGTGCTAGGATTACCCGTTTATGCTGATGGAACTTCTGGATTTGATAAGCTAATAGGAAACTCGGGAGGATATCTCTATGGCTTTTTTATTGCTTCTATTATTTTGACAGTTTTGTTCCCTAAGCGAGAAACGACACTAAATACTATACTGGGTTTTATGACTTTAGGAACAACGCTTATCGTACTCTCTGGTACACTTCATCTATCTATTAGCTATGGACTAAGTAAGGCAATAGAGTATGGTGTAACTCCATTTTTACCCGGTGCCTTAGTAAAAGTACTGTTAGGAACCATAATTGTATATTTCACCAGAATGATAATGAACAGAATAGCCTAATAAGATGTTAATTAATATTGAAATGTTGCAACTATTACAATTATAGACTCAGCATTAGCTATTTTTACCATAATTTTCAAAGTTTGTAGTTTATATCCTAGATTAATAATGTCAAAATGGATCATAAATTGACAAATAAATAATAATTCATTCAATCAACTAAAAATTAAATAATGAAAAATTTTCTCTTTGTACTGTTAACAATGTCAGTATGTTTTGTGTCTAACGCACAAATCAAAACACCTTCTGCTTCTCCATCTGCTAAAATAATGCAGACTATAGGACTTACAGATGTAACAGTAGAATATTCTAGACCAAGTATGAAAGGTAGAACTATTTTTTCTGCAGATGGATTAGTTCCTTTTGGCAAAATGTGGAGAACAGGCGCAAACCAAGCTACTAAAATAACTTTCAGCGATGATGTTATGGTAGGAGGAGTTTCTGTACCTGCTGGTTCTTATGCTGTATTAACTATCCCTACAGCTACACAATGGACAATAAACTTTTACAAGCATGAGTCAACTAGTTGGAGTAGCTATACAGAAAAAACACCAGATGCTGCAGTAAAGGTAAAGCCACAGATGTTACCTATGGATATAGAAACATATACAGTAGCTGTATCCGATCTAACGATGGATTCTGGAACATTAGAAATGATGTGGGAGAGAACCAAGGTAGGTGTAAAAGTAACTGCTTCTGTAGACGAAAGAGTAATGGCTGATATAGATAAAGTACTTGCAGGACCTACGGCTAACGATTACTATGCTGCAGGAAATTACTTGCATACCTCAGGTAAAGATCTAGAAAAGGCGCTCATGTACGTACAGAAAGCAACTAATGTAGATAAGCCAAAGTTTTGGCAGGTAAGAAGAGAGTCTCTTATACTTGCTGATATGGGAAAAGTAGATGAAGCGGTAAGAGCTGCTAAGAAATCATTAGATCTTGCTAAAGCTGCAGGAAATGATGATTATGTAAAAATGAATCAAAATTCTATCAATAAGTGGACTTCTATGAATAAATAGGAAGTTCTATTTCTTAGAATTTTAGAAAAATAATTAAGAGACTATTCGGATGTGGGTGGTCTCTTTTTTTATATCTATAGATATGGACTGAAAAAATATTGATTATATTGTCAATGTTATTTATTTGCTGACATAAATACTACAAATTATGCGAGTAGATTATCTTGTCTTCATCCTTCTTTTTCTGAGTAGTAAAGCTGCACTAGCGCAAAAAGAAGATTCTTTATTTCTTGCGGAGCTAGCTAACCACGTTTATCATTTTGACATAGAAGAAAATAAACTTGTAGGCGAGGGAGCCACATTATTAAAAAAAGAATTACAAGCAAATCAGTATACGCTTATAGGGGAGTATCATAATAGTCCTTTGGTTTCTTTATTTACTGCAGCACTGATACCTTTATTAGATTCGGTAGGCTATCATTCGATGGCTTTGGAAATAGGCCAGCACGGTCTAAGACATCTTTTCAACTCTTTTAGTAGAGAAAAAGATATTCCTCAGTCTATAGCAGCTTTTCACCAGAAATATAATTATCTAGATGAAGATGGTGAACATGTTACCTCTATTCCGTTTTTAGATTATGAAGAAGATGCGGTTTTTTTAGTCGAGGCTATTTCTGAAGATTGGGATATTATAGGAATAGATCAGGAATTTTATAATGGATTTGTACCACTCTTAGATTATTTATTTGATAATCTGAACGAAGAAGAAAAATCTCCTTTGCTAGAAAGGAAAAATATACTGCAGGATTCTTTTGTTCGATTATATGTTATGGATGATGCAGGAGATATAAACTTATTTAAATTTCTAAAAGAGTTTGATCTTCTGGAAGAATTTTTATCAGATGTATCTGTAAACGAAACAAACGAAGAGATTATAAAAGACCTGCATGCTTCTATGGAAATATATAGACTCAGTATGGTAGACTATAAATATTATAAATCGTTTCTCTATCGCTTACAACATTTTAAGACACAACTTTATGAATATCTGTCTTCTAAAAAATTCGATCTTAAAAAAGATAAGATGCTTGTCAAATTGGGGAATTTACATACGGCAAAAGGGACTTCACCTTATGAATGTTTTGATGTAGGGAATAGCCTATTCGAACTGGCAGCACTCAACGGTAATGAAAGCTTACATCTATTAATGCATCCTAGATTCAGGAAATCGTCAGAAAAAATAGTAGATTATGCAAGTGATAGTAAGGATGAATTACAAGAACTTTTAAAATATGGTAAGAAGGATAAGTGGACAATTATAGATTTAAAATTCTTTAGAGATCTTGAGCTCTTTTATCCTTATAAGTACAAGATGAATAAAGGTATTCGACAAATGATGATCAATCATGATTATATGATCATTCCAAAAATGGATTACTATGGAAAACTTCTTGCCAATGATTGATAATAAAAAATTAAAGGGTAAGTTTTAGAACTAGATAGAATACCTGTCAGAAAATACAAGATAAATGCAACACTTAATGTTTATTTGTGTCTTACTAGGGAGTATAGTTTTTGTAAATAGTATAAACAGTCAGATGACCATAATAGATTTCAGTAAAGACGCTAACTTAGATAATTGGTTTGTAGTGAATGATGATGTAATGGGAGGGCGATCATCTGCTGAGTTATCCTATCATAAAGATGGATTCATAGAATTTATGGGTAAGGTTTCTCTAGAAAATAATGGAGGATTCAGCTCTATAAGATACAGTTTTGATCAGAAGAAAATAAAAGGACTGACTAAGGCAATTATCAAATTAAAGGGTGATGGTAAGAAATATAAGTTTAGAGTCAAGTCAGATTCCTATGAAAGATTTTCTTATAGCTATGAGTTTGAAACAACTGGAGATTGGCAAGAAGTGATTATACCCCTAGAAGAAATGTTTCCTAGCTTCAGGGGGAGGATATTAGATATCCCTAATTATCCTGCTGAGCTTATCTCAGAAATAACTTTTCTAATTGGAAATAAGAAGGCAGAATCTTTTAAGTTGCAGATAGCAAAAATAGAATTAGATCCTCAGTAGCATCAAATATTACTCTAGACAGCTTGCTTTTCTTTTACTACAAAACTAAGTACAGTAGCAAAAATAAGTGTAAGCATACAGCCTATAATATTCAGCCATAAGAAGGACATCTTTTCTTCTACAAAAATGAAATTATACCATACATAGATTACGATAACTTCGGCTAATAACGCGCCATAAAATATAGCATTAGACTTTATGTATTTTAGATAGAAAGCAGCAAGGAAGACTCCAAGTATAGTTCCGTAAAAAACAGATCCTACGATATTGACAAACTGTATAAGGTTCTCTGCCAAGGAAGCGAAGGAAGCGAATAAAATTGCAATAATTCCCCACATCAGTGTAAGCATTTTTGATGCTTTTAGATAGTGGTCTTCTGATTTTCCTTGTGCTAGATTCCGTTTGTATATATCTATAGTAGTTGTCGATCCTAGGGCATTGAGCTCTGAGGCAGTAGACGACATAGCGGCGAAAAATATTACTGCTAGTAATAAACCTACCAGACCTCTAGGAAGATAATTGAGGATAAAATTGATAAAGACATAATCTTTATCATTTGTTTCTATGGTATCATCTAGTTGCTTGATGATTACCTTGGCATTTTCTCGAAGATCTTTTTCATCCAGTGCACTTGCAGTGATTTTCTTTTTGAGATCCATTTGTGACGCCTCATCATTATTTCTTATAGCAGAAATATATTGATCGTTGAGTAATTCCCTTTCTAGAAAAACTTGCGAAAGCTCATTTTCTATATTCCGGAAAGAGCTATTGTAAGTAGATTGGTAAACCTTTTCATTGACAGCTTCATTGAAAAATATAGGTGGTTTGTGGAATTGGAAAAAGATAAATACTAGTACACCTAAGAAAAGGATGAAGAATTGTAGTGGCACTTTCATAAGACCGTTCATCAGCAGTCCCAGTCTACTAGCTTTTATAGACTGTCCAGAAATATAGCGTTGTACCTGACTCTGATCTGTTCCAAAGTAGGATAGGAAAAGAAATAGGGCGGCCATACTGGTCCATATATTATATCTATCCTTCCAGTCAAAATTAAAATCTAAGACTTCTAGTTTATCATTAGCATTGGCTATCTGTAGAATTTCTCTGAAACTATATTCGTCAGGAAGATAGCTTAGTAGGATGAAGAATATTATAAAGAGTCCGATGAATATTACAAGCATCTGTAACTTGTGCGTTACATGTACGGCTTTAGTTCCTCCACTTACTGTATAGGCTATAGCTATGATGCCTATAACAACAGCTGTAACTTTGAGATTCCATCCTAGAACAGAAGAAAGAATAAGTGCTGGGGCATAGATTGTGATACCCGTTGCTAGACCTCTTTGTACGAGAAAGAGACATGAGGTTAGAGATCTAGTTTTTAGATCGAAGCGAGATTCCAGATATTCATATGCCGTGTATACTTTTAGTTTGTAGAATAGCGGTATGAATGTTATACATATGATAATCATTGCTACCGGAAGCATCAGATAAAACTGAGCGAAACCCATGCCATCATTATATGCCTGACCTGGAGTAGATAGGAACGTAATGGCACTAGCCTGTGTAGCCATAACAGATAGACCTACCGTCCACCACTTAGCCTCATTACCACCTAGAAGAAACCCTTCTGTATCCTTGCTGCCCTTCGTTTTCCATATTCCGTATCCTACAATTGTAATTACGGTCATAGATAATATAAACCAATCTAATCCACTCATACTTCTGTTATTCTATAAGGATTTAAAATAAAAATACATAAATAGAATAAATACCAAATTGGCTGTAATTATAATCGCATACCAGTAATTCCAACTGGGAAAAACTGGTGGCGTATCTTCTGATGTATCTACTTTATGGTCTGTCATTTTCCTTTTTTCCTAGTGAGAGTATATTGGTAAATAGTCTGAATGCTCCAGGTACTCCTGCTGGCAATTCTCTGAACCATGAGATTCCTGAATAGACGATATAGCCCTTGCCATAAGGTGCAATAAGTAGAGAGCCATCCTTAGGATCTTCTCCTTTGTCATTACTAGAAAGTATGGCTGTGTAATTTTCATCCCATTCATTTGGGAAATAGAGACCACGTTCTTGAACCCATCCGTCGAAATCTTTTTGAGTTATTTTGTTAGGTGTATTCATGACAGGATGTTCTGGAGCTAGAACTCTTACTTCCGCATTTTCATCAGAAACTCTATCTCTAGATAATTGTAGTGGGTAGGGTAGAAAGTCCTTAACCTTAAGCCCTCTAGTTGTATTGTACTGGAAAACTAGGTTGCCACCATTTTCTACATACTTATGTAACTCCTCTATCTTGTATTTTAGATTTTCTTTTGTGTTAAGCGCACGTATTCCTATAACTACTGCGTCATAAGGTGTGAGCGTATTAACTTTGATATTATCTATTGCTATCATGTCTACTTCGTAACCTACCTGACGTAAACTCTCGGGCACCTTGTCTCCAGCACCTTCGATATAGGCTATCTTATTTCCTTCTTTTTCTAGCTGTATTTTTACAAGCTTGGTAGTAGCTGGCATCATGACCGTTTGTAAAGGGATATGATCGTAGTCTATTTGTATAAGCTCTTCCGTGTAAGTACCATTCTGTGTAGTAACAACTGCCGAGGCGATTACACCATTTTGAGTAGTTGGTGGTGTTACAATAAAACTAAACTCTTGTTCATCTCCTTTTTGTTCTATAGAGAAATCATAAAAAGCAGGTTCTACATCCCATCCTTCTCCTATTTCTAATGACACTTTTCCTGCTACATTACTCGTTCCAGATTTTACTGAAGTAATAATTTTCTGACTACTATCATCGGCAAATATGTAGATCTCATCTTTTATTTTTACAGATGCCTCTGGAGTAATTTCGAAGGGTTGTACAACCTCACCTTCTGCTCTATCTGTAAATTTGTAAAATAAATCTTTTGTGATTTTGACATCATATCCATTTACATCTAAAACAAAATCTATATTAAATTCCCTAGGTGTGATAGGCTTTCCTATTAGCGTTTCATCATCTACGTGATACATTCCGAAAGAGGCCTTATCGTTAAGCCAGTAGGGACTTGTAATAGGAGAGCGCTTAGGTATGTCAAAGGAGTAAAACCAATTTCCCTCTTCATTCGCTAACATTTCTACCTGGAAGGTAGTGTCAAAAACGGCTGGGTTTATAGATACAGACTTTAATGTAATAGGAACATTAGATCTATTAGTATATTCAACCTTTAACTCTACTTCATCGCCTACTGTAGCAGTCTGAGAACTAGTTGTTGCTTCTAGATATAATCCTAAGGCAGATTCTATAATCCTATCTACCTCAGCAAGTTTGATTTCTTTCCAGTGCTTGTTACTCAGCTTTTTGATCATTGATCTTACTTCCAGCAAGTCCGGTATAGAAGCACTAGGGTCACCAAACTGGTAGTTTTCTATGATGCCTGCTATAGCCTCACCTATAGGTCCACCTCCACCTACTCTTGTCCATGTTGTATTGATACCATCAAATACATTCTGTCTATCAGGAGGCATGTCACCTTTTAGCAACTCTAAATATTCTATTTCGCTACCTCTAGAGCCTGCACTTCCAAAGCCCTGACACTTATGCATACTTCTCGCTTCAGCAGCAATTTCTGTATTGGATTTTCCTAGAATAGGATAGTAGGTGCCCACATCTACACCCATAAGATTAGACTTGTCAGCTTCTGCAAATTTTTCTCTACTGCCGTAAAACCACCAGCTTGTGTTCATAAATAATCTCTGTGGTTCCCAGAGACGCAGTTCTCCCAGCTGATCATCAAAGGCTAGTCTGTCTCCCGCAAGATCAAAGGCTTCGAAGGAAAGCATCGCTGAACTTGTATGATGTCCATGTGTTCTTCCGGGTGTTCTATGATCAAACCTATTGATAATTACATCTGGTTTAAACTTTCTTATAATCCTTACAACATCCGAAAGAACTTCCTTTTTATTCCAGATTTTAAGAGTTTCTTCAGGATTTTTAGAATAACCAAAGTCTTTCGCTCTAGAGAAAAACTGCTGACCTCCATCGATGCTACGCGCAGAGAGTAATTCATTAGTTCTCAGAACACCCAGCATTTCTGTTATTTCTGTTCCTATAAGATTCTGACCTCCATCTCCTCTGGTAAGAGAGAGATAAGCTGTATTGGCTTTCATCTCATTTGCCATATAAGCTATCATTCTTGTATTCTCATCATCTGGGTGCGCTGCAACATATAGTACAGATCCTAGAAAGTTTAGTTTTTCGAGAGCGTGGTAGATTTCTCCTGAGTTAAGTTGATCTGGTTTTTGGGCATTATTTCCACTGATTATCAAGGAAATAAGAAAAAAACATATTAAATATTTTTTCATTTTATAAAGAATGTTTATCTGTTAATTATAGGGTATAAATGAAATATACATTGAGAAAAGAAATATATAAAAAATAACGTATCTATTTTCATATAAAACATTATTTATCAGCAACTTGTGTATGTCTTTGACAATAAACTGATTAAATTATGTTAGTATTATACGTTGTATTTAGTATTGTAATCCTGAGTTCTTTTATCGTTTTGGGTTCGAGAGTATCCGAAAGAAGATAATTTTATCTTAAATTCAACTCAGTTTTTAGGCTCCTTTTACCTCAGGCATCTGACATTGCTCTCCTTCTGAGCGTCCACAAACAGAACATTCCCCTAATTCTTTCTTTAACATAGGGTTATTTGTTGCACAGGTACCTCTGAATTCCTTACCGGTTACAATTTGTCTTATGTTGATCAGTGCGAAAGACACTAGAAAAACCACGAAGATGATGCATAATGTATATAGAAAACTTGCCATACTTTTTTATTATTTGGTAAATTTATAATACTTCTAGCAGATAAGAAAAGATTCCTTCTTCTATTCCTATCATATTTACATATTACAAGATTAAACAAAGAACTATCAAGACAAGTTGTGCATGGAAAAGAAATTAAAAGCATTTGAACGGACATTAACAATAATGGATGAGCTGAGAGAGCAATGTCCATGGGATAGGAAGCAGACCTTTGAGAGTCTAAGAAACCTGACAATAGAAGAGACTTATGAGCTTGCAGACGCTATTCTAGAAAAGGATATGGAAGGTGTCAAAGAAGAGATAGGAGACTTATTGCTACATGTAGTATTCTATGCTAAGATTGCTGAAGAACAGAAAGCTTTTGACATAGCTGATGCTATGAATGAGTTATGTGATAAGTTAGTAAATAGGCATCCACATATCTATGGAGATGTCAAAGTGACTGGCGAAGAAGATGTTATGCGTAACTGGGAGCAGATTAAGATGCAGGAAGGAAAAAAGTCCGTACTCTCTGGAGTTCCTAAAGGATTGCCTGCCATCGTGAAAGCTTATAGGATGCAGGAAAAAACGGCTAAGGTTGGATTTGAATGGGATAAGATAGAACATGTGTGGGAAAAGGTAGAAGAAGAAACCGAAGAGCTAAAGGAGGCTGTAGCAAAGGGAGATAAGGATCATATAGAAGAAGAGGTAGGAGATCTTTTTTTTGCTCTCATAAATTATTGTAGGTTTTTAGAGGTAGATCCGGAAACTGCGTTAGAAAAGGTCAATAAGAAATTCAAATCTAGATTTGAATATATAGAGGAGAAAGCCCCTAAATCACTAACGGATATGAGTCTAGAGGAGATGGATGCTTTATGGAACAAAGCTAAGGATATAGAAAAAAATAAAATTGCTTAGTCCTAAGTAGGCAGAATTTTTTTCTACTAGTATATATAGAATATTGTTTTGTGTTGACAATTATATATTTTAGCCGTCAATAGTGATTTTATATTATCACTTTTGTTTCTAAAAGAAGAAATTATCTTGTAGCAATTACCCATTAGTGTCTATTCTATTTTTCGATAAGTTTGTGAGGATATAATGCACGTATCTATAAGAATAGTTGAAACCATATTGATATTTTTAAGCATACGATAAAATGAAGTCATTCTATACCGAAAAAAAATTATCAGCTGTAGAAGCGAGATTTGAAGCGAATAAAATTGCTTTTGCACCTGTAGTTTTTCAGGCTACGAAGTCAATGAGAGATCTTGGAATTTTAGATCTACTACATAAAAATAGAAAGCAAGGCATCGGATTAGAAGAGATTGCTAAGTCGACTGAGCTTTCAGAATATGGAGTAAGGGTTCTTTTAGAAATGGGATTAAGTGCGGATGTTGTAAAACTTACAGAAGAAAATAACTACAAACTTACCAAGACCGGATTCTTTTTGCTCAAGGATGAGATGACAAGAGTCAATATGGATTTTGTCCAAGATGTATGCTATGAAGGTCTATATCACCTAGAAGAAGCTATAAAGGATAAAAAACCTGCTGGACTTAAGGTTTTCGGTAAATGGAAGACGGTATATGAAGCACTAAAAAATCTGCCTAAACGAGTAACAGATTCTTGGTTTGCCTTCGATCATTTTTATTCGGATGAGGCTTTCCCTAAGGCACTGCCGATTGTATTCCAGCATAAGCCTAAGTATATTCTAGATGTAGGTGGGAATACTGGAAAATTCTCCATGCTTTGTGCTGAGTATAATGAGGATGTCAAAATAACCATACTAGATCTTCCAGGTCAGTGGAAGAAAGCCGAAAAAAATATAGAAGATAGAGGCCTATCTGATAGGATCAGTGGTCACCCAATCGATCTGCTCAGTGCAGATCCAGTTTTTCCTAAGGGAGCTGATCTTATATGGATGTCCCAATTTTTGGACTGTTTCTCAGAAGATGAGATTGTACATATTTTGACAGCGGCGAGCAAGGGTATGGGAGCGAATACTGAATTACTCATTATGGAAACCTACTGGGACAGACAGAAATACGATGTTGCCGCCTATATCTTACATGGAACTTCCTTATATTTTACGGCGATAGCAAACGGAAATTCTAGAATGTATCACGCTGACACTATGAAAACTTGCTGTGAAAAAGCAGGACTAAAAATCATAGAAGATATAGATCCTGTAGGGGAGTATCATACTATTTTTAGATGTAAATTAGCTTAGACTAGTAATATCTCTTAACAAGAAAAATAACACCATAGCTTAGCCATCAAATAATACATTTTGATTAATCAATTAAGTAATATGAATAAATTAACGGCAGTTACCATTCTAATCATGTTCTTTTTTTCTAGCAATAGTTATTCTCAAAATAGTAATCTAGGAAATTGGTTAATATACATCGGAAACAAAAAGGTAAGTTCAAAAATTAACTGGCATCACGAAGTTCAATATAGGAATTATAATGCTATAGGAGATTTGGAACAATTACTTTTAAGAACCGGAGTAGGCTATAATCTATCTGAAAATAATAATAATATACTACTGGGATACGGATATATCCATAGTCAAAATTATGTGGATAACTCTGACAACAAAGTAAATGTAAATGAACATAGAATATTCCAACAATTTGTCACACGTCAATCTTTCACTAGGGTTAAAATTCAACATCGGTACAGATTTGAACAAAGGTGGGTAGAAGATGCTGATTTCAAATTAAGGTTTAGATATTTTCTTTCTCTGAACATTCCTTTGAATAATCAAGATATTGTCGATAAGACTTGGTATGCTTCTGTCTATAATGAAATATTCATTAATGATGAGCAAACGGTGTTTGATAGAAATCGATTGTATTTTGGTTTGGGTTACAAATTGAGTAAAACAACCAAATTTGAAGTTGGTTATATGAATCAATTTCTAAATGGAAATAATAGAGACCAGATTAATTTATTAACCTTTGTCAATTTTTAAAGTTTAAAAATTCTATTATTAGATGGTTTTTTCGATCAGTGGGGCGAAAAGTATCAATTGAATTTATAATACTAAAAATCTTGTTTGGCTTAAGCTTAAACAAATGAAAAGAATAATTTTACTACTTGTCATTTTACTTTCTAATGACTATGTTTTCAGACAAGTAATAAAAAATGATACTCTACATTCAGATCAAAATAGCAGTATTAATTTTAAGTCTCTAGTTATACCAACTGCATTTATTACTTACGGATTTATAGGGCTAGGAAGCGATGTAGTAAAAGATCTTAATACTGATATTCAAATACGAATAAATGCAGATGGTGAGTATAAATCAAAAATTGATAATTATATTCAGTATACACCTATGTTTTCTGTTTATGGTCTTAACGCTATTGGTGTTAAAGGAAAAAATAATTTCAAAGATAGAACCATCATCATAGGTTCTGCAAGTATCATTATGATAACGACTGTAACTGGACTAAAAAAATTGACAGGAGTAGAAAGACCTGATGGTGGGAGTAGGACTTCTTTTCCTTCAAGACATACAGCAACAGCGTTTATGGGAGCTGAATTTTTATTTCAAGAATATAAAGAAGTATCTCCTTGGATAGGAGTTTCAGGATATTTAGTAGCGACAGGGGCTGGTTATCTAAGAATGTATAATAATAGACATTGGTTTACAGATGTAGTTACTGGAGCAGGTATAGGTATACTAAGTACCAAAATCGCCTATTGGATTCAGCCTTGGATGAAAGAAAAAATATTCAAGGATAAGAAAGAGAATGTAGGCAACGTTATTCCTTTCTACAATGGACGAGAGGCTGGACGAGGACTTACAATGTTATTTTGAATTAGTAATTATTCTATCGTTAAGATTTTTGGTAGAAACTTCTTATTGCAGAATCTAGTTGCAGATAATCTACACATTTTACTTTACAAGATTGAGAACATCCTTATTGATTTACTGTTTATTTTAAAAGATATCATTCATCAAGAAGAATTCACTTATGAGTAGTGATAAACATCTGCCTCCTGGCCAAAAAGAATCAGATATATTCCCACGATTTGGTTTACCTCTATATGCAACTCGTTTTCCAGAAGATGTTGATATAATAAGATGCTCTATAGGTGGAGAGGTAGAGGAATTTATTGTATCTGAAGAACTTTCTTCTCTGCCCAGAACAAATCAGATCTCAGATTTCCACTGTGTAACAACATGGAGTAAATTAGATCTAAACTGGAGTGGATATAAGTTTAGAGATTTTTATACAAATTTGGTGCTACCAAAAGTAAAAGAAGAAATTGCTTTTGTAGTTCTAAAGGCTCAGGATGGATACAAAACTAGTTTGCCCCTTTCAGATCTGATGAACCACAATGTCTTACTAGCTGACCAGCTAGATGGGAAGCCACTTAGCATAGAACATGGTGCACCATTAAGAATCGTAGCTCCTGATCACTACGGATACAAAAATGTAAAACATATTAACCGGATAGAGTTTTATGCTAAAAAGATATCTTTAAAGAGAGGGATCTCATCGTTTATGGATCATCCCAGAGCTAGAGTGGAGTTGGAAGAAAGGGCTTCTAAAGGTGCTGGAATCTTATATCGTTATTTATACAGTTTGGGAATAAAAAACACAATTAGAGATTACGAGAAAGCTACTGCTGCATATAAGACAAAATTGGCTTCTTCTAAACTATAAACACTTATTAGAAGAAGCGCTCAAAGACTGGTTTGGCTTAATTAATTACCATCAATATATCTTATACTATTTCTCTATTATGGACTAGTTGTCTAGGCTATGATTAAAGTTGGCGTACTTTATACGATCATCCTTTTTGATTATCTTTAATAGAGCATCACCAGATATTTTATTCATATCATAGCTTACTAACCATAGGCTATCTTCTCTTCCCATTTTCTTTACAAGCCTCACTCCATAAGTTGATTTATATTCTTTTAGCCAAGCGGGTAGGTTGGTTCCTTTGTTCGGTTGCACTAGGATTTCTTCAACCATGTAGTCTTTTTCAGGTTTGTTTTCAGGTTTTACTCCATCTACATCAGCTCCTTCTATCATGGTCCATCCATCTTGATTTGCGACCATATCCATCCTTTTTTCTAATTCCATGAGTTTCTCTGGTCTATCTTCTTTTCCTTTTACAGTTTTCCCGTTATACCCTATTACAACGAGTGGAAGGTCTGGAACCATGCTCTCATAGGCTTCGGGATAAGTATCGAAATCAGAATTTCTAAAAGCTTGTATTAAGGTGTTGTATTCCTCATCTGTAAGTTGCTTTTCGAATTTTCCTATCTTATCTGTAAATCTTTTGCCTTCGTATATTGCTTTTCCACTGCCGTCTACAGACATTTCGAAAACGGGGCACTTACCAAAACATGGGCCTTTTCTCAGACTCATAGCAACATCTCCTTCTGCTATTTTATCTATCATATTATCCTGTTCTTGAATAACAAGCTGCTTAGTTTTACAAGCGCTTAATAAAACAATGATTGCTAGAAATAGTAAATTTTTCATGGTCGTACATTTTGTATATAGACGTAGTAATGCGCTAAAAGTACATTAAAGATTTCTTAAAATATTAAATTATTGAGATATAAGTGAGCAGTAATTAGCTGATCTCACCGCCGCAACTAGAACCAGACCCTGCTGTACAACCGTAACAATGTTGATTTAATACAATTTTCCGATCCAGATATTCATCCATATTAAATGTACTAATATGATTTCCTTTTACATTAGACTTAAGGTCCAACATCTGGTTAAAATCACAATCATAGATATATCCATCCCAACTCACAGAGATGGTATTTCTGCACATAAGGCCATCTACAGTTGCAGGATTGTAGGCTTCTACAAGTTCTGTCATGTAAGATTCGTAATTGTCCGTTTCTAATAGATAATCAAGAAATCTGCTAATGGGCAAATTTGTTATGGCAAATAAATTATTAAAATCTATATTATACCTTCTTTTCAACTGACGTTTAAACTCACTTTCTAGCTCATCTTGATCACCTGGTAAGTAAGCTCCTGAAGGATTATAAACGAGGTTAAGTACTAGGTCAGAATCTGGCATACCATAGCCAACAGCATTTAGCATCTGTAAGGCTTCTATAGAATCGTTGAAAACTCCGTCACCTCGCTGACTGTCCGTTCTTGTTTTTGTAAAATAGGGTAGAGAAGAAACTAACTCCACTTTATTCTTTGCAAAAAACTTTGGTAGTTCGTTATATTTTTTGTTCGCCTTGATAATAGTTAGATTACATCTATCCATAACCTTACTGCCTATAGCAGTACACTCCTCTACAAACCACTTGAAATGTGGGTTCATTTCTGGCGCGCCACCAGTAATATCTACGATGGGTATATTATATTCCTTTATAGTCTTGAGACACAACTCTAATGTTTCTCTAGACATATTCTCTTCCTTTCTATCTGGTCCTGCATCGACATGGCAGTGCGCACAGGTTTGGTTACAGAGTTTACCTATATTGATCTGAAAGACATCTATCTTTACAGATGTTAATCCGGCAGCGTAGCCTTGTGCTTTAACTTTCTTGGCAAATGGCTCGAACTTTTGATCTACGATAGCTTGTCCATTAAGTACCTCTAATTGAAGAAAAGTATCAGATAGTTTATTCTTACTAAATTTTAGAGATTTACTTTTTTGTTTTACTCCCATGCGTATTTACATTAATTTTTTCTTGACATGATTCATCATCTGTACACTAGTAACCAGCGTTGCACCACTTTTTATAGCTGCCGCAACATGCACTGCTTCCATCATTTGCTCTTCGTCAGCACCCTTAGATAAGCAAGTAGAGGAATATGCATCGATGCAATAAGGACAATTTACAGCATGAGCTACTGCTAGAGCAATTAACGATTTTTCTCTTGCTGTTAGTGCACCTTCTTCAAAGACTGATGAATAATAGGCAAAAAACTTTTCACCATACTCCTGTTGAAATTCAGTAATATCTTTGAATTTTTTTAAGTCTGCTGGGTCAAAATAATTTTGTGACATATATTTAAATATTTAAGCAAACAAAGCTAATTATAAGTTTGGAAAATGTACTGGTTTAGACAATTAGTTACTATTATATATCTTTTTTAACTTTGTACTGCTATTATATGTTTTTTGATAAAACAAGAAATTTGTTAAGGTTAACTATTTTGGTTTTAGTGACACTTCTTATAGGGTGTAAAAATGAGAAAAAGGATATTCCTAAGGTTAGTTTTCATGAGGGATATAAGGTTGTCATCACACTTCCTGCTGGAGAAAGTTTAGATGATGAGTCTATTGCTTTTCTGCCTGCTCCGTTCAATATAGCTGCCTACAAAGGTCATAATAAAGACCTTAAGACTATTGTCATTGCAGATAGAATAGAAAAAAATAAACAAATTAAAATTCTTCCTGTTGCTTTTCTGTCAACCTCTAACGGGATGATCGTAGATAGATATATCGTTTCAGTGCCAGCTGATTCCACACGTAGATCAATTCCTGTATCAGATTATGCTGACTTTTCTGTAAATCACTATGGCGTCAAGAATATGATAGAAAATTGGTTTAAGTACAAAAATAATAACGAGAGAAGCTTGAAGGTACAGTGGTCAAGTGAACAGACGGCTATTGAACATATTATTTCAAATGAAGAATTAGAGACTAAGTAGTGTGACAAATAAGTCGGAAATAGAAATTTTGTTCTTGGATAAACTTGATGGATTAGAAAATGACTGGGATGCCCTCTATGTAGGGAATACCTACTGGTCCTCTGCCTATCTCAAAGTAATGAATGCTTATCCTCCTTATCATGTCCTAACCCATTTTGCCCTTGTAAAAAAAGAAGGAAAACCTGTTGCTAAATTTACCTTTCAATATCTTGAAATTAAGCTGTCAGAGTCTTTTGGTAAGACAGAAACTAAATTGACATTCCCACAAAAACTAAAAAATGGACTTAAACAACTGATACTTCCTTTTCTGAATTTTCACCTTGTAGTATCAGGAAACACCTTATTAAGTGGTAACTATGGTAACTACATGTCAAATGTTTTGACTTCGGAGGAGAAGCCAAAAATATTGATGGATGTAGTCTTACAATACAAGTCATTTCTAAAAAATATAAAGCTAAAAGCTAACGGTATTTTGATGAAGGATTTTGAAGATCCTGAAGCTATCTATGGAGAGAAGTTGGTAAAAAATAAATTTACTCATTTTTCTATACAGCCTAAGATGAGACTAGATCTATCTGAAGAATGGAAGGTAATGGATGATTATCTAGCGGCATTGAAGTCTAAGTATAGAGTGAGATACAAAAGAGCAAGAAAGAAATTTGGTGATTTAGTAAAGAAAGATTTAGACCGACAGGATTTACATAAATATAAGTCTGATATGTACCAGGCATATCGCAAGACTGTAGATCAGGCTGGTTTTAATCTATTCCTTTTGCATGAAGATTATTTCATTGCCTTAGATGAAGCACTAGGTGATAAGCTAAAAATAGTAGGTATTTTCGAAGAAGAACAACTCATAGCTTTTTACACACTAGTAATTAATAATGGAGAAATAGACGCACACTATCTAGGATACGATGTAGACAAAAACTATAAATATCAGTTGTATCAAAACATGTTGTATTACATGGTAGAGGATAGTATAAATTCTAGTATGAATGTGCTACACATGTCTAGAACTGCCCTAGAAATTAAGTCGTCAATAGGTGCTACACCTGAAAATATTAATCTCTATGCTAAACATTATAATAGTATAATGAATAAGTTAGTGCCTTATGTGCTCGATATAACCGTTCCAGAAGTCGAGTGGCAACCAAGAAATCCATTTAAATAATTACTTACCGTGAAATTCTTTGTAGCTAGCAGTGTTATGTAGTAAGGCTATCTTCTGCGGGTTATAGAAATCGTCTTCGAGCGGTAATAAATCTTCTAAGATTAGATTCTTGCTACTGGAATAGGCCAAGATCTGAGGATTCCACTTATAAGAGTTGTAATACAGAAACGTAGATACTGCAGCACAAGCAACAAAGGAAGCTGCTACACTAATATACTTATACCTTTTTATCTTTTTGTTCTGCTTATTGTCATGCAGTTTAGCATCTAATCTATTCCATAAATGTGTAGGTACATCACCAGGATGATTCTTTGCTGCTTTTATGATTTCATTTTCTAAATTATTCATGACTACGCTATATTATATATATGTTTTTTTTTAAGTATTTCTCTCATTCTTTTTTTTGCAAGAATAAGCTGCGATTTTGAGGTATTTATACTGATGCCTAGTTGCTCAGCTATCTCTCTATGTTTGTAACCTTCTACCACGTAAAGGTTGAATACTGTTCTATAACCTGTCGGAAGAAGATCTAACATCTTCAGTAGGTTCTGGTAATCTATATCAGATCCGTAGTGCACCTCTTGTTTTATATCTATATGACTTGCTTCTAGGGTAAGTAGGAAATTATGATTTTTTCTCAGATGCATTAAGGATTCATTTATGACAATTCGCTTCATCCATCCTTCGAAATTTCCCGACCCAGTATAGCTATCTATTTTGGTTAGAATTTTGTAAAAAGCTTTTATAAAGACATCTTCCGCATCTGCAGTGTTTTTTACATATCTTCTAGTAAGAGATAGAAACTCAGCTGCGTAAGATTTATAGAGGGTCTCCTGAGCTAACTTAGTCCCTTTTTTTAGATCTTGGATGATATTTTCATAAAGTTTACTCACTTAGGTAGCTATCGTTTATTATAAGATGTAGTCTTTTTAGTTTTTGGTGTGTAAATCTGAGTTCTATTCTAAAAATAAGTAAAATTTAAATGAATTGCCTGCTTATTTTATTCCCATAATTAAGCCAGGATTGAAGGTCTGGATTATATAGATAAACTAGAATATTAATATCTTTGCACGCTTAAATAATAATAAATAAAAAATGAATACAACGGGGGGGAATTTCCAATTGGGGGAAAACATTGACGCTGCTGATCTTTGTGATCGGTACGGCTGTCCATTATATGTCTATGATACCAGCATCATTGCTAGACAATACGCTAGGTTGAAATCTGCATTTACATACGAAAAAACAACTTTCAACTTTGCGTGTAAAGCACTTACTAATATCAATATCTTAAAGTTTGTAAACTCTATCGGAGCTGGACTAGATACGGTTTCTATACAAGAAGTAAAGATAGGTCTACAGGCAGGATTTCCAAAAGAAGATATTATATACACTCCTAATTGTGTGTCTCTGGAGGAAATAGAAGCAGTAGCTCAATTAGGGGTAAAGATCAATATTGACAATCTATCTATACTAGAACAGTTTGGACAGAGTCACCCCGATTACCCAGTATGTGTAAGAATTAATCCACATATCATGGCAGGAGGAAATTCCAAGATCATGACAGGTCATATAGATTCTAAGTTTGGAATATCTGTACATCAGTTGCCGCACATACATAGAATAGTAGAAGCTACAGGTATCACAATAGAAGGTTTACATATGCATACTGGATCTGATATTCTTGATGCTGATGTATTCTTATATGCTGCAGAAATTTTATTTAATGCAGCAAAAGAGTTTAAGAATTTGCAATATTTAGATTTCGGGAGTGGTTTCAAGGTTCCATATAAGTCTAATGGCATAGAGACCAATATAGAAGAATTGGGTGCTGGAATATCTGAACGTTTTGCAGAGTTCTGTGCAGAGTATGGAAGAGAATTGACTATGAAATTTGAACCAGGAAAATACCTAGTAAGTGAGTCAGGGTATTTTCTTGTCAAAGCTAATGTAGTAAAGCAAACTACCTCTACCGTATTTGTAGGTGTAGATTCTGGGCTGAATCACCTTATAAGACCGATGTTCTATAATGCACATCATGAGATTGTCAATGTATCTAAACCTGGAGGTAAAATGAGGTTTTACACAGTAGTAGGGTATATTTGTGAGACGGATACCTTTGGTGTCAATAGGAGGATAAGCGAAATAAGCGAAGGTGACATTTTATGCTTTATGAATGCAGGAGCTTATTGCTTCTCGATGGCTTCGAATTATAATAGTAGATATAGACCTGCTGAAGTGATGATTCATGATGGAGAATCATATCTCATCAGAGAGCGAGAAAGCATGGAGGATATAATGAGAAAACAAGTACAATTAGATATTTTTTAGATAAACAATAATATGGAGATTTCTTCTAAGTATGATGCGTCCCTGGTAGAGGATAAGTGGTATAAGCACTGGATGGAAAAAAACTATTTCCACTCAGAACCAGATGATAGAGAAGCGTTCAGTATCGTTATACCACCGCCTAATGTCACAGGTATCTTACATATGGGACATATGCTCAACAACTCTATCCAGGATATCCTTATACGTAAGGCTAGGATAGATGGCAAGAATGCTTGCTGGGTGCCGGGAACGGATCATGCTTCTATAGCAACAGAGGCAAAAGTTGTGCGTATGCTTAGAGAGCAAGGGGTCAAAAAATCGGATCTCACAAGAGATGAATATCTAGAAAAAGCTTGGGAATGGAAAGAAAAATATGGTGGAATAATTCTGCAACAGCTTAAGAAGTTAGGAGCTTCTTGTGACTGGGAGCGGACTGCCTTTACAATGGATGAGACCCGTTCTGAAGCAGTGTTCAAAGCATTCGTAGATCTGCATAAGAAAGGCAAATTATATAGAGGACTGAGAATGGTCAACTGGGATCCAGAAGCTCAGACTGTATTGTCTAATGAGGAGGTTCTGCACAAAGAGGAAAATTCTTTTCTCTATCATGTCAAATATGCTATAGAAGGAGAAGAGAATACTTATGTGACGATAGCAACAACAAGACCGGAAACGATATTAGGAGATTCAGCTATAGCGGTTCACCCAGAAGACGAACGATATACACACTTAAAGGGTAAAAAGGTCATCGTGCCTCTAGTCAATAGAGCTGTTCCTGTCATTTTTGATAGCTATGTAGAGCAAGAGTTTGGTACTGGTGCTCTTAAGGTTACTCCAGCACATGATGTCAATGATTATGAGATCGGAAAAAGACACGAGCTAGAAGTTATAGATATATTCAATGATAATGGAACAGTAAGTAAGGCAGGAGAACTATATATAGGTCTAGATAGATTCAGAGTAAGAAAAGAAATTGTAAAAGATCTAGAAGAGATAGGATTACTAGCAAAGAAAGAGGATTATCCTCACTCAGTTGGTAGGTCAGAGAGAACGAATGCTGTAGTGGAACCTAAGTTATCTATGCAGTGGTATGTCAATATGCAGATGATCACCGAACCAGCACTGAATGCAGTGATGAATGATGATGTAATTTTTAATCCTAAGAAGTATAAAAATACCTATAAGCATTGGCTAGACAATATCCGAGATTGGTGTATTTCTAGACAGCTATGGTGGGGACATAGGATTCCTGCATGGTATTATGAAGATGAAATATTTGTTGCGGAAAATGCTGAACAAGCACTAGAGCAAGCAAGAGAAAAACTCAATAAGCCTGATCTTAGTATAGAAGATCTTAAGCAGGATGAAGATGTATTAGATACTTGGTTTTCGTCATGGTTATGGCCGATCAGTGTTTTTGACGGTTTTAAGAATAGAGAAGAGTTAGATTATTATTATCCTACTTCTGTTCTTGTAACCGGCTGGGATATTATTTTCCTATGGGTTGCACGTATGGTTATGGCAGGATATGAGTGGGAAGATAAGAAGCCATTTGATCATGTATATTTTACCGGCATGGTGAGAGATAAGCAGAGAAGAAAGATGAGTAAGTCTCTTGGGAATTCGCCAGATGCTTTAGAACTGATTAACAAGTTTGGAGCGGACGGTGTAAGATTCGGAATGCTCTCTTGTTCGCCAGCAGGTGGAGATCTTTTATTTGATGATAGTCTCTGTGATCAGGGTAAGAAGTTCTGTAACAAGATATGGAATGCACTTAGATTTGTCAAAGGATGGGAGGCTCAAGATAATATAGCTCCATCCGATCAGGAAGTTTATGCCACAGAGTGGTTTGCTCATAAGTTAGCTGCAATACATACGGAGATAGAAGATAATTATAAAGATTTCAGATTATCGGAAATACTTAAGAAACTGTACTCATTCATTTGGGATGATTTCTGCTCTTGGTACTTAGAAATGATCAAGCCTACAGATGGTAAGATCAGCAAAGTAACCTATGATAAGACTATAGAATATTTCTCTCAGATATGTACTTTACTGCATCCATTTATGCCATTCATCACAGAAGAGGTATGGCATATGTTGCAAGAGAGAGCGGAAGGGGAGGATTGTATCATGAGTCAAAATCCTGTATTTGCTGCACATGATACAGATGTCTTAAAAGATGTAGAGATCATTTATGATATTGCTAAGAATGTCAGAGACATCAGAAATAAGAATGGGGTAAAACAAAGAGAGGAATTAGAACTCTCAATATTTTCTAGTGATGGTATAGAGCGTCTTTCTGAGAACAAAGGATGGATGGGCTTAGTATCTAAACTAGCGGTTCTTAAGTCTATAGAAGTAGTGGAAAAAGAAGTAGATAACAGTCTTTCTTTTATCATCGGGACGAACAAGTTTTTCATAGAGTTAGATCAGGAAATAGATGTAGAAGCAGAACTGGTTTCCCTTAAGGAGAAGTTGATTTACGAAGAAGGATTTGTTGCCTCGGTCAATAAGAAATTAGACAACGAACGTTTTGTCAATAATGCTCCAGAAGCTGTTGTAGCTAACGAAAAGAAAAAGCTAGCGGACGGTCTGGATCGGATAGCAAAGATTAAGGAAAGTATAGCTAAGTTATCTTAAACGATAATCTGTACGCTACATCCATCTAGAATAGACAATAAAAAAACCTTTAAACAAAAGAAGTTCAAAGGTTTTTTTATTGTCTAGCCTGAGCTTATTATTTTAGTACAATAAATTTATACCGTTCGGTAGCTTTATCCATGTTTACATTTAATACAAACACACCTGATGGTAAGTCCAGCGTTTCTAGTTCTAGTTTAGTTGCTTCTGATCCCAGATAATATGACCTAACAATTTGTCCTTGTGCATTTAAAATGCTTACAGAATTAATTTTTCGAGCATCAGGGTTATTGAGAATAAGACTTGATCCTGATTCTATAGGGTTAGGATATATAGCTAAGGACTGACTTGATCTGTATGATGGTTCTGTTTCGCCACCAGCATTTTGTGGATATATACATCCTTCTATAAGAATATCATCAACAAAGACTTCATCAGAATCATCTGATCCATCGCATATAAATCTGAAAGTACTAAAAACTCCAAACGGAATACCAGATACAGTTTCTGTAGGGAATTGTCTCACTCCATTAACAAAATCAGTATCATACTCCCAAGTTTTTAATGTTGTATATGAAGCACCCCCATCATTACTAAACTGTAAAGAAAATTCTTCCCCTGTAGCATCAAAACCTTCTGTTACAAAAGTGAATGAAATTTTCAATTCATCATATGCTAAATAATTACTGTGTTCTGAAGACATGCTAGAAGCAATACCACTATCGTCTCTAATCATGAAACATCTAGTTCCACTGAAGGCTTGTGGGTAGATACCCCAGAATGCATCTGGCGCTCTATCACTCCAGTTACCTTGATCAATTTCGAAATCATCAAATACAATTTCAGTAAAGTCACAAAGGTCACAAGAATCATCACTATCATCAGGGATGCAATGATCGTTATCATCTGGATCTTCTGCTGCACATATTCCATCGTCATCAGCGTCTACAGATACACCACCTGAGCAACCACAATTTTCATCATAAGTTTCTCCTTCTGTACATACATCACCGTCATCACAAGGAGTACCGATTAAGTTATCATCAAAATTATTACATAGATCATTAGGGTCGCATACATCATCTTGGTCTACGTCAGAAAAATAAGTTTTTGCCTTATTGAAGGCACTCTCACCGACAACTAATCCTATCTCTCTCCCAGGTATATCATCAAAAGGAGGATGTATACCACCCCAGATACGAGATAATGCAGATTGATCTGCTGCATCTTTGTAGGTTGCCCATTGCAATTCTATATCTTGTGATGGACCATCTTCGAAAACTAAGAACTCATCTTTCTCAGCTAGGAACGTTCCCATCCCACCTGGAAAGTATGCGTCTCCAGTTAACATCGTCATTACTTCTGCAGCTGCTCTTGAGAAAGTAGAATGTCCTGAGACATATCCTGCAAAAGGTGGCGTTACAAAAGAAGCTCTTTGGTAAGGCGCCCATTCTTCAGCAAGGATCCATCCAACACCAGCCTGATCTGTTTCTTCATCTATAATTTCATCATGACCTAACCATGAGTAAAGTTTTATTTTATTTAAATGCTCGTTATTAGCACCTACTAAAGGATCATTAAGCGTCACAAGTTCAACAAGACCATCTGTAAGTTGCATACCACCTGCGTGATAATTTGGTAGTGATGGATCTGAGCTTTGCCCAAGATCCGCCATAGCTCTTATAGCAGAGACAGGTCTGATATAGTCATACCATCCCTTGACACCCCAAGCTGAAACAGCTGCATCATGCATAGCGCCACCCATAGTAAAATAGGATTTAACATACCACTCTGTATCTTCTAAAACTGGTCCTGCACCTTCATATTTTTTTTCAAGTTCTGGATGATCAGAAACATAGTTTAGCAGAGTAAACCAATGTCCTGGAGGTGTTTCTGAGTCTGGACCGTCTGCCCAGAATTCAGCTAATACTCTCGAGTAATCTCCTCTAGGTACTATATTAGAATTATAAGGCTGAGCAGTAGTTGGATTTATACTATATCCGTTTGTAGGAGTTCCTCCTTCATCTAGATAATACTGATCGTAATTAGAAAAGTCTGTTGGTGCTGCGTTCGGATTACCTAGTGAAGCTGGTGATATATCTATCATTACTCCATCATCAGGCGAAAGATGTGAAGACCATTTCGAAACTAGAGTGAATCCCCACTGAAATATATCTGTATTATCAGATCCGTCTAAATTGTGCAAAGGCGGTTCTCCTGGATCGTGGAATACATTGTATTCGAAGCCATCTCTAAAATAAGAAGTCATGTCTTCGGCTTCCAATGCAAAATTAGAAACCTGTCCCCATTCTGGACTTAGGAAGTCAGGTGTAGAAAGAGGAATTACATTTCCACTCTGATCAATGAATGTTTCTAAAGTCAGCGGCTGCCATCTGTTATAATCACTTATAGTAGGATTGCCTGGAGCATCCATAACCAAAGGATCATTTACTGGTTCATAATAATCATTGCCATATGCTGCTTGTTCATTAGCGCCATCTTGTAAACCAAAGTTTATTATTTCTTCTGCGATATAATTTCCAAGATGTGCTGGATCTCCAGTTGAATAATCTATTGAAGTTACATCAATGTCCAGTTCTAGTTGGGACATTAAGTAGTCGTAAGCATCATGTAATTCTCCTGCGTTTGGCGAATTTTGGAATCTATATTTTAAGATTCTATAACAGGCATAGCTTACTGTTATTTCTAAGTTTTCATTTACGTCTCCCGATGCGTTAAATTCATCGAAAGTGCTAGTATATCCATCTACCGTATTGCCTATGAGATATGGGCAAGCAGGATCATTATATATAGCATAAGCATCCCACATCGCTATAGAGGTATGGAATAAATTTCTAGCATGAACCGTTGGTCTTGCTAAGTCTAGTCTTATAGATTCTAGAAGTATCTCGTTCCATTTTCTTATTAGATTAAGATCTTCATCGACCGTAGGGAAATCCGGAATTATAATACAGTCTGGATCTGGATTGTTTGGACAGGTATCTTCAGCATCACATATTCCATCATTATCAGAATCTGTATATATACCACCTTGACAGTTACAATTCGCGTCATATGTTTCTCCAGTCGTACAATCGTCACCATCATCGCATACGGTTCCGACTATGCACGATGGGGGAGGAGTTCCTACATCGCCTTCTATAATATGATTAACAGTATTTATTATAAGATCTCCATTGTAAAGGGTAGTAGTAGAATTCTCTTTAGGCCAGTTGATAACTAATGAATCTATATTACTATGACCTCCAAGGCCTACATGTATAACGTCTGAATGTTGACCGAGATAAGATATCGCATTCATTTTTTGAAATACTAAAACTTCCTCGCCACTATATACTTGAACTAAGCTTCCATAGGCATCTTTGTTAGCGTCTACACCTTCCAGAGAAAGACCTATATAATTATTGCCATTATCTTCGCAATTTCTTAATACTTTAAATTCATTGCCTTCGTCATTAGACGTAACTATATCTAAGTTTCCGTCATTGTCGATATCGCCTATAATATTTGCAAATGAACTGTAAATATCTATGCCCGCAAGTCCACCTGTAAATTCTAATGGTTCCGTAAAAAATCCTTGCCCATCATTTTCAAGGAAAGCATTTGGCTTGTTCGGATCATTATGAGTTGTAGAAACATAAAGATCTAAATCTCTATCGTTATCATAGTCAAAGAATGATCCACCCCACGAAAATCTGTTAATTGTTGCTCCTCTATTGGGTGCTTCGTTTGTGAAACTTCCATTGTCGTTCATTAATAATCTACTACTAGAATTATTAGAGACGAAGATATCCATGTAACCATTTTGGTCAAGGTCACCTATTCCTACACCATATGAGTTCTGGAAATTTTGAGTGTTGGTAGAGGCAGATACATCTGTAAAAACTCCAGTTCCATCATTTTGATATAAGGCATCAGCAAAGACCTGTCTATCATTAATTACATATAGATCTAGATCACCATCTAAATCATAATCAAAAAACGAAGAACATAAAGATTGTCTAAGACCATTAGACGTTCCACTCGACGTAGTTATATCTGTGAAAGAATTACCTCCATTGTTTTTATACATAAAATTGACAGCTGCAGAACTAGCACCGCCATAATTTGTGATATATAAATCAAGGTATCCATCCATATCTATATCACCAAAACTTGCCCCAAATGTAGGTTGATTATTTAAAGGTAATCCAAGCATCGATGTTACATCTGTAAAATTTAAATTACCATCATTTTGATAGAGCCTATTTGGTGCTTCGTAACAACTGATAAAAATGTCTTTGTCCCCATCATTATCATAGTCTACCCATAATATTTGTTTGGATTCATCAGTATTCGTTACTAAGGGAGTACTTAGTTCTGTAAAGGTACCATCGCCATCGTTGGTATAAAACATTACATTCTGACCTGCTTCAGTACAGAAAGAAAGGTCATCATATCCATCTCCATCAAAGTCTACAAAACTTGCACCTCCTCCGCCTTTCCATGCTGCTTGTCCATATGCACCATCAATGCCAGCATCAGATGTGAAATCAGTATAACATTGCATCCCAGGAGTAGGTGTAGTATCCTCTTCCTCCTCTTCTTCTTCTTCTTCTTCTTCTTCACCATCTGGAATATCTTCAATAATAATATTTAGATCATTCAAAAGAATATCTGATTCTGTTAATACCGATTTAGAATTAGGATAAGGCCAGTTTACAACTATGGAGTCTATACTAGATGCTGTACCTATTCCAAAAGTTATAATGTCAGAGTTTTGAGATAGATATGCATTTTGTGATACTTTCTGTATTCTTTTAATGTCTTCGTTATAATAAATTTCTACCAATGCACCATAACCATCGGCATTACTTACCTGCCCGATCAGATCTAGCTTTACGAAAGTATTATTCACACTTTCACAAGAATGCCATAAATGATGTTCTTGGTCAAATTTTCCAGATACTGCTATGTCTTGATATCCATCATTGTCATAGTCACCTATTGCATTGCAACGGGAATAAGTATGATCTACACCTCCTAATCCTCCAGTAGTAGCAAAAGGTTCTGTAAAGTTTCCATTTCCATCATTTACATAAAAAGCATTAGGTTCTTCAAATATGGCATGACCTGAACATACATATAAATCCTCATCGCCGTCTAAGTCATAATCGAAGAAATTTCCACCCCAACCTAAACGATTCATTTCTGTACCAGTGGCAGCAGCGCTTTCTATATAAGTATTTTGATCTGGATCGTATACTAGAAGCGCACTTGTAAGACTGTTGTCAAGATAACTATTCGTAACATAAATATCGAAATATCCATCTCCGTTACTGTCTCCTAGGCCAGTATTCATAGCATCAATAGTGATATTTGATAGGGTTGCTTCTGCGACATCTGTAAAAGTACCATCACCATTATTTTCAAACAAAGCATTCGGAAAGTACATTCTATCATTACTTACATATAAATCTAAATCTCCATCTAGATCATAATCAAAGAATATAGAACAAAACGATTGCCTTCCTGGACTTGTATCGCATAAAGTTCCTCCGAATTCTGGATCACAATAATTGGCAGTTCCTGTCTCGATAGTAACATCTTCGAAAAATTCTCCATTGATATTCTTATACATGGAGTTAGTATGTGCAGACATTCCTACGCCATAATTAGCAATATAAAGGTCTAGAAATCCATCACTATCATAATCACCGAAATTCGCGCCAAATGTTGTACTGTTGTCTAGTGGTAAACCCATAGACAGGGTCATATCTGTTAGATTCAAGTCACCATCATTTATGAAAATACGATTGGGAGCTTGGAAGGCCGTTACAAATAAATCCTTATCTCCATCATTATCTATGTCTATCCATGTTACTGATTTGACCTCATCGGAATTATCTACTAAAGCTGGAAGAATCTGAGAAAAAGTGCCATCGCCGTTATTTTCAAAAAATTGAAGAGGAAGATCAGCAGCTGTTGCAAAGGTAAGATCATCAAATCCGTCTCCATTAAAATCAGCAAAGCTTATGCCTCCACCGCCGGTAAATCCAAAACTACCCCATGTTCCTTCTACTCCTACAGATTGGGCAACGTCATCATAACATTGCGCTGAAGGAGTAATTTGAAAAAAGAATAGACAAAGATTGATTAAGGATAGCTTGAAGAGTGTTGTGCGCATTATCTATGATTAAGGGTCCGTTAACACATTATTTAAATTAAAGTTGCAAACAAATATAATAAATGTCTATACCAAGAGGTAAATAGGGCCTATAAATATGCTGATTTTTATGATAAATAAGGGTTTAGATCAGCTTGCCAAGCAAACTTGACTCTATTAACGCGGTTAACAGGTAAATAGCTCTAATTATTTGATATTGTGGTATCTATATATAGAAAACATAATATTTAAGTTTTCTGATGGGATTGATTTTAGTTATTACCTCTAATAAAATACGAAGCGAATGATAGAGATTTATGTACAAAAAAAAAAGCCCGACAAAATTGCCGAGCTTTTCTTTATAAGATCTTTAAAACTTGATTATTTCTGTACTACGATTCTTTGAGTTTTGAACCCTTCTTCTGTTCTAGTATTCAAGAAGTAAATTCCTGACTCTAATAAAGAAACGTCAAAGTTCACACTTTGGATTCTGATATCGGTGAAGTTCTTAGTCATCACTGTCTTGCCATCTACTGTAGTTATCTCTATCGCTACATCAGAAGTATTTTCTAATGCGAAAGAAACAGTAAGGTTATCACTTACAGGGTTAGGGAAAGTAGATACAGCAAGATCCGTATTCAGATCTTCCGTTCCTGTTGCGTTATCTACAATCGTTACCTCAGTAAATAAAGTGTTGATATCATAATCTGTAAATGTTACACCAGAGATATCAGCTATGTCACCAGTAACAGTTTCTTCAAAAAATGTTCCTGAAACTCTATTCAATCCTGCACCTTCTAATGCTTGGTTTGTTGCATTATGGTAGAAGTTTCTGATATTCTCGTCTAGGTTAGTTGTGCTATAAGCCAATAATCCCATTTGTATGTTATCAAATGGTCTAGCTGAAAGAAGAACTAAGTAGTTCATATTGTCAACTAATTCCATTGCATTTGTTAATTCTATTTCATTTACCGCATCCCATTCGTGAACAGGAACATCGATGATTCTGAAATTATCAATTGTTGTAGGATCTATGAAGATACTACCAAAACCAACTAACTCTCTTTCACCAGGCTGAACATCCCATCCTACTGTAGGGTTGAAACCATCATCTACTGGCCACTGATATACATGCACATCTACGAAACCTGAGTTAGAACCATTAGGATCTAATCCAAATGTTACTTTCTGAATTTTGTTTCCTGCACCGTTAGGTACATAATATGCAGAACCTGCAGCAAAGAATGGAGCATCAAATATAGAACCATCTGTAACTGATACAAATCCTTGTCCTGTATTTATAACAGCATCTTCTTCAGAAGGCGTGTTAGAGAATACGTTCTCAGTAACTTCAAATGTATAGTTGATAACATTATTCTCTGCAATCTCATCTTCTTTGTTATGATCTACGGTATAAGTTGCTGTATAAGAACCCATCCCATCAGGGGTAAAGGTCTCATCAAAGGCCATATTTTCATTTAAAGAGTAACCAGGTAAATCATCAAATTGCTGTACAGCGCTATATACGTTTGCACCACCGTCATCTACAATGTCCATGCTTACGGATAGGTCTTCAGCCGTCTGGTCTCCATTATTGAACATATCTACTAAGAATGGTATCTCAGAAGTTTGATTTACTGGAGTTCTATATGCTGGAGCTGTTGCGTAGTAGTTTCTGTTTAACTGCATATCTACAAATGTCTCATTAGTTATAGAAACATCATCAATTATCCAGTAGTATAGGTTACCTACGTACTCAAATTTGAATTGTAAGTTCGTTACACCTTCGTATCCAAATAATGGAATTTTAAGTGTTTCGTCTACCTGAGTATTTGTTACCACTGCAGCATTAAGCTGAATAGTATCGATAAAAGGACCACCATTCTTACTTAGTATTAAACTATATGAAGAAGTAAAGTGGAAAACTTTTTGAGAAAACTGGATAAATAATCCAACTGATGGATCTGCTCCTGCTGCTGCAAGATCTATAACTGGACTTACAAGTGCAGAAGTACAAGGATTTGCACATGTTGCAACTTCTCCTAAGATCTGTCCACCTAGTACATCAGAATTCATTACTGCAGCTCCATTACATACTGTTGGTGATGTAATAGGACCATTATCTATTTCGCCAGCGTAAGCGATAGCTGGTGTTCCTATTGCAGTATATTCCCAAGTATCTGTATCTACAGTTTTTTCTACTGTCCATCCTTCTAATCCGTTAGAAAAGTCACCTTCTCCAGAATTTCTTCCCCAGATTACTTCGTCACCATATACAGGAACATCACAGATATAGTTTAGATTAATATTAATCTCTGCCCCATCTTGCATTTCAGTTCTTATAAGGTTACAATCTTCTAATGAGATCATACCAGATACGATGTTTACATTACCTCCATTAACACCTGGTCCCATAGCGATAGGTGCAGTATCAACGTTATTACATACGATTACTGCTAATGCACCAGCATTTTCAGCAAAAAGTACTTTATCACCAAATTCACATCCTCCTCTGTCTATAAAGGCAACTTTACCAGATACATTTGTAGCGCCTACATCACATCCATCAGTTACAGGATCCGTTCCATCATCAATAAATATTGCAGATCCTGAGACAGGCATAGTAGATTGATTTCCGAATTGTGCTATAACAAACGAATAATCATTAGCAATACTTGCAGGTTCATTGATCGTTAATGTGTTGACGATCTGGGCAGTCATAATATTCATTCCTACAAACAATAGGGCAAAAAGACCTAAGCTTCTAAAAACGAATTTTTTCTTTGTAAAATTTAATCTCATAATAGGTTCTAGTTTATTTATTAATCAAGTTTTTTTTAAAGTCTTACAATGTAAGACAGATAGTCCAAAAATAATAAAAAGATTTTGTTATACATTCTTATAAATCATCTAAAAAATAGGAATTTTTATCAAAGTCTCTTCTAAGACCTTATTAGTTTTGATACTTCTGATAGGTTTATTGCTACGACATTGGCCTTTGTACATGCGATTCCAGCAGTTAAGTTGCTGATTTCTAATGCCTTGTGTAAAGAGTGTTTTTTTGAAAATAATAGGCAAAACATACTTATAAAAGTATCTCCAGCACCACTTACATCCACCGATTTTAATATTTCTGTTGCTATAATCCCGGAACTTTGACCATCGTGATAGTAAGCTCCTTTATCAGAAAGGGTCACAATGATGATTTTACATGAAATCTGTTCTCTTACTTTGGCAATAGCTAGGTCTAAAGCATCTTTAGTTATCTCTATATCTTCTTGCAATATATGCCTAAGCTCTTTTATATTAGGTTTAAATACCTCGCATCCCTCGAATGAGAAGAAGTGATTGTGCTTTGGATCTACAAGCACGGGGATATTTTTACTATTACAAATTGTAATACAACTGGTGATTAGATGCTCTGTTAGTATTCCCTTATTGTAATCTTGAAGGATTACAGCATCGTAATTTTTGTCAGAAAAATATGCTGAAATCGCTTCTAATATTAAGTTTTCTTGCTCTTTCTCTATTTCGTGGGTGTCTTCTTGATCTATCCTTAATACTTGCTTTTCATTTATTATGAGACGTGTCTTAGTAGTTGTTTTGCGGCTGCTATCTACCTGTAAATGAAAACTATCTACAGGTTTTTCATCAAGAAGTTTTCTTAATAATTTTCCTTCATCATCCTCGCCGACAAGGCTAATCAGACTAGCCTTTGCTCCTAATTCTAATAAATTACAAACTACATTAGCTGCACCTCCTAGATTGTATTCTTCTCGTTCTGGAAGCATCACTGGTACAGGCGCTTCTGGAGATAGTCTTTCTGAGCGACCATATACAAACTTATCTATCATAGAATCACCTATAACCAAGATATGTAGATCTGAAAAGTCTAAATTCATTTAAGTAATTTTTCTACAAAGTCCATAACCCTTTTGGAGCTATCAGCATATCTGCGAAAGTAATCATTTACTTGCTTATGATCCATTTCTTCCTCAGCGATTCTATCTACTAATTTCCTTACAGTAGGCACAAATTTTTCTTTGTTTTCGATTATCTCTATATAGTTTGAACTAGATAACTCATCTATCTCCTCGAACCCAACATGATTTGGCCCTATGGTAACAGGACATTTATGAGCTAGAGCTTCCACAATATTATGTATACTTCTACCAAAGCCTCCGCCTATATATGCCATGCTACCATATCTATAGCAATGCTTCAATAATCCTGGTAAAGGGAAAATAATTATATTGGAATGGAATGACTTATGTTCCTCGTAGTATTCTATTTCCCCGTTTAATTGAGTTGTTATTATGTCAATGTTTTTTTCGTCTAATTCATGAGGAAAGATTAAATGTAAAGCATCAGGAAATGAACTGATATTTTGATTGATCATTTCTATTTCTTCTTCGTAGATACTCCCGTAGATAAATACAAATCTTTTTTCAGTTTCTAAGAAAGTAAAAGTTATTTCCTTTTTCTTATCGGATAATATCGATTCTACTCGATTATCTCCAATAACAGAGAGTTGCCATTCCATATAGTCATGGCTCATAAGTTTCTCCTTTGTGGCTTGGTTCTGGACAAAAAGATGCGATGCTTTTCTAGTAAACTTAAAAAGGGACCATAGTGGGAACCGAAAATATTTATCTTTATTTTTAAGATTAACAGAAACATATAGAAAGGGTATCTGTTTTTGGTCTAAGATGTTTATCCAGTTATACCAGAACTCATATTTGACAAAAATAACAAGACTAGGGGAGAGCCATTCTAAGAAATTACGAACTTCCTTAGGGATGTCAAAAGGGGCATATACTTTTTGATGGTAGTAGTTGTTTTCTTCTGGCAATAAATCATAAGCAGAGTGAGAAAAGAAACTCATTACAACATAGTAACCATTAGAAATAAGTCCTTGTGCTATGATTTTGGTTTGTTCATATTCACCTACAGAAGCGCAATGGATTATAATAATTTGTTTATTGGTTGAAGGTTTCTTAAACATAAAAGAATCCCTGGAAGTAAAAAACGATTTCCACTTGGAGTTAGTAAATGAAAGAAGACGAATTACAGGGAGTACTGTGTACCATAATATGGTATACAAGCTAAGCATTAGTAATAGATTTCTCCAGCTGGAGCATATGATCTTAATGGTAGTGTATATTTTACATTGAGTCCATAGAGGATATCTAATCTACTAGAATTATCAGCGGTGCCAGTGTCAAAATTTAGTGGTCTCTGACCTGAGGTAAAAGCCTCGGTAATTTCTAATGCGATAGATAAGAAAACTTTTCTAGCCTTATTGACATAATTATATCCAATACGTTGTTTCAAGGAAGGACCTCGTGTCAGCCTATCGTATCCTTTGCCGTAATCACCGCTTACTTGTGGTAAGGAATTAGAGTCATCCTGTACTCTTATAAAGTGTGATAGTAAACCTACGGATGCACCGAGACGTAATCCTTTTCCAACCTCATCTGTTAAGATGGTTGTAGCTACACCTAGTCCTATGTAATGACCTCTCATTCTAAAGAATATATTCGCAAACCTTCCGTCACTGCCTAGGATGTTTCCTGTTTCTGTCAATAGATTAGTTACAGTCTGTTCTTTGACTCTGTCACCGAAGAGCAACTTTGCTTCTGTATATAAGATTATATCTTTTTTCGGAATATGGTATTCAAAACCTATACCAGCTTCGCTGTGTCTGCCGAATCTGTCAGAGATATCTCCAGCAGTATTATTAATTCCATAAGACACAGATACACCTAGGAAGTTATACTTTATATCATCGCTGTACCTTGAATCTTGCGCTAGACAAAGACTTGTTATAAAAAGGAGAGCGAATAAAGAAAAGTACTGTTTCATATTATGTTTGTTGTAAACGTATGATCTCTAAACGATAAGTTACAAAAAAGTGCTTGTCAATACTTAATGTTTCTAAGACATTAGAGTGTTTTATTTTAGAGCTGCGATTCCTGGTAATGTTTTTCCTTCTAAGAATTCTAACATTGCACCGCCGCCTGTAGAGATAAAACTTACCTTATCTGCAAGTCCACTTTTGTTTACGGCGGATACAGAATCACCTCCACCGATAAGAGAAAAAGCACCATTACTGGTAGCATCAGCTACTGCTTGCGCGATAGCAAAAGTACCTTTCGAAAATTTTTCCATTTCGAAAACACCTACTGGGCCATTCCAGATTATTGTTTTAGATGAGGCTAAGATAGAGCTATAGTGTTCTATAGCTTTTGGACCTATATCTAGACCCATCTGACCATCAGGGATTTCTATACTTTTGACAACACCTGCATAGGCATCATTAGAAAATCCAGTTGCTGTTACCGTATCTGTAGGAATTATAAGATCTACATTCTGATCTTTAGCTTTTTGTATTAACTCTTTTGCTAGGTCGATATATTCATCCTCGCAAAGAGAATCACCTACACTCCCGCCCATGGCTTTGATAAAAGTATAACTCATTCCACCTCCTATAAGAATATAGTTTGCGAAGTCTATCAATTTTTCTATCAGTTTGATTTTGTCAGAAACTTTAGCACCTCCTAATATGGCGGTACAAGGACGCTTAGGACTATTGAGAACTTTCTGAGCGTTTTCGATTTCTGCACTAAGTAATAAGCCTGCTGATTTGTCTTCGCTTTTAAAAAACCTTGCAACTGTAGTCGTAGAAGCATGAGCTCTATGGGCTGTCCCAAAAGCATCATTTATATAGATATCTCCATGTTTAGAAAGTCTGGCTGCAAATTCTTCATCACCAGCTTTTTCTTCAGGGTAGAATCTGGTATTCTCTAGCAAAAGTACCTCGCCAGGTCTAAGCGCAGTAGACTTTTGTATAGCTTCGTGTCCCACACAATCTGAGGAAAATTGTACTTCAGTTCCTAGTAGGGCAGAAAGTTCTTTGACAACTTGACCCAAAGAGAATTTTGTCTTATTGATAGATCCATCCTCATTTTTTTTTCTGAGGGGTCTGCCTAAGTGAGACATTAACACAGCACTACCTCCGCCATCTATGATAGCCTTGATAGTAGGAACTGCTTTTAAAATTCTTGTGTTGTCAGTTACCTCACCTGCACCGTTGATGGGTACATTAAAATCTACTCTTACAAGTGCACGTTTGCCAGAGAAATCCAGTTGATTCATTTGTATTACTATTATATTCTTGCAGCTAAATCCGCTAATCTTGCTGAGTAACCTGCTTCATTATCATACCAAGCTACTACTTTGATCATTTTCCCCATAGACTGAGTCATAAGAGAATCGAAAATACAAGAGTGCTTATTTCCTACGATGTCTGAAGAAACGAGTGGATCAGTAGAATACTCCATCACACCTTTTAGATGACTACTTGAAGCTTTCTGGAATGCCTCATTGATTTGTTCCGCAGTAACTTCTTTTTCTACAAGAACATTAAGCTCTATCATAGAACCAGTTATTACAGGAACCCTTACTGCAATCGCAAACATCTTCCCTGCAACCTTAGGATATACTTTTCCAACAGCGTTAGCCGCACCAGTGGTAGTAGGTACGATATTATAAGCTGCCGCTCTAGCTCTTCTAAGATCACTGTGAGGTGCGTCCTGAATTTTTTGATCTGAGGTATATGCATGAGTAGTTGTAAGTGATCCTTGTACAAAACCGAAGTTTTCATCTATCACTTTTACTACAGGAGCTAAACAGTTAGTTGTGCAACTTGCATTAGACATAACCGTGTTGTCAGTCTCAGAAGCTTCTGTATTTACACCTAGAACAACAGTTGTAACCCCATCACCCTTAGCAGGTGCAGAAATAATTACTTTTTTAGCGCCTGCTTGTACATGCAAAGCAGCTTTTTCTTTTGTTCTGAAAAAACCCGTACACTCTAAAACTGTATCTATATTAAGTTCCGCCCAATTCAACTTAGCAGGGTCTCTTTCTGCTGTTGCTTGAATCTTATTGCCGTTAACAATAATATGATCATCTGTAGCAGATATATCAGCATTAAGCCTTCCGTGAGCACTATCGAACTTTAAAAGGTGCGCCAATGTATGATTATCTGTCAAATCATTTATTGCCACAACTTCTACGTTTTCGTCTAATAACAGATTTCTATATGTCAGTCTGCCTATTCTTCCAAAACCATTGATTGCAATTCTCTTTTTTGCCATTAGATTATTCTTTTTTTAAATATAATTAGATCGGATATTGATATAATGTTTTGTAATATGAAGATACAAAAGTTCCAATAAAAAAAGCCACTAAACTACTTTAGTGACTGATTCTATTACAATAGCTTGAAGCTACTAAAAGCTTATATTTTGATAAATTTTTCTGTTAGGTTAAAATGTTTCGATCTAAGATGGAGAAAATAGGTTCCAGTAGTTAGCGATTGGGAATCGAATTCTAGCAAGTGTCTACCAGCATTATAGAACTCTCCATTCCTAATAGTTTTTACAATCTTGCCGTTTATATCTACTAGGGAAATCTGCAGGGTGGTTCCATAAGATAGTTGGAATCCTGACGTTACGATTCCTTCTACCGGGTTAGGACTTACAGGTAGGATATAATTTTTAGTTAGGATATCGTCTAGATCATCAGTACTCGTTGTTCCTGAACCGAAAGTAATATCTTCATCACCATCTCTATAATCTACAAATAATAAGGGCAGGTAATACATCTCATCATCTGTATTTTCTCCCCAGCTAATAAGCTTTGGAGGACTACTTGGATTAGAGGGATTTTCTGAAGTGTTGTCGTAGGTTGCCAAAGCGTGGACTACATCACCAGGCTGTGCAATTATAAACTTATTAAAGTAATAATTTCCTTGCCAATTAAAATCCCATTCAGGTATACTTATAAGATTAGTAGTTGTGCCATCTTGATGCTCTATATATACGGTCCAGTCTTGTCCTAGTAAGTGCATATGCGGTGATATGCCGACAAGACTTATTGGTTCTTGTACAGTCCATGTTCCATGAAACTCTTTTACTTGTTCGGGAGCAACGAAAAAACTAAAAAAGCCACCTGGAAGATTTAGCGGTAACATAATGTAATCTTCTACGAACCTATCTATTTCCTCGTCTTCGTCTGCGAAGAAAATATTCACACTGCTTCTATCAGTTTCTGGAACAGAACCGGGAGCATAATGTATCTGGATAACTACGTCTGCTCCTGCAGCTAATGTCTGACCTATGCCTAAGGGGTATCTTATAGGTTTCTGTCCGGGGACATAACCAGGATATTGTTTCTGATCTAGCACACCAAGTTCTCCACCACCATCAAATCCTCCGAAACCTTCAAAACCATATTCGGGTGTAGTTGCATCAGTTGCAGCAGCAATTCCTTCTGTATCCTCAAAGAGGAGCGCATGGTGAACAATCTTAGTGTTACCTGCTCTAAATTCTATCGCCTTAATTATTTTATCTTCAGTCAATCCAGAAGGAAGGACAAAGTACATGTAAGAGTCTCTATTGTTTCCTGGATGTACATGAGTCTGGCTCATCTCTAAGACTAGGTCAGGCGTTCCTAATAAAGAACCATCTGGATAGTCTGGGAAAGGAGGTGCAAGAGCTGGGTTACCTTCTGGAGCTCCATTGTCCACCCATTCAGCTATGTTTTGAATTTCTTCGTCTGATAGAAAGTTCTCTTCTTGAAATCTAGAATATTCTGGATCAGCTTGCCATGGAGGCATATATTTTATAGAAGTAACATACTTAATCATCGTAGACCAGTTTTTTACTTCATCATAATTCGTCAAATTCATAGGACCTATTTCACCTGGTCGATGGCAAGATCCACAATTTTTATAAATAATAGGCGCTATATGCTCCGAGAATGTAATTTGTGCATCAGCACTAGGGAGAGAACAGATAAGGATGCAAAAGACATATATTAGAGATCTCATAACTGATTGTATTAGTTAGTTAAAAATAACGATAAAAAGTTTTAGCTTCTCATTTTTCTACACCTTAAGTATAATTTAACTGTAAAGGAAGGATATAGTCCATAAGGGACGCTATAGTTGTAAAGTTTTTAGCGCTAGTATTTTTCATAGTAATATCTTGATGAGGATTGTAAGCAAGTACATCCATATTGGCGTTTATGGCTCCCATTACTCCAGATATGGTATCCTCTATAACGATACATTTAGAAGGAATAGTATTCATTTTTTTCGCAGCATGTAAAAATAAATCTGGTTTTGGTTTCCACTTTTGTAAGTCATAAGCGCTGAATATATTTTCGTCAGGAAAGAAGGGTTTTATCTCTGTGGCTTTAAGGCTAACTGCCATTTTCACCCTTGGACCATTAGAGGCTATACACATAGGGATTTTAATGTTACGAAGGAGATCCATTATTCCTGGGATAGGCTTTAGTTCTTGCTCAAAAACTATTTTACTTCGCCTTCTGAACTCGGCTTCAAAATCAGCTTTGTAGTCTATAGATTGTTGATTTATATGTAGTACTATATCTGAAAATTTCTTGCCAGCGAAAAGATCGTAAGAAGCTTTTGCGGTAGTAGGGATGCCAATCTCCGTAAGCATATCAGCTATGATTCTGTTTGTAAGACTTTCACTATCTACTAATGTGCCATCACAATCAAAAATTACCAATTCGTATTTCATGCTTCAAAGAATTTTTATAATGAATCCTTAATCAGTGAATAAAATGTTTTTTCTAGGTGCTAGGATTTGTAAATGTAAGGCTATACATCTGAAAATATAAATAATACCACTCTGTTACTTTGCAATAACACAAAAAAAAGACACTTAATATTAAGTGTCTTTCTTAGCAGCCCGTAGGGGATTCGAACCCCTGCTACCAGGATGAAAACCTGGCGTCCTAACCCCTAGACGAACGGGCCATTATTTCTAAAGCACCGCAAATATATACCAATAAGTATAATAACAAAAAGCTTTTGACATATTATTAAAAAAAAATAAAGCCCTCTTAGGTATACATAAGAAGGCTTTATTTAATCTTAGATTTCTAGCTTATATTTTGACAAGCTTAAGTGTTTTGCTTGTGTAGTTTTCCGTTCTTACCTTGATAAGATAATTTCCTGAAGGTATATTTCCAGATACTATAATATTGTTCACCCCTTTGTTTACAGGGTAAGAAGCCATTATCTTACCTTCTATATTATATAAAGATGCTATTCCTTTCTCTCCAGACCAGTCCAAAGCAATCGTGCTTGAGAATGGATTAGGTGATGCAGAAATCTCTATCGTATCATTTATATCTGTTGTACTACTAGATATGCCATCCGTAACTAAGAATGTGTCAAATCCTGCTTCTACCAGATTTCCTGTGTTCTGAGCATCAGCTGTTTCTACAAAAAGCTTCATTTCATCTGTAACCGTAAAATCACTTGGCAAGGTTAGTCCCTCATAATAATTCCATTCAGAGGCAGAACTGCTTATCGTAAGAATATCCGTAGATTCTGTTCCATTATTGACAGAAATAACCACTTCATCATCTGGTGCATTGTTTCCTGACTCGTTAAAGAACCATAAAGCAAAATTGAAAGTAGGTTCATTGTATGAAGATAATTCCATGAAATCTGATTCTAATATCGTATTTCCATTATCTACATCATCAGAACCAACACTGGTTCCTGGATCATTACCAGTTACATAGCAATCGCTACCTTGGTCAGTATCATAATCAGTATTAGGATTGGCAATAAGTCCTTGCCAGTCTGTTCCTACTGGTGTAGCTAATTCCCATATTCCTCTAGGAGCCGTACCACTTACTGACCATCCTAGATCAAAAATAAAATCATCTTGATATCCTCTCTCTAATTCTATAGTCAATGTTTCATCAGCCGTTAATTCTAAGTCTACAATTTGTTGTAAGAATCCCCAGCTAGAGCTTACAAAAGTATAAGTCCCTTGAAATAAATCAAAACTAAAATTACCATCTGCATCAGCTTGTGCAGAAAAAGAGTTTTCTTCATTAAATGCAAATACATGAGCAAAAGGAACTGCAGATCCATCAGCTTGTGTCACTGCAATACCTGATAGCGTTGCAGGTATTTTTCCGTCAAGTTCGACATCTAACTGTACTATTTCACCAGCTACGAATTCTGCTTGTACTGTTTTAGTAAGATAGTCAGGATGTGAGAATCTAACCATAAAGGTTCCTTCGTCTACTTGTCCACTTCTATAAAACCCTGTTGGATCAGTATTTTCTAAATTCATTCTATTTCCTAGAATCTCTACTTCTACCATATTAATAGGTAATAGTGTGCTTATATCTCTTACATTTCCTTCTAGGTAAGCGGCTCTTTTGTATTCTGGTTGTAGTATATAAAGACCGGTAGAGATATCACTTGCTAAGATAATTCCTGATGGAAGAAAAGGGTAGGCACCCCAGCATCCGTTTGTTCCTCCATGAGGACCATCAAAAGTATCATAGGAACCTACTTTGATAAGATTGTTAGGTTCGTGAGCATCCACTATAACAATACCATCCGTATACCATGATGTTACTAAGTAACCATCTAGGTAATGTGTATTATGAGGTACTACACCATTGTTTTCTGTTTCTATAGGTCTGAACTTATCTACTAGGACTAGATTAGATTCATCAGAGATGTCATATGCATCTACGTAAGAATTTCCTCTTTCATCTGTTGTGAATACAAAATTTCCATCATCTGATAACCATGCATTATGAGTAAAGTCTGAAGTAGTCTCCGTTCCATTTATGTAAATAGGATTTGTTTTGTCAGAGATATCATAAATGCTTATTTCACCAATATTTATTTCAGAAGAATATAATCTATCACCTCTAGCATATACATCATGAGAGTAATTGAGATTAGCAGTTCCTAATATCGACGGCACTAGTGGGTCTGTCGTTATGTCTAGTAAGATCACTCCATCAAAAGTGTTACAACCTGCTAAGTAACAGGTTCCACTATCATCTATGTATAGGTTATGGCAAGTTTCTAGTGTGATATCATCACCATTGACATTCATTACTGGTTGCCATAGTCTACTTGTTATTGTTTCAGGAGCTAAGGTCATGTCTATAATTGTAAGACCGTCAGTTCCTTGATCTGTAGTAACATATAAGAACGTACCATTAGATTTTATATCTCTCCATATAGATGGAGCACCAGATATTACAGCTCTTTCTACAGGGTTTGCTGGATCTTCTAGTGAGTATACTCTGGTTGCTGTTCTGGTTCCGACTATTGCATACTCTAATCCAGTAGCATCTACATAGCCCCAAATGTCATTACTATTTTCATTGAATTCGATTTGACTAACTAGCTCGATATTAAAATCTTCTTGAGCGAATACAGTTACAGAAAATAAGAAAAAGCATAATTGTAAAAAGATCTTCATTAGATAGATTTTGTTTGTAAATTATAAAATAGGGTAGTAAGTGATTAAGACGCTGCAAAATAAGCATAATAAGGGAATTTTTATATTCCTTCTAAGAAGCCTTTATGACATAAAGAGCTTATTTTTTTTTAATCAAAGTTGTCAATCTACTAATACAACAGAGATTTTCTTCTAAATCAAAAATTTTGGTTTCCCAAACATGAACAGTTTTGCCTAGCTTTATCGGTTTTACGATGCCTTTGACATAACCTAATTTCACTGATCTTAGATGATTAGCATTGATTTCTAAACCTACAACGGGAGTAGCTAGCGGGTTTTCTACAGTGAGATAAGAGGCTATAGAACCTAGTGATTCTGATAATACTACTGAAGCACCGCCATGTAATAGCCCCATAGGTTGTTTAGTTCTATGATCTACAGGCATAGTAGCAGCAAGAAAATCCTCACCCATCTCTGTGAACAAAATACCTAAATGAGAGACTAAAGTATTAGCATTTATTTCGTTTAAAATGCTTAGGTTTATCTCTTTTTGAGACCAAATCATTTATTTTAAAATTTAGTTTTTGAAAAATTCAATTTTGAAATATTATCTTTGTAATTCTTAATCCTTAAGATTACAAGCAATAAGGTAACTAAAAACTACTACTTGACAAATGGAAATTTATCACAATCCTAGATGCAGAAAGAGCAGAGAAACTCTGCAATTATTACATTCTAAAGGTCTTGAGCCTAATATTGTAGAATACCTAGACCAAGTTCCTACTATGAAGGAAATAAAGGGAATTTTAGCAAAATTAGGGATAAAGGCGGAAGAATTAGTTAGAAAAAACGAAGCTATATATCGAAGTAAATTCAAAGATAATAGCTATTCTGAAGACGAATGGGTAAGAATATTAGCAGATAATCCTCGATTAATAGAGAGACCAATTTTTATAAAAGATAATAAGGCTGCACTCGGAAGACCTCCTGAGAATGTGTTATCCATACTATAATAGAGATCATCAAGAGCATTTTTAATCCATTTTAATACATATTGTGCTCAATATGTTCTAGAATCTTATCCTTAGATGTGTATAAAAATGTTTCACCTTTATATTGATTATTGAACCAAGTAATCTGTCTTTTGGCGTAGTTTCTTGTATGCTGTTTTATTTTGTTTATCGCTTCAATTCTAGAAAGAATACCATCAAAATATTGGAAAAATTCTTTATAGCCTACCGTTTGTAAGGCTTGTAATTCCTTGTTTTCTACTAGGTTTTTGACCTCTTGTTCTAGACCTGATTCGATCATAAGATCTACTCTTTGATTGATTCTATTGTAAAGTTTGGTCCTATCTATCGTCAGTAGAATGGGTATTATGTCAAAATCTCTTTTTTTTGCAATTCCTTTTCTAAATTCCGTAAAAGGTATTCCAGTATGTTTGATTACAGCAGCAGCTCGCATCAATCTATGAGCATTATCCTTGTCCATTTTTGCAAAATAGACGGGATCTTTTTCTGCTACAATATTCTGAAGAAAAGCAATGCCATGAAGCTCATATAGCTTGGTTATTTCTTGTGTTACAGATTCTGGAATAGTAGGTAATTCATCTAGGCCATTCATAATAGCTTTGATATATAATCCTGTACCTCCTGTAAGTATCGCAGTATCTCGATGGAGAAAATATTGGTCTAAAAAAGAGATAACCTCCTCTTCATATTTAGCAACATTATATTTATCATGTATGCTTACAATATCTATAAAGTGATGAATGATCTGATCTCTTTCTTTTTGATTGGGCTTAGCAGTACCTATTTCTAGTTCCTTGTAGATTTGTCTGCTGTCTGCTGATATAATTTCAGCACCTAAAATCTTAGCAATGTGGATACTCAGGCTAGTTTTTCCTATTGCGGTAGGTCCAGCTATAATGATGAGTTTTTTCTTTGACATCTATATCAAAGGTAAATAAACGCATAATAATCCCTCTACATAATTATAATTTTCATAGCGTACGGGATTATTAAGCTTATATATATGCGAAACTAATTTTATAAATCATTCTGATAGCTAAAATATCTACAATCAGAAACTTATATTTGACATAAGCATAAGATATGTTATATTATATATTACGGCCTATAGCGCGTTTGTTTCTAAAAATCTATTATAAGAAGATACATATAATAGGTATGGAGCATATACCTAAGGATAGACCCTTACTAATAGCAAGCAATCATCCTAATGGTTTTTTAGAGCCGTGTGTTATGGCTTGTTTTTTTCCTATCTCGCTTCATTTTTTGACAAGAGGAGACTTGTTTAACAATCCTGTACTTAAGGTCATTTTAGATTCTACACACCAGATTCCGATTTTCCGATTTAGAGATGGGTTCAATGCACTAAGAAAGAACAAAGAGAATCTCGATATCGCAAATGATAAACTAAATAGAGGAGCGGCGATACTTATCTTTATAGAAGGTAGTACAGAATTTGTGAGGAAGCTAAGAAAGTTTCAAAAAGGACTCGGAAGAATGGCGAAGTCTCTTCTCGAAGAAAACGAAGATTCTAATTTGGGTATGCTTCCTATAGCTATAAATTTTAGTGATCCTAATAAATTCAGATCGAGTGTTATTGTAAAAGTCTTTCCTGTCAAAGAGCCAAATGAATACGAAATCTTAGGAGAAAATAAGGAGGTCAATAAGGAGATATCTAGATTGACAAATGACATGTACGCTACTATAAAAGAAGGTGTGTTACATCTCGATAATTCTGATAATGAGAAAGTTTTCAATACCTGGTATCCAAGGTTTATGTATGCGTCCTACCCGGACACACATCCCATTATGAATAAAGATGAAGAAATACTGAGTAGAGGTAAAAAGCTAGCCGAGTTATTAGATAATGATGAGCCTAATAATCTATCTGCTTTTTTGAAAAAAGAAAGCGTCTTAAACAAGCTTACAGATCAGCATTACTTCTGGAATGAAGATCAAAAAAAAGGGAATATATTTTTGCAAGTGGTTTTGTTTCCTTTTCTTATTCTAGCAACTATTGTAAATATTATTCCTATCAGTTTGTCAAAATATATTACGAACAAAACCGTAAAAAAGAAAGTTTTCTATTCTTCAGTTTTAATAGCTGCAGTGCTAACGATGTATTCAGTATATATCTTGCTTCTTTTTATTTTAGGTCTAGTAGTAAGTAAGTATTTTCTTATTATAATTGTATTGATACCGATTAGTATTTATTTGAGTATACTCTATTTTGAGAATAAGGATAGAAGAGACTATAAGAATGCATGGAAGGATTTTACAGAAGAAGAGCAAAAAAATCTAAGCGCAATCAAGGCATATTTAGGCGAATAAAATCAGAAAGAAATGGTAGTAAATAATTGGTTTGTTTTAATCTTTTGCATGATACTAACTTCATGTGGAAATGAAGCTAGTGAGAAAAGTACGGTTCTACAAGATAAAAAAAGCAGGCCTGCTTATGCGATGGTCATACATGGTGGAGCTGGTACGATAAAAAGGGAGAATATGACAGCAGAAAAAGAGGCTGCATTCCGAAAAGCATTGAAAGGAGCCTTAGAGGTGGGCCAAGGAATATTATCAAAAGGAGGAAGTTCTATAGATGCTGTAGAAAAGGTTATAAATTACATGGAAGATATTCCTTTGTTTAATGCAGGAAAAGGAGCAGTATTTACCAATAACGAGGAGAACGAACTAGATGCATCTATTATGAATGGAGCAGATCTAAATGCAGGTGCTGTGGGAGGTGTGAAAATTATAAAAAATCCAATTTCAGCTGCTAGAGCAGTTTTAGAAAAATCGGATCACGTTCTGTTAGTAGGCGAAGGAGCAGAAACTTTTGCCAAGGAACAAAATATACAGATAGTTCCTAAAGATTATTTCAAGACAGAGCACAGATTAGAGTCTCTTCAGAATGCAATGAAAAAAGAACAAACTAATGGATCATTATGGTATGAAGAAGCTGATTATAAATATGGGACAGTAGGATGTGTTGCCCTAGATAAGAATGGCAATATCGTAGCCGGAACATCTACGGGAGGAATGACTAATAAGCGATATAATAGAATAGGGGACTCACCAATTATAGGCGCAGGGACTTATGCAAACAATGCTACTTGTGGTGTAAGCTGTACTGGACATGGAGAATTTTTTATTCGTTATGCAGTTGCGCATGATGTCTCTGCTATGATGGAATATGGAAAGGTGTCGCTAGAAGAAGCTACAGAAAAAATTATTAATGATAAATTAGTAAAAGCAGGAGGTAGCGGTGGTCTTGTAGCCCTAGATAAAAATGGTAATATTGCGATGTCCTTTAATTCTTCAGGAATGTATAGAGGATATGTAACGCCAGAAGAAAACTATGTCGCTATTTACAAAGACGAGTAAGTTAGTTAGAATATATAAACTTAGAAAAGAAAATTTCCTCAATTAGAATTTTACAAAAAGCTGATGAATAATCCAATACTAAAAAAACTTCTACCACACATAATAGCAATTGCTGCTTTCTTGCTAGTAGCTATTATATACTTCACACCGCAGCTACAAGGCAAGGTTGTTCCTGCTAGTGATATAATGGTTTACAAAGGAATGTCACAAGAGATAAATTCGTACAGAGAGAAAACTGGTGATCATCCACTGTGGACAAATTCTATGTTCGGAGGTATGCCTGTATATCAAATCAGCAGTCCTCAAGACTCAAATATCACCAAATATATTGAGAAGATTATGTCTCTAGGTTTCAGTAGACCTATAGGCTATTTTGTTTATGGAATGATTGCTTTTTATATCCTATTGTTGGTTCTGCGTATTAATCCTTGGGTGGCTATTATTGCTGCTATAGCATTTGCCTTTACAACCAATAATATGGTTCTGTTTCACGCAGGCCACATGACTAAGGTAAGGACGATCTGTGCTTCCCCATTAGTCATAGCTGGGGTTATACTTGCCTATAGATCTAAATATTGGCAAGGCGGTATATTGTTTACCATAGGTATGGCGCTGAGTCTTTTTGCCAATCATATACAGATGACCTATTATTTGGGTTTATGTCTTTTTATATATGTTATTATTAAGTTTATACAAGCTATAAAAACAACAGAATTAAAATCATTTTTTCTAGCAACAGGCTTTTTGGTGTTAGGTTTATTTTTGGCAGTTGGTACATCAGCTTCTAAAATGTGGACGACCTATGAATATAGTAAGGATACGATGAGGGGAGATCCTATACTAAGCACGGTGAATGCTGATCCATCTAGCAGTAGTGCAGTGAGTGGTTTAGCTTGGGATTATGCTATGAGTTGGAGTAATGGTTTTTTAGACTTATTCAGTTCTTATATTCCGGATGTAGTAGGGGGAAGTACCAGAGAACATCTAGGAGCTAACTCTGCCTTTGCAAAAGCTATGAAAAAGAAGGGAGCTAATACTAGGAAAGGAATTGATGCTCCTTTGTATTGGGGAAGTTTAGGCTCTACGAGTGGTCCTATATATTATGGCGCATCTATAGTTCTTTTATTTATCATAGGAATGTTTACCGTTAAGCGAGGTATAAATATATGGTTAGGTTTATCAGCATTGTTATTGCTGCTGCTGTCTATGGGAAAGAATTTTGAATTTTTAAGTAGACTGTTTTTTGATTATGCTCCGATGTATAATAAGTTCAGGACACCTAATTCTATTTTGAGTGTTGCTGCCATATTATTTCCACTTCTAGGTGCACTATCTTTAAATGAAATATTGAAGAGAGATGATAAAAAGAGTTTATTGAAACCACTTTTTATTTCAACAGGGATATTGGCAGCGATTTCTTTGTTTTTTGTTTTAGTTGGGCCATCCATGTTTGATGGAGAGCACGGTTCTGATGCTAATTATATCCAATACGGTTATGATATAGAAGCATTGCGTTCTGATCGATTGAGTATTATGAGAAGTAGCTCGTTGAGATCCCTTGGGATAATATTAATAATTGCAGCTGCGATATATTTTTATTTGAAAGATAAGTTAAAGCAAAATTATCTACTGCTAGTTGTAGCTGCAGTTACTTTTTTCGATCTAATGCCTATAAACAAAAGGTATGTAAATAATGACAGTTTTGTATCTGCGAGAAACTATGAAAGAAATTTCCAACCTAGACCTGTAGATACGCAAATACTGGCGGACAAAGATATTCACTATAGAGTTTTGGATAATACGATTAATACTTTTAACGAATCATCTAGCTCTTATTTTCATAAGACCATAGGAGGAAACCATGCAGCAAAACTACAGCGGTTTGAAGATATTAAAGTAAGGCATATACTACAAGGAAATACTAATGTGCTTAACATGTTTAATACAAAGTACTACATTGTTCCTGGGGCCAATAACCAAGCTACTGCCCAGCGTAACCCAGCAGCATTAGGGAATGCGTGGTTTGTCAATAAGATACGAATGGTAGAAGATGCTAATGCTGAGATTAATGCCTTGTCAGCCTTTGATCCATTAGGAGAGGCTATAGTACATAAGGAATTCGAAAACTATATCAAGGCAAATTCTTATAACAAGGAAGGAAGTATAAAATTACTTACTTATGCTCCCGATAAGTTAGAGTATGAGAGCAATACAACTGCAGATCAGTTTGCTGTTTTTTCAGAAGTATGGTATGGTCCGGATAAGGGATGGAAAGTAACTATTGATGGGATACCTGTAGAACATATCAGAGTAAATTATATTTTGCGTGGTATGAATGTACCTGCTGGCAAACATAAAATTACTTTTGTTTTTGATCCTGACACGTTCAAGGTAGGGGAGACTATCAGTTTAGTATCGTCTATATTACTATTGCTGTTATTATTATTTTCTGGTTGGAAAACATATAAGAATTATAAAGACTAAATGGACATATAGATTAATTTTTCTTTTTAACATTTTCATCTTTGTTGGCAAGCAAGGACTAGCACAGTCGTCTAATTATATCCATTATACGAAAGCTGATGGACTTCCGAGTAATCATGTATATGGATGTATGCAAGATAGCAAGGGATATATATGGTTTTTTACAGAGCGAGGTGTCAGTAAGTTTAATGGTAAAACCTTTAAGAATTTTACCACTAAGGATGGTCTTTCTAGAAATGACGTATGGAATATTACAGAAGACAGCGATGGCAGGTTATGGCTACATACTAGAAACAATGAGATCAATTATATAAGAAACGATAGTGTTTTTACAGTTCCTGTTGCAGGAGAAAAAGTAATATCTATTTATTCTGTCAGTGATTGGGAGGGAGATGTTTATTTTAATGAGAAGTATCA
>CAYYWZ010000011.1:52930-81220 GCA_964475415.1 uncultured Saprospiraceae bacterium | reverse complement strand
TAGAATTCTATTCAACATCAAGATAAGCATTTAGTTTTGAGTACTATTCAAGTTTAGAGTGTAGAGCTGTATAATACAAAAGCAATTAATAAACTAGTATTAATTGCTTTCGTACTTTCTGATGTATCTTTATAGTCTCTGTCTATTTACAAATGTATCACCTCATCATAGGCTGCGGCAGTAGCTTCCATGATCGCCTCACTCATCGTAGGGTGGGGATGTACTGCCTTCAGAATTTCGTGTCCTGTTGTTTCTAGTTTTCTAGAAGTTACGATCTCTGCAATCATCTCTGTGACATTAGCACCTACTAGATGTGCACCTAAGAGCTCACCGTATTTGGCATCGTAGATGATTTTGACAAAGCCTTCTTTCGCTCCAGAAGCACTTGCTTTTCCAGAAGCAGAGAAAGGAAACTTACCTAATTTTATTTCGTAACCAGCATCTTTGGCTGCCTGTTCTGTATAACCTACACTCGCTACCTCAGGATTACAATACGTACAACTAGGGATGTTATTATAATCTATAGGTTCAGGATGATGACCTGCTATTTTCTCTACACAGATGATACCTTCTGCACTGGCAACATGGGCAAGAGCTGCTCCCGGTGTTACATCACCTATGGCATAGATGCCTTTGACATTCGTCTGATAGAATTCATCTACTATGATCAGTCCATTTTCTGTTTTGACACCCACTTCTTCTAGTCCTATATTGCTTGTATTAGGCGTTACTCCTGTTGCAGAAAGTACTACATCGCAGGTGATTTTTTCCTCCTTGCCGTCCTTTCTACTTTTGACAACTACCTTACAAGATTTTCCTTTGCTGTCTACGGATTCTACAGAAGCATTGGCCATAACTTCTATGCCTGCTTTCTTCATCACCTTGGTAATTTCCTTAGACACATCCTTATCTTCTCTAGGTAATAATCCCTGCTCCATATATTCTACCACCGTTACTTTAGTTCCTATAGCGTTATAGAAATAAGCAAACTCTACACCGATCGCTCCAGCACCGATGACCACCATACTCTTAGGTTGCTTAGGCAATGACATCGCCTCTCTGTAACCGATTACTTTTTTGCCATCTATCTTGATATGCGGTAATTCTTTCGCTCTTCCTCCAGTAGCAATGATGATCTGATCTGCGTCGTATTCTTTCTTCTTCTTATTGCTATCTGTCACAACGACCTTGTTGCCTCTTACGATCTTACCTTCACCTGCTATGACGGTTATCTTATTTTTCTTCATTAGGAAATTTACACCCTTGCTCATACCGTCTGCTACTGATCTACTTCTTTTGATCATGCCGGGAAAATCTGCCTTGGGTGCTGCTACCTTGATACCATAATCCTTAGCATGATTGATATAATCAAAAACCTGAGCACTCTTCAGCAATGCCTTGGTAGGAATACAGCCCCAGTTAAGACAGATGCCTCCTAGACTCTCTCTTTCTACTATCGCTACGTTTTTCCCTAATTGTGAAGCTCTTATCGCTGCCACATAACCTCCAGGGCCAGAACCTATAATTATGATATCGTATTTCATGATATTTTGATTTTAGTTATTTTCAAATTAATACAGAAAATTTGCCTTCTTGTTCGGAAAACAAGCCGCTGTTTTCTATTTGATCGCAAATATAATCATGTTTCTAGAATATTAGAATAGCTATCTATATATCTGAACCCTTGCCCGACCATTATAATAATCCTTGATCTCGTAGAAATAGGGTGGAATCGATAGTTTTCCTTGTTTATCGATAAATCCTATGGCTTTCTCAGGATATACGATACGCGCTATACCCTCGTGATAATCCCATACCAGCGGGAAAATAGCCTGGGTAACGATAGTGCCTTTGACATCCATAAAACCCCATAGATCATTTTTACCATACGCCAGCATGCCTTCTCTAGGACGATATAGCATATCATATATTGGTGCTGCTATAAGCTCTTGGTCTGTATCGATAATACCCCATAAGCCATTCTCGTAGTAAGAAACTAGACCCTGTCCCAGATATTCCATCTCCGTATATCGAGGAGGAAAGGAGCTAATCGTTTTGCCCTCCTTATTGATCAGTTGGTAGGCTTTACCTATTTTGACCAGTGCCATATCATCCATAAAATCTGAAGCCTTAGTATACAGTGGCTTACTCAGTTCTTTCCCACCTGCCGTTAGATAACCATAGCGTTTATTTTGTCGATAGCGATAGGTATTATCGGAGAATTTATAGACCTTATCATAGGCTAGTGGCATAATGTCTCCCGAAGTATTAACCAGTCTATATTCGTTGAAATACTTGACCAGTGCGTAGCCCTCGTGGAAGTCAGAAGCATAAGAATGTTGTGTGGCAAGCAAGGTATCACCATCAATATTCAGAAAACCATAGAGACCATTTTCCTGTACCTTTATGATATCATTATTTGCCAGCGATATCCTATCTGCGGTAATAGCATATTGCGGATTGCCTTGTATGTCAATGACAGACCAGCTATTATCCAGCTGTCTTACGATGGCTTTACCATTGCTGAAGGGATGTGCTTCCTTATAGATATAGTCTACGATCTTTTTACCATTGACATCTATATAGCCCCATTTCCCTTTATAATTTACAGCTGCTAGATTTTCGCTAAAATCTCTGGTATCATCATAGATATCTTCTATGGCTAGTTGGCCATTCTGGTCGAGGTAGCCCCATTTCTGATCTGGGCTAAAGTGATCTTGTAAAAAGGCTTCTTCTTCATTTTTGGGCTTAAAACCCATCATATCTGGCTTACAGGAATAAAGAAATGTTAAACTCATCAATAAAATGAGCAGATTACGCAGATTTGGTTGAATATTTGTTGTATCTATGATAATACTCTTATTGATAATGCAGATAATTTTAAAAGAAAACTGGGAAATACAAATCTCTGATGACAATACTTTTTCTGTAGAAGTACCATACAAACTAACGAAATATTCTAGAAAAACATTGACAGAAGTAGGAGAATTAAATCTGATAGGTTATCAATCAGAAGGTCCTGACCAGAACGGCAATGTTTATTCCATCAACTACATCGATTATCCTAACGGTGCTATCTTCGGCGATGACACGCTAGCAATGGATCTGATAAAATCTAGTATAGATGGCTTACCAGGAGATATCATCTATGAGGAGATGCAAAGAGAAAACGGACACAACATATTTGTTTGCAGAAAAAAACTCATAGACCAAGAGCTACAATCTAAGGCTAAGGTATTTGTTGTAAAAGATAGATTGTATATCATGCTTGTCTATTCCGAAAAAGATAAATCACTTAATGCGGGAGTCGATAAGTTTCTGAATTCCTTCAAAGTCCTAAGAGTCTGACTTAGTAGCAGATTCTCCTCCAGTTTTTACAATCTATTTTTAGGCATTCCCGCTAACTGCTAAGACGAACTTATTAGCCCTAAGATTCTTATATCACTTCATAATTTACTTTCTTTGTAGTCTAATACTAGTATGTGAAAAATATTGCTGTTTTCCCAGGTTCCTTTGATCCTATTACCCTAGGACATGTAGACCTTGTCCGACGTGCCATCCCTCTTTTCGATGAGATAATTGTAGCAGTGGGAATGAACTCGCAGAAGAAATACCTGTTTAGCTTAGAAGATCGTCTTAAGTGGCTCAATGAAGTATTTAAGCATGATGACAAGGTGAATGTAGATCACTTCGAAGGACTGACGGTTAACTTCTGTAAAGAAAAGAATGCTCGATTCTTACTGAGAGGACTTAGAAATGCATCAGATTTTGATTATGAGAAGACGATCTCTCAACTGAATAGTATTATAGGAGATCAACTAGAGACGGTGTTCTTGATTAGTCAGCCAGCCTATTCGCATATAAGCTCCACTATCGTGAGAGAAATTATAAAAGGGAAAGGAGATATCTCCGCATTTATCCCTGAAGTTTTACATGATTATCTGAAACAAAAAATATAAAAAATGAGTAACGCTTTTTTCGAAGTACCTATTGCTGCTAACGAACCTGTTCTGCCTTATGGCCCTGGTTCTCCAGAAAAGAAGGAGCTTAAGAAAGTTTATAATAAAATGAAGGCCTCTACTATCAATATCCCTATGGTGATCGGTGGTAAAAGAGTAAATACCAAGGACAAAAGAACCATGCATCCACCACATGACAAGAAGCATGTGTTAGGTACTTTTTCGCACGGAGATAAGACGCATGTAGAACGTGCTATCAACGCTGCGCTGAAGGCTAAGTCCGCATGGGAGGATATGCCTTGGCAGGAAAGAGCTTCTATCTTCTTAAGAGCTGCTGATCTACTAGCAGGTCCTTATCGAGCAAGAATGAATGCTGCTACCATGTTATGTCAATCTAAGAATGCCTATCAAGCAGAGATCGATGCTGTATGTGAGCTGTGTGATTTCCTTAGGTTTAATGTGCAATACATGATAGACATATACGCGCAACAACCCGAGAGTGCTCCTGGAATATGGAACAAACTAGAGTATAGACCACTAGAAGGATTTGTATTTGCTATAACACCGTTTAACTTTACAAGTATAGCGGCTAATCTTGCTGCTGCTCCTGCATTGATGGGTAACACCGTAGTATGGAAGCCTGCAGAGAGTCAGATCTATTCGGCTCATGTCATTATGGATTTATTCCAGGAAGCTGGTTTGCCAGATGGTGTGATCAACTTAGTATTTGCAGATGGACCGGAGACTGGCGATGTTGTATTTAACCATAGAGATTTTGCTGGACTACACTTTACAGGTAGTACAGGTGTTTTCAAAACCTTATGGAGAACCATAGGCGCTAATCTAGATACCTACAGAACCTATCCTAGAATAGTAGGAGAGACAGGTGGTAAAGATTTTGTTGTTGCTCACAAGAGCACAGATCCTAAGGTGCTAGCAACGGCCTTGGTAAGAGGTGCATTTGAGTATCAGGGACAGAAGTGTTCTGCAGCTTCTAGAGCTTATATCCCTAAGTCATTATGGGAGAAGACTTGGAAGTTTATGAAAGCGGATATAGAGTCTATGAAGATGGGATCTCCTGAGGACTTTACTAATTTTGTCAATGCGGTTATAGACGCAAAATCTTATAAAAACATCAAGTCTTACATCAGCTCAGCGAAGAGAAGTAAGGATGCCAAAATACTTATAGGGGGTAACTGCAGCGATACTAAAGGTTACTTTGTAGAACCTACAGTTATTCTAGCTAAGAAAGCAGATTACAAGACGATGTGCGAAGAAATATTTGGCCCCGTTTTATCTGTATACGTTTATAAAGATACGGACTTCGAAAAAATATTAGATGTGGTGGATAGTACTTCTGAGTATGCACTGACAGGTTCTATTTTTTCTAATGATAGAAGTATAGTAGAGTTAGCGAGTAAGAAGCTAAGAAACGCAGCAGGTAATTTCTATATCAATGATAAGCCGACAGGAGCTGTTGTAGGACAACAACCCTTTGGTGGAGCTAGAGGATCAGGAACTAATGATAAGGCAGGTTCTTATCTCAACTTACTGAGATGGGTTTCTCCTAGAACAATCAAGGAAACCTTTGTACCGCCTACAAATTATAGGTATCCGTTTATGATAGAGTCGTAGTTTTTTTTTATGAAATTTTTAAGACTAAGTAGAATGACAATTTGTTTTAGGTTTTCGTTCCTTAGTAAAGAATTTATCATTAAAAAAATAGAAGAATGAAAATCAGACAGCGATCATTAGGCCTTGTATTTCTAGCTTGTTTTTACTTAGCTATTTCGTCCTGTGGACCCGACGATAATTCGGACTGTATAGAATGTACGGAGGGTGTGAATACAGAAGTAGTGTGCTCAGATAACTTTACCAGTTTAGCAGAAGCACGAGGCATTACGATTACAACAGTAGATGAATATCTAGAATATTTAAGACTTATAGGTTTTACCTGTAATTAGTTAGCGTATCATGTAAAATAAGAAAGGGGTCTATCAATTAAACAATGTAGACCCTTTTTACTTTGTATTAGAGGAGTAGATGCCATTATATAGATCTCTAAAAGTTTTATATTTTCGTATCATTAAATTTAGACTAGAAAGAAAAAAAATATGAAGAAGGTAGCAGTTATAGGAGCAGGAACAATGGGTAATGGTATAGCACATGTTTTTGCTATGCATGACTTTGCGGTTCATCTATGTGATGTGTCAGAAGTTGCGCTAGATAAAGCCATCAAGACGATAGATAAAAATCTATGGAGAATGGTAGCCAAGGAAAAGATATCTGAGGATAAGCAAAAATCTACTATAGCGAATATAGCAACCTTTACCTCTATAGAAGAGGCAGTACAAGGCGTAGATCTTGTCGTAGAAGCAGCTACAGAAAATGTAGATCTTAAGCTTAAGATTTTTAGAGAAATAGATAAGCATACCCCTGAGGATGCTATCCTATGTTCTAATACCTCTTCGATCTCTATCACTAAGATAGCGAGTGTAACCAATAGGCCGGGGAAAGTTATCGGCATGCATTTCATGAATCCAGTTCCTATCATGAAACTCGTAGAAGTTATAAAGGGCTATTCTACTGATGCGGAAACAACAGAGACGATCGTAAGTCTATCTAAGGATCTAGAAAAAATACCAGTATTAGTAAATGATTATCCTGGATTTGTCGCAAATAGAATTCTGATGCCTATGATCAATGAGGCTATCCAGACGTTACACGAAGGGGTAGCGGGTGTTGCTGAGATCGATACGGTTATGAAGCTAGGTATGGCGCATCCTATGGGACCTTTGCAGCTTGCAGATTTTATAGGATTAGATGTATGTAAATCTATCTTGGATGTATTGCACGAAGGTTTCGGTAATCCTAAGTATGCGGCATCTCCCTTACTGAAAAACATGGTTCTTGCTGGCAAGTTAGGACGTAAATCTGGCGAAGGCTTCTATGATTACTCAGGAGAAAGTAAAGACTATGTTGTTTCTTCTAATTTCAGTTAGTTAGGGTATAATGATTTTTGTCTGAACCTTGATTAGGAGAATTTTCTTGATGGCTTGATTTTGTATCCTAAGTATCTTTATGATATTACTAATCTTGCGCTGCATTCGTCCGAACCTTGACTAGCAAGATTTTCTTGATTGCTTTTAAAATTCTTACAAACCCTCTTCAGCTTTCCGATTAAGTTTTCTCTGGAGCATCATCAGCTACGATACCTAGGTTCTTAGCTCTCGTTTCCCATTTCTTTCTGGCTAGCAATTGCAGATCTTCTACCTTATCAGACTCATCCATAATTTCCATCCCTAGCAGTGTTTCGATAACATCTTCCATAGTAAGGACACCCGACATGCCACCAAATTCATCTACAACTAGAGCGATATGTTCCTTATCTTCCATAAGCTTATCGAAGATTTGTTGAATGCTCATATTTTCTGTTACGACAGATATTTCTCTTTTGATCTTACCGAGAGATTCGGAATCCTTTTTCTTTATCATAGAAGTGAGGATATCATCTTTCATAACATAACCTGTTATATGATCTTTGCTAGTAGAGAATACAGGAACTCTAGAGAAGTTTAGGGCCTCGTTTTCTATGTAAAAATCTGAAATACTCAGATCTTCAGGAGCCGCAGTAACCACCATCCTAGGCGTCATGATATCTTTAGCTCTCACAGAATTAAACTTAAGTAGATTGTCAATTATTTTAGATTCGCTAGGAGCGATGATTCCAGATTCAGCACCTACTCTTGTCATAGCTGTAAAATCAGCTCTGCTTAATACACTCTTATGTAAATCATCTTTGAAGTGTCTAGTGATTAATTGACTGAACCATACTAGAGGGTATAGGAGTGTCATGACAAGTTTTAAACTTTTTACCGTGAAAGGAGCTAAAGATTTCCACTTACTTGCTCCTATAGTTTTAGGTATAATTTCAGATAAGATCAGTATACCTAAGGTCATAACTACTGGAATAATGAGGCCAGTCATAAGACCATTGTCCGGCCATATTTTAGTTGCTTGAGCTCCTACTCCTAATGCACCTACAGTGTGCGCAATCGTATTTAAGGTTAGAATTGCGGAAAGCGGTTTGTCGATATCTTCTTTGAATTCATTGAGTGAATGTCCTATTGCTTTGCCTTCTTGCATTTTGATTTGAACATAAGAAGGAGTTATGCTGAGTAGTACGGCTTCCCATACAGAACACATAAAAGAAACGATAATAGACAATAGAAAAAAGAAAATGAGTAATCCCATTAGTAAATATTAAATTTATTGAGATATGAAGATAAGTTTATTTTCACTAGGTCAATAAAAAAAGCCCGAAAGAATCGAGCTTATTTGGTTTTAACAGTTGCTGGTTAAAGCAATTATCTTTTATAGTTCAATAATCATTCCATACTTATCATATTCTATATCCAATTGTAAATATAAACCTAGGAGCCTTGTTATCGAATGAATATTCTGTACCATCGACACTGATATGATTAGCAAAATAGGAAAAGTTACTCTCGTACATCGCATCTATTCTTAGTCGCCATAGATCTATACCAGCGCCTGCTTGGAATCCATATTTCATGTTTTCGTACTGATATTCTTCTCCATTTATGTCAAATATACCTGAGGTAGAGTTTAAACTTATGTGTGCTACAGGACCTCCTTGTATTCTTAGGACTTTCAGAAATCTAAATCCTATCAATACGGGAATATCTAGTTCTAAGAAATCTTCCGATAAGACAGAAAAAGGATAGTTTTCTGACGTTACATCATAGTCAAATCGGGTAGAGTTAAAAATTGCTGAAGGCTCTATAAAAAAGCCCAAGACCTTCAGTCTAGTATATATACCTAAGTGATAGCCGTATCTAGCTTCTCTAGGAGTAAGTGTAAATTCTGAATCATTACTAGAGAGGTTAAGATTGGTTAATTTATCTAAATCATAGGTATGTATACCACCTTTGACACCAAATTCTAGTTGTGCACTACAGAAAATAGGGAGTGTAAGGAGGGAAAAGATAAAAAAATAAAATTTCATAATTTTAGATTTTTGGGTTTTTGCAAACAAAAAAATACTGCTCAGGGACTATGCTGACTATATGCTAAGAGTTTAAAGGCAACAAATGGACTAAGTTTATAGAGTTTCTTTAAATTTGTATACTTTTAGAAACGCTAAGATTGATAAAATATTGGTGTAGTCGTCTTACTAAACTGTTATTTACAAATTATAATAATTTATAATATAACAAAAAAAATGCCGTAAATGGTTATTAGAGAAATAGAGTTTGTAGGAAGCTTCGAGAAAGAGTCTCAGTGTCCGAAGCAGAATAAGCCAGAATATGCTTTTATAGGGCGTTCTAATGTGGGGAAATCATCCTTGATTAACATGTTATGCCAACGTAAATCTCTTGCCAGAGTATCGAATACGCCAGGAAAAACTCAGACCCTAAACTTTTTTGACATCAATAGTGAATGGTATCTAGTCGATCTACCAGGTTACGGATATGCTAAGATTTCTAAAAAAATGAGAGCTAAGTGGGAGAAGATGATAGAATACTATCTCGTACATAGACCTAATTTACAATTAGCCTTTGTATTATTAGACTCCAGAATTCCGCTACAGAAGATAGATTTAGAATTTATTAATTGGCTCGGATCGCTAGCCATACCTTTTGCTATTGTATATACCAAGACGGATAAATTAAAGAAACTAGAAAAGAAAAAGAACATAGAAAGAATAAGAAAAGGGCTATTAGAATACTGGAATAGTCTACCAGACGAGTTCATCACTAGTTCAGAAACGGGGGAGGGAAGAGAAGAGTTATTAGCTTTTATAACAGATTTAAATAATAAATTCTGATTTTTGTGCAAATTCCAATTATTTGACCAATACATACCCCCATATTATAGAGAAGATAGAAGATTGGCCTATAAACCAGTTTTCTGAAGCTAGACCTGAGTTTATACAGGATCTTAATGCATATACCTATGATAGAATATTAGAGACACACGGTGATAATCTAGAGTCGCTAGTATCTAAGGTCATCTATCAAGAAAAACAACGGATCAAACTGAATCCATGGAAAGTAGATCCAGCTGATGAAAAATTATATTGGCAAAAATTAGAATCCACAGCTAAGAAAGCTATGCTAAGTGAAGATGCTGATGAGCAGTATAAGCAACTCCTTAAAAGAATAATCAATAGATACTCAGAAGAAATTGTAGGTAATTTTAATCCTAAGACCTTCAGATTTGCTAGAAAATTCCTTACCTCTCTCTTTAAGCGTATATACTTAAAATCATTTACGAGAAAGTTAAGAATATGGGGGACGAAAGAAGATCTACTCAATAAGATACATTTGAGTGGAGAAGTAGAGAAACTGAGAAGCCTATATATGAAGGGTACGGTTGTGTTGGTACCGATGCACTTTAGTAATCTTGATTCTATCCTGTTAGGTTATATGTTGGATATGAAGGCGGGTATACCTGCCTCTGCTTTCGGTGCAGGCCTTAATCTTTTCAATGTAGAATTGGCTGCTTATTATATAAACAGGTTAGGCGCGTATAAAGTGGATAGAAGAAAGAAAAATCCTATATATCTAGAAAACCTTAAGTCTTATACTAGTTTATCCCTTGTCAAGGGAGCTCCGAATATATTCTTTCCAGGCGGCACAAGATCTAGGAGTGGTCATATGGAAGAAAATCTAAAATTAGGCTTATTAGGCTCCGTGATAGATGGCCAACGATACTGTATCAAGAATGGTATAAACAAGAAAATATACATCGTTCCTATAGTGCTAGGCTATCATTTTACGCTTGAAGCTGCTGGGCTTATTAACCAGCATCTCAAGTCTGTAGGAAGAGAAAAATATTCCTCAGCAAAATCTAAAAGAGGAAAAATTGCTAGTGCATTAAAGTTTGTATGGCGTCTTACTAGAAAGGAGTCAGAAGTCTTTCTGAATGTAGGAGAACCTATGGACGTTATCGGTAATCTAGTAGACAAAGATGGAAACAGCTTAGATAATGTAGGAAACAAGCTGGAGATAAAAGAGTTTTTTGAGCATCAAGGTGAGAGTAATAAGGATTTGCAACGCGAGGCGGTATATACGCGCTTACTTGCGGACAAAATAACGGAAGCTTTCAAGAAAGAGAACGTGGTCTTGAGTTCTCATTTAGCTGCTTACACAGCCTTTAAGCTTTTAGAAAAGCACTATAAAGAAATGGACTTGTTCGGTATTTTAAAACAGCCTGTTTCTGACTTCAGTATTCCAAAAGCTGATTTTATAGAAACAATGGATACTATAATTGTTAAATTGCGGCAAATGGAATCCTTAGGGATGCTTAAACTAGCACCTATATTCAAATCCACTAATGAGGAGATTTTTGAAGATGGTGTATATAATGTTGGCGTTTTTCATCTCAATAAAGTCCTTAGAGTAGAAAAAGAAGTCGTTACAAGTGATGATTTTAGATTACTACACTACTATCATAATAGATTAGATGCCTATGGATTAGAGAAAGAACTTGCTTAATAGAAAAAGGAATAGTGAATTTTATCATATACGATTTAGAAGCGACATGTTGGAGGGGGAGACCACCTAAAGGAGTACAAGAGATCATAGAGATTGGCGCGTATAAGGTAAATCAATATGGTGAGATCTTAGCAGTATTTGACAAGTTTGTTAGGCCTGATGTCAATACTAGATTATCAAGTTTTTGTACGCAACTTACCTCTATAACACAGCAGAATGTAGATTCGGCAGATAAATTCCCAAAGGTTGCTGAGCAGTTTATAGACTGGATAGATATATATGATACGGACTATACCTTTTGCACCTGGGGTTCTTACGATAAACAATTACTTACTAATGATTGTGTGTTGCATAAGATGGAAACGGAGTGGCTAGAAAACCATATCAATATAAAAGATCAGTATCACAACAGAATAAAAAAGGTCAGAAAGCATGGTGGATTGAAGGCTACAGTGAAAAAAGAAGGCTTTGAATTTACAGGAATACATCACCGAGCAATAGCAGATGCTGAGAATCTAGCCAAGATATTTATAAAATATATCGACGAATGGCTCTATTAATCTTAAAAAAGAGTTAATTCATCTAACTATTCTAATTCTGAGAAACTTATCTTTACAATTGAACATTTTATATATGCAAGTTATTACAATACTATAATCTTAAACTTAAAAGTAAATAAAATACTATGAAAAAGCTTTTTGTACTTCCTTTGATACTAATGACATTTCTGACTGTATCTCTAACAGCTCAAACAACTTTAGACAAAGGTTACTTAAAAATGGAATTAACGGAAGCATCATCTGACAATGAGCAAATGGCTGCTGGTTTAGAAATGCTAAAAGGAAGTGAAACAGAATATTTCTTCAACGAAGGTAACTCTCTTGTAAAGCAAAGTATGATGGGAGGTATGGTAAATATTACAACCTTAGTTGATAATAAGACAGAAGGAATAAATATGTTTTTTGACATGATGGGTCAAAAAATGCATGTAGAAACTTCTACAGAAGAAATGGAGAAATCTCAAGCAGGAGCTGACAATCCGATGGATAACATGAAAGTAGCTTATGATGATACGGATACTAAAGTTATTCAAGGATACACTTGCAAAAAAGCAACAATCACCACAGAAGGTGCTGATGGCTTTTCTTTTGATCTATATGTAACGGAAGATATCAAAGCAAGTCCTAAGATGATCCAAGGTCTTCAGAAAGTAGACCTAAAAGGTTTTCCTTTAGAATTAGTGATCGATATGGGTCAGATGAAGATGGTATACACTACTACTGAAATCAAGAAGGATGTAGATGCAGCAGCATTTAACATAAGCGCTGACGGCTACAAGAAGATGTCTTTCGAAGAGTTCCAAGAATCTATGGGAGCTATGGGAGGCGGAATGGGATTCTAATAATCCTTAACGATAATAAAAAAATAATAGGAGCTACTTTATAAGTGGCTCCTTTTTTTATGGATAAATCCTTTTTTTCATTTCGAATTAAGTAATATGGGGCGGTAGTCAGGGGATTACTGACAGTGGGTATGGAAAGGTGCGTTGATTGAATATGAGTCAGTAGTCAGAGGACTACTGACATCATAGGTATTCAATTACAATGAACGTCTTGCTAACAATTACCAAGATGTCTCCTTGAGTCGACATGACGAAAAAGGATAAGAAAAAGAAGACGAAAGACTCGGCCTACGCCTATAGCCATACCAAAATCTCTTATTACTTAAACACCGTCAAGGTCTGCTTAATAACCTCGCCATTCATTTCCAGCACATAGTAATAAGTTCCTGCTGGATATCCTTCTGCATCCCAGTCGTTCTCATAATCTTCAGCGTGGTAGATTTCATCTCCCCAACGATTATAGATCCATAGCTCGCTTCCCTCAAGAATACCATTTCTAGTAAACTTAAGTAAATTAGTCTCAGTACTATTAGCATTGATAAAGGTAGTCTGTATGATTCCCTCCATAGGTGATGTATTAAGTATACTCAGAACTGCTGTTTCGCATTCGCCACATAAGGCTGAACAAACCTCATAAGTTACAAATAGGGTATCGCTAAAGTTTTCTTGTAATTCAAAAAACAGAACACCATCTTGAATTAGGTCTATCGTAATCCATGATGGTTCAGAGATATCAACAATTCCTAGTTCATACAGTGCAGGAAAAACATCGTTAGCTAATAGATCTATAGATTCAGAAAGACCTGTTTCTGACGAAATTTCTTCGTTATTAAGTTCGATCGTACAGTCAGAACAGTCAGAGGCAATAATGGTCAATTCATAAGAACTATTTTCACATGGAGTCTCATTACTTATAACGTAAGTGTAAAAGTATTCTCCCTCTGAAACACCAAGAAAAGATAGATCAGTAGGATCAACTATAAGATCCCCATTTTGATCGAACCAACTTCCTGAAGATGTTCCGGATAAAATAAATTCTGTTAAATCTATCATTGACAGTTCTTGATTATCTGTACAAGCCTGTCCAGCTGCTAGAATTGAAGCAGTCTTTTCTTCATTGATCCTTAAAGAGACTTGAAATATGGAGTCACAAGATGCATCAGGGGCTACATCTAAACTATATTGCAAAACGTATTCACCTGCAACTGCATTATTTGCATCTATGCTTACTTCATTAATTATCTCTAAACTACCACCTATAGGTTGCGATAGAATAGTCCAACTTCCTGATGGACCGGACTGGTATATATCTTCTTGTAGATTTATGATTGAGCCATCAGAATTACATATAACTGTACTCATTGTAAGTATTGGATCATTACAACTGCAATCTATTACCGTGACTGAAATTGTTGCACTTTTATTTTGACAGGGCGCAATAGCTCCTGCTGTTGTAAAGGTGAAATTCACGATTCCTGGTATAGCCCCATCAAAATTGACCGCGCTAGGATTCTGGACAATAGATCCATTCGAATCAGTCCATATACCAGATGCTCCTGTAGCGAGTGAAGATAAATCAAGAACCGAGGAACCCGTACCATCGTCAGCATTACAAACAATACCATCTACAGTATCTAAAATTATAGTTTGTTCTAAAGAAATAATTATATCGTCTGCATTATCACATCCAGCAACTGGATTATCTAAGGTATAAGTAAAGGTATAGTCGCCTTCTATGGCACCCGTCATATCTACAGAAGTCATACTTATGATTATATCACTAGGATTATCCTCAGAAGCCGACCAGCTACCCGGCGCAGATAAACCCTCTAAGCTTGCTAAGTCAAAAACTGCGTCATCATTACAAAGAGAAGGTCCTGTATCAAGTATTAAGATTGGACAATCACAATTGACAACCTGTATAACTGTAGAGGAAATTATATTTTCGCAAGGCAGCTCTGCATTATTTGTTATAAAATCTATTTCGTAGACTCCCTCAGGTATTCCCTCAAAGTCTACTGCCATTATATCAGAAAAATCTAAACCATCAATATCAGGATCTATCCAATCTCCAGTTCCTGATATTACTAGAGCAGTCAGATCTATAATAGTAGCTCCTAGAGTAGACTGTGCATTGCATAAAGGCGCAGGAGTATCTAGTTGGACAAAAGCTTGGCTGCCTACTGTTATTATTAGTGTATCTTGAGCAGGGCAGTTGTCAGGTGGTATAGGATTCAGTGTATAAAGAAAAAGATATTCACCTGATGAAATATCTACGGTACTTATACGAGAGTTGTCAAAAATGTTAACCATTTCCGGTCCATCGATAAAACTCCAGATTCCGGGAGCAGTAATAGGAGAGAGTTGTAAATCCAAGTCTAGATTAGTATTATCATTGCACGTTAGTAAATCTGTAATTTCTAAATCTGGACATATGCAATCTGCCACACATACTTCTAAGGTGTCGCTAATTTCTGCACACGGTTCTAAAGCATTATTAGTTGTGTAAACGAAACGATAGCATCCCTCTGGTATATCCACAAAACTTACATTCGAAAGCTCTGTAATGTCTATCTCATCTAGCGATGTCCATGTCCCTGGGTCACTATAATTAGATACTGCAATTAAGTCGACTTCATTAGGTTCGCTATCGATCGAATTGCAAACATTGATTTGCTCTACAATATTAGTCTGAGGAGAATTAACGACAGAGACAGAATAGCTAGCTGTACCCATACAATCTCCTTGAATTACATCTACATTGTAGATACCTGCCTGATCGACAGTTACGAAGAAATTGTTTCCTATAATTACACCGGTAGGATCAGTCCAAGAATAGCTATCAAAACCTTCTCCCACATTAAGGGTCGTTTCACCATTATCACATATATTGCTGCCAGCGATAACGGGCTCTAGCTCTCCACTTACCAATATATTTATAGTAGCAAATGCTGAACATCCAAATTCATTGGTGAGCGTCACACCATATTCCCCAGGAGAATCTATCGTTACTGAGGAACCATTACTCGGGATAACCTCTCCAGCATTATTTGTCCATATATAATTGTCTGTGTTAGGGTCTCCACCAGCGTTTATAGTTGTTTCTTGACCAGGACATATTGTTGTAGATCCTGTGAATATTATTTCGGGAATAGGATTAACAACTACGGTAGTAAAGGACACAAACTCACAGCCAGTTTCATCAATAGTGATTACCGAATAAGTTGTAGTTACAAGAGGTTCTACAGAGATTGTCGAAAAATTTCCTCCTACAACATTCCCATTACTATCTGTCCACAAATAGGAAGAAAAGTCTGGCGGGCTCACAGATAATTCAGCTAAGTCACCAGAGCAAATAGGACTAGAACTTATAATCATTGGAGGAGTGGAATTAGATATAGATACAGTTGTTCCTTGTAGGTCTCCAACACAATTATCTGATACCGTAATACTAGCAAAGTAGTTACCCTCAAATTCTGCAGATATACATAGATCGTTGTTTGTTATTATCGTAACTGGTGTCTGCCAGGTAATTTCTAAAAACTCAGGAATGCCATCACTATTTGCATCATAAATATCAGGAATCCCATCATTATTACTATCTGGACCGTTTCCATAGATATCTACACCATTTGCTCCATAAAATTCAATGCATACTTCTCCTAGTTCTCCACAAGGCACATCTGCCTGTTGCATGACAGCTCCACTAGGAGCAGAAAATATTGTAAACGTTTGGAAAACAGGAACTGATGCGCAGCCCATATTATTTTCAATTATAACAGATATAGTGTACGTTCCCACAGGTACACCTAATGCATTAATTTGATAACTTGATCCTAGATTTGTTCCCAGAGTTACCTCTTGACCAAACTGATTCGTCACCGTCCATATAAATGCAGTTGCAGGACCTCCCTGAGAAAAACTTGCTGTTGCTGTTATTATCTCATTGCCTTCGTTACAAGCACTAGAGCTACTAAGACTTAGATTAGGACTTATCGGTTGGAATACAGTAATAGGAATTTGACTTTCCGTAACGCAGCCACTAGCATCTGTAATTTCTAGAAGTACAAATCCTGATTCGGTCAATATATAATTGTTCAGCGTATTACCTGATGTGATAAAAGTAGTTCCGTTCCAGAACCAATTGATTTCACTATAAGGTGTAGCACCTCCTGATACAAAATCATCCGTGTTGAGATTCAATGAGAAAGGAGCGCATACAATAAGATCTAAAGGTGTAACTGTAATTTCTGGTGCAACTGGAATATTGATCATCACAGGTAATGAATTACAATTGGATCCGTCTACTGTTGCATATGCAATATATCTAGCAGTGTCTACTGTCGTGCTATTATTAACAAGGATGTCATCGATTGTTCCCGTACTTATAAAGTTGTGATCAGTCTGTCCAGTAATATTTGTAGATGTATTGTCAGCTACTTCTATTTGTATGGTTCCAGGTAATCCTCCTTCTATACTTACGCTTAAGTCTGTAGACTCACCGGAGCATACAGCTGTTATCGTTTCTGTTATTACGGAAGGTCCTTCGTTACAATCTATTTGCCATTCAGGGCCTATCTGTTTGTTTTCTAATTTACATGCATCTATAAGATTTTCTCTACAACCTATATAACTATCAGTAAAAGCTTGAAAGGAGAAACTCAAATCATTTTCTCTGAGGCACTCATTTTCTGAGTCCAACTGTCTAACGACTAGATCGAGTTCGAAGGTTATTTGATGTTGAGCGCCAGGCCATCCAAAGTTATTTTGAGGTGCACAATCATTAGAACAATCAGGACTATCTGTAAGCCAAAACCAGCCACTAGGCAAAGGAGAGCCTGCTGCTAAAGGGGAGTTTGATGTACATTCAAATGAAGATTCACATAGTAAATTAAGCAATTGAAGTCTTCCACTATTATCGGTGTAAGTACATAGTGCTGGCAAATCAGCTGTTAAAACTGGCGCACAATCTGTGCTATCTTGATCTATCCATTCCCAAGAACCACCCAAACCTTGACTTGGTATATCTGAGGCAGCCAGATCCCATCCAGATCCAAAACTTGGAACTAGTCCTATCAGCCAATCATCAGAGTTAGAGCTATCATAAAAATAGTCAACTAGGATTGTAACTTTTTCTCCTGGGCAAAAAGGTCCAGCTAATCCATCTTCATCAGGATCTAATGGAAGAAAATCATTTTCTCTTTCGATAACTTCTATAGTGGCAGTAGGGGTACAGTTGCCTATATCTCCATTACAAAGTTCGCAATCAGCAAGTGTATAGGCACTGAGTAAGAATTCAGGATTATCTACCATTCCTCTAGCTGATACAGCTACATAAAACTTAGTTACCAAGGTATCTGCAATAGGATCAACTGGGAGTTCTATATTGTAGGTGCTTGTACCCATTCCACAGGTTACTTCAACTCCTCCTGTATCTATGGCTGTAACTTGAGTCAGGTCATCGCATGATCCATACCATATAGACCAGAATGGCGTCCATGATCCTTTTATATCTATAGAGCTTATAAGTCTTGTAGCGTTAGTATCTGCCTCTATACATAGCCAGACCGTTGGTAATAATTCTGCGCCACACTCAGATATTTCTGTTGATGGATTTGCACCATCTAGGCAGCCGTTTATAAAAAGGGGACGGATCATATTACAGGTTGTGTCCGTAGGAGATGTGGCATAAGTTTCTGCATCAGATATGTCGGTGCAGTTATCTGCAAATTCGCAATCTAAGGCAAGCCAATTACTTTTTGTAATTCCATAAAAACTAATCAAGAGCAACAGTGGGGTGATATATAGATATTTCATTTATTATTTTTTTAATGATTACACTAGAGTGATTGAGGGACTCTTAGTTATCAATAAATCTTACTAGGTCTATAACCCTTATCCGTAATTTTTTTTCTTACAGATCCCAGCCTGTATGCGATATAGAATTCGTATCCCAGTCCTGCGACTCTAGAGATAGAGCCAAAGCTGTAATCAGCTTTAATACCTAATCTGAATAGGTTATTCGGTGCGTCTTTGTTATCAGATTTCTTACCAACAATAACACCGAATTGGCCAAAAAATTCTCCAGTATTTACCAGTCCACCAGAAATCCAGTACTTGTTTATTTTCTCATACCTTATGTTCAGCATGAGATCAAAAGGCCTTGTAAAGGCATAAATCCCGAGCAGATTAAAATCTAAAATAGCATCAGAACTAGATAGAAATTTACTGTAACCTAGATTAGAGGTTAGGTGCATGGTATTAGAAATACTAATTTCTTCGATACTTGTATTAAAATTGCTCGGTATAATATTGAGCATAGAGAATCCAAAATAATATCTATTAGACATTGCATCCTTGGAACTCATATAATGTAGTCCTACACCCACATTAGGCTGAAAACTACTAGAGCTAGGTAATTCTGAATTTCCTCCGAATGATAGATCCGGATGTTCTAGTTCTAATTCATTTAATCGTAGCTGCTGGATTTTAACTAAAAATCCGAAGCTTAATAGATCATTTTCATTGTTTAACAATAGAGGTTTGATCTTATAAGCATAAGTCCCAGAAAGTCCGATATTTTGCAAGGGCCCAGCTTTATCATACTCTAAGAAAGCTCCGAAAGCTGCGTTTTTATCTAATCTTGTTAAGGGAGATTGATAGGAGAGGGTTCCAAATTCAGGAGCATCCTCAAATCCTGACCATTCCGATCGATTTGTCAAGGCTATTTCTCGATTATCAAACTGAGCACTCAAAGCTGGATTCCAGACAAAACCATTTTCATAAAAGGAACTCCAGCTAGATAGCTGCTGACCCGATAGGGAGCTGGCATACACAATTATTAATAAACTAAGCAGTAGATTATTTTTCATACACGTACGATGTGTGTTAGATTAACAATGTGTGTTGAATGTCAGAAAGTTAAATATAGTTACTTTGTAAATATATCTAGTTAAAAAAGCTATAAAATATTGAACAAGCCTTATATTTTAATGCTATAAGGCTTGTCCATATTGACTACTTTACTTCTAGAAACGAATATTTCTCTCCGTATGTCATCATCTGATCGGTAAAATCTTTAGGATAACTAACTTTGACATCCGTAATAACTCCATCATCATCCATCGAAGGTGTTAGTATAGGATTTACAAATCCACCGTATGGCGCGATGTTAAGTTTCTTTACACGCTCGAGTACCTCTGCATGTAATTCTTGGTCTACTTTTACACCATAATTTTCTATTAGATTTTTAGCTGCATCATAATCGCCCTCTGAGGTCATTCGCTGTAATTCTGTAAGTAGCTCACCAAAAATAGTTCTTAGCTTTTGGTAGTCCGTAATATTGAAATAGGTCTTACCGTCCTTGGTTACTTTTTCTATTACATTATCCGCTGCTCCTTTTTCATAGGCCCATGCAGCTATAGTCTGTCGGTTTCTCATATGAGACTCTTCTATGTCTTTTCCTGGCTTTATTCTTTGCAGCTGTTTCATTAGTCCGTTACTGATAAACATATCGTATTCCGCTATGGCTACGTCTTGCGACGGAATAAGACCTAGTTCCACAATCTTTGGATCCATAATAAAGTAGAGCGCTACAATATCTGCCCTAGCTTCCTCTATTGCAGATGCATAACTTTGTAGGGTTTGCTTGGGCGTACCTACACCTTCATTTATTTTACCAGAGGCATGACCGATTACTTCATGTAGGGCAGTGGCCATCTTAGAGGCTAATCCTCCATACTTTTCTGTCAATTCTATTTCCTTCTTATCGTGAGCAAATTCTCCTAGCATACCAGGTCCAGATGATTGTGCATAAGCATAGATGATATTTCCTAAACTTACAGACTTAGAACCATGCTCTTTTCTAATCCAGTTAGCATTAGGTAGGTTGACACCGATAGGAGTTGATGGAGATGCATCACCACTTTCACCAGCAACATTGACAACTTTGTAAGAGATACCTACTACATTCTTTTTCTTATGAGCTGGGAGAATAGTAGAGTTGTCCTCGAACCATTGTGCATAATCAGATAATTTTGCCATTCTTTTAGAAGCTTCGAAATCCTTAATCTCCACTATGCTTTCATATGATCCTTTATAACCTATAGGATCATTATACACTTCTATAAATCCATTGATGTAATCTATATCTCCTTCAGTTGCTTCCACCCAGGCTACATTATAATCATCCCAAGTACCTAGATCACCAGTTTTGTAATATTCTATGAGTAATTCTAAGGCTTCCCCTTGTGCATTATTTTCTGCATACTTTACCGCCTGCTCTAGGTTTTCTATAATCTTAGCTATAGCAGATCCATATCTTCCGTTTAGGGAATATACCTCCTCATATAAATTACCATCTTTATCCTTACTCAGATAAGAGTTCAATCCGTGCCACACAGGTTGATCGTCATCATTTTTTGCTTTTTCTGCATAAAACGCTTTTGCTTCAGCTTGAGAAACATTTGGATGATACATATTTATAGCAGAACCTTTAAGTAAGCCTTTTGATTCATCTAGATTTACTTTTTTGTTATCTACATCTTCTTCGAATATCGCAGACATTGCTTCATGAGATAACTGAGTTCCAGATTTTCTCAATAATTCATAAAAGTAATCTTGGTGGAATTCTGGAATAAACTTATCCATAGAGTAGTGGTGATGTATTCCGTTAGCAAACCATACTTCCTTAGCGTAGGTCATGAATTTTTTGTAATCATCTGAGGCCTGATCATCACCCGTATACATTTTTATAATGTTTTCTATAGCCTTTCTGATTTCGAGATTATGTCTATAATTCTGATCATACATAATATCTCTGCCAGCGAGACCTGCCTCTGTAAGATAATAGACGAGACCTTTCTGTTTAGCTGATAATTTGTCAAAATCAGGTATCTGATACTTAAGTATTTTCTTATCGGAAAACTTGTCTACAACCCATTGGAAATCATTATCTGATGAAGTAGACACAGTAGTCTTTTCTGTAGTTTTTTCAATTCCATTTTCTGGTTTACAAGCAATAATAGACGATATAATTATTACTAAGAATAATATTTTTCTCATGTTTTAAAGTGTTTTAAATGTACTTAACCCTTAGATATTAGGATATATTCATATTGCGGATGTTGTAAATATAGCGAATAGCTCAGATATGGAGTAAAATAGCCTATTTATTTTAGAAGCATAACTACATCCAGTGATCAAGTTGTGAATGAAATGCAAGAATAATTTTGCAATTAGTACTCCTAATTATACCTGTTTTATTTTTAGCAGCTATTCATTTTATGGTATATTGAGAAATGTATTGATCAAATAAATAAAATGCTTAAGCGAGTTATTATTATAGGAGGAGGGCATGCTGCTGCAGAATCCATAGCTAGTCTACGAAAACATAAATGGGAAGGAGAGATTCTGATGATAGGAGAGGAAGAAATATTGCCTTATAATAGGCCTCCACTCAGTAAGGCTTTTCTCAGTAACGAAATTGATGAGTCAGAATTAATCCTACGGAGTAAGGAATCTTTTGACAAACTCAATATTAATTTTCTGCTCAAAACACTAGTTATAAGAATTGATCGGAAAAATAAAACTATTATCACCTCAGAAAATAAAGAATATAGTTATACTAAGCTTATTATAGCGACAGGTGCACGGGTGAGAAAATTACAAATAGATGGACTCAACTCCAACTCTAATCTATTCTATCTAAAAACTAAGAAAGATGTAGATCAGATTAAAGCAAAGCTAAATCAAGATAGTAAGGTACTGATAATAGGAGGAGGATATATAGGATTAGAGGTAGCGGCGTCTCTAACAAAGCTGGGCAATATAGTTACGATAGTAGAAGCATCAGATAGAATCCTATCAAGAGTTACAAGCACTGAAATATCTGGTTTTTTCACTCAATATCATAGATCAAAAGACGTAGAGATTCTCCTGTCTACCATGGTGTCAAAAGTAGAATTGATAGATGGAAAGCAAATGGCTATTACAAAAAATGGCAAGCACATAGCTTTTGACATCTGCATTGTAGGCATAGGAGTCATTCCTAATATAGAGTTAGCAAGTGAAGCCGGTCTAGCATGTGATAATGGAATTATCATCAATGGTTTTTGCCAAACAGCAGATGCGGATATCTATGCAGTAGGTGATTGTGCTAATCACTATGATGAGTTATATAGAACGAGGATGCGCTTAGAATCTGTCCCTAATGCAGTAAATCAAGGGAAGGTTGCTGCTCAGCATATTTGTGGCATTGAAAAAGAATATAAAGACCTTCCTTGGTTCTGGTCAGATCAGTATGATGTCAAATTGCAATCTGCAGGAATCCTAAAAGACTATGACACAATTGCTATCAGAGGAGAAATGGAATCAAAGGAGTTTTCTGTTTTTTACTTAAGAGATAAAAAACTGATTGCTATAGACACTGTGAACGATCCTAGATCATTTATGGTTGCCAAGAAACTAATTCCTGTAGGAGTAGAGATTGATGTAGATCTACTACAAAATATAGATATCTCTATAATGGATATCATGAAAAAAAGCCTAAATAAATGAAAGCACTTGTATTAAATGAGCTTAAAAATTTAGATATCCGAGATTGGGAAAAACCAGTTCCTAATGAAGGTGAAGTATTAGTAAAGCTTAAAGCTTCGGCCATCAATCATCGGGAGCTATGGATACAAAAAGGATTGTATCCAGGGATGAAACTTCCTTGCATACTTGGAGCTGACGGTTCAGGTATAGTTGTATCAATAGGAGATGGTATAGATTCATCTTGGCTGGAGAAGGAAGTTGTTATTTACCCGGCCTATGACTGGGGTAATAATGAAGAAAGCCCATCAAGAAACTTCAGAGTATTAGGTATGCCAGACCCAGGAACCATGGCAGAATATATAAGCGTTCCAGTAGAAAGCCTAGAAGAAAAACCTAGTTATCTATCATGGGTAGAAGCAGCGGCATTGCCTGTTGCAGGACTTACGGCATGGAGAGCACTAAGACGACATGGAGGAATAAAGCACGGTGACAAGCTTCTTATTACAGGGATTGGTGGGGGAGTAGCACAGGCAGGGCTAGCACTTGCCTGTGCTATGGGAGCTGAGGTATATGTCAGTAGTTCTAGTAAGGAGAAAATAGAATCCTCAAAAAAGATCGGTGCTAGTGGTGGAGTAAACTATAAGGATCAAAACTGGAATCTACAACTTAAGGAAATGTCTAACGGGATAGATATGGTATTGGATAGTTCTCCATCTGCTGTCTTAGATGAATATTTCAAATTTATGAATTATGGTGGTAAAATAGTTACTTATGGCTCTACAGGTTCACCCAAAACAACAATTAGTATAAGTAAGTTTTTTCTTAGACATATCCAGTTTATAGGAACAGCTATGGGATCGCCATCAGAGTTTAAAGCTTTAATAGATTTTATGAAAACGAACAAAATCAAACCGCTGATTCATGCATCATTTTCATTTGATGAAGCGTTAATAGCTTTTGATGTTTTAAGAACAGGGCAACAGATTGGGAAGATTGTTCTAGAACATAAATAAGAATCAATGATCCAAATTAAAAATTATTAACTCCATAAAAAAAAAAAGAATACAATGACATTTAGAATAAAGTATTTAATTCAACTATTCTGTATACATTTTTTATGGTCTTGTGCTGCTAAAAAACCTTATGTTAGGGAAAGCCTATATGAAAATAATGGCACCCTAGAAACTGCTTCTATAAGTAACATTGATTATGAACTGTACTTAGTAGGGGATATAGGTGCTTCTAATAGTGATGTATCAAAGTCTGGTATTGTAGATCTTATAAAATCTGAACTCGTGAAGACTGATACCGAAAAGTCAGTAGTGTTTCTAGGTAATACACTAAGCAATACTGGTTTCAACGAAATAGAAGAAAGTTCTGATTTTAAAAAGTCAGATCTAGCCGTCGAAGCGTGTATTAAAAATCTCAAAGATCACACTGATAAAGTATATTTTATACCAGGTAATGCTGAATGGTATGATGGTCAGAATTACACAACTACAGCTCTAGAAAATGCAGAAGAGTATATTCAGTCTAAGGTAGATGGTAAAAATATTTTCGCGCCTTCGCATGGCTGTGGGGAACCTAAGGTTGTAAAATTGACAAGTGACTTATTATTAGTATTGGTAGATTCTCAGTGGGTTTTACAAGGAGATAGATCTGATGAGAGAACACGATCAGGTTGCGAAATAGATACAGAACAAGAACTGGTTATTTTTCTCAAAGAAATTCTTGCTAAGAATAAAAATAAAAATGTAATAATTGCCGCTCATCATCCAGTATATTCCAATGGAAAAACTGGAGGAAATTATGGTCTTAAAAGTCATTTGTTGCCCCTGCCTATCTTAGGAAGTATATTCACAGGTGCTAAAAAAATAGGAGGTGGAGAACAAAAATTTGGAAACCCAAAATATGAGACTTACAGGGGTGTAATGAATCTTGTGCTAAGCAATTTTGAGGGTGTCATTCATGCTTCGGCACATGATAAAAATCTCCAATACCATGAAGAAAAAGATAATCATTATGTTGTTGCCGGGAGTGGTAGTGAAGTCGATTATGTTAGAAAGGGAGGGACTGCAGAATTTGCCCTTATGGAAAAAGGGTTTACAAAGATTACGCATACTAAAGATCTAGAATTATGGCTCGAATTTTATATTCCTGATCCCCATAATCCTAGTATTTCTAAATCTGTCTATAAGAAGAGACTTTATAAAAAAGTCTTTAATAATTATGAAGATAAAAAGATCTACAAAGATGCGGAAGATTTACCAAGGGTTATTACTACTAGAGCTTCAGATAAATATGTAAAAGGTAGATTAGGAATAGGTTCAACTTATCGAAAAGCATGGAGTACGGATGTAGAGTTTCCGCTGCTGCTATTGGATGATGCACATGGTGGACTCGTGCCGATAAAACAAGGAGGAGGATTCCAAACTAGATCTCTAAGACTAGAGAATGCAAAAGGGCAGCAATGGGTTATTAGGTCAGTAGATAAAGATGTCTATAAAGTTGTTCCAGCTGCACTAAGAAGTACAATAGTAAGCGACTATTACCAAGATGGAGTTTCTGCTGCACACCCTTATGGCGCCTCAGTTGTACCACCATTTGCTGAGGCAGTAGGAATCTATCACGCTAATCCAAAATATGTATGGCTGCCTGCGCAAAAAGCGTTGGGTGATTATAACAAAGATTTTTCAGAAAAATTATATCTATATGAAGAGAGGCCTGGCGGGAATATGGATGGTCATCCTACTTATGGTGGTGCGACAGAATCTATCAATACCTTAGAGCTAGTATCTAAGTTATACAAAAACCATAAACATAAAGTAGATCAAAAATATGTACTTAAAGCTCGATTGCTAGATCTACTATTAGGAGATTGGGATCGACATGATGATCAGTGGAGATGGGGGATATATGAAGAAGAAGGAATAAATAAAAAAATCTATAGAGCAATTCCAAGAGATAGAGATCAGGTGTTTTTTAAGAACGATGGTTTTTTAAATTACTTAGCAAGTAGACCTTACATAACGCCCTCGATCAGGAAGTTTGACAAAGAAATAGATTTTATAAGTGGACTAGCTTTTAATGCAAGACACTTTGACCGTCATTTTCTTTCTGAACTCAATGAAGAAGATTTTATCAAAACTGCCGAACTTATACAAACGGCTGTAACTGATAAGCTTATAAATGAGGCATTAAGATTATGGCCAGAAAAGATCTATGAATTAGATGGTAAAGAAATAGAAGCTAAACTTAAAGCACGTAGGGCTGACATGGTAAAATATGCTAAAGATTTCTATAGTTACCTGACCAAAGAAGTAACAGCAATAGGTACAAATAGTCAGAACACTTTTGACATAAAAGCAATGCCCAACGATATGCTAGATGTGCAGGTATATCATAAAGATAAGGATGGAGATAATCACTTGATTTGGTCTCGGATAATTGCAGGAAAAGATTGTAATGAACTTAGATTAATAGGTCTAAAAAAAGATGACACTTTTAATTTTTCTGGATCTGATAAATCTAGTGTAAATGTTGTTATAGTAGGTGGTGGAGGAGATGATGTTATAAATAATGATGCAAGCCACATATCCATAATAGCTAATGATAGACCTAAGGGAATGACAACTAATGGGAATGGTATAAAAACTAATCTTAAGGATGTGAGAGGTATCAATAAATTTGATAGAAAAGACTGGAAATTAAATACATCCATTCATTTTCCTATGATATCATTTTATACAGACGAGGGGATAGGTCTTAGCTATAATGTTCTTTGGAGAAAGAATGGATTTCGTAAAAATCCTTTTAAGTCAAATCATTCTCTTAACTTAGGATATTTCTGGGCTAATAATGCTATAGTTGCAAATTATTCCGGTCATTGGACTTCAGTATTCGGACGAGATTGGGACTTTAGATTAGATGGTAGATTCACTGGACCGACTTTCGTACAATTCTTTTATGGATTAGGGAATGAGTATATAAACTTTGAAGAAGTATTTCCTGATAATCCTAATTCAGGGAGAAGGAATTTTCACATTATAAGAGGTGTACATTTAGATATTAATCCAAATTTAATTAGAAATTTAAGCAATGGTAAATCTCTAAGTGTCAATCCTAGCTTTGAGTATATCAATTTTAATAATGAACTTAACGATCCATTAGAACTACGATTTATATTTACTCCAGAGGCTGGTGTACCAGAAGATGCTTTTGATCAAAAATTATATAGTGGTCTAGGTTTGGAATATACTAGTAACCGAGTAAATAACCCAGCTCTTCCTACTAGAGGATATATTTTCAATGCTAGAGCAGATTACAGACAAAGCTTATCTGATACAAAGTTTAGTAATATTACAATAAGCAGTCAGCTTGCAGCATACATCCCATTTTCTCCATCCCATAAAATTGTTTTAGCTACAAATATTGGAGGTGCTTATACAATAGGGGACTATGAGTTTTTTCATGCTAACTCCCTGGCTAATCAGTCCCGTTTAAGAGGGTATAGAACAAATAGATTTGCTGGCGATGGGATGGTTTATCATGCTTCTGATCTCAGGATAAAATTACTACAAGGAAATGGTGGATTGAAAACAGGATTAGGAATTTTTGGCTCGTTTGATTATGGAAGAGTATTCATCGAAGATGAAAATATAGATGACTGGCATACGAGTTATGGAGCAGGAATATATCTCACACCTTTAAATTTACTTGGATTTAAACTAGGTTACTATATAGGGCAAGAAGATACGCAACTTACGGTTGGGGGAGCATTAGCATTTTAGGTTTCTCAGGGTGGTTATCATATGATATGTTATAGGGGCACCAATTTTATATGCGTTACATGGAAGTATTAGGAGCATAC